>CAMSQM010000014.1 GCA_947062675.1 uncultured Roseburia sp.
CCTGCCTTCCTGCCTTCTCCTGTAATGAACCAGCAATATGTTCCCTCATTTCTGTCCTGCTCCCTGTAAGTACCCCTTCCCTAAAAACGGAAGTCACGCTTTCCCTCCGCGATGTCATGGATATACTCATAAGTGGTCTGTCTGACTTTCGGGTTCGGAATCTGTCCCAGTTCCCGCTCAATGAGCTCCATTCCGGCCTGTTTTGTCTCCGGCCCTGCGTAATCCTCAAGATACTCTTTTAAGGTCATAAGAGCGTTCGGATGACAGCAGTTTGATATCTGCATATTTTTGCAGAGCTCCATAAAGCGATCCCCCGTCCGCCCTTCCCGGTAGCACGCCGTGCAGAAGCTCGGAATATAGCCCAGCTTTATCAGCCAGTTTACCACCTCGTCGAGTGTCCTCTGGTCACTGACATCAAACTGCGCGCTTGTCACCTCTTCCGCGGCCCCTGGGTCCGCATAGCCGCCGACGCTGGTCTTTGACGCGCCGCTGATCTGGGACACGCCAAGAGGCAGCACCCGCTCGCGGACCTCCCGGCTCTCGCGGGTGGATATAATCATTCCGGTGTACGGCACGGAAATACGGATCAGCGCACAGATTTTTGCAAAAGTATCATCGCTGATTCCGTTGTCAAATGAAGACGGATCAATATCGTCCGCATGTTTGACGCGCGGCACGCTGATCGTGTGCGGTCCCACACCGTGCACTGCCTCCAGATGCTCCGCGTGCATTAAAAGCCCCGCAAATTCATAGCGGTACAGCTCCAGGCCGAAGAGGACTCCCAGGCCCACATCGTCGATTCCGCCCTCCATCGCGCGGTCCATCGCTTCCGTGTGATACGCGTAATCATGTTTGGGGCCCGCCGGGTGCAGCTTTTCATAGCTTTTCCTGTGGTAAGTCTCCTGAAACAGGATATAGGTACCGATTCCGGCCTCCCTTAATCTGCGGTAATTTTCCACGGTCGTCGCCGCAATATTGACATTGACGCGACGGATTGCCCCGTTTTTGTGGCGGATACCATAAATAGTGTCTATGGATTCCAGAATATATTCGATCGGGTTTCTGACCGGATCCTCCCCCGCCTCGATGGCCAGGCGCTTGTGCCCCATATCCTGAAGCGCGGTCACTTCCCTCACAATCTCCTCCTGCGTCAGCTTTTTGCGCGCAATATGCCGGTTCTTCAGATGATACGGGCAGTACACGCAGCTGTTGACGCAGTAATTGGACAAATACAGCGGTGCAAAGAGCACAATGCGGTTACCGTAATAGTCTTTTTTGATCTGCTCTGCCAGCGCATAGATTTTCTCCAGCTTATCCGGCAGCTCACAGGCCAGCAGTACAGAGGCTTCCCTGTGGCTGAGACCTTTTCTCTCCCCCGCCTTTGCGAGAATGGAGTCTATCAGCTCTGCATTTTCCCGGTTCGCGTCCGCATATGCCAGCGTCTCCCGGATCTCCTCATCAGAAATAAATTCCTCCGCTTTACGCGATTTTACATCGTACATCGTCTTTCTCCTCTCTTTTCGGTCAGCGTCTGTCTTTTCCGCTTTCCAATCAGCTTTCGTCTGCCTCTGCCGGATAATCCCCCCGCACAGCCGCTATCCGGTATCCGATCCCCTCAATCCGCTCCCGCAGACCGGAGAGGCATTCAGCCGCCTCGTCCCCGGTACAGATTTTATTGTCATAGAGCATGTACTTTTCGCGGACGCTGACAGGGGACAGATTCGGCATCACCACGTTCGCCCCGGCAAGAATCCCCATCTCACGCCCTCCGGGATGTATCGTGCCGAGCGCCGTGGTCGCCGGAAGCAGCACACGCGGGTGCAGCAGGCGGATTATGGACAGCAGCCGCAGCGTCAGATCCAGCGTCCCCGCCGGCTCTTTCCCGAACGGCGTATCCTTCTGCGGGATAAACGGCCCGATTCCCACCATTTCGGGGGAGAGCTCGCGGATCAGCTGCAGATCCTTATACAGCGTCTCCACCGTCTGCCCCGGCGAGCCTGCCATAAACCCGCAGCCTGTCTGAAACCCGCATTCTTTCAGATCCCGCAGACAGCGGATACGCTCGGCGCAGCTTAGTTCCGGCGGGTGCAGATGTCTGTAATGTTCCCCGTCCGCCGTCTCATGCCGCAGCAGATAGCGGTCCGCCCCCGCCCTCCGGAACGCCCGGTAGCTCTCCCGCGGCCGCTCCCCGATGGAGAGCGTCACGGCGCAGTCAGGATATCTGTCTTTGATCGCGGACACAAGCGCACAGATCCTGTCATCGGTGAAGTACAGATCCTCCCCGCCCTGCAGCACAAACGTCCGGAAGCCCAGCCCGTAACCCGCCTCGCAGCAGGATAAGATCTCATCCTGCGTCAGCCGGTAGCGCTGTACCCCGGAACTGCTCCTGCGGATTCCGCAGTAATAGCAGTCATTCCGGCAGTAGTTCGTGAATTCAATCAGTCCCCGGATGTAGACGTCATTCCCATAGATCCGCCGTGTCTCCTCCCTCGCCTGCGCCGCCAGATACGAGATACCCTCCCTGTCTTTCGTCGCAAGCAAAAGGCCCAGCTCCTGCAGGCTGATGTCCCTTTCCCTGCGCATTCGGCCGGTAATCTCCCGCACACTCTGCGCACACGTCCTTTTGTCCTCCGTCATCCTCTCTGCTCCTTCTTCCGGCCGGGATTCGCGTACACCGTCTTTACCTGGATTCCGGACAGGGAGCCGATTTTTCCGGAAAGGGCGTTTATGATATCCTGCGGCGCGTCAATGGCGACGCTGATAATGTTTACGCTGCGCCCGCGGTACGGAATCCCCATTCTGCCGATAATGTATGCGCCGTATTCATGCAGCAGACCATTCAGCCGCCCGACAGATTCCGTATCTTCCACGATTATCGCGATCAGTGCGATTCTTGTCTCCATCCGTATCCTCCTGCGCGTTTTTTCTTCCGCCCGCCGCAGTAAATCCGCCGCGTCCGCTGTGCCCGGGGCGTTCTCTGCCGGATTCCCTGAAAACGGGAACCCGGCTTTTCTCCGGATATTCTATTTTAACATATCCCGGAAAGCCGGGCAAGCTTTTGATTGCGCCAAAAAACTATATCCATCGTTTTTTCTTCGCCTACTGGGGGCCCGTCAGCACTTTATTCAGGATATCCGCCAGAGGCTCCATCGCGTTCATCGCCTCCTGCACCGTGTTTGTCTGCGCTCCCACCTCGATCAGAAGCGTTTTCGGACAGTAATGCATATTGTAGCGGTATCCTTTCAGGTAAATACGCCGCGTAAATCCCGGATAATACTCTGCGGCCTTAAGCTGCATCTGAAACGATACCGCGAGATTATCCGCTATGTAAGGATTGGCCAGATATGCGATGTCGCCGGTGCGCGTGGTGCGGCTTAAACCGTTAAAAAACATGATTTTCGCCGTCTGCTTCCCATTCACCTCCGTCACAAGCCTGGTATCTTCCCGCACACCGTCCCTGTGCAGGTCGATCACGACCTCGATCCCCGGATTTTCCGCGAGAAGCTTCTCGAGCGCAGGACCGGCCCGCGAGTAGGCGTGATCCCGGTCCCCCACATCATACTCCCCCTTGTGGTGAATGACATTCATACCATACTGTTCTGTCAGAATCTTTGTCAGGTAATCCCCGACTCCCACTACTGTCGTCGACTTATCTCCCGCCACAGAATCCGCATATCCCTCCTGCGAGTGGGTGTGATAAATAAGGATCTGCGGGACGGAAGCGTCATGAGAGAGACGGACGTCTTTTCCGAGCAGGGCATCCGCGTTCAGCTGGCTTCCATTGATCGTCGTCGTATTGTCGATCTGGTAAAAATTCTGAGTCAGATAATCGAAATCATTCAGTTTTTCCCGCGGATAGGTCACGGCTTTTCCGGTCGCGGTGACCGGCAACGCGGCGCCGGCTCCCTGCGCCGCCGCACTCCCCTCCGTCTGACCTCCCTCTCCGTCGTTTCCGGCCACGGGCTGTCCCTGGCTGTCTGACGCAGGCGGGTCTGACGCTGTCATTTCTCCTTCTGCTGTCCCGGACGAATCCGGCACCGCCCCGTTTTCCGCCGCTTCCGGTCCCGGCGCGGCGCCTTTTTCCGCCATCTCCGGATCCGCCGCACTGTTTTCCGCCACGATCCCCGCAGCCGCTCCCGCACCGGTTTTGTCTGTTTCCCCGGACATGACACCGTAGTCGGCGGGCCCTCCTCCCGTCTCAACCACATTCCCGTTCTCGTCCACATAGTTCTCGTCGGCCGCCTCCCGCGCCAGGATCGCCTCATAGGAAAGCTCGCTCTCAAACTGTGTCTGATATTCCTCCCCGAACCACTGTTCCTCCCCCAGAGGAAAGATATGGGCGAGCAGCCATCCGGTCAGTCCGTCGTCATCCCCGTCCGCAGCCTCGTAAGCCAGCCCGGGCAGGTACCACTCCAGAATTTCCTGATAACAGGCCACCGCAGCCTCTGTTTTCAGTTTTAAGAGCAGATCCCCGTTTCCCTGAAAGAACAGTACGACCGACGCGATCCCTGCGGTAATCAGGAGCGGACCTGTATATATTTTTTTCTTTCTGTCCCGATATCGATAAACACGCATAATAGAATTTATGCATGACAGGCGTTTCTTATTCTCTCTCCTTCCGCCCGCAGGGCGCGGAAAAAAACCGTATCATCACTGCACCTGCGCCTTTGCGCCCATAAAGGCGATATTAAGCCCCTCCGAGATCGTAAAACTCAGCCTTTTGACAGATTCGTCAATGTCTTTGGGCGTGACAAACATGGCGTTGAGACTGGGTGAGAGCAGCTCCCGGATCAGTTCATATTTCTCCGCGTCATTGAGCTCCTCCAGTGAATTTCCAAGCGTTGAGAATGCCGGGCTCTGCGTCATAGCCGTCACAAGGCTGAACATCGTATCGTTTACTATTGTCGCCGCGTCTACCACGGTGGGAATCCCGATGGAAATCACCGGAACACCAAGGCTTCTGGCGTTCAGCCCGTGCCGGTGATTGCCGACCCCGCTTCCCGGATTGATTCCGGTGTCCGTCACCTGTATCGTCCGGTTCAGACGCTTTGTGCTGCGCGCAGCAAGGGCGTCCACCACGACAATCAGCTCCGGTTTCGTCTCCTTTATAATTCCGCGTATGATCTCCAGACTCTCCATCCCTGTCTGTGCCATGACGCCCGGAACAATGCTGCTGATACGGTTCACCCTCTCCTGCCCGAATGCGTATTTTCCATATTCATTCAGGATATGGCGCGTGATAAAAAGATTGTCCACCACGCGCGGGCCGAGCGCGTCAGGCGTCACGTCGCGGTTTCCAAGCCCGACAACCAGCACGGAGGTCTCCTCCCTGCGTATGCGCGCCAGTTTCCGGATGATTTTTGCGAGCTGGACGGAGATCTCCCTGTGATAATCCTCGTCCTCCTCATCCATATTTCCCGCCTCAATTGTGATATAGGTCCCTTTGGGTTTTCCCATCGTCTTTGCACCGTTTTCCGTCTCAATGACAACCGTGCTGATCGTCAGATTTTTGTCAATCCTCTCCTCCATAAACCGGACGCCTTTCAGCTCCACATTGTCTTCCTGCATTTTCTCCTGCGTCTCTAACGCCAGGTCGGTCCGAATCTGATACATAACATCCTCCATTCCCGTCTGTGTTTCCACTGCAGTTCACATCACATAGTTTCTCTTGCCTGCAAAAAAATATCCGCGCATTCTGCTATTTTTTTGCAGATATCTCTTGACAGAAAAGCCTGTATATCCTACAATATACAGGTATGTTTACATTAAACTGTCCGTGTCCGGATTTAATGTAACAGTGAACATGAACTGAGTATGGGAGGTGTACGGATTGGCTAACATCAAATCTGCTAAGAAGAGAATTTTAGTATCGAAGACAAGAGCTGCCAGAAACAAGTCTGTCAGAAGCAGTGTTAAGACAGCGATCAGAAAAGTTGAAGCCGCTGTCGCTGCGAACGACAAAGAAGCTGCTAACGCCGCTTTGACAGCCGCGGTCTCCAGAATCGAGAAAGCTGCTTCCAAGGGAGTCTATCACAAAAACAATTCTGCCAGAAAAGTCTCCCGTCTGGCAAAGCTTGTGAACACACTGGCTTAAAAAGAGATATAGATTCAGATTGTATATCAGAAAACACCGGCTCCCGTCAGGCCGGTGTTTTTTCGTGTCGTCTGTTGTTTTTTCATTTTCTGACGATATATAAGACAGGAAACGAATTATCAGCAGACACACATCTCAGGAGGTTTTTCATGCAGACAACATATATTTCAGGATTATCGAAGGTTCTCCACCCCGAACGGGATAAACGCACCGCGACAGACCGGATCTGCGACGGTCTGAGCAGATCCGGTTACGGCCTGCGCCGCGGTGAAGCCGCAGGAGAAAGCGCCCTGGACAGTTTTTCCATCACAAAAAACATCTCAGAACTTTTAAGCCCCGCCTGCGGCATGACGGAGGAAGAAAAAGAAGAATATCTGGCGCACATTCTTGCAAAGTTAAAGAGCGGGGAAAAGCTCTCCGGCGAGGAGATGCGCTTTCTGCAGGCGGAAGACCCAGTGCTCTACCAGCAGGCCGCCCGCGTGCAGATGATGCGCGACTCTCTGGAGGCACGTCTTAAAAGCTGCACCTCAAAGGAGGAGGCCGCTGAAGTCTATTCGGACAGCCTCTCTTCCGTCTCAAAAGAGGATCCGGCAAAAGAATACTTAATCGCCGCCTATCAGAAGGTGATGGAGGAATTTCAGAAATCCGACGAATACAGGAAGCTCCCTGAAAAAGAGGAGGACGCAAAAACCCCCGGAACCGGAAAAAGATCCTGACGCCGGAAAACGCGCAGAAAACAGGGTGCGGCGTTTTACCGCCACACCCTCTTCTTATCATATAATAATACAGACCATTCCGCCGTTGCTGTCGTTGACAATCTTCTGCATCGTGTCCTGCAGCTTCATCTGGCATTCATCGTCCATCATCGCAATCTTGCTGCGGATACCGTCCTCCATCAGCTCACCGATGGATTTTCCGAAAATGTTGGTCTCCCAGGCCCCCTCCTCGCTCTGCTGCCCTTCTTTGATATAGGAAATCAGATCATTCGCCTGCTCCTCGCTCCCGACAATCGGGGCAATCTCCGTTTCGATATTCGCCTTAATCATGTGTATGATCCGGCACAGACAGAAGCTTCACTTCCACGTTTGCGTTTTACCAGGAAGAGCCTGGCTTTATCCTCCGTTTTTAAATATACGTATAACTGCACCACATTTTTCCGATCCGTTTTTTTCACCTCGATCCGGTCCAGAATTGCATCGACCATTCCGTCGCTGATTCCTTCTTCAAAGTCAAGCTCACTGGAAATCAGTTCCCGGAATGTACTTATCATACCGGCTATCCCCTTATTCTTCTCCCTGTCCTCCTCCAGCTGTCTTATTTTATCTTCCGCCTCCTCAATCCCGGCGTTGAATAAATTATTTCTATATTCAAATTCATCATCAGAAATCCTGCCCTGGATGCTCAGCTCTAACAGCCTGTCCTTTTTCTTCATCAGATCGTTAATGTTCAGTCTGTATTGTGCCAGCTCTCTCTCTATCGTCGACCGGCCCGCGGCATCCGCATATATTTTTATTAAATCACGGATAATATCCGCTTTTTGGGCAATCATATCTCCGCAGATCTTCTTCATGGCCTCATCGGACTCCGTCGTATAAACTGCCGGCGAATCACAGGCGCTTTTTCCTTTTTCCGTGTAAACCTTACACTGCCACGCTTCCCGCACACCGCTTTTGTACCGGTATATCTTATGGTGATAAGATGTCCCATGGTTCATACATATGATTTTTCCGCTATATCTGTACCGGTTATTATAGGCACCTGCGGCGGCCGCTTCCTTTATGGCGGTTCCTCTTTTATTCAGAATCCTGTTTGCCCGCTCCCATAATTCCTCCGATACAATCGGCGGAACATTTTCTTTATCTTCATACACCACCCATTCTCCGGGTTCTATATATTTTCTGGCGTTATGCCTGTAATCATATTTCTGTGTCTTATTTCCACAGTAGTAACCTTTATATTTCGGATTGGAAATAATATTTCTGATCGTGCTGGCAGCCAGATCATTGTTTCTGGAATTTTTGATCCCCTTTTCTCCCAAAACCCTCGATATTACCCGCATACCAAAATGCCGGTTTACATACATATCAAAGATTTCCCTTATAATCTCCGCTTCTTCTTCCACAATCACAAGTTTTCCGTTATCTTTTTTATAACCCCAGATCTTATTATTGCCCAGAACCGAACCTTTTTCTATGGCCCGCCTGAACCCGAACCGCACCCTCTCTGAGATCTTGCGCACCTCATCCTGCGCAATGCTGCTCATAATCGTCAGCCGCAGCTCACTGTCCGGCAGCAGCGTGTTAATATTGTCTGACTGAAACAAAACGCCCACGCCGCAGGTCAGCAGCTGCTGTGTATACTGAATGCTGTCTACTGTATTTCTTGAAAAACGGGAGATTTCTTTTGTTATGACAAAATCAAATTTTCCCGATTTCGCGTCTTCAATCATCGTCAGGAAGCTTTCTCTCTTTTTTACGCTCGTCGCGCTCAGCCCCTCGTCTATGTATCCTTCCACAAATTTCCAGTTGGAATTCTGCTTTATCATATCAGAATAGTATTTTATCTGTGCCGACAGGGAATGTAACTGTTCATCTTTTTCAGTGGATACCCTGGCATAGTAAGTAACTCTCATCGGAATATCATAAATTGATTTTCCGCTGTTCAGCTCCCTTCTGATACTATACAAATCCATACGGCCAGCTGCTCCCTCTCCTTTCTTTTTGCTTCAATGATATTTTATAATCATTTTCTTTGCCTTCTGATATAATTCCTTAGAAATGATTCCCTTATTGTACAGCTGCTCATTAATATGCAGCTTTACCTGAATTTCGTACTCCTCCATAATATGTTTCTCTTCAATTGTCACTCCTGCCCTCCGCCCCTTTTTCTGTTTTTTACATTTTATTCAGCTTTCAGAATAAAATGTCTGTCGTTACCATATCACAATTTTACGGATACGCTTTGTGACCGCCGCGCCGAGCACGCCGATCGCAACTCCCGACAGACTTCCCGCCAGAAGCAGCGCCGGCAGGTAATAGACAAGGCTGGGTGTATCTAACACCAGGATCGCCATGAGAATCTGTCCGACATTATGAAATATGCCGCCCAGCACACTGACGCCGGTAAGTGTGAGTCGTTTTGTCCGCTTCGCAGCGACCATCACCAGAAGGCTCATGATACCCCCGGCAAGACTGTAGAGCATGGCCGCCATGCTGCCGAACGTAAAGCCGGTCAGCACAATCCGGATCATGGACAGCAGAAATGCGTCTCCGTCATTTAAAGTATACAGCGCCACTATAATCACCAGATTCGCCAGTCCCAGTTTCGCTCCGGGAATACCTGAATGAACCGGAATTAAAGATTCCACATAAGAAAAAATAAACGCCAGCGCAATTAAAAGTCCCAGATATGCAATTTTTCTTGTCTTCATGTTTTCCGCTCTCTAACTGGTCATGGAATCCACACCGGATTCCTCTCCGTTTTCAATTTCCACTACCACCTTATTGGGCAGACAGACTATGGTCTCTCTCTGTCTGCTGATCGCGCGGTGATTCACACAGATTCCATCGGGGCAGGACGCCTCGGTAATATCTGCTCTGCCGTCCTTTATCACCAGCACATTATAGGACCCGTCCGGCAGTTCCACTTTCTCCGTGACATCTTCATCCAGCGGGAAACGCCCGTACACACTCTCTCCCGCCGTGACAACTGCCACCGGCTCTTTCGTATTCGCACGCTGAAAGACATTGAATCCAATATAAAGCACAGCCGCGGCTGCCAGAATAACCACAATCAAAATTATATCATTTTTCCGCGCAATTTTTTCCATCTGATTCTCCCACATTCCATTCTTTTCCGGTTTTATTCCGCCAGAAATGCCTCAAAATTTTCCGAGTACCGGATGCTTCCGTCTTCCATGATCCACATGGCTTCCACACCTTCCAGTCCGTTCACAAATGCAAGGCCCTCCTCATACGTCATATTGTACACTGATGTGGACAGGGCGTCGGCCGCACCGGAATCTTCCGCGATGACAGAGACGGCACTAAAATAGTCTGCCGGCATCAGCGTATCCGGGTCAATAATGTGGCAGTAGCGCTCATCGTCCACGATATAATATCTCTGGTAGTTCCCGCTCGTCACCACACAGGCGTCCGCCATATCCACCTTCCTGACATAAGGCTCCTCACTGCCGGTATCCGGATTCTGAATTCCAAGTCTCCACTTTGTCCCGTCGATCCGGCCTCCAACCGCACAGACATTTCCGCCCACGCTTATGAGCACATGCTCCATTCCAATCTCTTTTGCATACTCCGCAACCCGCTGCACCGCATATCCCTTGCCGATGCTTCCCACATCCAAAGACATTTCCGGGTCGCTCAGGTAAACCGTGGACGCCTCCTCATCAATTATGACTTTTGTGATATCCGTGTGTCCGGCGGCCGCGAGAAGCTCTTCCATCGGCGGCAGTGCGGCCTCTGCCGGATTATTATTTCCCGCCTCCCGATACTCATGCCAGATAGAAAGCACGCTTCCCATGGCGATATTTACCTGTCCGTTCGTGCGCTCATACATCTCTTTGCTAAACTGCAGCAGGCGGATAATCTCCATGTCAGTCTCAACCGGTCCGACTCCCGCATTGTCATTGATTGTCCTGATATTATTGATTCCCTCATATTCGTGATAAATATCATAAAGTTCATTGTAACAGACAAGCTTTTCCTTCAGCAGCTCAATCTGTTCCGTAAACGCCTCCCGGCTCGTTCCATATCCTGTAATCTCTGTCCTGGTGTCAAATACATTCAGAAATGTCGCCGTATAGCGCGTCTGCTCCTTCGGCGCGCCATGCGCCGCAGAAACAGCGAGCAGCAGCACCGCGGCTGCAGGAATTAACGCTTTCTTCACCCGATTCATACTTTTCCCCTCTGAAATGTCTGGCCGCCGCACTTCCCCTGTTTATAAAACAGGAATTATTTTTCTGCTTTATAAACAGGGGAGTGCGCGTAAACGCACACTCCCCGTTGTCTGTTCTTTTTACTTATTTCGCACTGTCCGCCGCCTTTGTGATTACAGAATTGAAATCTGTAACGTGGATCGTAACAGAAGCCGCGAGATCCGCGTCAGAAGGAACTCCCTCCGTCACCGCCGTACCGTTTACCTCGTCAGCCGTTTTACCGATCGCATACTGCGCATAAGCGGCAGCCTGCTCATTCCACTCTTTTCCGATGGAGGAGGCAGCCTTCATGCCATAGCCGGCACCGATCACATTTTTGGAATCAACGGCAGCCGTAAGATCCGTCGTAATCTTTCCGGTCGCATCAAACTTTACATTTGCCTGTACCGCATCAATCTGTGCGCTTGTGATAACGCCGTCCGCATTTACAGTCAGCGCGGAAACCGTGGTATAAGCCTGTGCGACACCCTCCGCGTCCGCGGCTGCGTCCGTGGAGTCTGCAATGCTGGTAACAACACCGACACCCAGTTTATCACCGGCCTGCGCGCCCATCTCGGTCGCATTAGCAACTGCCTGCGCAACGACCTCCTGCAAACCGCCGATGTGCATCGTACATCCTGCCGCAAGATCTGCGTCAGAAGGAACTCCCTCTGTCACCGCAATCCCCATTACCTCGTCTGCCGTCCTGCCCACACAGTACTCCGCGAACGCGGCAGCCTGCTCGTTCCAGTCTTTGCCGATGGAAGAAGCCTTGCTCATTCCATAGCTGGTACCCAGCTCATTCTTACTGGGAACCTCTGCCCCGGTATCTGTTTTGAGCGTTCCGTCTGTCCCGAAATTTATAACCGTCTGCGCGCAGTCAATCACACACGCCACGATCTTTCCTTCCGCGTCCACGGTAACCGCCGCGATCATCGCGTCTGTCTGCGCAATACCCTCTGCGTCCGCAGATGCATCCGCAGAACTTTCCACACTTGTCGCGATGGCGAGACCTGTCTTTAATCCGCCCGGAGTCGCCTCAGTGCTGCCGTCCACCATCTCCGTCCCGGCACCTGCCGGCGTGCCGTCTTCCACCTGCTCTGAGCCCGTATCTTCCGGCATGCCCGTATCTTCCGGCATGCCGGCATCTGCTCCATCGCTTCCTGTCTGTGCACCGTCTTCCGGCTTTGTTTCATCCTCCGCCGCACCGCCCACTGCCTGCGCGACATCTTCCGGCTTCCTGTTGGTACATCCCGCAAGTGCGGACACCGTAAGCGCCATGCCTAGTAACAACGCAATTTTCTTTTTCATAAATCTTTCCTCCTGCATTTCTTATGTATCGCTGATATTTTATATATTTAACCGGTCATCCGACCGGAAAATACCTGTTTTTCCAGGCCCGCAATAAGACTTATCCAGCAACTCTTTTAAAATTTCTGCCTTCTGCCGCGGAAAACGGAGTGCTTCCAGCGCCTCCGACGCTTTTTCGTAATAGCGTTTCGCCGTCTGATGTGTGAAATCCACGCCTCCGCTCTTTTTTACCTGATCCAAAAGCTCTTTTGCCGGAAGCTCTCCCGCCTCCGCACGCTTTTTCAGCTCAGGCTTATTGTGAAAGGTATGAATGACAGGAAGTGTGATGACACCCTGCTCATAATCCGACTGCACGCTTTTCCCTGCTGACTTCGCGTCACATTCATAATCAATACAATCATCTGTAAGCTGAAAAATGATTCCTGTATATCTGCCAAGACGGCGGTACAGGCGCAGCCTCTTTTCATCCTGCTCGCAGACCACGGCTCCCGCAAAATAGGACGCCTCAAACAGTGCGGCGGTCTTCCTGTTGATAATGCCCAGATAACAGAACATTGACAGATTATAGTTAAAATTATTCTCGCTCTGCCTGAGCTCACCCATACAGATCTGCTGCACATAATCAGATGCGTCCAGATCCTTATATTTGTCCGTATCTTCTACCTGCGCAAGTTCTTTCAGCGCGGCCGACAGCAGATAATCCCCGCAGATCACGGCCCTGCGCTTTCCGAACTTCTTCTGGAGTGTCTCCACGCCCCTGCGCATAGCTGCATCGTCCATTATATCATCATGAACCAGCGTGGCCAGGTGAAGGAGTTCTATCGCCGCCGCAAAAACAACTGCATCGTTATGGATACTGCCCTTCTCATCCATCGCACATGCGAGCACCGCCCTCGCACGGACAAACTTTCCGTGCGTGAAAGTCAGGTGTGATGTATAGGTACGGATCAAAAGCGGCGCCGACAGTAATACGCGGTCAACTTCAGCTCTGGTTTTTTCAAACGCGGTTCCAAAATTCAGGGACAACTCAGTCATTGTAGAGATACCACCTCTTTATCCATTTAATGTTTTTCCAGCGCTTCTTTAAGAACGGTCCTGCGTAGTAATCCAGTCCGATCGTGTATCCTGCGCCGATGAGTAGTGCGACACTTGCAAAAATCATCCACATGCCGTTTAAGTACAGTCCCGTCGTGCTTAAGAACATAAACTGAAGAATGATGGATACCGCCGCGCAGGGGAACGTAAACAGTCCGCCCAGCAGTCCCAGTCCGATCGCCAGCTCCAGCAGCACGATCGCGATCTGCATAAACATCTGCATACCGTCACTCGAGAGAACCATGGTATCCACAGACCAGTTCACAAACGGAATATTCAGCTTAAACGCATAATCTGCGAGGGTGGAGCCTGCAAGTTCCTTTCCGCTGACAAAGATTGTCTCAAATAATCCGAAATCCCAGTCCAGAAGAAGCGTGCCCGCGCCTGCCGCCGCATCTGCCACAACACCGGTTGCGCCCGCCGCCGCATCTGCCGCCGCTCCGGTTGCGCCCGCCGCCGCGTCCACCGACGGCGTTATGCCGAAATATCCCGCGATAATAGAATTATACCACGCATTTGCGCCGCCAAAAAATCCCTGCAGCATAGGCTTCTCAAACCAGCCTTCCACAATCTTCATCACGGCCTCGAATATCCACACCGCGCCCAGCCATACGCGCAGCGGTACAAGAAGAAAGCTCGGCGTCCGGTTCGAAAAATGTCCCCCCACAAAGCTTCTGCCGTTGCGGATCGTAAAAATCTCATGCTTCAGATAGCTGAATACTTTCGTCCAGCCCATAACCTGAATAAAATAAATAATATTGATAAAATGTTTTGCAAACATGGCAAAGAAAGAAGCCAGATTCATCTGGTGTTCTGCCATACCGCCTCTCGCGGTTCCCCAGCGTCCTCCCACGCATACCATAATGCCGTGGAACTTCGGACTGTACTCCTGCATGCTGCCCTTTTTTGTGACAGACACAGCGATATTGTTCGCCGCCGTCCCTGCGCTGTGCTCCGCATTCTCGACCATCTGCGGAACCGGACGCTCCTCACCCGGAACCGTATAGAACATGTTATCGCCGATCACAAACACATTTTCGTGATCCACACTTCTTAAATAAGAGTCAACCTCAATTCTTCCTCTTCCCGCACTCCGGACCTCTTTTGCCGCATCGGCGGTAATCTCCGCGCTCTCAATCCCTGCGGTCCAGATCACGGTGCCTGCGGCGTGCTCGCTCACCGTATCTTTCTGCTTCAGTCTGATGAAATCCTCACCCACGCCGACCACGCTGGCGTTCATCACAACCTCCACGCCCATCTTCGTGAGGCGGCGTTCCACCCTGCCGGACAGCTTCTCCGGAAGAACCGGCACCGGACGCGGCAGTCCGTCCACATCCACAAGCTTTACGTCCTCCCGTCTGATATGGAATCGCTTACAGAGGATCGGCACATATTCTGCGAGCTCTCCGATCATCTCAACCCCGGTAAAACCGGCGCCTACCACATAGAAGGTCAGCAGCCTGCGTCTCTTCTCCACGTCCGGCTCGTCCGCTGCCAGACGGAAACAGTCGTGAATGCGGTCCCGCAGCCTCACGGCATCGTCGTAAGACCACAGCGTGTAACTGTACTCCTCCGCTCCCTCCACGCCGAAATAGGTCGGCCTGGATCCCGCTGCCAGAACCAGATAATCATATGTATACTCACCATTTTCTCCGGTAATCCTGTTTTCCTCAAAATGAATCTTTGTTATCGTATCCAGAACAACATTGACCCTGCGTCCCGCAAAAATCTGGTCAAGATTCATTTTGACGCTCTCCTCGCCCACACGGCACGCTGCAACCTCATGCAGCTCCGTCAGCATCGTGTGGTAAGGATGCCTGTCAATGATGGTAATCTGAGTCTCACCTGCCGCTCCCTGCTTCCGGAGCTTTTCTCGAGTTTTTTGGTCGCCAGAACCCCCGCGTAACCGGCGCCAATCACTACGATGTTTGTCATGACTTTCTCCTTTTTCGTACAAAATTTTTTTCTGTAAGTCTGTCCCGGTCCTTGAATGTGTATCGCTCATTATTCTATCATACAAACCGGTTAAATGCCAGTAGTTTTTTAATTGCTTCCAGGATTCTTGCATTTTTGCCGATAGAATGTTAAAATTCACTGACAGATATTTCAAAACCTCACAACGACAGATAAAGAGAACGACAGATAAAGAAAAAGGAGCTTTTATGATTCAGAAATTTCTTAAGTATGTGGAGATTATGACCAAGATTACCAGTGTATTTCCTTTCCTGATGACGCTGGCATTTCTATTTCATGCGGGATACGCCGTCAATGTCCGGCTGACGCTTGTATTTTTTGCATCCATGTTTATTTTTGATCTGACGACCACCGCCATCAACAATTACGTCGACAGCAGGGATTATCCGGAAATGCTCCCGCTGCCCCGGCGCGCTGCCCTGATGATTATTTATGTCATGTTCGCAGTCAGCACGGGCCTGGGGATTTACCTTGCTCTCTGCACCGGAATCGTGGTGCTGGTCACCGGCATTCTCTGCTTTTTGTGCGGCGTGTGCTACACCTACGGACCGGTTCCCATTTCAAGGCTGCCGCTCGGGGAAGTGTTCTCCGGTGTTTTTCAGGGTACCCTTATTCCTTTTCTGCTTCTGTACATCAATCTGCCGGAGGGAACACTCCTCACCCTCACGCTCAGCGCGGAAGAAATCGGTCTCTCTCTTAAGGTATGGCCGCTTCTCACCATGCTGCTCTTATGCGTGATCCCGACCTGCCTGACGGCAAACATTATGTTTGCCAACAACATCTGTGATGTGGACGCAGACGTAAAAGTGAACCGTTTTACCCTGCCCTATTTCCTTGGGTTAAAACATTCCCTGACATTGTATGCCGCCATTTATTATACCGCATATCTGGCCCCCTGTATTATGGTAATACTTGGTATGCTGCACCCAGCCTCCCTGCTTTGTCTTCTGACATTTCCGGTTATCCGGAAGAATATCCGCATTTTCCGGAAAGAGCAGAAAAAGCCCGACACATTCCTCACCGCCATCCGCAACTATATTATTCTGATGAGCGCATACTGCGTCTCCATCTTCCTCGGCGGTATTTTTGTAAAATTTTAAACTGCTTTCATGGCCGGTGCCTTCAAAACCTGTGTGCGTCAGGTGCCCTGCACTCCGGGGCGCCTGCAGTCTGAATTTTAAGCAAATAAAAAAGGACTATTCCGTCCTTAAATTCAAACTTCTTTTTGTGCCTTTCAATATGTATGGAAGGAGATACCGCTTTCATCTTGACCCCGAATTTATTCCCGTGCCTGATAAGGACGGGCTCCTCCATTTTGATATCGGACAGTCCCGGACCCACAACACCGTAGCCCTTTACCTGCACTTCCTCAAAGGCATCGGAGACTTTTTCGTAGGATTCCTTGCGCTCCGCCATCTCACGTATCATGGCAATCAGCTCGTATTCTCCCTGAATCGGCACGCCCGCCAGCTCGCTCATATTCTGGTAATAATATTCTTCCGCGATGTCCATGCGGATTTTCACACATCCCAGCGCGGGATCGAGCTCTTCCACTTTAATTCTGGACACATACTGCTCCGGTGTAAACTGCTGTGCATACACGTCCTTCGTCTTTTTCATGCCGCCAAGAATATCGGATGCCGTCCTGATAATCTCCGCTTTCATCGGATGTTCCATCTGAAGCATTTCCGCCCATTTCGGAATGTAAAATTCCACCCGCGCCACCGGAAATTCATAGAGAATGCTCTCCAGAATTTTACAGACATCATCCCTGCGCAGCTGTTCACAGTTGACCGGAATTACAGCCGTCTGATATTTTTCCCGCAGCTCCTCTGCCAGGTGCTCCGCCTCCTCCCCGTAGGGCTTCTGGCAATTGAGCACAATCACATAGGGCTTTCCGATCGCGTTCAGTTCCTGGACCGTCTTCTCCTCGGCGTCCACATAGCCGGCGCGCCCGATCTCCCCGATGGAACCGTCCGTGGTCACCACAATCCCGATTGTCGCGTGATCCCTGATCACCTTTTCAGTGCCGACCGACGCCGCCTCGACAAATGGAATCTCATAGTCGAACCACGGGGTCTTCACCATCCGTTTTTCGTTTCCCTCCATGTGCCCGGCGGCTCCGTCCACCATGAATCCAACGCAGTCAATCAGACGCACCTTCACCTTTGTGTCATCTTCCAGCCGGATTTCCGCCGCATCCTTCGGGATAAATTTCGGCTCCGTCGTCATAATCGTCTTTCCCTGCGCCGACTGCGGCAGTTCATCAATGGTCCGCTCTCTGCTATGTACATCTTCCATAAACGGAAGTACCATTAAATCCATAAAACGCTTGATAAATGTGGATTTACCTGTCCGGACCGGACCTACGATTCCAAGATAAATTTCACCGCCCGTGCGGTTCTGGATATCTTTGTATAAATCAAACTCTTTCTTTGTGCTGCTGTCCATAAAAATACCCCTTCCATACTTGATACTAGTGTATGAAACGCAAAACCTGTTTATGTCACATTCTTTTTATTGACATCTCCTGTCCGGAAACCTATACTGAATGCTGAAAAAAACGGAATATTTTACCGGACTGATCGAAAGGAAGACAGAATGCTGTATTTTATCGTAAATAAAAATTCAGGAAGCGGAAAGGGCGCGGACGCCTGGCGGAAAGTACAAAACGTCCTGCGCGACAGAAACATACGTTACAGGGCTTTCTGCACGGAACACGAAGGACATGCGTACACGCTCGCCGGAACCATCTGTGAGAACGGCGATCCGGATATCTGCCTGATCGTGGTCGGCGGAGACGGCACAGCGAATGAAGTAATCAACGGGATAACGCACTTTGACCGCGTGCGCTTCGGAATGATACCGACCGGCTCAGGCAATGATTTTGCACGCGGACTTCAGATGAAAGGAGACCCCGCGGAGCTTTTGATACAGATCCTGCAGTGCGCGGAAAGGGGCCCGCAGGCAGCCCGGCCGATAGACCTTGGAGAGGTTTCTCTCCCCGGCATGGATACACCGCGGCGGTTTGCCATCAGCGCCGGCGCCGGGCTCGATGCCATCGTCTGTAAAAAGGCCTTGCATTCCCGCCTGAAAAAAGTGCTGAACCACCTGCACCTTGGAAAGCTGACGTATCTGTTTCTGACCGTGCACTCCCTCTTTTCCATGAAAACCGCGGACGCAGCGGTCTGTTTTGATAAGGATATACAGGTATCCCGCAGAAAGGCCATCTGCTTTGCCATAATGAATTTCGGCGCGGAGGGCGGCGGCGTGCCGATGGCTCCTCATGCCAGCGCCACGGACGGCAGACTCTCCGTGTGCAGTATTTTCGGCATCCCGAAATGGCGGGCGTTCCTCTCTCTCCCACTTCTCGTGACCGCGCGCCACTCGAAAATCCGCGGTTTTTCGGTGACAGACTGCAGAGAATGCCGGATAAAGCTTAAAGAGAAAATGATCATTCACACCGACGGGGAGTACTGCGGTAAAGCCGACAGGCTGCATGTCGCCTGCCTTCCGGGGCTTCTTCGCGTCCTGCTCTGAAATCCGGTCCTCAGCGGCAGATCCGCAAGCCTATACATTATTCTGGTAACCGCACCTGGGGCAGACCGTCCCGCCCGCATATACCTGCCCGCAGCGGTAGCAGCAGATGGTGTCATGCTTTTCCCTCGCCAGATAATCCACATTTCTGGAGTCCGGCTTCTCCTGCAGATACCGCACAAACTCCCCGAGCACATCCCCGTACGCTTTCAGTTCCTTCGCGTCCACCGCGCACGGAATCTTTGTCTTTGTTCCGTCTTTCTGCAGCACGTACACGCCTTTGCTGAGAAATCCGCCGGAACAGGTCACACTGCGTATACTGTTCACCGGAATCCCGTACGCGTGCAGCAGGGTGCTGTAATAAAGATGCTCCGGCGTCAGAATCATCCCTTCTTTTCCGGTGCGTTTCCCGGAAGTGTCCACCACCAGAACCGGGTACTCGAACAGTCCCTTTCCCGCGGCATAGGAAGCCATCGCAAAATCAATCACTTCCGTCTCTTCCGGCTTCGCCTCCCCCAGGAGTACTTTTTTCGCCGGATAGAAATGGTGTCTGTCATTTTCCTTTATCCCGGCCTCCCGCAGCTCCTCTTTCAGCTTTCCGGCCAGCAGCTCGCACTCGTCCGTCTTGATTCTGGCGAGACGTTTTGTCAGCATGGTCAGGGCGTCCTCTTTCAGCTCCGGCAGAAAATCCCCCTGCATAATCTCCCCGTACGCCCGCATGCCCTCTTCAAAAGACATCTGTGCCGGATCTTTTAAAAGCTCTCTGATCCGCTGCTCATCGAGCTGCCGGATTCTGCCGGTGACTTTCTCAAGATACGGCTCCGCCAGTTCCGGCAGAAAGTCCCCTTCCCTCAGGCGGCGGGCAAGATCCGCGAGATCTTCGCGGCTGTTTTTGCGCGCGCGCTTCACAAACCCTGCGATCTCCAGACGTTCCGCCTCCCTGCGGCTCTCGTGCAGCGCTTCCCCGTAGGGCGTAAGGTCCACGTGCGTGTACGCGGAAAGCTTTTCTGCAAACTTCCGGTATCCCGCGCGGTCCATGCCGGCGGGCATGTGCTCCATCAGCTTTTTTACCTCGAGCGCACCCTGGCGCTTCATCCCTTCAAGAAGGCGTGAAAGGAGCGGTTTTTTATGTTCCTCAAAGAGTTCCGAACTCTCCACTTCATCGTATATCCGCTTCATCACCGCGTAACTTTTGTCCCCGCAGCTCTCCACCTTCTTCTCAAACCCCGCAGCCTGTTCCCTGGAAAGCTGCTCTTTCACGCGGTGCAAAAGCTCCCGCTGTTCGTCCGGCGCAAGCTGCTTCTCCTGGGATATCTGACGCTCCAGCTCTCCGAGCTGGCGCGGTGAGAAACGGTCCATGACCGCAAGGCGGGCCTCATATTTCCGCCGCACCGACTCCGTTTCTTCCCCGCCTCCCCGGTCTCCCGGCACACCTTCATCCGTCTCCTCTCTCTCCGGAACAGACGCTCCCCGGTATGACGTGCGCACACGATCTTCCCCGGCAGAGTGCCCGCCGGGCCGTTCATCTGCCCCTTTGTCCCTGGGACGGGCTCTCTTTTCCCTTTTCCCGTCCGTCCCTGACAATGTTCCGGCTTTTTTATCCGCCTTTTTCTGTTCCGCGGGATCGTCCGCCTGAACGATATTCTCCTCTTTTTCCTCCTTCCGGCGGCCACGGGAAAACAGTCCTCTTTTTCCCCGCACGCGGAAGGATTTTACCCTGTTCTCATATCTGCGGACGCTCTCAGGACGGTAAAAGCCTTCTTCCATCCGGTCTGTGAGATATAAAAGCTCCTCGTCGCTGCGCTCTTCCAGGTTCCGGCACAGGTTCTCAAGCTCCTTTTCCCCGGCCTCCGCCGTCTCTTCCTCTCTGTGATCCTCATCCGCATTGCGGCCTGTGTCCGCATTGCGGCCTGCATCTGCATAACGGTTGTACCGGCAGTTTGAGACTTTCCGCGCATCTGTGCCCAGCAGTTCCAGGTAATCCTCATAGGCCTTTCTGTCATCCCCGAACCGCATCACATATACATCGCCGTCAGGCAGCAGGCGCTTTGGCCTGGCCGCGTAAAAGCAGTTGCAGACCCCGCAGGTGACAGCCCTCGCCAGCAGCACGGCCCCCTCGTCCGTCCCGATACAGAATTCCCTGTCTTCCGGGTAGACCGCCATGTGCAGCTTTTCCTTACAGGAAGGACACAGATATCCAACCATATAAAAATTGTGCCCCAGGCGCTCCTTCTGGCGCTCTCTCAGACTGGTTTCCACCCGCGCAAATGACAGCAGCTCCCGCTTCCAGACCAGCCTGTGCCAGAGCCCTCCTGTCTCTTCCCGCTCTTCCCGCGGAGGCTTTTCCTCATACTCCAGGGCAAGCTGGATCACATCCTCATAGGTGATCCGGATTTTTTTCTGATAAAAATAAAAATGCTCCTGGTTATATTCCGGCTCCACCGACAGTTCCTTTAAGATTCCGCTAAAGAGGCGGTTGAGCTGCTGGTAATTCTTTTCCACCTTAAGCCCGCCCAGGGTTCCCCATTTCCCAAAGGCATAGAGTATCATATTGATGACGTTCTGCACCGGCAGACTGTCCGCCGTCTCCTCCACCTTATCCGGCTTTGCCGGAAATTCTATGATATTAGTGGTTATTTTTCTGCTGTCAAAATGAAAAAACAGGGAGCGCACTTCCCCCTGTAAGATCATATAGTTGCCGGTCACTGCAAAAATACCGTTCCACCGGACCGGCACTTTCATTGTCTGAATCAGTTTTTCAAAGGTCTGCCGCAGCCCGTGATTTGCCCGCAGTAAAATCATAATTTCCCTCCATGCCGGATCGCTGTCCGCAGCCACCACGCCGCGGACAGCCGTCCCGAGCCACCCGGCATCTGTCCTGTCTTTATACCAGCGCTTCTATCTCGTCCAGGATCCTGCCGAATACATCCAGGGCTTTCTGCACGGGCGCCGGATCCTCCATATCGACTCCCGCAATCCGCAGAAGCTCCACAGGCGGCATCGAACAGCCTCCCGACAGAAACTTCTTATAGCGCTCCACGGCCGGAGCACCTTCCTTTAAAATGGACTGCGCGATGGACACCGCCGCCGAAAAGCCGGTTGCATACTGATACACATAAAAATTGTAATAAAAATGCGGTATCCTCGCCCACTCATATGCGATTTCGGGGTCAGATATCATATCCGGACCATAGTATTTCTCATTCAGCTCACGGTAGACAGAACAGAGATTCTCCGCGGTGAGACTCTCCCCCTGCTCCGCCATGCGGCTGGTGCGCATCTCAAATTCCGCAAACATCGCCTGGCGGTAGACCGTCCCCTTGAAGCTGTCGAGATAATGGTTGAGCAGATAAGCACGCTCTTTTTTGTCCGTCGTGTTCGCCAGCAGATGTTCCATCAGCAGGATCTCGTTACAGGTGGACGCCACCTCCGCGACAAAAATCCGGTACTGGGAGTAGACAGACGGCTGGTTTTCATTGGAATACCAGGAGTGCATCGCATGTCCCATCTCGTGGGCGAGCGTAAACATATTGTCCAGCGTGTTATTGTAATTTAAGAGCACATAGGGATGCACACCGTAAGAGCCGGCCGAATATGCCCCGCTCCGTTTTCCCTCATTCTCATAGACGTCGATCCAGCGGTTCTCAAACCCCTCTTTTACCTTTGCCACATAATCCTGTCCGAGCGGCGCCAGCGCCGTGAGAACGGTATCTTTCGCCTCCCCGAAAGAGATCTCCCTCGCGGCGTCAGCGATCATCGGCGTATAAATATCGTACATGTGCAGCTCATCCACGCCAAGGCATTTTTTGCGCAGTCTCACATAGCGGTGCATTTTATCGAGATTGGCGCCGACCGTCTCAAGCAGACTCTCGTAGACTTTTGACGGCACATTGTTCGCGTCCACTGCAGCTTCCAGCGAGGACGGATACTTCCGCGCCTTCGCATAGAAAATCTGCTTTTTCACCTGCCCGCTGTAGAGCGCTGCGAGCGTATTCGCAAACTGACGGTACACGCTGTAAAAATTCTCAAAGGCATCCTTTCTGACGCGGCGGTCTGCGGACTCTTCCAGCGGAATAAAATTGCCATGGGTCAGGCGCACCATCTCCCCCTGCGCGTTCTTAATCTCCGGATACACAAAATCCGCATTGTTGATGATCGAATAGACCTGATCCGGCGTCTGCGCCATCTCTCCCGTCATGGCCACAAGCTTCTCCTGCTCTGCCGGGAGGCTGTGCGCCTTTGTCCGCTGTATTTCCCGGATCTGGATGCGGTAAAGTGACAGCTCCGGCTTTTCCGCAAAATATCCCTCCAGCACGGCTTCCTCCGTCTCGAGGATTTCCGGCACAATAAATGCCGTGCGGCTGCTATAATCGGTATACAGGCTGTACATCTTCCGGGACATCGCCTGATGCTCCGTGTTTTTCTGGTCCTGGTCAAAGAGGCGTTCCGCATAGCTGAATGCCAGATCCACTTTCTGCTCCGCCTTTGCAGCCTGCTCCAGCGTGTGGAACAGATTGTCCGCCGACGCGGTGACCTTTCCCTCCATCTGCTCCAGAACAGACGTGAGGACACCGATCTCCCGGAGCTCCTTTTCCCAGTCTTCTTTCGTGGCGTACATATCGCGCAGATCCCATGTATCCTCTTCTCTTACTTCGCTTCTTTTTGGTAACTGTCCTGTCATTGCTTCCTCCCTGTATTTTCTCTTATCTGTTTACTTTACGCCTGTTTTCGCAAAAAGTAAACCTTTTTGCAAAAATCCGTTCCCGCTTAAAATATATACAGCCCGCTCAGGCCCGGCAGCGCTTCCGTAATCTCCCCGCGTGAATGCTCCTCCGTCATCTTTACCATGCTAAGACCAAGGTAATCAAGATTCTCAAGCGGGCGCAGGTCATCCAGCGTGACACAGACCTCCGTATGCATATTTCCGCTAATCGTCAGATATTCCAGCGCCGCGGCTTCCCCGAGCGGCGCCCAGTCCGTGGCGGTACAGGCATACAGACTTAAATACTTTAAGTTTTTAAGTTCCCGCAGAAACGAGAGTTCCTCCGCGTATTCCACAGACAGATATTCCAGATTCTGAAGCTGTGAGAGCACTTCGGGGCTCCATTGTATCCCGCCTCCGGCCTCAAGGCGCGTCAGCCGGTCCGCCAGCGGGAGCAGAAAACTTCCGTCACACTCTCTGTCCGGTTTCGCAGATCCTCCGTCTCCGATCCCGAACTGCTTTAAGGCCGGCAGAAGAGCCAGTTCTTCCAGCTGTTCTTCCGCGATAACCGCACTTTCAAAGCTCACCGCCTCCAGCTGCGTCAGCGAGCCAAGCGGCGCCAGGGACGGCACCGTGATCCCCCCGAGTGCGAGCAGCTGCAGATTGTCACACAGGGCAAAATCCTTAAGCGTCTCAGGCTGCAGCTGTGTCTCCCAGTATCCTTTCCCCGGCTCCCACGCTTCTCCCTCTTTTACCTTCTGCAGATCAGACCAGTACCGGCCGTCACCTCTCCGGTAAATTGCATGTATCTTCGCAAGCTCACTGCGCAGCACTTCCCCCTCCGGCTTCCCGATAAGATTGCGCAGCATCTCCTCCGTCGCCGGATCCGCAAATTCCACCGGCTCATCCGAAGGTACCACGCCGCTGTCTTTCCAGTCTTCCTCGCCCAGCTCCACGCCCCCCATCCCCCGGAATGCGGAAGATACCTTTCCATCCTGCGGGTCCGCCTGCGTCCGGGAATCCTTATCTTCCTGCGGGCTGCCGCAGCCCGGCAGCAGCAGAACCAGCAGCAGAACTGCTGTAATCCATTTTCTCATCCTGATATGCAACATAACCCCCATCCTTTCTGAAACCACTCACCGGATAACGGCTGCCGTTTCCGTCCTGCCGGAAATCCCCCCTGCCCGGGCGCATCATAAGATGCAGAGCCCCGTGAGTCCCGGAAGCGCCTCCGTGATCTCCCCGCGGGAATGCTCCCTCGTCATCTTCACCATGGTAAGAGCAAGATAATCAAGGTTCTTAAGCGGGCGCAGATCATCCAGCGTGACACTGATTTCTGTATCCATATTGCCCGAAATCACCAGATGTTCCAGCTGTACGGCCGCCCCGAGAGGCGTCCAGTCCGCGGCGGTGCAGGCATACAGGCTTAAGTTTTTTAAATGTGTGAGCTCCGGAAGAAACGAGAGATCCTCCGCGTATTCCAGAAACAGATATTCCAGATTCTGAAGCTGCGAGAGCACTTCAGGATTCCACTGTATTCCGCCTCCGGCCTCCAGATACGTAAGCCGGTCCGCCAGCGGAAGCAGAAAACTGCCGTCCGGCGAACCTTCCGGCTCCGTAAATGCGCCTGTCCCGGCACACAGCTTTTCCAGGGCAGGCAAAAGAGCCAGTTCCTCCAGCTGTTCTTCCGCCACGTCCGCTCCTGAAAATCCTACCAGCTCCAGCTGCGTCAGCGAGGCCAGGGGCGCGAGGGACGGCACCCGGATACTCCCGAATTCAAGCCACTGCAGATTGTCACACAGGGCAAAATCCTTAAGCGTCTCAGGCTGCCGCGTCGTCCACGGGCCCTGCCCCTCCTCCTTCGGGAGCGTGCCGTCGGGAACCTGCAGATCAGACCAGTAACGGTCACTTCTCCAGTAGATGGCGTGAATCTTCTGCAGCTCGCTGCGCAGCACATCGCCCTCCGGCTTCCCGATAAGATTGCGCAGCATCTCCTCCGTCACCGGATCCGCAAATTCCACCGGGACGTCCGGAGATACCACACCGCTCTCCTTCCTCCCCTCTTCTCCGATCCCGCACTTCCAGAACCCCCGGAACGCGGAGGAAACCTCTCCCGTCTCCGTCTCCGGCAGGACCGCCGCCTGCTCCACCGCCTCTGCCGGCCGTCCGCCACAGCCGGAACATATCAGAAGCACGGCGAGGACCGCCGCTGTTTTTCGTATCCCTGAATGAGCCATAGAACCCCTCCTCTCCGGAAAAATACGTTTCTTATATCATACTCTTTCCCGCTGCGAAAATCAATTTGTTTCCCGCAAAGCGGTTTCAGACATAAAAAGCGCGGCCCCTCCCCGGCGCCGCGCCTGTTTTACCCATTCAGTAATCCTGTGCCCTTACTGCGGATTTCCCGCAAACTTCGGTATTCCGTCAAACCCGGCCGAAAGCTCCCCGTCTGTCGGAATATAATCCGTCATCTCTCCGTTGTGGAATTTTTCATAGGCAGCCATATCAAAATAGCCGGTGCCGGTGAGTCCGAAGAGAATCGTCTTTTCCTCACCGCTCTCCCTGCACTTTAAGGCCTCGTCGATCGCCGCGCGGATCGCATGACTGCTCTCCGGCGCAGGCAGGATCCCCTCCACCCGTGCAAACTGCTCCGCAGCCTCAAATACTTCGGTCTGCTCCACGCTGCGCGCCTCCATCAGCCCCTGGTCGTACAGCTCGGAGAGCACGGAGCTCATACCGTGGTAGCGGAGTCCCCCCGCGTGGTTTGCCGACGGGATAAAGCCGCTGCCGAGCGTGTACATCTTTGCGAGCGGGCAGACCATTCCGGTGTCGCAGAAATCATATGCATATTTTCCGCGGGTAAGGCTCGGGCAGGAAGCCGGCTCCACCGCGATAAACCGGTATTGTGCCTCTCCCCGCAGCTGTTCGCCCATAAACGGTGAGATCAGCCCTCCGAGATTGGACCCGCCTCCGGCACAGCCGATAATAATGTCCGGACGGATGCCGTATTTGTCCATCGCAGTCTTCGTCTCGAGCCCGATCACGGACTGGTGAAGCAGTACCTGGTTCAGCACGCTGCCCAGCACATAGCGGTACCCCTCAGAGTGCGTCGCAACCTCCACTGCCTCCGAGATCGCGCAGCCAAGGCTGCCCGTCGTGCCCGGATGCTCCGCCAGAATCTTCCGGCCCACCTCCGTCGTCTCCGAGGGCGACGGCGTCACGGACGCCCCGTAGGTGCGCATCACCTCCCTGCGGAACGGCTTCTGCTCATAAGATACTTTTACCATATAGACTTTACAGTCCAGCTCAAAATAGGAGCAGGCCATGGAGAGGGCTGTTCCCCACTGCCCCGCCCCGGTCTCCGTGGTCACGCCCTTAAGCCCCTGTTTCTTTGCGTAATAAGCCTGCGCAATCGCGGAATTCAGCTTGTGACTGCCGCTTGTATTGTTGCCCTCGAATTTATAATAAATCTTCGCCGGGGTATCCAGCTTCTTTTCCAGGCAGTACGCCCTCACCAGCGGCGACGGACGGTACATTTTATAAAAATCACGAATCTCCTGCGGAATCTCAATATACGGTGTCACATCGTCCAGCTCCTGCCGGACCAGTTCATCGCAGAATACCGGACGCAGATCCTCATACCCCATCGGCTTTAATGTTCCCGGATGAAGCAGCGGCGACGGCTTCTTTTTCATGTCCGCGCGGACATTATACCACTTTTCCGGCATCTCCTTTTCCTCGAGGTAGATCTTGTACGGTATTTCTCTGTTTGTCATGGCAATCCTCTCCTTTATCCAATTCTCTGGATATCTGTTTCTTCCACTATACTGTAATCCGTGGATATTTTACCAGATAAAGATGACAATGACAATCCTGAATCTTATTTTCTACTTTATGTTTATGCGGGTCTGACCGGACAGCGGCAGCCTGCCCCTGCGCACGGCTGCCGCCACCTTTCTTTCCTGATCCGGCCCGTCCGGGCTGTTTTCCCGCTCTCCGCCCTGCTACACCGCGTCGGGCTCCTCCTCCCCGGAAGTTCCGGAGGCGATCTGTTCCACCGCCTCATCCTGTGTCTCCCCGATCTCATTTATCTTCCGGACACAGTGCGTATCCTCCGCTATCGCGCTTAAAATCCGTTTGATATCCCCCGGCGTGAACATCGTGATCGCGTGGGAGAGATCCCCGATATTCGCGCGGTTGACTTTCAGGCATCCGCCGTCCTCAAGCGGAATTGTGAGAACCTGATCCGGATCACTGACATCCCCGAGACTTAACACCTGGTTTTCGTTGTCACAGTAAAATGTGACCCCGTGATAACAGATAAATCCGTTGTCATCCGCCATAAAAGAATAGGGCGCGCCCTTTTCTGCCTCCGCTTTCTTCTTCGCGTACTCATTGTCAACCTCAGGCCGCATCTTCCGGTTCTGCACGCGCGAAAAATCCTGATAACCTGTCACTCCGACTGCCTGTACCGACATAACAATTTCCTCCTGTCACTCTGATACCTGATATCCGTGTTATATTTCTGTGATGCTGTCAATCATCTGTATGTATTATCGGTATTATGACAGATTTCTTTCGTGTAATGTAATGAAATGCAGGTTTTCTGTCATCAGTTTATTCCGGTCTTCTCCCCTTCCGGATCACGGGACTCTTCCTGCTCCGGGCGCACCGCCAGCTTCTTTGCGGCCTTCTCCTCCCGCTTCTCCTGCCGCAGTCTCTCACGCCGCGCCTTTTTCTCCGCCTTTGCCGCCTGCTTTTCTTTCTTCTTTTCCAGCCGGTCCACGGCTTTTTCTCTCAGGCGCAGCTCCTTTCCGGCCACCTTCTCCATCTCCCGCAGGTAGCCCTCCGCTTTTCTGCGGCTGCGGCGCGCCTGGCGGTACGGATCCCTCAGAAAGTACGGGGCGGTGCCGAGCAGCAGAATCACGGCGCCCGCCGCGGTCAGCACCGGCACAAGCAGCCTGTATTCCTCAAAACCAAGCTCATAGCAGACAAAAATCATCAGCATCACCGGAAACAGCAGGAGGTAAAGCACGCGTACCAGCATCTCATAAGCTGTATCCTGCCTTCCGGTCCCTGAGAGCAGGGCTCCCTCAGCCGCCGTGTAAAATGCCATAAACATACAGATCTCCGAGCCGAAACCGTGCAGGAATCCGCACAGCGCAAACAGCACAAGAGACAGGAAAAACAGCGAAAATGCCGCCCCCTGATACCACGCATTGCGGTACTCTGCCATGCCTTCAAGCTTATCCTCACTGATGCCGTGCATCCGGTAGATTTCCATGCGGATACGGGCCTCGGACGCCTCGTTGTTCTGCTGCTCCTCCTTTCTGCTGCGCAGACTCCCGTCCGCAGACAGGCTGATCCGGTCGATATATTCCTGCTGCTGCCGGAGCCGTCTGCCCCGCTGCCGCTCAAACCCCGCTTCGCGCTCAAGCTCTTCCTGCAGTCTGAATACCCTGCCTGTGCGCGGATTATCTTTCGGCACTTCTTCCGGCTCTCCTGCCCCGGGCAGCAGGCGCGGACAGCTCTCCCTCACCCCGCCTTTTTCTGTATCCGGCAGCGGGGACGGGCTGTTCTCTTCCTTCATTCCGCCTGCTTCCGGATTATCCGGCGTAACAGGTATCTCATCCATACGGGCGCCTCCTTTATCTGCTTATTTCCCTGGTTCTCATTTCTGACAGTTTCCCCTTAATTATAGCGGAAACTGTCAGAAAATGCCACAAAAACCGGAAATACCCGACTGCGTTTTTCTATTGTAAATCTGTTAAGAAAATGTTAAAATTTTCCCAGAGGTGAACAGGCTTATGAAAGAACTGATCAGAGAAAAATTACAACACATTTCCGGGCAGGCGCTGACCTCCCTTAAATGGGTCGTCTTCTCCATCCTGGCGGGCTGTGTCATCGGCTCAGCCGGAACACTGTTTTATTTTGCAATGTCCATCGTGACGCTGATGCGCACGCGCAACCCCTGGCTGCTCTTCCTGCTTCCGGTGGGCGGACTTATGATCGTGGGCTGCTACCAGCTTCTGCGCAATGAAAAAGATTCCGGCACAAATCTGGTACTCTCAGCCATTCATTCCGGCGACGAGCTGCCGCTGCGCATGGCGCCCCTGATTTTTATCTCGACTCTTATCACACATCTGTTCGGGGGATCTGCCGGGAGGGAGGGAGCTGCCTTACAGTTAGGCGGCAGTATCGGAAACGGTCTCGGAAAGCTGTTCCGTTTTGATGAGAAAGACAAAAATATCATGATTATGTGCGGCATGAGCGCCGCGTTTTCCGCGCTTTTCGGCACGCCGATGGCGGCGGCCGTTTTCTCCATGGAGGTGGTCAGCGTGGGCATCATGCACTATGCGGCGCTGGTCCCCTGTGTCGTCGCCTCCCTGATCGCCCACCGGATTGCACTCTCCTTCGACGTGGCCCCGGAAGTATTTCCGGTCAGGAGTGTTCCGCCCCTGACCGCCGGCTCCGCCGCATGGGTCTGCGCCCTGGCCGTTCTCTGCGCGCTGCTGTCCATCTGCTTCTGCATCATGCTGCACCAGGCGGAACATTTATACCGCAGACTGATCCACAATCCGTACCTGCGCGCCTTCGCCGGCGGCTGTGTCGTCATCGTGCTGACGCTCGCTGTGGGAGATCAGACCTACAACGGCGCGGGCATGCCCGTGATCGAGGAATGTATGAAAGGCATCGTACGGCCGGAGGCCTTTTTCCTGAAAATGCTGTTTACGGCCGCGACCCTTGGAGCCGGCTTTAAGGGCGGGGAGATTGTTCCCTCCTTTTTTACCGGAGCGGCGTTCGGATGCCTGTTCGCGGGACTGACCGGTTTTCCTGCCGGCCTGTGCACCGCCATCGGCATGACTTCCGTGTTCTGCGGCGTGACAAACTGTCCCGTCAGTGCGCTTCTGATCAGCTTTGAGCTGTTCGGCTACGACGGAATGCCCTATTTCCTGCTCTCCGTCGCCTTCAGCTATATGCTCTCCGGCTATTACGGACTCTATCACAGCCAGAAGATTATCTACTCCAAGTACAAAACCAATTACATCAATCGCAAAACGCAGTAATGCGTTTCAGCTGCGCAGTCAGAGCCTCATACCTGCAGAGGCCCTGTCTGTGCCAGTCACAGGTCTCACAGCTTCGCGCAAAAATCTCCCGCGTCATCTTTTCCGCAGCCTGTCTGCAGAGTTCCCGGTAGGTAGAAACCCGCCCTGTGGAAATCCCCAGCTGCTCCGCGAGAAAGCGGTCCTTTTCCACCACACTGTTCTGATTCTGCGCACACTCCCCCTGCTCTGTCCGGTTCGGACAGCCGGCGCAGATCACGTCAGGCTCCGCCACGGGCACCAGCTCCTCCTCCGGATTCGCGCGAAGCCTCTCCACGACCGAAGACATATTTTCGCAGAAAGCTCCGCTGTATCCCTTTCCCTCATAAAGTGAAGTGCACAATATATGATGCACCCTGAAATATTCCATACGCCGTTCCCTCCTTATTTTGTCCCCCTCTACTTTCCCATCGCCGGACGCTTTTCTTCTGCCAGAATATTTCCCGCTGACAATGCTTTTCTGACCGGTAGCGCAACCAGATATGCGCCCGCCACAGATACCGCATCTTTTACAAGGTATGGCATGGACACCGCCGCAAACGCCTGCAAAAGTGTGACGCCCGCCACAACCGCAAACTGCAGAATACCCAGAAAGTGACAGACGGCAAGCCCGGAAAAGCCACACAGAATGCGGCTGACCGGGTGCCTGCGCCGGATGCCCGCGCCGCAGAGTGCAGCCAGAAACAGAAATCCCCACAAAAATCCCCCGCTGTATCCCACCAGCCAGGAAGGCCCTCCCGTCATTCCCGCAAATACCGGAACCCCGACGGTTCCCAGAAGCAGATAAACGACGACTGATGCAATTCCCATTCTGCATCCGGCCACGCAGCCGCAGAGCGCTACCGCAAATGTCTGAAGTGTAACAGGAACGCCGCTCGGCATCGGGATTGTCAGAATGGAAAGAACGCTTAAGACAGCCGTGCACAATCCCGTTGTCACAATGGTTTTTGTCGATATTTTCATAATTCTCCTTATCCCTGTGCGGATTTTGTGCGCCGCAGTTCCGTGGATACCGCACAAAAATCCCCCAGATAGCGCGTCATTATTATGTACAGGGATATCATACGCTCTCCAGTCTTGATTGTCAACCTCTTATTTGTTATGGTTGACAATTCACTTTCTTCCAGAACAGGCAGGTATCGTGCCATCTCTGCACAACACCTGCCTGTCTGATTTTCCTGCTATATAAGCCCCGTATCCTGCCCGGGATTGAGCCGGGACCTCACTTCCCCGCTCTCCCGCACGCAATCTGACCTGTCATTCCTGTCGGCTCACGGGCAGCAGCCGGGACCTCACTTCTCCGCTCTCCCGCGCAACCTGCCCCGTCATTCCTGCCGGCTCACGGGCAGCAGCCGGGACCTCACTTCTCCGCTCTCTCCCGCGCGACCTGCCCCGTCATCCCTGTCGGCTCACGGGCAGCAGCCGAGGGCTCACTTCTCCACTCTCTCCCGCGCGACCTGCCCCATCCCGTAAAGCTTCTCCTCCTTATAGGACGCAAACCGCCCCCCGTCGAGCGCCTCGCGGATCTCCTCCATCATATGATTATAAAAATACAGGTTATGAAGCACGCAAAGCCGCATCCCCAGCATTTCCTTCGCCTTCAGCAGATGCCGGATGTAAGCCCTGCTGTAACGGCGGCAGGCCGGACACCCGCACCCCTCCTCAATCGGGCGCATGTCCTTTTCATATCTGCGGTTAAAAAGATTCCGCTTCCCCTCGCCGGTGTAGACATGCCCGTGCCGGCCGTTTCTGGTCGGATACACGCAGTCAAAAAAGTCGACTCCGCGCTCCACTCCCTCGAGAATATTGGCCGGAGTCCCGACTCCCATCAGGTACGTCGGCTTTTCCAGAGGAAGATGCGGGATTGTCTCGTCAAGAATATGATACATCTCCTCATGTGTCTCTCCGACCGCAAGACCGCCGATGGCGTATCCGTCGAGCTCAAGCTCCGAAATGCGCTTCGCGTGATCTATGCGTATATCCGCAAAAATGGCCCCCTGGTTGATGCCAAAGAGCATCTGGGCAGGATTTACGGTATCCTCCAGCCCGTTGAGACGGTTCATCTCCGCCCTGCAGCGGGTCAGCCAGCGGGTCGTCCGCGCGACCGACTGCTCCACATAGTCCCGCTCCGCCAGCGCCGGCGCGCACTCATCAAATGCCATCGCAATCGTCGAGCCAAGGTTGGACTGAATCTGCATGCTCTCCTCCGGCCCCATAAAAATCTTCGCGCCGTCGATGTGCGAGTGGAAATATACGCCCTCTTCCTTAATTTTCCGCAGACCCGCCAGTGAAAAAACCTGGAATCCGCCGGAATCCGTCAGAATCGGACGCTTCCACGCCATAAACCGGTGGAGACCGCCGACCTCCTTAATCAGCCTGTCCCCGGTGCGCACGTGCAGGTGGTAAGTATTGGAGAGCTCTACCTGGCAGCCTATTTCCTCCAGGTCCTCCGTGGATACGGCGCCCTTGATGGCGCCCACCGTCCCCACATTCATAAACACAGGCGTCTGTATATCCCCGTGAACCGTGTGAAGCACGCCTCTTTTGGCGCGCCCTTCCTGTTTCCGCAATTCATACATTACATTTTTCCTTTCCCGGATAAAGATTCTGTTCTCCGCACAACCGGTCCAGAATCGTAAAATAATCTTTAAATGTCTTTGCGCAGCACTCCGGACCGGCAATCCGGATACCGTCTGCGCGCAGCCCTGTCAGCGAAAACGCCATCGCGACCCTGTGATCGTCGTAGGTTTCAATCACACCGCCATGCGGCACTCCCGGATAAATGGTGACTGCCTCCGGCTCCTCGTCACAGCGTATTCCGATTCTGTGCAGCTCCGCCGCGATCGCGTGAATCCGGTCCGACTCCTGGCGGCGGATGTGTCCGATTCCCTCTATCCGGACAGGCCCGTCCGCAAACGGCGCGATGGCCGCCAGCGTAAGCGCCTGATCAGAAAAATCGTTCATATTCACACAAAGTCCGCGCAGGGTGCCGCCGTGCGGACCGCAGACCACAATTCCCTCCCCGGTCTCTTCCACGGTACATCCCATCTGCTCCAGAACACCCAGAAACTTCAGATCTCCCTGCGTGTTGTCCATGTGAACATGCCGGACGAGCACGCGGCCGCCCGTAACCGCGGCGGCGGCATAAAAATAACAGGCCGCGGACATATCGGGCTCCACCGTATACTGCGTTCTGTGGTACACGGCGCGCCCTGAAATTTCATAGTTCCGGCCATCAAATGAAACAAAGACCCCGAAATCCTCCATCATCTTCCGGGTGATCCTGATGTAGGAGCCGTCCGCCTTATCACTGGTGATATGGATGCGCAGTCCACTCCCTGCAAGCGGGGATATCAGCAGCAGGGCGCTCAGAAACTGGGTGCTCTGACTGATATCCAGCTTCAGTTCCAGCGGACCGGCCTCTTTCACAGGCGCACGGCCGCGGATGCAGACCGGCAGACACATTTCTTTTTCCATATAGGTGACCGCCGCTCCCGCCGCTTCCAGCAGCTCAAACAGCGGCCCCATCGGGCGCCTCTTCATCTGTTCCGATGCCTGCACCGTGTACATGCCATCGGAAAATCCGAGCATCGCAGTCAGAAAACGGGCCGCAGTCCCCGCGCTTCCCACATAAATTTCACCCGTCTTTTCGGGTATCACGCCGGCACAGCCGCGGACCACAACCTGTTTTCTGTCCTCCCTGACCTCCACCGGAAAGCCGAGATCCTGCAGGGCGCGCAGAAAATGTCCGGTGTCTTCTGAAAACAGTACGCCGTCCAGCCGGACGCTCCCGTCTGAGAGCGCCGCCAGAAGAAGCGCCCTGTTTGTCATACTTTTTGAGCCCGGGACCTCCACACTCCAGCGGACCGGACCGGCCGGCCTTTTTACGGCATACTCTTCAGACATAGCGCTCTCCTCCGTTTCCCCGTCTTTCTCTTTCCTCTTTTCAGCACTCCGCATCCCGCCTTCAGCGCACACGTTTTCCCCGTGCCGCCGCACATCCGTCTACCGCCTCTGTCTGCCTGCATAAAACATCTCCAGCGCATCCATCCTCGAACACACATTTGCAAGCAGGGCATCCGCGATTGTGAGCGCGGCCATCGATTCCACGACGACAACGGCGCGCGGGACGATAACCGGGTCATGACGCCCTCTGATACTCAGGGTAATCTCCTCTCCCGCGCGGCTGACCGTCTGCTGGGCGGACGCGATGGAGGGCGTCGGCTTGATCGCAGCCCGCAGAATAAGATCACTCCCGTCGCTGATGCCGCCCAGAATACCGCCGGCGTGGTTGGTTTTTTTCGCCACAGCGCCGTCCCTGATCTCAAACGCATCGTTATTTTCCCGTCCGGTTGCCCCTGCCGCCTCAAATCCGTCGCCGATCTCAAATCCCTTCACCGCACCGATGGACATCACGGCTTTCGCCAGCCCGGCGTCGAGCTTGTCAAACACCGGCTCCCCGAGCCCCGCCGGGAGCCCGCTGACCACACATTCCACAACGCCGCCCGCCGAATTACCGTCCGCCATACAGGCGTCCAGATATCTGCCGGCTTCCTCTGCAGCCTCGCGGTCCGGCATATAAAAAGGATTCTGCCCGATCTGCGCGGGATCATAATTCTGCGGCCGGATACAGACCGGCCCGATGGATTTTGTGTAAGTCAGAAACGTGATTCCGAGCCGGTTTAACAGCTTCACGGCGACTGCCCCGGCGGCGACGCGCCCGATCGTCTCCCGTCCGGAAGAGCGGCCTCCCCCGCGGTAGTCCCTGAATCCGTATTTCCGGTCAAATGTATAATCCGCATGGCCCGGGCGGTAGCAGGAAGCAATCTCACTGTAATCTTTCGACCGCTGATCCTTATTGAATACTGCCAGCGAAACCGGTGTTCCGGTCGTCCTCCCCTCAAAAATGCCGGAGAGGATTTCCACGGCATCGTCCTCTTTCCTCGAAGTCGAATATCCGGACTGTCCCGGCTTCCTGCGGTCCAGAAACTTCCGGATGTCCTCCCCGCACAGGGGAAGTCCCGCCGGACAGCCGTCAATCACAACGCCCAGCCCTCTGCCGTGCGACTCCCCCCAGGTGGTGACCCTGAAAATAGTTCCGAATGAAGATCCTGCCATAACATGTCCCTCCTCTGTCATCACCCGATTATAACACACGCAGATGGGCGCCGCAACCGTCTTTCACGCCCGTCGCCCCCTCTCCGGTCTGCTCACGCCGCTTCCTCCATGTCATCCCGCGGCCCTCTTCTGACGCGTTCCTGTTTCCGGAACCGCAAAAAACAGACAGCAAAAAAAACAATCCCGTACACCGTCGTAACCGGCGTGGCGAGGCCAACCATCATAAGGGAAGCCCCCGGAAGACCGGCCATCAGAACCGATACCGGAATCCGGACCAGAAATGCCGACGTAATTCCCTGAATCATCACCGGAATACTCTTTCCACAACCGTTAAAATAGCCGATGCTGCTGAATAAAACACAGGTCAGAATACATTCCACAGAAAATCCGCGCAGATAATCCGCGCTCTGCGCAATCACTTCCGCATCCCCTGTAAACAGGGAGGATAACAGGCCGCCGCCAAAAAATCCCATCAGAAATATCACGATTCCGACGGCGCAGCCCGCCGCCATAGCAGTAAAAAATCCCTTCACCGCTCTTTCCCGCTGCCCCGCCCCGGTATTCTGCGCCACAAAAGCTGATACGCTCTGCATAACCGAAGAAGGCACAAGCATGATAAACGACACTATTTTCTGTGAAACACCGTATCCCGCCGACTGCATCAGCCCCATCTGATTGACAATCGTATTGATGACCAGGAACGAAATCTGTACCGTCAGTTCCTGTAAGGCGATCGGCACACCCACGCCCAGGATCTTTCTGATCTCCCCGGCATAAACCCTGCACTGCCCGCGTGAAAAAGAGACCGGAAGATTCTGCCTCCGCAGCACTGCAACCGAGAGAATCACCGACACAGACTGCGCAAGCACCGTCGCAAGCGCCGCTCCGGCAGAATCCATCTGAAATACCGCCACAAACAACAGATCCGCGGCGATATTTACCACACAGGCAATCCCGACAAAAAGAAATGGCAGACTGGCATTTCCAACACCGCGCAAAATGCCGCTGATCACATTGTAAGCGATAATGACCAGAATGCCTCCGGAACAGATCCTGACATACATAACTGCCTTGTCAAAAGATGCCTCCGGCACCTGCATCAAGGACATCAGGCTGCCGGCAGATACTTCCAGCAGCACTGTGAGCACAATTCCAAGCACTGCAAAGAGAACAATCGTCGTTCCGACCGCATTTCCAGCTTCCTCTGGTTTTTTCTCCCCCAGATGCTGCCCTATAATCACAGTGGAACCCATCGCAAGACTTGTTATCACAAATGTAACCATCTGCATAAACGCGCTTCCCGTCCCGACCGCCGCTATCCCGGACGCATCCCCGAACTGCCCCACCACGAGCAGATCGACGGCCCCGTAGGCCGCCTGGAGAATCAGGGCACCCAGCACCGGAAGTGCGAACCGTATCAGGGCACCGCCGATGGACCCTTCCGTAAATGAGCTGACTTTTTTCGTATCCATAAGAATCATCCTCTCCTTCTTTTTTCAGAAATTATTTCAGGGCGCCTTATTCCTCATAAATCCTGCCGTGTGCACCGCCCGCATCTTCTTTCAGACTCTTTTCGCGGTGCGGAAGCGTTCGCCACAGTTCTTTCACGACATGTACCGCATCCTCCGCCTCCTCATTCGTGATATCAGAAAGCGCATCCGACCACATCTCATGAAACTGAATCACATAGCGCTGCACGCACGCCCTCCCCTGCTCTGTCAGCGTGAGCAGCGTAATGCGCCTGTCTTCCATGTCCGGCTGCTTTTCCAGCATTCCGTACTGCGCCAGCTCCTGTACCAGGCGTGTCACACTCGGCATCGTGATGGAAAGTCTCCCGCTCACGTCGCTGACACGGCACATCCCCTGCTTCCCCTGCATCTCAAAGACCACACTCAGAACATGAATATGGCGCGGTTTCATGTTTTTCGGAAGTTCCGGCAGCGTCTCAACAATACGCTTTGCGAGAAAACAGGCATCCAGAAGTTCTTTTAAAGCTGTCACATTCATTATTTTCCTCATTTCTGCGCGGCCTTCTGCTTCTGCCGGGTGTGCGGACACCGCGCAGGCGCATACCCTGAATTCATATACTTATTAATAGTAATTATCTATAATAATTACTATTAATAAGTATATACCCGGAAAAACAGAATGTCAAGGCGGATTTTTTTCCGACAGACATTCTGTTCCTGATGCCTCACTGTTTCAGCTGTACATCCAGCTGTGGAAACGGGATCGTGATCCCGTTTTCATCCAGCGCATATTTTATATTTTCCAGCAGCCGCCATCTGGCCGGCCAGTACTCGGCAGCCGCCACCCACAGTTTTACCCCCATATTCAGCGCAGAGTCCCCGAAACTGTCGAGCACCACGATAATATCCTCCCCTGGCATTCTGGCAGGCTCCTTCGCCGCAGCCGCATACAGCACCTCTTTTGCCGTGCGAATATCCGTCCCGTAGGATACCGGCACCGTGAGGTCAATCCGCCTCCTGTCCATATGGGAGACATTTGTGAGACTGCTGTTCGAGAGCATCCCGTTTGGCACCACGATCATTCTGTTGTCCGGCGTCAGAAGCTTTGTATAAAAAATAGAGATCTCGGAAACCGTCCCCTCGTTTTTATTGGTATCCTCAATAATATACTCCCCAACGCGAAACGGCTTTAACAGAAGAATCAGCACGCCGCCCGCAAAATTGGACAGACTCCCCTGAACGGCAAGGCCGACGGCGACGCCCGCAGAGCCGAGCACCGCGACCGCGGAAGTCGTTGCAATGCCAAAAAAACCCATGATAATAAAAATGAGCAGGATATACAGGGAATACTTCAGCACCGGAATGACAAACTGTCTGACCCCCTCATCTGTCCCCGCCCGCTCCATGGACCGGCGTATCATTCCGGTGATTCCCCGGATCATGCGGGATCCAAGAACATACACCAGAAACGCGATCAGCGCCTGAAACGCAAAATTCAGCAGCCCCGGAATCAGCCCCTGCAGCCAGGCATGCAGAAGATCCGGGTTTTTCGCCATCTCCTGCAGCCCCTCCTGGGCACTGTTTAACGCCTCAATCGCCTCCGTTGCGCTGGGAATCGCGCTGGTATTCCCCGCCAGCGCAGAAATATTTCCTCCCAATCCTCTTCTCCTTTCTCTTTTCCCCCTGCGGCACGCCAGGGCAGGCCACAGCCGCCTGCGTCTTATATCTCATGAATAAACAGACCGCTCCGCAGCTTGGGCTCGAACCAGGTCGATTTTGGCGGCATTAACAGTCCCGCGTCCGCCACGGCAAATAGCTCGTCCGCCGACGTCGGATACATTGCGAACGCCACGGCGCAGCCGGTACGGCACCGCCGCACCAGCTCTCCGGTCCCGCGGATTCCGCCGACAAAATCAATCCGGCTGTCGGTTTTCGGATCAAGGATCCCTAAGACCGGCGCGAGAAGCCGCTCCTGCAGCACCGACACATCCAGATCCCGCACCGGATCCCCACAGCTCTGGTCTTTCTGCCGGATACGGCACAGATACCAGCGCTCATTCAGATACATGGAAAAACAGCCCCGCTCCCCGGGACGAACCTCCCGTGCATCCACGGGACAGGCTGTCACATCAAACCTCTTTCTGACTTCTTCCAGAAAAATCTCCGGCTCATATCCGTTCAGGTCACGCACCACGCGGTTATAGTCGAGAATCCGCAGTTCTTCATCCGGAAACAGAACCGACAGAAAGTAATTAAATTCCTCCTCCCCGCTGTACCCGGGGTGCGCCATCCGCCGCCTTCGCGCCACCTCCACGGCAGAAGCCGCGCGGTGATGCCCGTCTGCGATATAGACCGTGCCGATACCGGCAAATGCGGTGCGGATTGCGGCGACAACGGCGGTATCACGGATGACGAAAACGCGGTGGCGCACTCCGTCCTCCGCGACAAAATCGTACTCAGCATCCTGTTTTTTTACGGCCTGTGTGATCTCCCTGAGCGTGCGGTCCGCGCGGTATGCCAGAAAAACCGGCCCGGTCTGCGCGCCGCAGCACTCCACATGCCGGACGCGGTCGCGCTCCTTTTCCTCTCTCGTGTTCTCATGTCTGCGGATAACGCCGCTTAAATAGTCATCCACAGAGGCGCAGGCCACAATCCCGTTCTGGGTCCGTCCCTCCATGGTCAGCTCATAAAGATAATAGCATCTGCAGTCCTCACGGCGGAGCGAGCCATCCTCCACCATCCCCCACAGCAGCCCGCGCGCCTTCTCGTACACATATTCGCCGTACATATCCGCATCGGGCGGAAACTGGGTCTCGGCCCGGTCAATGCGCAGGAAGGAATGCGGATGCTCACGCACAAAAGCCGCCGCCTCTTTCCGGCTGTAAACGTCGTAAGGGAGGGCAGCAATATCCGCCGCCTTCCCTTTCTCTGGTCTGATGCCTGCAAATGGTCTGATCTCTGCCATCTCTCCCGTGCACCTTTCTTGTCTGTAATTTACAGGATCCTTTATTTGATCTTACGGGCTCTGAGCACACCGTCAATCGCGTTGATTCTCGCGATCACTTCCTCCGTGACCACGGCATCCACATCAATTAAGGCATACGCATAATTCCCTTTTGACTTGTTCGCCATCCCGTCAATGTTTAAGCCCTCGTCCCCGAGAAGCGTCGTGAAACGGCTGAGCATCCCTTTTGCATTCCTGTGGAGAATCCCCACCCGTCCGGCCGTCATGCAGCCGGCCATATTGCAGTCGGGGAAATTCACGGAATGCGTGATATTCCCGTTTTCGAGATAATCGCGGAGCTCGCGGACCGCCATGATGGCACAGTTGTCCTCAGACTCCGCCGTGGAAGCGCCCAGATGCGGGGTCACAATACAGCCCTTCGCCCCCACAGTCGTCGGATTCGGGAAATCAGAGACGTAGCGCTTGACTCTTCCCGCGGACAGGGCGTCCACCATGGCCTCCTCGTCCACAAGTGTATCCCTGGAAAAATTCAGGACGATCGTGGTCGGCTTCATCAGCGCGATCGCCTCCGCATTGATCATATTTTTCGTGGCGGGAAGCAGCGGCACATGAATCGTGATATAGTCACATTCGCGGTAAATCTCATCAATGTTGCTGATATGTTTTACACTTCTTGAGAGATTCCACGCGGCATTGACTGAAATATACGGGTCATATCCGTATACCTCCATGCCCATGTGCGTCGCCGCGTTCGCGACGAGAACCCCGATCGCGCCCAGCCCGATCACGCCCAGCTTTTTCCCGGAAATCTCCGTCCCCGCAAAGTTCTTTTTCTGCTTTTCCGCGGTCTTTGCGATATTTTCATCGTTCTGATTCTCAAGACACCAGTCGATCCCTCCGACGATATCGCGGGAAGCGTAAAACATTCCGGCAAACACGAGCTCCTTGACCCCGTTCGCATTCGCCCCCGGCGTGTTGAAGACAACGATTCCTTTTTCCGCGCACTTCTCAAGCGGAATATTATTGACCCCGGCTCCGGCGCGCGCGATCGCCGCAAGCGTATCCGGAAGCTCCGTGTCATGCATCGCCGCGCTGCGCACCAGCACAGCGTCCGATCCGCCGATCTCTTTTACCTTCTGATAATCCTCCGAAAACAGGTTCAGACCGACCGATGCGATCGGATTCAGACAGTGATAACGGTACATCAGACATTTTCCTCCTCAAATTTCTTCATAAATTCCACGAGCTTCTCCACGCCCTCCACGGGCATTGCATTGTAGATCGAGGCGCGCATGCCGCCGACTGTGCGGTGCCCTTTGAGATTAACAAATCCCGCAGCTGCGGCCTCTTTTACAAATTTTGCGTCCAGCTCCTCATTTCCGGTGACAAACGGCACATTCATCAGAGAGCGGTCGCCGGGCACGACGGTTCCCGAAAACAGACCGGACGCGTCCAGATAGTCGTAGAGAATCCCTGCCTTTCTGCGGTTGCGCTCCTGCATGGCGGTAAGGCCGCCCGCTCTCTTCAGCCACTGGAATACTTTGCCGCAGATATATATGCCATAGCACGGCGGCGTATTGTAGAGCGAATCGTTATCCGCGTGTGTTTTATAGCGGAGCATGGTCGGAGTCCCCGCAAGAACGTCCTCCGTGATCAGATCCTCGCGGATAATTACGATCACGACGCCGGCCGGCCCGATATTTTTCTGCACTCCGCCAAAAATCACACCGTATTTTTTCACATCCACCGGCTCCGACAGAAAGCAGGAAGACACGTCAGCCACGAGCGTATGTCCCTTGGTGTCCGGGAGCTCCCGGTATTTTGTCCCGTAAATTGTGTTGTTCTCACAGATATAGACATAATCCAGATCGTCCGGAATGTCCAGATTCCGGCAGTCCGGAATATAGGAGAATGTTTTATCCTCTGAGGACGCCAGCTTTACAGCCTCCCCGTAGAGCTGTGCCTCCTGATACGCCTTCTTCGCCCACTGGCCGGTGACGATATAGCCTGCTTTTTTGTGCTTCATCAGGTTCATCGGGATCATTGCAAACTGCTGGGACGCCCCTCCCTGTAAAAACAATACTTTGTAATTGTCCGGTATCTGCATCAGATCACGCAGATCCTGCTCCGCCTCCTTAATGATGGTATCGTACACCTTTGAGCGGTGACTCATTTCCATCACGGACATTCCGCTGCCCCTGTAGTCCGTCATCTCTTCCGCCGCTTCTCTCAGCACTTCCTCCGGCAGCACCGCCGGTCCTGCGGAAAAATTATATACTCTGCTCATATTCCTCCTCTTTCTGCGCGGCTTTTTCATATACCGGATCCGGGCCGCACAGAAACCGGCCGGACCCTTTCCGCACTCATCTGATACTGTAATCCCCGGCTTTTCCGGGCATTTTCTGATATTTTAATCTTTCAGATCTTCCTCTGTAAACGCCGTGCTGATATCCTTTCCGGGAGCCACCATCGGCCAGACCTTATCGTCGCTGTCAATGATGCAGTCGATAACGACCGGCCCGTCTGCCGCGAGCGCTTTCCGGAAAGCCTCGCGGAACTCTTCACGGTTCACCGCGCGGTACGCCGCGGCGCCCATCGCCTCCGCAAGCTTCACATAATCCATGCCATCGTCGAGAACCGTCGCGGAATACCGCTTTTCATAAAACAGATCCTGCCACTGTCTCACCATTCCGAGCACATGATTATTGAAAATCACCTCGATAACCGGCAGCTTCTGCCGCACCGCCGTGGCCAGCTCATTCATATTCATGCGGAAGCACCCGTCCCCCGCAAAATTAATCACGTGTTTTCCGGGATCCGCGCACGCGGCGCCGATCGCGGCGCCCAGACCGTACCCCATCGTGCCAAGGCCGCCGGAGGACAGAAATGTCCGCGGCTCCTTATATTTATAATACTGCGCCGCCCACATCTGGTGCTGCCCCACTTCCGTAACGATCACCGCATCCCCCTTTGTGGCGCGGTAGACTTCCTCGACGATAAAAGGGCCGGTCAGCGCGCCTTGCGGATAGCTGAGCGGATATTTTTCTTTCAGCGCCTTCACTTCACGCACCCACTCCGCGTGATTCAGCTGTGAAAGACGCCCGTTCAGGCGCGCGAGAATCTCCTTCAGATCACCGGTCACGCAGGCGTCCACGCGGATATTTTTGTTGATTTCCGCCGCATCCACGTCAAACTGCAGAATTTTCGCCCCTCTCGCAAATGTTTCCGCATTCCCGGTAACCCGGTCTGAAAAGCGCACGCCAAGCGCAATCAGCAGATCGCAGCCGCTGACGCCGAGATTCGAGGTTTTCGTCCCGTGCATGCCGAGCATTCCGGTATAGAGATCGTCTGTGCCGTCAAACGCCCCTTTTCCCATCAGCGTATCGCAGACCGGCGCATCGACTTTGCGCACAAATTCCTGTAATTCGGCACAGGCCCCCGAGATCACAGCCCCGCCGCCGACAAATATATAGGGCTTTTGTGCCTCCTGTATCATCGCCGCAGCGGTATTAAGCGCCTCATCGTCAATGGCGTCCACAATCCGCGGGACTTCCTGCGCTTTCTGAAATGTATACTCCGTCTTCGCGGCCGTGACATCCTTGGGGATATCCACCAGCACGGGTCCCGGTCTCCCCTTCTGCGCAATCATAAATGCCCTGCGGATGGTCTGCGCCAGCTTTTCCACATCTTTTACGATAAAATTGTGCTTGGTGATCGGCGTCGTGATGCCCGCAATATCGATTTCCTGAAAACTGTCTTTACCAAGGAGCGGAACGGTCACATTGCAGGTGAGCGCCACCACCGGCACCGAATCCATATAAGCCGTCGCGATACCTGTCACAAGGTTCGACGCACCGGGGCCGCTCGTCGCAAAACAGACGCCCACTTTTCCGGTGCTGCGCGCATACCCGTCCGCAGCGTGGGACGCGCCCTGTTCATGGGAAGTTAAAATGTGGTGTATCTCATTTTTATGTTTATAGAGTTCATCGTATACATTTAAAATAGCGCCGCCCGGATAACCGAATACGGTATCCACACCCTGTTCCTTCAGGCATTCAATTACAATCTGCGCACCTGTCAACTGCATATCGTATTCCTCTCTTTTCTGAACGAAACTGTTTTGTCCTAAAAAATATCACTGCGGAAGCTCTAAAATCGCCCCGCGGTTGCCGGAAGTCACGAGGGACGCATAGCGCTTCAGATAGCCGGTCGTCACCTTCGGTTCCCGCGGCTGCCATGCCGCGCGGCGGCGCAAAAGCTCTTCGTCCGGCACGTCCACCTCCAGCTTAAGCGCCGGAATATTGATGCGGATCCGGTCGCCCTCCTCAATCAGGGCAATCGGGCCTCCCACGGCCGCTTCCGGGGACACATGGCCGATGGACGCCCCGCGGCTTGCGCCGGAAAAACGTCCGTCCGTGATCAGAGCCACCGACGATCCCAGTCCCATTCCCGCAATCGCGGAAGTCGGATTTAACATTTCCCGCATTCCCGGTCCGCCTTTCGGTCCCTCATAGCGGATGACCACGACATCGCCCGCCACGATTTTACCGCCCTTTATCGCCGCGATCGCATCCTCCTCGCAGTCAAAGACGCGCGCCGGCCCCTCGTGGACCATCATCTCCTCACAGACCGCGGAGCGCTTTACGACGCTGCCGTCCGGCGCGAGATTGCCTTTTAACACGGCGAGACCGCCCGTCTTACTGTACGGGTTATCCACCGGGCGGATGACCTCCGGATTCTTATTGACTGCATCCGCGATATTTTCCCCGACTGTCTTTCCTGTCACGGTCATGCATTCCGTGTGCAGCAGGCCGATATCCGCGAGCTCCTTCATCACGGCGTAAACGCCGCCCGCCTCATTGAGATCCTCCATATAGGTCGGGCCCGCCGGGGCGAGATGGCAGAGATTCGGCGTCTTTTCACTGATCGGATTGGCGTAGGCGATATCAAAATCAAAACCGGTCTCGTGGGCGATGGCCGGGAGATGGAGCATGCTGTTGGTCGAACAGCCGAGCGCCATATCCACCGTGAGCGCGTTTAAGATTGCTTCCTTTGTCATGATATCGCGCGGGCGGATGTCCCTCCGGTACATCTCCATCACCGCCATTCCGGCATGCTTTGCGAGTGCGAGGCGCTCCGAATAGACCGCCGGAATCGTCCCGTTCCCGCCGAGTCCCATGCCCAGCACCTCGGTCAGACAGTTCATGGAATTTGCTGTGTACATGCCGGAGCAGGAGCCGCAGGTCGGGCAGGTCTTCTGCTCGTACTCTTTTACATCCTCCTCCGTCATGGTGCCAGCCGCACAGGCACCGACCGCCTCAAACATCGAGGAGAGGCTCGTCTTTTTCCCGTGTACGCGCCCCGCCAGCATCGGACCGCCGGAGACGAACACCGTGGGCACATTGACGCGCGCCGCCGCCATCAGAAGTCCCGGCACATTCTTGTCGCAGTTGGGAACCATCACAAGCGCGTCAAACTGGTGCGCCAGCGCCATACATTCCGTGGAATCCGCGATCAGATCACGTGTGACCAGCGAATATTTCATCCCGATATGCCCCATCGCGATGCCGTCGCAGACGGCGATCGCCGGAAATACCACCGGAACGCCGCCCGCCTCCGCCACGCCCATCTTCACGGCCTCCACAATTTTATCCAGATTCATATGCCCCGGCACGATCTCGTTGTAAGAGCTCACAATCCCGACCATGGGCTTTGCCATCTCTTCCTCCGTAAAACCGAGTGCGTGAAACAGGCTCCTGTGCGGCGCCTGCTGCATTCCTTTTTTTACATTATCACTTTTCATGTTTTCCTCATTTCTGCACTGCTTTTGTGCATGATGAAGTTTGTGGATGCAGTGCGGACACAAACCCCGCATAAATGCCGTTTCCCAGGGAGCCGGTATTTAAACACGCGCCGCGATCAGATCTCCCATCTCTGCGGTACCCACCTGCGTCACGCCCGCAGCCTCCTGCGGCATCAGATCAATTGTGCGGTACCCCTCTCTGAGCACCTGCTTAACAGCGCTCTCAATGGCCTCCGCCTCGGCGTCGAGGTCAAACGTGTAGCGCAGCATCATCGCGGCGCTTAAGATGGTCGCGATCGGATTCGCAATGCCCTTCCCCGCGATATCCGGCGCCGAGCCACCGCTCGGCTCATAGAGCCCGAACTTCGTATCGTTTAAGCTGGCGCTCGCAAGCATTCCGATCGAGCCGGTCACCATGCTCGCCTCATCCGAGAGAATATCCCCGAACATGTTTTCTGTCAGGATCACGTCAAACTGCCCCGGATCCCGGACGAGCTGCATCGCGCAGTTGTCCACCAGCATGTGCTCATACGACACCTGCGGGTAATCCTTCGCGACCTCCTCCACAACCCTGCGCCAGAGACGCGAGGAATCGAGAACATTCGCCTTGTCCACGCTCGTCACCTTTTTGCGGCGCTTCATCGCAATGTCAAAACCGCGCTTTGCGATTCTGCGGATCTCATGTTCATTGTATGTAAGCGTATCGGTGGCCGTCAGAACGCCGTCCGTCTCTTCTGTCCTGCGCTCTCCGAAGTAAAGCCCGCCTGTCAGCTCGCGCATGATCATCATGTCGAAACCGTCGCCGATCACCTCTTCTTTCAGCGGGCAGGCCGCCTTAAGCTCCTCATAGAGATATGCCGGCCGCAGATTCGCAAAGAGATTTAAGGATTTGCGCAGCCGAAGAAGCCCCGCCTCCGGTCTCTTTTCCGGCGGCAGCCGGTACCACGGCGAGGTGGAAGTATTTCCTCCGATGGAACCCATCAGCACCGCGTCCGAGGCTTTCGCCGCCGCGATGGCCTCCTCTGTCAGCGGCTCTCCCGTCGCGTCGATGGAACATCCTCCCATCAGGATATCTTCATAGTGAAAGGTATGTCCGCAGGTCTCCCCGATTTTATTCAGTACTTTTTTCGCTTCCGCGATAATCTCAGGACCGATTCCGTCTCCTGAAATCACACCAATACGGCATTCCATATTCAGCCCCTCTTTCTTTTTTATGATAATTTATTAAAGTCATACTGTTTATAATAATGTATCCAGGGGAACATTGCAACTGTTATCTTTTCTAAATCAGCCCCGCCGCCTTCATCACATAAATCCAGAAGAAAATCGTCCCGACCGAGACCGCCGTGCTGATCACGACCAGCTCTCCCGCAAGCTTCCCGTCCCCTCCCATGTTCTGCGCCATCGGATAGGACGACGCGGCGATTGGCGCCGCAAACATAATCAGATAAAGAAACCTCTCCAGCTCCGTAAAATCCGCCAGGAGAGAGACCCCCGCGGCGACTGCGGGGAGAAGCATCATTTTAATGCCGAGAACAGAAACCAGGTATTTCCGGTCCGCGCGCACAGAAGAAAAATCCAGTGTTCCTCCGAGCACAAACAGAGCCAGAGGTGTTGTCATGGCGGCAAACTGGGAGACCGGCTTTTCCACTGCCTGCGGCAGACAGATCCCGCACACAAGCGCGATCAGGCCGGCAATCGCCCCGAGAATCAGGGGATTTTTAAGGATCTTCCCGGCCAGGGTCACGATGCTGATGCTGCCGCCCCGGAAGTATTCCAGAATGATCACTGCCATCACATTATACAGCGGGACAATCACCGCCACAAGCAGGGAGGCCATGGCAACTCCTTCCCTCCCAAACAGGTTTTCCGTCAGTGGAATCGCAAACAGAACAAAATTGCTCCTGTAGATCCCCTGGATCACAACCCCGCGCTTTGGATTATCCCTGACCAGCAGAGGAACTATCACAAATAAGACGGCGATCAGCAGAAACAGGCTGCAGACGCTTACGGCCAGCAGACGCGCGTTCATTTCCAGCGAATCCCCGTTGTCATACATGTTGTAAAACATCATAAATGGAAAAAACACTTTAAATACCAGCTGATTCAGACTCTGCATAAACGCCCTGTCCGCCAGCCGGAGCCGCCTCACCGCATAGCCGAACGCAATACAGATCATAAACGGCATCACCGCATTTACTGCAATCCTGAAATTCTCCATAAAAATCTCCATTCGGAATTTTAACAGCCAAAAGGCCGGACTGCCGCCAAATCCGCAGCAGCCCGGCCTCTGTTTCCTGTACTTTTCAGCAGCCCGGCTCTTTTTCGCCGGCCGGCACGGCGCCCTGTCCGCCGCGCAGATACGCGTCGATTCCATTTGCCGCAGCTTTGCCGGCGCCCATCGCAAGAATCACGGTCGCGGCTCCTGTCACGGCATCCCCTCCGGCGAAAACGCCCTCTTTGGAGGTCGCTCCGTCCTCCTCGCCAGCCACGATGCACTGCCAGCGGTTGATGTCAAGCCCTTTCGTCGTGGAAGAAATCAGCGGATTCGGAGACGTTCCGAGCGACATAATGACTGTGTCCGCCTCGATCTCATATTCTGACCCGGGTATCTCAACCGGACTTCTTCTGCCCGACTCATCCGGCTCGCCGAGCTCCATCTTAATCACCCGCGCCCCGCGCACACAGCCGTTCTCATCCACAAGGATCTCAGTCGGATTCTGGAGCAGGTCAAAAATAATTCCCTCCTCCTTCGCGTGGTGAACCTCCTCCACTCTGGCCGGAAGCTCCGCCTCGCTGCGGCGGTATACAATATGTACCTCGGCTCCCAGACGCTTTGCTGTCCGCGCCGCATCCATTGCGACATTGCCGCCGCCGACGACAATCACTTTGCGCCCTGCGCTGATCGGGGTGTCGTATTCTTCCAGAAAAGCTTTCATCAGATTGCTCCTGGTCAGGTATTCGTTTGCGGAAAACACGCCGAGCGCCTGCTCTCCGGGGATCCCCATAAAGCGCGGAAGTCCGGCGCCTGAACCGATAAATACCGCCTCAAAGCCCTCCTTCTCCATCAGCTCGTCGATCGTCACCGATTTTCCGATCACAACATTTGTCTCAATCTTCACGCCGAGCGCCCTGACATTTTCCACCTCCGCGGCGACCACTTCCTTCTTGGGAAGACGGAATTCCGGAATTCCGTAACTGAGCACGCCGCCCGGCTCATGAAGCGCCTCGAAGATTGTCACATCGTAGCCCATTTTTGCCAGATCGCCGGCGCAGGTCAGGCCTGCCGGACCCGAACCGATCACCGCCACTTTATGTCCGTTTTTGTGATCCGGCGCCTTTGGACTGATGCCGTGCGATCTCGCCCAGTCGGCTGTAAAGCGCTCCAGCTTGCCGATCGACACCGGATCTCCCTTATATCCGCGAATACATTTTCCCTCGCACTGGCTCTCCTGCGGGCACACACGGCCGCAGACCGCCGGAAGCGCGGAAGCCTGACTGATGGTCTGATACGCCTCCTCAAACTTCTCTTCTTTTATCCGGGAGATAAATGCCGGGATATCAATCGCCACCGGACATCCTTTGATGCACTGTGCATTTTTACAGTTCAGGCAGCGCGCCGCCTCTTCCACCGCCTCTTTCTCGTTATATCCAAGACACACTTCCTCAAAGTTCGCCGCACGAACCAGAGGCTCCTGCTCGCGAACCGGTACTTTTTTTAATACGTCCATTTTTTTCCTCCATGCCGGAGCATTTTTTTGCGAAGGCCGCGAGACGGATATCCAATCCGGCTCTGCGATTTTGGGTCCGGAGCTCCGACGCAGACCCATAATGTCCCTCCATGCGCACACACGCTCTGCCCGCAGACTGAAAACCGCCGGTTCCTGCTTTTCAACTATTTACATAACTAGCTGCAGTGTCCGCATCCGCCGTGATGCGTGTCGCCTTCCTGCAGTCTGAGCATCGCCCTTCCCTCCTCGGTCCTGTACTGATTCTGGCGCTTCATCGCCTGATCAAAATCCACAAGATGACCGTTGAATTCAGGCCCGTCCACGCAGGCAAATTTTACTTTTCCGTCCACCATCAGGCGGCAGGCGCCGCACATCCCGGTTCCGTCCACCATAATCGGGTTCATCGAAACAATCGTCGGAAGTCCGAGCTCCTTCGTCAGAATACAGACATATTTCATCATAATCATCGGCCCGATCGCCACACAGTGGTCATAGCGGATCCCCTGATCGTAGAGAGCCTGAAGCTGTGCGGTCCCCGTGCCGTGAAACCCGTAAGAACCATCGTCTGTCGTTATGTACAGATTTGAAGCCACTCTCCTCATCTCCTCCTCGAGGATCAGCAGCTCTTTATTTCTGGAACCCATGATCACATCGCAGTCCACGCCGTGCTCATGCAGCCATTTTACCTGCGGATAAACCGGAGCCGTCCCGACGCCGCCCGCGATAAACACGATCTTTTTTTTCTTTAACTCCTCCGGCTCCACGCCGGTCAGATCGGACGGACATCCCAGCGGACCCACAAAATCCTGAAAAATGTCCCCTTCTTTTAAACCGGCCATGCGCTCCGTGGATGCTCCCACAACCTGAAATACAATCGTGATCGTCCCCGCTTCCCTGTCGTAGTCGCAGATCGTCAGCGGAATGCGCTCTCCCGTCTCATCAATTTTTACTATCACAAACTGCCCCGGCTCACAGTACTGCGCAACGCGGGGCGCCCTGACATCCATAAGATAAATCTTATCCGCCAGCTTTTCTCTTTTTACGATTGGATACATCCTGATCCTCCTTACCATTTATCCACCAGTAACTTATAATAAATGAAAAGCCGTCCATTTTCAACGGCTTTTCCCCTGTTTCCATACATATACCAGATTATTTGCGCGAATTTCTAAGGAAATCCGGTATCTTGATATCCACCTGCTGTACCGTGCTCTCCGGCTGGCGCGGCTTCTGAATACCCGTGAAGGGCGCGGCACTCTGCTGCGGCGCCTGCTGCCCCGCATTACCCATCCCGTATCCAGGCATGGCAGGTGGCGCCTGACGGTTCATCCCCGCGGGCCCGACAGGTCTTGTGACTGTCGCTGTATTCTGATACTGGAGTTTGGGCATAATCTTATTGGAAGCTCCCGGACTCTCCAGCCCTGTCGCAATGACTGTGATCGTGGCCTCGTCCGCCATGGACTCGTCAAATTTGGCTCCGAAAATGATATTGGCGTTGTCCCCCGCCAGATCCTGCACATAACTCGCAGCGTCATTGGCATCCATCAGGGAGATATCGCCGGAAATATTGATAATGACATGGGTAGCCCCTGTGATCGTCGTCTCGAGCAGCGGGCTTGCAACGGCAAGCTTGACCGCCTCGATGGCCTTGTCGTCCCCCTTGGCGTTGCCGATACCGATATGCGCCATCCCCTTATCCTTCATAACCGTGGATACATCGGCGAAGTCAAGATTGATCAGCGCTGGGAGATTGATCAGATCGGTAATTCCCTGCACGGCCTGCTGAAGTACCTCATCGGCTTTTTTTAAGGCATCCGGCATCGTCGTACGCCTGTCCACAATCTCGAGAAGCTTATCGTTCGGTATCACGATCAGGGTATCGACGCTCTCCTTTAAGCGGTCGATCCCGGAGAGAGCGTTCACCATGCGCTGCTTTGCCTCGAACTTAAACGGCTTGGTGACGACGCCGACTGTCAGAATCCCCTGCTCTTTGGCAATCCTCGCAACGACAGGCGCTGCTCCCGTGCCGGTGCCGCCGCCCATCCCGCAGGTGACAAATACCATGTCGGAACCTTTTACCGCCGCGGAAAGCTCTTCCATGCTCTCCTCCGCCGCCTTCTCCCCGATCTCCGGCTGTGCACCGGCACCGAGTCCCTTGGTCAGCTTTTCACCGATCTGAATCAGCGTCGGCGCCTTGCAGAGCGTCAGAGCCTGCTTATCCGTATTAATCCCGATAAACTCCACTCCTCCGATATTTTCATCAATCATTCTATTCACAGCGTTATTTCCAGCACCGCCGACCCCGATCACGATAATCTTTGCACTGGTATCTGCTTCTGTCGTCATTATCTCCAGCAAGGTAGTTCCTCCTTCATTCTCTCCCAAAATTCATATCCTGTTGTAAAAAGCTCCCCCGGTTACACCAATCTATCAGGACCTGAAACACTCCCGTCCCTGTCATCCGTCATTCCCACATCACAGCCCGCCGGTACACTGAAAATCCGTGCGGCTGCTGCAGCCACCGGAAGCGGCGGACAGCCCGCAAACCCCTGATCCGGCAGAAAAAGGCACAGATCGTCGTGTTTTGGGCGCAAAATGCTCTGATTGCAAACTCATATATCTTATAATATAATTTTTCCAGAAATTAATCAACAGATTTTTTCAAAAACTTTCACCGTCCCCCGGCGTATCCGCCGCATCAGACTCTCCGGCCTCCTGCGGCTCTTCCGCCTCACGGGGCGTCTCCGGTTCTCCCTCAGCGCCGGGCTCTCCCGCCCCGCGGGGCGTCTCCGGTTCTCCCCCGCCACCTGATTCTCCCTCCCCGCGGGGCGTCTCCACTCCTTCATCCCCGCCGGGCTCTCCCTCCCCGCCGGACTCTTCCATCCCGTCCGGACTTTCCTCCCCGGACGGCGTGCTCTCTGTCTTCGCTCTCTCGAAAACGATATCCGTCGTGTCCGGCGTCCACGTTTCCATATGCAGCGTGCCGATCATTCCGGAGATCTGCGGCAGAACCGCGGAAATCCGCGCCACCTTCTGCGGCAGATGCCCTAAAGCCCCCATCGTGACCCTGATATCCCCGTAACTGAGCGTCGGCTCGAGGTTGTCTTCGTAATGGATTTCTTCCGGGAGAAGTTCATATTTTTTCAGGGTCTGCGTCAGATTCAGAAGGCCGCCGAGTACCCCGGGCTCTCTGAGCGGAAGCTTCTCATAGAGCACGACCTCGTCGCAGGAAATCCCGGTAATCCTTGGCACATCCGCGATTTCCTCCACCGAAGTCTCCACGACAAACCCGTCGCGGTCAAAATAGGCGTTCTGACCAATCGAACTGATATAGAAGCTCCCAAGAATCCCCTTCTCATAGACGTGAATGCGGAGCGTCCGCGGGTCATCCAGGGTGACTGTGAGCATATCCACAAACGGAACGTCCTCCTCGTCCAGCAGACGGTATTTCAGGTACACATAAAGGGAATTCCAGGAATATTCATCGTCAAGCACCATTCTCTCGATCTGCTGCGCCGAATAAAATTCATTTCCCTCCACAACGACTTTTTTAACCACAAAGACGTTCCAGACAATCAGAACCGCCGCAGCGATGACCGATACCAGAACCAGAAAAACAGTCATCACCGCCTTTACGCGCTTTTTCTTTCTTTTCTGTTCTCTTTTCATAATCAGGTAACCTCAAACTTAATTCCTCTCGACACGGATAACGCCAGGCCCATCTCGGATAAAAGAAACAGTATCGATGTTCCTCCATAGCTGATAAACGGCAGCGTGATCCCCGTATTCGGAATCGTGTTCGTAACAACGGCGATATTCAGCACCACCTGGATGGAAATATGGGCCATAATCCCCACCACGATCAGCGCGCCGTACAGATCCGCGGCATTACTGGCTATAATCATAAAGCGCCAGATCAAAAGCAGATAGAGCAGAATCAGGCAGACCGCGCCAAAAAGCCCCAGTTCCTCACAGATCACGGAGAAAATCATATCGTTCTGCGCCTCCGGGATAAACCCGAGCTTCTGCATGCTCTCCCCCAGTCCTTTGCCAAACAGGCCGCCGGAGCCGATCGCATAGAGTCCCTGCATGGTCTGAAATCCTTTTTCATGGTGCTCCGGATCCAGCCAGATCTCAATCCTCTCTGCGCGGTAGGCCGCCAGACTGATAAACACAACCCCCAGCACAAGCACAACCCCGCCCATAATCAGGAAATGAGAGTATTTCGGGCTTGCGACAAACAGCATACACACAGCAATTCCAAGGATAATGATTGCCGTACTCAGGTTATTATATGCAACCACTCCTGTGATTGGCAGAACAAACGTCATCACTTTCATCAGCGTTTTAAAATTGCCAACCTGCTTTGACGTCTTGTAGACGACTGTCGCCAGAAAAATAATCACTGCCACTTTTGCCAGCTCGGACGGCTGAATCGAAAACGGTCCGATTTCAAACCAGCGGGACTGTCCTTTTTTCTCGGAGCCAAGGAATATAACCGCCGTACAGAGCCCGAGTGCCACCAGATACGCCAGCGTGCTCATTTTCATCCATATACGGTATGGCATCTGCGATATAATCAGCATCGCCACCAGCCCCAGCACCGACGCCTGAAGCTGCCGCTTCACATAATGAGCGCCGTCGTCATACCGGAGTACCCCGTAATAGGCGCTTGTGCTGTAGAGCATCACAAGCCCGAAACAGAGCAGAAAAATTATCAGAAATAACAGGCTGTAGTCAAAGTACCGCACCGGTTTTGGTTTTTTTGCCGGTTTCTTTTCATTTTGCTGACCTCTGGCCATGAATCCCTCCACATGTCTTTTTCATTCCCGCAGGGAGAACCCTGCCATTTACTGCAGACTGTGCACGTATTCCCTGAAAATGCGGCCACGCTCCTCATAGTTTGCGAACATTCCCCAGCTCGCGCAGGCGGGAGACAAAAGAACGGCATCTCCAAAGACAGCCTCCCTGAAGCACACATCAACCGCCTCCTCAAGCGTCCCGCACATCACAACATCCGTAAACCCGTGTTTCCGGGCACACTCTGCAATCTTTTCTTTTGTCTGCCCGATTAAGACCAGCTTTTTCACTTTCCCGCCAAAGCTCTCAATCCATTCATCGTACTCCGAATGCTTATCATAACCGCCGCCGATCAGAAAAGTGGGACGGTTCATCGCCTGGATTCCCTTTATGGCCGCATCCGGATTCGTCCCTTTCGAGTCATTGTAAAAACGGACTCCGCGCTTCTCGGTGACATATTCGATCCGGTGTTCCACCGCCCGGAATTTCCGCAGAACCTGCGCAATCACGGGGATCGGAACGCCAAACCCGATCGCAATTCCCACTGCAGCCATCACATTTTCATAATTATGACGCCCCAGCAGGTTCAGCTCACTCACAGAAATAACTTTTACCGCGGATTCTGCTCTCATGGAGGGCGCCTTTTCCACGGAATTCATCGCTTCCGCAGATTTTAAAGAATCCGCGTCTGCGTACCAGATGGAATCTTCTTCCAGATACAGCCCCCGCTCAAGTCTTCTCTCCCCCGAAAAAAACAGAACATTCGTTTTCATCTGTTCACCGAACGCGCGCAGGACGTCATCCTCATAGTTAAGCACGCACAGCTCCCCCGCCTCCTGATTTTCCGCAATGCGCTCTTTTGTCGCGGTGTAGCACTCCATCGTGTGGTGCCGGTCCAGATGATCCGGCGTGATATTCAGGATCGCCGAAATCTGTGGGTGAAATGTGCAAACCGTCTCCAGCTGAAAACTACTGATCTCCGCCACTGTCACCGTATCCTCCGTCGTATCCGCGGCCACGGATGTGTACGGTATCCCGATATTGCCGACTACTTTCACATCCGCAAAGTATTCCGCCAGAATCGCGCCTGTCAGGGCGGTCGTCGTCGTTTTACCGTTTGTTCCGGTGATCGCAGCCAGTCTTCCATGCGCGAAGCGGTACGCAAGCTCTATTTCGCCCCAGACCGGAATCCCCTGCTCACCGAGCCTCCTGACAACCGGACCGTCTGCCGGAACACCGGGACTTAAGATGGCGAGCACCACTCCCGCCAGCTCCTCGTCACGCCACCCTCCCGTAATAATCTCCACATCTGCAAAAACCGGGGATTTCCGCCGAAGCGCCCCGGTATCCAGCTCCCTGTTCCCGTCAAAAAGTACCGGAAACGCTCCTTTTTTCTTCAGAAGCTCTGTCGCCGCCGCACCGCTCAGGCCGGAGCCGACGACAAGAACCCTATTTCCTTCTATATTAATAGCTGCCCCCATAACTGTTTCTCTCCTTTCTATGCAATTCCAAGCAGAGCGATCATGCACAGAATTGCCGTCGTGATCGAAAACACCGCCACCACCTGCGTCTCGGACCAGCCGCCGAGTTCAAAATGATGATGAATCGGCGCCATGCGGAAAATCCGTTTCCCTCCGCTTTTTTTAAAATAGGTTACCTGTATCATCACCGAGAGTACTTCCACGAGGTAGATCAGACCCACGATCGGTATAAAGAGCGGCATCTGCATCATGTAAGCGCAGGAGACGACAAAGCCGCCCAGCGCAAGCGAGCCGGTATCTCCCATAAACACGCTGGCGGGATACACGTTGAACAGAAGAAATCCCAGCAGCGCACCCACGACGGCACAGGTAACAGGCGCTATCCCCGCATTGCTTCCGATTGCCACGACAGAGAAGAAAGTCGCCACCATCACCGTCACGCTGGAAGCAAGACCGTCGAGACCGTCCGTAAAATTCGTCCCGTTTACCGTCCCGATCACCGCCACAAACAAAACGGGAACGGCGAGCCATCCCATATCGAGATACTTACCGCCGGAAAACGGGATCAGCATCGTCAGGGAAATTCCTGAGTAGTTTACCATATAATATGCAAATACCCCTGTGACTGCGATCTGACAGAGCATTTTCTGCCAGGGAAGCAGACCGTCGGAGCGGTGCAGCACAACTTTCAGATAATCGTCGAAAAACCCGATCACTCCAAACGCGGCCGTCATAAACAGCACCGGCGTAATACGCGGATAATCTCTCACATACACCAGCGACGTGACCAGAATGCTGGCCAGAATCATCAGTCCGCCCATCGTCGGCGTCCCGTTTTTTTTCAGATGAGATTCCAGCTCTTTCCGCTCCGTCTGCCCCACTTTCAGTCTGCGCAGAAACGGTATCACGATCGGCCCCAGCAGCGCGCTGATTACAAATGCCAGAATCACCGGTATTACGATTTCGTATGTCATAATTTCGCACCTCGTATTTTTTAACTTATCCAGTATACGTTATTTTCCATTATTTATCAAGATAAGGCAGAATGTTTTCCATAATTTCTTTAACCACGGGAGCCGCGATCATACCGCCGTAATAAGTTCCCTTTGGATTCCGGATCATCAGAAGCACCAGAACTTCCGGATCATCCGCGGGCGCAAATCCCAGAAAGGACGAGATATAGCGGTGTTCGCTTCGCGGGAGCGTCTGTGAAGTCGCGGTCTTGCCGCCAATCGAATAACCCTCGATCTTCGCGTTTTTTCCGCCGCCCTCCGAGACGACGCGCTCCAGAAGATACTGCATTTTTTCCGATGTGTCGCCGGTGCAGATTCCCTCCCTGGTGTCATAGGAAAATGTCTTTACCGTCTCTCCGTTTTCATCGCGTATTTCCACGCCAAAATGCGGCGTAATTCTGGTACCCCCATTTATAATAGAAGAAACAGTCGTCACAAGCTGCATCGGAGTGATCTGAAAAGACTGTCCGAAAGAGATGGTCGCCAGCTCCACAGGCCCCACATTCTCTTTTTTGTGCATAATTGTCGCAGCCTCACCCGGAAGATCAATATTGGTTTTTGAGAGCAGGCCGAACTGCCTGAAATATTTATAAAAATTGTCAACGCCCAGCCTCTCTCCCAGCTCCATAAAAACCGGATTACAGGAATTCATAATTCCCGTCTCAAATGTCTCCGCCCCGTGCCCTGTCGTCTTTGCACAGCGGATTCTGCGATCCTCCACGATTTTATAGCCCGGACAGAAAAAATTGTCCTCCATCGACACCACGCCCTCTTCCAGGGCCGCCGTGGCCGTGATAATTTTAAAGGTGGATCCCGGCTCATACGTGTCACTGATGCACTGATTTCTCCACATCTGGTTTAACAGATTCTGCTTTTCCTCCGCGGACAGCGATTCGACCGGTTTCTCCAGCTGATCCGTCAGTTCCGGAATCAGTGTAAACGGATCGTTCAGGTTAAATTCCGGATAATTGACCATTGCCATCAGTTCCCCGTTTTTCGGATTCATCACGATCACTGACACGCTGTCCGCCTCTTTCTGAATACAGGTCTTTTCCGCCGCCTGCTCGCAGTACTTCTGAATATTCATGTCCATCGAGATACACAGGTCATATCCATTGACCGGCTCCAGACGCGTCTCACCCGCATTTTCAATCTCGATTCCGCGCGCATCCGTCAGCGTCAGGATCTTTCCGTTCGTCCCCTGCATATATTCGTCGTACTTTACCTCAAGCCCCAGAATCCCCTGATTATCCGCTCCCGTAAAACCGAGAACTTTGGACCCCATCGTCTCATAAGGGTAATAGCGCTTGTAGTCCTCATCCACTTTCACCCCGTCCAGCCCGTATGCGCGGATCCGGTCCCCCGTTTCTTTATCCACATTTGTGCGCACGCGCTCAATCGCGCTGACTTTCTCCACACGTTTGCGGACTTCCTCCTCCGTCATACCGAGCTCTTTTACAAGGGCCGATATCACGGCCTCCGGCTCGCTGATCTGGCTGTGGATCACGGAAATGGTACAGACGGACCGGTTCGTCGCCAGCACGGTTCCGTTTGCATCCAGAATCCTGCCGCGGGCAGCCTTAATATCACGCTCCCGCTCATGAAGGTTCTCCGCCTTCTGTCCATAGTATTCCGAACAGAAGACCATCAGATACACCAGCCGCCCGATTAAAAATGTCAGGACAAAAAATACTGCGAGAAACATCACCATCATTTTCTTCCGGTTAAAGGTTCTGCTTCTGTAAAACAGAGTCTCCTGCTGCATATACAAAAACCTCACAAAAGTATTCATAAGAATTCATTCATAGAATTTTATTCAGACTTTTGTGAGGTTATACATTTATTACGGATCTGCCCCTCCGGAGCCTCCTGCGGCGCCGCCCTCCGCGCCGCCCGCTCCTTCCG
>CAMSQM010000015.1 GCA_947062675.1 uncultured Roseburia sp.
ACACAAGGTACCACACTCTTTCCCTACACGACGCTCTTCCGATCTCCGTTGTGATTCTTTGAGGCATCTCCGGTGTACCGGATTTCCGGATTCTGGCTGATCACCGCGTTCCTGACGTTGTAGGCCATGATCCCGTCGCATTCCGTTGTGATTGTGTTGCCGGTGATGGTTACGCCGCTCAGATAGTAGTCCCCGGTGGGAACATAGTCGCCGTCCTGAGGGGTATAGCTGCCATTGTGAATAAAGCCGCGCACGAGAATACCGGTTTTTTCGTAGGGCATATACTGATCTTTCCCGCGGCAGCTGATGGAATTCCCGGTGATTTTAATCTTCTGATCGGCAGCGGGAGTATTATAGCTTCCGGATACATTTGTGAGCACATTGCCGGATGAAGCAACCGTGGAGGCGAGGAAGGTTCCATTATTGCGTACCGAATAAATTGCAATGCCCCGCGGCGTGTTGGTGATGGTGTTTCCGGAAATGGTGCAGCTGGTAAAATTACAGCCATGGATAGCCGCACTCGTTATATCCGAGAAGGTATTATTTGTGATTCTGATATTGGTCATCGGACAGTTCAAAATAGATGTATGAGAGCCGATTCCCCTTGGAACATTGCGGAATGTACAGCTATCCACAGTGATACCGTCATTTGCGAGAACCTCATAGGCATAACCTTTGATGTGATCCGGAATCAGCAGATCGAGCTGTACCGCTTCGTATGTCATACGCTCGGAATTTTTATCAAGTGTCTGGTCCTGGAAGGTACAGTCGCTTAAAAGAAAGTCTTTCACACCGGCAACTTCCATCAGATGGGAGTTTGCTGTGTTCTGCACGGTCTGACCGATCATGGAGAAGCCGGCGCAGTGTCCGACTTTTACCGCTGTATTGCTGTTGCCGTTTTCATCCCACACACCTCCGTAGAGTGTAATATTCTGGTAAAAATATCCGTTCTGTGTGTCATTGTGGTTACCGACTTTGAGCATATTGGCGGTAATGTCTTTTTTCTGGACAAATGTGACCTGATCCATAAAAAGGAAGGTGTTGCTGTAAATGCGAAGTCCGCGGGTCAGGGTATAGGTGCCGGGCTCGATGTAGATTTTGTAGGGAATGGCTGCGGATGCGTAAACATATGCGTCGTCAAGGGCGCTCTGGATGGCATTGTTTACTCCGTTGTTTTCTATATCCTGAGCGGAAACTTTCTTTATATAATAGCCATCTTTCATTTCTCCGTCCGTGACCATCTCATAACCGTCAGCCACGGAGAAAGATGGAAGGACAGTATCCTCTATTTTCTCCGGATTTCGTACAGTGTTTCCGGATTCCGGTAAGCCGTCGCTGCCTGTTCCGGCTGAGGAATCGGAATCCGTGTCTGAAAATATGCGCTGTGGTTCTTCCGTGTCCGGAGAGGGGATGCTGTCGGGATCCGTGATATTTTCTGCCTGAGCGCCTATGGCAGCTTCTTCGGTAGAAAGAATGCCGGGAAGGCTCTCAGAAGCTTCTGTGGCAGAGATAAATGCCGGTTCGGAAAGAGCCAGCGTGAAGCACGCTGTCAGACATGACAGTGTTCTGGAAAGTTGTAAAAAATGCATTAATGTACCTCCTCATAAGCATCTTAATAGTTATTATAACACGTCCCAGGGGATTCGCAATTTATATTTTACCCTGAACGGTATCTTTTCATGGCATCTTTTTATAATAATAAAAATGAACTTGCGAAATCGGATGGACAATGATACGATTAAAAAATAGTTGCCAGGTGGTTCTGATAAATAATGGATGGAGAATATAAAATGGAGAACCCTTTTTTCCAGAGACTGTTCTGGCTGTTGTCAGGTGTGATTTTTGGTGTAATTGCGGGGCTTATGGCGGTCAGTGGCAGTACGGATCTGAACCGGTTTTACGACGGCGGCAGGGTCTGTGATATTCTGGCGGACTTCCGGAACGGGGATGCATCCGGGATGGAGTACCGGCCTGAGGAAGGCCGGTTTGTGGTGACGGCAGAGGATGCGTATAAGGTTTTTTCTGTGTCCGATAAGGCGCAGGAGTGGAATTATATCCGTATGGATCTTTCCCAGACACATGGCGCGGGGATTCATACGGTTTTTGAGTACTATACTCCTGCGGGGGAAATGGTTGCCGCGCAGGAAGTCGTGCTGACCGGGGGGCGAAATGAGATCCGGACAGAAGGGCTGAGTTATTCCGGCCTGATCATACGGGTGAGAGGGCAGGTGGGAACTGCTTTTTTATTTGATAAAGTACAGTTTCGTGAGAAAGAGATAAAGTTTGCGCCGGGCAGATTTGCGGGGGTCTGGGGAATCGCGTTTCTTTTTTATACCGGGATCAGCCTGCTGATAAAAAAGCTGTGGAGGAAATCCGGTCTGAGGCTGCCGGAGTGGTATGCGGTGATTGATTTTCTGCAGGGGGTTTATCAGATGGCGGGGGAGAGTGCCGGTTGTATGGTATCCTGCCGTGCCGGCAGATGGAGGAGCAGGCTGCGCACGTCTGCTTTTCTGTTTCTGATTCTGTATATGCAGGTGATTGCAGATCTGAAGCTTTATGAGACGAACCGCTATTATAAAGTTCATATGCTGGTCTGCTCCATTTCAGTGATCTTTATCGGTGTGCTCTGTTACGAGGGAAAGCTAAAGAAGCGCAACTGGAGAAACCCGCTGGTCCGGGCATGGACGGTGCTGTGGCTGATGGCCTGCGCGTCTGATTTTTTTGTGGCGAAGAGGTATTCTTTTTCAGGGTATGTGATGCTGCTTGTGGTCGGATTTTTTTTCTTCCAGTGGAACAATATGGAGAAAAAAGAGGAGATTGTCAGGGAGTTTGTGAATGCAGTTCTGCTGAGCTTTGTAATTACGACTGTATTCTGCTTTCTGTGCAGGCCACTGGCTGAAGGGGCGCGCTATCTTGGCTCTTATTACAGTCCGGGGATGTATGCGATGTATCTTCTGTTTGTCTGGGCTGCATTCTGGGGAGATATTGATTACAGGCTGGGAAAAAAGATGTCCTCTCCGCTGCTCTGGGCAGAAGTGCTGGGAGCGGTTTTGTCGGGCGTGCTGCTCTGGAAGACACAGTCGTCGTCCGGAGTGATCCCGGCGGCGCTTGTGCTGGCTGTTTTTGTGCTGAAACGATTCTATATGAGAGGGCCGGCAGGGGGAAAGAGGCGTACACTGCTAGTGTTTTTGGCTGCTGCAGTTCTTGTGGTGCCTGTTTCTCTGGCAGGGACCTGGGGGCTGACGCATCTTCCGGGAATATTAGGGACGGAGGTACAGTTTCAGTCAGATGAAGTGTTTATGACAACGGCAGACCTGGATCTATGGGAAACTATTTTCGGGCCGGTGCGTGTTTATGCTGCGGGAGAGATTCCGGGGAACGTAATGCAGAAGGAACTGTTGTCCGTGGAGGAAATGCCGGCAGGCGGGGCGCCGGAGAGCGGCCAGCCGGCAGATGAGATGTCCGCCGGTATGCAGCCGGCGGATAGTCCGAAAGAAGGAGGATTTTCGGACAGCCGCATTCTGAAAAAGCTGTTTGGAAAACATTCTTTTGAAGATTTCACGTCTGCGAGAAATTATTACTGGCTCGGCTATCTGCGTGAGACGAATCTGCTTGGACATGAGAATAAAGTGAAGCTCTGGGGGAAGAACCGCTGGCCGCACAATGGATTTATTGCATTCATGTACCGGTATGGTATTTTTTCACTGATCCCATACACCGTTATGGTATTTATGAATCTGGTCTGCGCGTGGAAGTATATGCTGGCGCACCGTAACGGGTATGGATATTATCTGTTTGCAGATATGCTGGCCGCTTTTATTCTGATTCTGATGGAAAACCTGGAGCTGCCGTTTTTGTTTCTGTGCTGGATGGGGATGTACCTGATGATGGGGATCTATTTTGAGCAGGACGATGAAAGTAACGGAAATGCGGGGATAGAAAAGAGAAAATGTCGGAAAGTGCCATGGAAAAAAGTTCAGAACTGAAAATATGGAAGAGGCTGGCAGTGGTGCTGGCCGGGATGTTAGCCGGAATAATGGCGGCAATGATGGCAGCCGGGGGGGCTGTATCCCTGAAAGCGTTTCTGCAGCCGGGACGTGTCTGTGATTTTTCGGAAAGTGCGCTGACGGAGGGCAGCAGTACGTTTCAGTATGACGCACGTGGCAGGTGTTTTACGCTTTTGTCAGACAAGGCAGTAAAAAAGCTGCCGCCTGACGGAGCAGAGAACAGCTGGGCGGAGCTTGTGGTCACGGTGGACAGACTGAGCGTGCCGGAGCTGCCTGTAGAGCTGCGCGGTTACGACAGGGCAGGTGAGAGGATTTACGGGGAGCAGGTTCTGCTGGTTTCCGGCAGAAATGCAATCCGTCTGAATCCTGAGATACTTTTGTACCGCATCGGGTTTTATGTGGAAGGACAGGAAGGCGCGCAGCTTTCTTTTTCGTCGATGCAGCTGCGGGAGAAGCCGGCTGTGGAATACAGTGTAGTTCGCTTTTGGACTGTGGCGGCTGTAGCCTGTCTGCTGTTTCTGTGTGTTTTTCTGGTGGCGGATAAGCGGTTCTTAAGGAGACACGGCGGATGGCACTGCCAGTATTTTCCGCCGGGAAGATGGGCGGAGTATGCGTTTTCACAGTTTGACAGTCTGGTAAATTCTGTAAAAGGACGAAAAGAGAGTTCCGGTGCAGAATGGTCTGCACTGCGTCTGGCGGTCAGTCTGTTGTTTTTCTGGTGCATGTACACCAGTCTGTCCGGCTGGAACCGTGATGAAGAGAAATACCGCTATCAGGTGCTGGGATGTATGGTTCTGCTGGCTGCGGCCGGGCGGTTCTGCGGTTGCGGTGAGCGTGAGAGCGCTGAACGGAAACCGGCCGGGCATGGAGGCACGGGGCACAGGCCGGCCGGCTGCGGTGAGCCGGCTGTGGCTGGAGAGGCTGACCGTGAGGTCTGCCGGAGCAGGGTATGGAAGTCGCCGGCGGCTTATTTCTGGATGGCCTTATGGACAGGGACGATTGTTTCGGATTTTTTTGCGGGCGGGGTGTTTCATTTTTATGGTTACGGGATGCTGCTGGCCGGCGGGTATTTTATTTTCCGGTGGACGGGGATGAAAACGCCACGGAGGATGTATGTTGTGATAGCGGATGCGCTGGAGATTGTTTTTTTTGTCAGCATCCTGCTGTGTGCGGTGTTCCGGCCTAAGCTGCTGGCGGTACAGTACAACGGTCTGTCCGGCAGTCCGGAAGAAAATGCGATGTTTGCGGTGCTTCTGCTGCTGACATTTGCGCTGGACGCGGTGCGCGTAATGTGCTCCGGGGGAAAAGGCGGCCGTGTGAGGATTGTGCTTTGTTCTGCCGGAATGGCGCTTGCAGGATATCTTGTGCTCAGGGCAGAGAATCAGACGGGATATGTGGCGGCCGGTGTGCCTGCGCTGTGCCTTTTGTTTTCTGTGTGCCGGAAATGGAAACAGGTGCGTCTGTGGCTGTCGCGGAATGTGGCTTTGTCTGTGGTGTGTTTTCTGGCTGCTGCGCTCGCCGTGGCCGGTTTTCACGCGGGGATTAAGGTGCTGCCGGAAATGCTGGGGACAGCTGTTTCTTTTGAGGATGAGAGAAAATTGTCAGCCGAGCCGGAGGAGATTCTTCTGTCTCTCGCGGAAGTGATGCCGGAGCATGTCAGTGAAATTGTGCCGGAACGAAAGGCTGCGGCGGAGACGGAGAAGATCCGGAAAGCTTATGTGCGGGGCATCGGACTGTTTGGAAACGGAGAGGAACCGCTGCTTTCCGGGGAGGAGGCGGCAGCTGGAAACGGTTATCTGTATATGGCATACCGGTATGGTATTTTTATTCTGATTCCATTTGTTCTTTACCAGCTGGCGGTCCTTGGCGCGGGTGTGTCAGGCCTGCTGCCCGGGAGAGGGAGAAGCGGAGGGATGGAACATGTGTGGACTGTGGGCGTGATGGCAATTTATATTGCGTTCTGTCTGTGCGGAAATGCGCAGATTCCGTTCGGGCATCCGCTGTGGCTCTGCGTATATGTGGGGGCGGGGCTGTGGTTTTTGTAACTGGCTGTTGCCGGAGCTGGAAGTACATGGTAAAATAACAGCGTATGTGTTTAATGACCGGTGCGGCTCTGCCGGGAATGAACGGAAGAAAAAGAGCGGAAAAGAATAAAAAGAGAGGAATATGGTATGGGAATGAGTGGGAAACTGAAACTGACAGTGAAGATGGCGCTTCTGACCGTGGTGATACTGCTGTCCGGAGCATACGGGGTTGTCGGGGGAGTGGAACATATGAAGGATCTCCGGGACAAAGCGATTGAAAACATGGACGCGTTTGTCAGGTTTGAGCATCCGGATCTTGACGATGCGGGAGTGTCAGTTATAACGGACGCGATGAGTCAGGATCTTTCAGAGAAGATGCAGGTGAGCCAGAATGATTTCCTGTATAAAATGATTGTATTTTCGCTGCTGTGCGATGCGTGGGTGGTGTATATTGCGATAGACACAATCCGTAATGTTAAGAAATCCGTGCAGTATGCGGAGCGGATGGCCCAGGGAGATTTTACAGAGCAGATTTCTGAGAGGGAACTGGCCAGAAAAGATGAGATTGGCGAACTGATCAGGAGTTTTTCACACATTTCTGAAAATATGCGCGGGCTTATCGGCGTGGTTCAGGGACAGGTGGACCGGCTGGAGGAGGTTGTGGAGAATACGGAGAAAAATCTGAGTAATCTGACCGGGGAGATTGCGACGGTTTCCTCCACGACGCAGGAGCTGGCGGGAGGGAATGACGAGACTGCCGCGTCCGCGCAGGAGGTGAATGCGATGTCGGGCGAGATTGAACTGGCAGCGAAGAGTATGGCGGATCACGCACAGGATGGTTCGGCGCGGGTCGAGGAGATTCATACCAGGGCATCGGAGACAAAGAAAAGAGTGACGGAGAGCCGCAGGGAGACAATGGCGGTACAGGGGGAGATCCGGGAGAGCCTCTCAAAGGCGCTGGAAAACGCCAAGGTTGTGGAACAGATCGGCGTGATGGCGGAGTCGATTATGAGTATTACGTCGCAGACGAATCTGCTTTCGCTGAACGCCTCGATTGAGGCGGCGAGAGCAGGGGAAGCCGGAAAAGGGTTTGCCGTTGTGGCGAATGAGATCCGGAATCTGGCGGAACAGTCGTCGCGGACGGTGGCCCATATCCAGGAAGTCACTGACCGCGTGCAGAATGCGGTGGCCAACCTGGCCGCAGACGCGGAACGTCTGCTGGAATTTGTGGGCAGTGATATCACGGAGAGCTTTGACGTATTTGAACAGATGGCAGATAATTACAGCGAAGACGCAAATTATGTGGATGGCCTGGTGACGGATTTCAGCGCGACTTCCCAGCAGCTGCTGGCGTCGGTCAGCGGTGTGACATCCTCGATTTCCGAGGTGAGCAGGGCGGCGAGCGACGGAGCCGTCAGCACAAATGATATTGCCGAGCGTGTGACAAGGATTTCGATGGAGGCAGACAGAATTGCGGAGATGATGCAGCAGACAGCTTCCGTGACAGTCGGTCTGAAGGGGGATACCAGGAAGTTCCGGGTGGTGTAGAACGGTCTGCTCCGGAACAGGCAAAGCGGCGGCAGCGGATGCGGCGGATGGACGGATCCGGGATGCAGGGCGCTGTACAGGGAGGATATAATTTATGGGAAAAGTGGATTCTGTTTATGAGTTAGGCCGTATATGGCAGTATATTATGCAGATGCGCCCGCTTCTGAGAAAGGATGCGCTTTTTTCAGACGGTACGGCGGATTACAGACAGCCGGTGGAACCACGTGCAGGTGATAAGGTGACGATCCGTTTCCGGACGGCGGCGGACAATGCCGATATTGTGTGGCTGTGTGAAAATAAGGACGTGCCAGCGCGCTATAAGATGAAGCGCACGGAGACAAAAGACGGATTTGACTATTATTCGGTGACTGTGGAAATGGGAGAAGAGCCATTTTTCTACTATTTTGAGATTGCCAGCGGTCTGCTGCATGTCTATTATGACTGTTACGGTATCAGCAGGGATGTGCGCAGTGAGTATGCATTCCGGATTCTGCCGGGATTTTCGACACCGGACTGGGCCAAAGGGGCCGTGATGTACCAGATTCTGGTGGACCGTTTTTATAACGGGGATCCGTCAAATGATGTGCTGACAGATGAATATTTTTATATCCGCGGGGGCAGCAGGAAAGTGGAAGACTGGAATCAGTGCCCGTCGGATTTTTCCGTGGCAGAATTTTACGGCGGGGATCTGGAGGGGGTAAGACAGAAGCTGAATTATCTCCAGCGGCTGGGTGTGGAGGTAATTTACTTTAATCCGCTGTTCGTCTCGCCGTCAAACCATAAGTATGATATCCAGGATTATGATTTTATCGATCCCCACATCGGGCGGATTGTGGAGGATGAGGGGGTTCTGCTTCCGGAAGGGTGCAGCGACAATCAGCAGGCGACGCGCTATATCAGCCGCGTGACAAGTCTGCGGAATCTCCGGGCAGGGAACCAGCTGTTTGCGGAGCTGGTTGAGGAAATTCACGCCAGGGGGATGAAGGTGATTCTGGACGGTGTGTTTAATCACTGTGGTTCATTTAACAAATGGATGGACCGGGAGAAGATCTATGCGAGAAATGCGGATTATGAGACGGGCGCATTTATTGCGGGGGACAGTCCGTACCGGGACTTTTTCCGCTTTGAGAACGGTGAGGCGTGGCCCTACAATACATCTTATGAGGGATGGTGGGGACACGATACGCTGCCAAAGCTCAATTACGAGGGATCGCGGGAGCTTTACGAATATATTATGTGGATTGCGGCAAAATGGGTGTCTCCGCCCTATAACGCCGACGGATGGAGACTCGACGTCGCGGCGGATCTTGGTCACTCCCCGGAGTATAATCACAGATTCTGGCGCGATTTCCGGAAGGCCGTAAAGACGGCGAATCCGGATGCAATTATTCTGGCGGAACATTACGGCAATCCGAAGGACTGGCTGGAAAAGGGCGATCAGTGGGATACGGTTATGAATTATGACGCGTTTATGGAGCCGCTGACCTGGTTTCTGACGGGGATGGAGAAGCACAGTGATGAGGCGAGACCGGAACTGAAAGGGAAAATCGGCAATTTTGAGGGCGCCATGAAACACTATATGGCCAGTTTTCAGACGTCCCAGCTTCAATGTGCAATGAACCAGCTCTCCAATCATGATCATTCGCGCTTTCTCACCAGGACGAACGGAAGGGCGGGCAGGGCATCCGTGCTCGGCACGGACGCAGCATCTGACGGCATCTGTCCGGCAGTGTTCCGCTCTGCGGTGGTAGTGCAGATGACCTGGCCGGGGGCTCCGACGATATATTACGGCGACGAGGCAGGACAGTGCGGTTTTACTGACCCGGATAACCGGAGAACCTACCCCTGGGGCAGGGAGGATCTGGTTCTGGTGGATTTTCACCGCGATATGATACGGATTCACAGGGATTCGCCGGCGCTGCGTGTCGGATCGCTGAAGTTTCTGACCGGCGGGGAGGATCTGCTCTGCTATGCGAGGTTCAACAGAAAGCAGCAGTTTATTATAATTGTCAACAATGGCGCTGCGGAGCGTGATGTCGAGCTGGAAGTATGGCCGGCAGGTCTGCCGCGGGAATGCGCGCTGGAGCGGATTATGATTACGACTGAGACCGGATATTCGCCGATGCCGAAGCACTATGAGGTAAAAAGCGGGATCCTTGAGATACGTATGCAGAAACTTTCCTCGGTGGTTCTGATGCGGGAGGAAGAAACGAAGGAAGCGGAGAGCAAAAGTACGGCGTAAACAAAAAAAGAGCAGTATATCTGCTCTTTTTTTATCGGGATTTATACTTCTGCGGACGGAATGTTCCGGGCTGCGACGACATCGACATCTGTGCCGGCGACATTGGAGAGAATCCGGTCGCCGATGTGCACCGGCGCAGTGACGGTGACGTCCTTTATGGCGTTCATGCAGTCGAAGATTTTGTCCCTGGGGATGGCTGAAGCAGTTTTTACGTTTACCAGAGGCGAGGTTCCGCCCCGGACGCGGACGGTGGAGGTCACGATGCGGGTCGGGCAGGTGACTTCTTTTCTGGCATAAGAGTCGCCCCTGGGGCAGGTGTTTCCGGTGACGGAGAGGATGTTTTCCCCGTCGGGCCCGGGAAGATCGTTTGTGGTGACGGTGACCGTGCAGCCGAGCGGGCAGCCGATACAGGTCAGTTCCTGTTGTTTCATTTTTTTCTCCATTCCGAAGCGCTTTGCGCTGAGGACGCGGGCAGAATTTCGGATTCTGCTCTGCGATCAGGGAGTTTGTGACGGTTCGGCACAAACTCCTGGCTGAATAAATTGCCTGTCAGAGAAAATATTCAGCCATTTCTGCGTTTCTTTCTGCTGTTTTTTTGAAGGTTCTGTGTAAGAGCCCCGTGTGCGGTTTTTATGCGGGAGCTTCTATGCGGATCGTGACGGAGTGCAGATCCGGAGAGGCCGCGAGCTTCTTCCGGTCGAGTATAACCTGCTCCATTTCGCCGGGAGCCATGACCGGACGCTTGCGGCGGCTGACGGGTGTATTGTCAAAGTAAACGGCGATGGTGTGGTTCCGGTAGATTCTGTCCACACGGAAACGGACCGTGACGGTTTCATCCGTTCCGTCAGGGCTGATAAAGGCCGGGACGGTATAGCGGACCCCGTTTTCAGGCCGGATGGCAATTGTCCCGCCGGCTGCGCTGCGGCCGCCGCGGATATAGCGGGCGGCATTTTTTCCGGCGGCTGCGGCTTCCAGGGATACATAATCGACCAGGTCATGAACGTGAAGAACATTGCCGCAGGCGAAGATGCCTTCCGCGCTGGTCTCAAGGCTGTCGGATACGACGGGGCCCTGTGTGACCGGATCAATGCGGATGCCGGCACCCCGGGTCAGCTCGTTTTCGGGTATCAGACCACAGGAGAGCAGCAGCGTGTCACAGGGATAGCGCGTTTCGCTTCCGGGTACAGGTCTGCCGTCGGGGCCGGCCTGTGCGATTGTGACGGCGCAAAGCCGGTCCGTGCCCTCAATGTCCGTGACGGTGTGGCTTAACTTCAGCGGAATGCCGAAATCGTTAAGGCACTGTACGATGTTGCGCTTCAGCCCGCCGGAATAGGGCTGAAGCTCCGCGACAACGCTCACATGTGCACCCTCCAGGGTCATGCGCCTTGCCATGATCAGACCAATATCGCCGGAGCCAAGGATGACAACTTCCCGGCCGGGCATCAGGCCTTCCATGTTGACCAGGCGCTGCGCGGTACCGGCTGAAAAAATACCGGCCGGCCGGGTTCCTGGGATGTTTAAGGCGCCTCTGGGCCGCTCTCTGCAGCCCATCGCCAGGATGACGGCCTTAGCGTGGATCTGGAAAATGCCGTCTTTTCTGTTGATGGCGGTCACGGTTTTGAAATCCGGGCCGGCTTTAAGATCCATCACCATGGTATTGAGCTGGCAGGTGATTTTACGTGCGGCTGTCTGGCAGATAAAACGGTCCGCATATTCCGGTCCGGTGAGCTCTTCCCCGAATGTGTGCAGGCCAAAACCGTTGTGAATGCACTGGTTTAAGATGCCTCCGGGTTCTTTGTCCCGCTCGATGATTACAATATCGTCAATTCCGTGGTCTTTTGCGGAGACCGCCGCGGCGAGGCCTGCCGGACCTCCGCCGATGATGACCAGATCGTGATTTTTCATGGGAAGATACTACTCCTTTCCGTCCTTTTGTGGTTTCGGGGGGACACCTGTCAGGATGGCGCTGCCCGCGCCGCTTTTGGTGATCTCTGTGACTGCCATCGGGACTTCGCGTGCCAGAAGTTCCATGGTGCGCGGGGAACAGAAGCCGGACTGACAACGGCCCATTCCGGCCCGCGTGCGTCGTTTCACAGCGTCCAGGGAGCGGGCGCCCAGGGGCCGCCGGATGGCATCGAGGATCTCCCCCTCGGAAATCATCTCGCAGCGGCAGACGATTGCGCCGTACTCCGGGTGGCGGCGGATCAGTGCGCTGCGCTCTTCCATTGTGAGCGTCTGAGGGCGGAGAATTCCCCTGCGGACAGGGATAAAATCCGCTTTTTCACGGAGAGAGAGCAGATCTTTTGCGATGGCTGCCACACGCTCTGCGATAGCGGGGGCGGAGGTGAGCCCCGGAGATTCAATTCCGGCTGCATTGATAAAACCGGGAGCGTCAGATGCCTCTCCGACGATGAAATCGCCGCCCTCCTCGTGGGCGCGCAGTCCGGCGAAGGAGGTAATAACCTGGCGCAGCGGAATATCTTTTACACTGCGGGCGCATGAGGCCGTCAGGGCGCTGAGGCCGCTCTGTGTGGTGTTCACCGCTTCTTTATCCTCCACGTCGCCGGCTGTCGGGCCGATTAAAAGGTTGCCGTGGACAGTAGGGGTCACAAGGACTCCCTTCCCCATGGCGGAGGGGAGCTGGAAGATGGTGCGGGATACATGGCTTCCGGCTGTCTTATCGAGCAGGAAATACTCGCCTCTGCGCGCGGTGATGTGCAGATGGCGGCTGCTCACCTGATTGTTGAAGCGGTCCGCATAGACTCCTGCCGCATTGACAATGATCTTTGCCGTAAAAATATGTTCTGTTTCTGTTCCGGTGCGGACGGTTCTGATTTCGTATCCGCCGCCGGCTTCTGTTGTCCGGTGAAGGGAAAGCACTTCGGTATCCCGGAAAAAGGAGACCCCGTTTGCGCAGGCATTTTCCGCGAAAGCGATTGTCATCTCAAAAGGACAGACAATACCGCTTCCGGGGGCATACAGCGCACAGACAGCGTCATCGCTGACGGACGGTTCCATGCGGATGAGTTCGTTTCGCTCAATAATGCGAAGCCCGGAAACGCCGTTTGTGACGCCGCGGTCAAGCAGCTGTGCGAGCGCCGGACGGTCCTCTTCTTTTGTGCATACGACCAGAGCGCCGTTGCGCTTTAGAGGAATGTCAAGCTCTTCGCAGAGAGCGTCCATCATGGCGTTGCCGCGGACGTTGAACTCTGCCTTAAGGGAGCCCGGGGCAGCGTCAAACCCGGCATGGAGGATGGCGCTGTTGGCCTTTGAGGTGCCGCAGCAGACATCCTCGCCGCGCTCGAGAACGCAGACGGACGCGTCGTACCGGGATAACTCCCTTGCAATGGCGCAGCCGGTGACGCCGGCTCCGATGATTGCGATATCATACATGGTGTGATTCTCCTTTTCGCATGAAATCCGGAATGAAAACAGGGGAGGCAGAATCATGAAATCGTCCTGCTTCCCCTGTCTGCATCTCCGGTCAACTGTTCCTCTTTTTCCAATATTATAGCATGTTGCGGAAAATGGGCAAGTATCATTACGGCATTTTGGACAAAAATTTTGCGGAAAATTATGGATTCTGTCAATATACATTTTCAATAACTGCGTATATAATATCCATCGGAAAGTGAAATCGATTACACAAAGGCTTTTCGGACAAATAAAACAGAAGGAGGGATATTTTATGCAGCAGGTGTACATTCAGTTCAGGAATGCAGAGCAGGTGAAACGGTTTGTAAATATGATTGATACGTTTGAAGTACATTTTGATCTGGGCAGCGGGCGGAAAACCGTGAACGCAAAGTCGATACTTGGGATTCTGGCGCTGGATTTGTCGGAGCCGCTTCGGCTGCGGTATGATTCGGATGATGCGCGGATTATTGAAAGAATTTCTCCATTTTTGCTGGAAAAACAGGCAGTGTGATTTTATTTTATGGAAAGGGTGGTTTGTGCAGTATGAGGCAGTATGATGTGACAGCTCTTGGAGAATTACTGATTGATTTTACAGAAAACGGGGTGAGTGCGCAGGGGAATCCTGTCCTTGAGGCAAATCCCGGAGGAGCGCCCTGCAATGTCCTTGCGATGCTCTCAGGACTGGGCAAAAAGACGGCTTTTATCGGTAAAATCGGGGATGATATGTTCGGCAGCCAGCTGGAGCAGGCCGTTGCCGGAACCGGGATCGATACGGGCGGTCTGAAAAAAGATGAAAAAGTGCACACGACACTGGCATTTGTACATAAAAAAGCAGACGGGGACCGGGAGTTTTCTTTTTACAGGGATCCCGGGGCTGATATGATGCTCTCTGAGGAGGATCTGGATGAGGAGCGGCTGCGCGGCTGCCGGATTTTTCATTTCGGCACGCTGTCCATGACGCATGAGGGCTGCAGGAAGGCGACGAAAAAGGCAGTTGCGATTGCGGAGGAGAGCGGCGCGCTGATTTCTTTTGACCCGAATCTGCGGGAGCCGCTGTGGGAGAGTATGGAGACTGCGCGGTCCCAGGTCCTTTACGGGCTGGAACACTGCCAGATTCTCAAGATCTCGGATAATGAGATTCAGTGGCTGACCGGGGAGGAGGATTTTGACAGAGGCATTGCCTGGATTCAGGAACGGTATCAGATTCCGCTGATTCTGCTCTCGATGGGAAAGGATGGAAGCAGAGCCTGCCAGGGCGGGATAAAGGTGGAACAGCCCGCGTTCGTGCAGGAGCACACGATTGAGACGACAGGGGCGGGAGATACGTTCTGTGCCTGTGTTCTGAACTATGTGCTGGAGCACGGCTGGAAAGAATATACGGAACAGGAACTCGCCGGGATGCTGCGGTTTGCGAATGCCGCCGCGTCTGTGGTTACGACGAGAAAGGGCGCGCTGCGCGTCATGCCGGACAGGAGCGAAGTGGATGCGCTGATGTCGGGAAGTGCTTCCGTATGAGGAGGCAGTTATGGAGCGGAAAGCAGTTTTTCTGGATATTGACGGGACGCTGACGGAGCCGGGCACAAATGAGCCGCCGGAGTCTGCGGCAGAGGCAGTCCGCCAGGCGAGAGAGTGCGGGCATTATGTGAGTCTGTGCACCGGGCGGAGCTATGGCATGCTCCTTCCGCTGCTGCGGTACGGGTTTGACGGCGTCATTGCCAGTGCGGGAGGTTATGTCGAATGTCAGGGGCAGGTGATCTATGACTGCCCCATGACGGAGGCACAGCGGGAGATGGCGATGAGAGTTCTTGCAGAGTGCGGGGTGTTTTGCACGGCAGAGTGTAAGGGCGGAACTTTTATGGATGAGGGGGCTGCGGAGTATCTGCGCTCCGGTCCGGCGGCGGGGGACAGTGAGTATCTGCGCTGGCGGGAGACGGTCGGAAAGGTCTTTAATATCCGTCCGATGAAGGAATACAGGGGAGAGCCTGTGTATAAAATAGTGATTATGAGCCCTTCTCTGGAACAGCTGAAAAAGCCGGAGAAGCTTCTGGGGGAAACATTTCAGTTTTCCGTACAGGAGGCGGATGCATACGGAATTGTGCACGGCGAGCTGATCAACCGGATGTTTGATAAGGGAAGGGCGATTGAGCGTGTGTGCAGCCATCTTGGAATCCCGCTGAGTGACGCCATTGCGTTTGGGGACAGTGTGAATGATAAGGAGATGCTGGAGACGGCCGGAACCGGGATCTGTATGCAGAATGGCTGGGAAGGGCTCAGGGCGATCGCGGATGATATCTGCCCGCCCGTCAGGGAAGATGGAATCAGGGAGGCATTTCAGAAATATCATCTGATTCCGGCCGGTCAGAAAACATCTTCCCAGTCTGGCACGGGCGGTCAGAATGGATCAGAATGGAGGAAGTAAGGAAGTTATGAAGAAATCAGTTGAAAAAAAGCAGACTGCGAAAAAGAAATCAGTCCCGAAAGCGGCGGGGGCAGAGGCAGCGGTGGTAAAAGAGACTGCAGCGGAAGTAAAAAGTGCAGTTGCAGCAGAAGAGAAGAGTACAGTCTGGACGCAGGCTGAGGAAGCGGTATACCGGAAACGGTTCGGGCGTCATTTTGACGAGCTGCGCTGGCTTTATATGGAACTGTACGGAAATGATTCCATGTTTGCCGAGCTGTGTGATAATATGGAGCGTTTTTATCGGGAAAGAGACGTGGAGCTCAGGGCGCTGGACGCGGACCGGGAAGCGTGCGCGGACTGGTATAAACAGAACGATATGCTGGGCATGATGTTTTATATTGACAATTTTGCCGGCAATATGCGGGGCGTGGAGTCAAAACTTGATTACCTGGAGGAGTGTAATGTCAATTATGTTCATCTGATGCCGTTTCTGGAGACGCCGGAGGGACGCTCGGACGGAGGTTATGCGGTTTCTGATTTCCGTAAGGTGCAGGAGAAGCTCGGGACGATGGAGGATCTTGAGAGTCTGACGGCAGCATGTCACAGGAAAAAGATAAATGTCTGCATGGATTTTGTGATGAACCATACGTCCGAGGATCACGACTGGGCGAGACGGGCGCGCCAGGGAGACGGCGAATATATGAGCCGTTACTTTTTCTTTGACAACGACCGTATCCCGGCAATGTATGAGCGGACGGTTCCGCAGGTATTTCCGACGACGGCGCCCGGCAATTTTACATGGCTGCCGGATGCCGGACATTTTGTCATGACAAGCTTTTACCCCTACCAGTGGGATCTGAACTACAAAAACCCGCGTGTGTTTAATGAGATGATGTACAATTTTCTGTTTCTGGCAAACAGGGGAATTGATATTATCCGCATTGACGCGGTGCCATACATATGGAAGGAACTCAACACACAGTGCCGGAATCTGCCGCAGGTGCACACCATTGTGCGAATGATGCGCATGATCGGTGAGATTGTCTGTCCTGGCATTCTGCTGCTGGGCGAGGTCGTGATGGAGCCGGAGAAAGTGGTGCCCTATTTCGGAACTGTGGAAAAGCCGGAATGCCATATGCTCTATAATGTCACGACAATGGCCACAACATGGCATACCGTGGCGTCGCGCGACGTCCGTCTGCTGAAAAAGCAGCTGGATATTGTCAATTCGCTGCCGAAGGAGTATGTATTCCTCAATTATCTCCGGTGCCACGATGATATCGGCTGGGGACTTGATTACGGCACGCTGATGATGGACGGCATCGGGGAGCGTTCTCATAAAAAGTATCTGAATGATTATTTTCAGGGGTACGCGGGCAGCAGCAACAGCCGTGGGGAGCTCTACAATGCCGATCCCCTGACAGGGGACGCCAGGTTCTGCGGGACGACGGCATCGATGTGCGGTATCGAGAAGGCTGGATTTGAACAGAATGACGCGGCGATGGAACAGGCGATTCAGCTGGATATTATGCTTCACGCATATATGTTTATGCAGTCGGGTATTCCGGTGCTCTACAGCGGAGATGAGATCGGACAGGTAAACGACTATACGTATAAGGAAGATCCGCTCAAAGCTGCGGATTCCCGCTATATTCACCGCGGCGTTATGAACTGGACGCTGGCGGAGAGGATCAGCGATCCTGCGACGGTGGAGGCGAAAGTATTCGGCGGATTAAAGAAACTTGAGCAGATCCGAAAGAGCGAAAAGGTGTTTGTCTCCAATGCGGATACCTGGACGATCGAGACGCATGAGCCCGGCGTGCTGTGCATGGGACGTTATTTTGACGGGGATAAACTGCTGGGACTGTTTAACTTCAGTGAATTCGATAAGACGGCGTGGATCAGTGAGGATGGGACGTATATCGACCTGTTCACCGGCAATGAAGTAAAGGCAGATTCTGTACAGATGCCTGCGTACGGGTTTTGTTATCTGAAAAAGATGGGGTAATATAAAGGAATGAATATTGCAGAAATTGCAAAACTGGCCGGAGTTTCCAGTGCTGCGGTTTCACGTTATTTTAATAATGGCCGAATCTCGGAGGAAAAGCGGGAGGCGATCCGCAGGGTTGTGGAGGAGACCGGTTACCGCCCCTCGGTGCAGGCTCAGACGCTGCGCACCAGAAAAACAAAAATGATCGGCGTCATCGTGCCAAAGGTCGCGTCGGCGTCGATCGGCAGGGTTGTGGAGGGGATTCTCTCCGTGGTAAACGAGAGCGGTTATCAGATGCTTCTCTCGGTTACCCAGAATAATCCGGAGAAAGAACTGGAATATCTGTCTGTTTTTAACCACAAACAGGTGGATGGTGTGATCCTTGTGGCGACTATTTTTTCAGAGGAACATAAGCAGGCGTTAAGACATATGAAAGTTCCGGTTGTGATTGTCGCGCAGGAACTGTCCGGATTCCCCTGTGTGTATCACGATGACTATCGCGCGAGCTATGAACTCACGAGGCTGCTTTTTGAGAAAGGCAGAAAGATTCTGGGGTATATCAGCGCCATCCGGGAGGACAGGGCGGTCGGGGAGGAGCGGTTTCTTGGATACCGGGATGCGGTCCGTGATCTGGGATACGGCTGCCTTGCGGAACATTATGTGATTTCCTCGTTTGCGATGGAGTCCGGTTACGAAAAGACGGGGGAACTGCTGGAACGCTTCGGGCGGCCTGACGGACTGGTGTGTGCGACGGATTCGATTGCGATCGGTGCGATGCAGTATCTCAGGGAGCATGGTTTCCGGATTCCTGAGGATGTGCTCGTGGCGGGGCATGGGGATTCCACACTTTCCAGGGTGACCAGCCCGCCGCTGATCACAGTACATTATTCCTATAAGGAGAGCGGGGAGATTGCCGTGCAGATGCTGTTTGAGCTGCTGAATACAGGGGAAACCGCGCAGCGGGAAGTGAAGCTGGGATTTTATATCAGGGAACAGTGAAAGGAGCCGGCTGAATGGCAAAACTGGAAAAACAGAAACAGAAGATTCTCTTTCTGATGCAGCTTCTTTTAGAGAGGACCGACGAGGAACATCCGGTCACAATGGCAGAAATCATTGATTATCTTGCGCTCCACGGGATTACGGCGGAGCGCAAAAGTATTTACCGGGATCTTGAGGTGCTGGAAGAGTTCGGGCTGGATCTGATCACGATCCGGGAGCGCCCCGGGGGGTATTATGTGGCCAGCCGCCGGTTTGAGCTGGCGGAATTAAAGCTTCTGGTGGACGCTGTTCAGTCTTCGCGGTTTATCACATCCAAAAAATCCGGTGAGCTGATTGCAAAACTGGAAACACTGTGCAGCCACGCGCAGGCCAGACAGCTTCATCGCCAGGTAGTCGTCACAAACCGCAATAAGGCGGTCAACGAAAATATTTACTATAATGTGGATCTGATTTACAACGCGATTTCAGAAAATGAAAAAATCCGCTTCCAGTATGCAGAGTGGAGCGTCACCAAAGAAATGCGCCTCCGCCGTGACGGTGCTTTTTATGTGGTAAGTCCATGGCTGATGACCTGGGATGATGAAAATTATTATCTGATTGCCTATGATGAGAGAAGCAGGATGATACGTCATTACCGGGTGGACAAGATGGTACGTCTCTCGCTGGCCGGAGAGCGGCGGGAGGGGAAAAGTCAGTTTGATGATTTTGATATCGCGGCATATTCCAGAAAAACTTTCGGAATGTTCGCGGGCGAGGAAGAGACCGTGACGCTGCTCTGTGATGAAAGCCTGACCGGGGTCATGATTGACCGCTTTGGCCAGGATGTGGCAATGCGTCCGGAGGCCGGAGGACGCGTGAGGGTACGTGTGAAAGTTGCCGTCAGCCGTCAGTTTTTCGGGTGGCTGACCGGACTCGGTCCGTCGGCAAAGATAGAAGGGCCGGGGCGCGTCGTCTGGGATTATAAAGAATATCTGGAGGAAGTTCTGGCAGGGTATGCGGCGGTGGAGGCGTCCGGCCGGATGTGAGAGAAAAGGGATGATCCGGACAGGAGGTGTGTATGCGGGAGCAGACGTATGAGATCAGGATTGATGAAATAGAAATTACTGTGACGAAAAAGCGCATGAAAAATATGTATCTCCGGATCCGGAAGGAAGACGGCTCTGTGCGTATATCCGCGCCACACCAGATAAGTGATGCGCGGATAAAAGCGTTCGCTGCGGAGCGTATCGGCTGGATCCGTGAAAATCAGCAGAAATATCTGTGGGAAAGAGAGCGGCGGGGGGAGCGCCCGGCGCTGGGAAAGGCAGAACTTGCGGCTCAGAAGCAGCGCCTGAAAAAAGAGGTGGAACGCCTGGTGAAAAAATGGGAGCCGGTCATGGGCGTCTCGGTATCCGGTATTACGATCCGCCAGATGAAGACGAGATGGGGCTCCTGCAATGTGAGGAGCCGTCACATCAATATCAATCTTGCCCTGCTGGAACATCCGGCGGAGTGTCTGGAATATGTTGTGGTGCACGAGATGACGCACATTCTGGAGTCTGGTCATAACCAGGTCTTCTGGGGGTATATGACGCAGTTTTATCCGGACTGGAGGCAGGTGAGGAAGCTTCTGAACCGCGAAACGGACCTCAGATAAACCGGTTTGCCGCCGGGTCGTATTCATAGCTGATTGCCGCAAGCTTTGCGGCTGTTTCCGCGGCGTCAATTGCATACGCATCAGCGAATGCCTCGAAAGACGCATAGTGGTCGCGGAGCTGGGTGTTAATAAAGCTCAGAAGAATTATTGGATCTTCCGGGAGCCTGTCATACATAAAATGGGTTCCTTTCTATATGCAGTACAGGAGCGGCGGAGCGCTCCTGTGGTTAATGTCTTTTCACCGGCTTTTACAGGCTTCTGCTGTGCAGAATCGCGGCTTCGACAAATCCGCGGAACAGCGGATGCGGCCGGTTGGGTCTGGATTTTAGTTCGGGATGCGCTTGGGTTGCGAGAAACCACGGGTGGTCCGGAATCTCGATCATTTCCACTATCCGTCCGTCCGGCGAGGTGCCGCACAGCTTCATGCCTTTTTCCGTCAGGGCAAACCGGAAATCATTGTTGACTTCATAGCGGTGACGGTGGCGTTCCATGATTTCCCGTGTGCCGTAGACCCCGAATGCCCTGGAGGACGGGTCGAGCACGCACGGGTAGGAGCCGAGCCGCAGGGTGCCGCCGATATCTTCCACACCGCTCTGATCCGGCATCAGTGCGATCACAGGGTGTGTCGTGTTCGGATCCAGCTCGACGCTGTGTGCATCGTGATAGCCGCAGACATTGCGGGCAAATTCGATAATGGCAACCTGCATTCCAAGGCAGAGACCGAGATAGGGAATCTGATTTTCCCGCGCATATTTTGCGGCGAGAATTTTGCCCTCCACACCGCGGGAGCCGAATCCGCCGGGGACAAGAATGCCGGAGACGTTATGCAGCAGCCTGTCTGCATTCTCTTCTGTCAGTTCCTCGGAATCCACCCACTGGATGTTTACGGTGGCCCGCCCCGCGATGCCGCCATGCTTTAAGGCCTCCACGACGGAGATGTAGGCATCGTGCAGCGCAATATATTTGCCGACGAGCGCAATGGTTACTTCCTTGTCCGGGTGGCGGAGTGCATCTACCATTGCCTCCCAGTCTTTTAAGTCCGGTTCCGGACAGTCCAGATGGAGCGCGTCGCAGGCGACTTTGGCGAGGTGCTCTTTTTCCATTGCAAGAGGCGCCTCGTAGAGGTATTCGACGTCAAGATTCTGCAGCACATTGGCTCCGGGAACATTGCAGAAGAGAGCGATTTTGTCTTTTAAGCTCTGGTCAAGCGCGTGTTCGGAGCGGCAGACAATGATATCCGGCTGAATGCCCATGCCCTGAAGTTCTTTGACGCTCGCCTGCGTGGGCTTGGTTTTCAGCTCCCCGGAAGCCTTGATGTACGGAATCAGGGTGACATGAATGAGGATGGCGTTTTCCCTTCCGACTTCATGCTGAAACTGCCGGATCGCTTCCAGAAAAGGCTGACTTTCAATGTCGCCGACGGTTCCGCCGACTTCGATAATGGCGATATGGGTCTCTTCGGAGGTAAAATTGCGGTAAAACCTGCTTTTGATTTCGTTTGTGATATGCGGGATTACCTGAACGGTTCCGCCGCCGTAATCTCCCCGCCGTTCTTTCTGCAGCACAGACCAGTACACTTTCCCTGTGGTGACATTGGAATTTTTTGTCAGGCTTTCGTCAATGAAACGCTCATAATGTCCAAGATCCAGGTCGGTCTCCGCTCCGTCGTCTGTCACAAAGACTTCGCCGTGCTGAATCGGGTTCATTGTTCCGGGATCAATGTTAATGTAGGGATCGAATTTCTGCATGGTCACCCTGTAGCCGCGGGCTTTTAAGAGCCGGCCGAGCGATGCAGCCGTAATCCCTTTTCCAAGTCCGGAAACGACGCCGCCGGTGACAAAGACATATTTAACAGGCATAGGATTTTCCTCCTTATTTATGGGAATAATAAGTCGTGGCTTTATAACTTATTCAGTATACAACGAAGCAGCGGTAAAATCCAGAAGAATTTGTGAACGCCTGCCTTGATTTATCCGGTGATGCGGGTCTGTCTGCACGGCGTTTAGAAAGAATTTAGAAATGACCGGAAAAGTTCATGAACTTCATATTGCTTTTGAACTTCATATTCAATATAATACTAAGAGATATTTCACAGATATAACGATCAGATCCGGATGCGGCGCGGGCGTTTAAGTCCGGGGGCTGTTTGGAAAGGACAGACATTTTATGGAGAATCAGGGACCGAATAATTATAACAACAATGGAAGTGGCGGTGACGATGGCGGCAAGGGTAACCGCAACGGCCAGATTATCATGGCATTTATCATGATTTCGCTGGTTGCGCTTTTCGTGATGAGCATGGTGACGAATCAGTTCAGCCAGATGAGTACGCAGGAAGTCTCCTACTCGGAGTTTCTTAAGATGGTGAACGGGGAGGGGGACTGGAAGGGAAAGCGCGTGGAGTCCGTGGAGATCGGCTCCTATCAGATTGATATTGTGATGGCTTCCGGGGAGGACACACCTTATCAGATGCATTTTTTCTGCGGCAGGGTGGCGGATGAGACGCTGATTCCGCTGTTAAAGGAGCGCGGGGTGGAGATCTATGGTGTGATTCCGGATAATACCTCCACCTGGATTTACAGTATTTTAAGCTATCTGATTCCGCTGGCGCTGATCTGGATTGTGCTTGGCATTGTGATGCGCAGAATGGGCGGTGGAGCGATGGGCGTGGGCAAGAGCAACGCCAGGGTTTATGTGGAGAAGCAGACGGGCGTCACGTTCAAAGATGTGGCCGGTCAGGATGAGGCCAAAGAGTCGCTGCAGGAGGTTGTGGATTTTCTGCACAATCCGCGCAAGTACAGGGATATCGGCGCGAAGCTGCCGAAAGGAGCGCTCCTCGTCGGACCTCCGGGAACCGGAAAAACGCTGCTGGCGAAGGCTGTGGCGGGGGAGGCAAAGGTTCCGTTTTTCTCACTGGCAGGTTCGGACTTTGTGGAAATGTTCGTGGGCGTCGGGGCCTCCCGCGTGCGTGATCTTTTTAAGGAGGCGCAGAAACAGGCTCCGTGTATTATTTTTATTGATGAGATCGATGCGATCGGAAAGAGCCGTGACAACCGTTACGGCGGCAACGATGAGCGTGAGCAGACACTGAATCAGCTTCTGGCTGAAATGGACGGGTTTGACACGTCAAAGGGGTTGCTGATTCTGGCGGCCACGAACCGCCCGGAGGTGCTGGATAAGGCGCTCCTGCGTCCGGGACGGTTCGACCGGAGGATTATCGTGGACAAACCGGATTTAAAGGGCAGACTTGAGACGCTCAGGGTGCATTCCAAGGATGTTATGATGGATGAGACGGTGGATCTGGATGCGCTGGCGCTGGCGGCAGCGGGGCTGGTCGGTTCCGATCTCGCGAATATGATCAATGAGGCGGCCATTAACGCGGTAAAGAACGGCAGGAAGTTTGTAAATCAGTCTGACCTGTTTGACGCGTTTGAGCTTGTGGCAGTCGGCGGCAAGGAGAAAAAAGACCGTATTATGAGCGATAAGGAGCGCCGGATTGTCGCATACCACGAGGTGGGCCATGCGATGGTGACGGCGCTGCAGAAAAATACGGAGCCGGTGCAGAAAATCACGATTGTGCCAAGAACCATGGGGGCGCTCGGCTACACGCTTCAGACGCCCGAGGAGGAGAAGTATCTGCAGACAAAGGAGGAGCTTCTCGCCAAGATTACAACGTATATGGCAGGGCGCGCGGCGGAGATGCTGGTGTCCGGTTCCGCGACGAGCGGGGCGGCCAACGATATCGAGCATGCGACGGCGATCGCGCGGGCGATGGTGACGCAGTATGGAATGTCGGAAAAGTTCGGGATGATGTGCCTTGCAACAGTGGAGAATCAGTATCTGGATAACCGCGCGGGCCTTATCTGCGGTGAGGACACGGCGGCGCAGATTGATAAGGAAGTGCTCTCCATTATCAACAGCTGCTACGATGCGGCAGCCGGCCTGCTGACGGAGAACCGCACGGTGCTCGATCAGATCGCTGATTATCTGTATGAGCATGAGACGATTACCGGAAAAGAGTTTATGAAGATTTTCCGTGAGCTGAAGGGAATCGAGGCGCCTCCGGAGGAGGAGAGCGGAAAGAAGACGTTTTTTGAGCAGGCACAGGAGGCGCGCCTGAATCTCGCGGGACAAGAGAACGTGGAGCAGAGTGCAGAGGGCGCGGCAGGGCAGGAAAATACAGGTAGTTATGTGGATTACCGGATTGACGACACGACAGAACATGGTGATAAATAATGTTTGATTTTGCGGAGGAACTCAGAAAGCTCCCGGATCAGCCGGGAGTTTACATTATGCATGATAACCGCGACGCGATTATTTATGTCGGAAAGGCGGTCAGTCTGCGCAGACGGGTGCACCAGTATTTTCAGCCGAGCCATAATGAGGGAATTAAAAAGGCGCAGATGGTGCGTCAGATTGCGCGCTTCGAGTATATTGTGACGGACTCAGAGCTGGAAGCCCTGGTTCTGGAGTGCAATCTGATCAAGGAACACAGGCCGAAATACAATACGATGCTGCGGGATGACAAGACGTATCCCTATATCAGGGTGACTCTTGGGGAGGATTTTCCAAGAGTCCTCTTTTCGCGTCGGCAGAAAAAAGATAAGTCCAGGTACTTTGGCCCCTATACGAGCGCCGGGGCGGTGCGGGATACGATAGAGCTGGTCAGCAAAATCTATCAGCTCCGGACCTGCAGCCGTGTCCTGCCACGGGACACAGGGAAGGAACGGCCCTGTTTAAATTACCATATCCATCAGTGTACGGGTCCCTGTCAGGGGTATATTACCGGGGAGCAGTATCGTGAGCGCGTGGACGCCGTGATTGAGTTTCTGAACGGAAATTACGGGGCCGTTTTAAAGTCGCTGGAGGAAAAGATGAATCTCGCCTCGGAGAATCTGGAGTTTGAGAGAGCTATCGAATACCGTGAACTGCTCGGGAGCGTGAGGCAGATTGCGCAGAAGCAGAAAATCACGCATTCAGACGGTGAGGATAAAGATATTGTCGCACTCGCGTCGGATGAGCGGGACGCCGTCGTGCAGGTATTTTTTATCCGGGACGGGAAGCTGATCGGAAGGGATCATTTTTATATCCGCATCGGGAATGAAGATACGACGGCGCAGCTGCTGTCGACTTTTGTCAAGCAGTTTTATGCGGGAACCCCGTTTATTCCGCGGGAGATCATGCTGCCGGAAGAGGTGGAGGATCACGGGGTGCTGGAAGACTGGCTGGGGGCGCGGCGCGGCGGCCGGGTATACATCCGCGTTCCGCACAGGGGAATGAAGGAAAAGCTGATGGAGCTGGCAAAGAAAAACGCGCAGCTGGTGCTCTCCCAGGACAGGGAGAAGATCAGGCGGGAGGAAGGGCGCACAATCGGCGCGCTCAAAGAGATCGGAAAGCTTCTGAATATGGACAATCTGCAGCGCGTGGAGGCGTATGATATCTCCAACACAAATGGGTTTGAGTCAGTCGGCTCCATGATTGTGTACGAAAAGGGAAAGCCGAAACGGAGCGATTACCGCAAGTTTAAGCTGCGGACGGTGACGGGGCCGGATGATTACGCGTCGATGTATGAGGTGCTGACGAGGAGATTTACCCATGGAATAATGGAACAGGAGAAGCTGGCTGGAAAGGAGCTGTCGGGGGAGTATGGAAGTTTTACGCGTTTTCCGGATCTGATTATGATGGACGGCGGGCGAGGGCAGGTCAATATCGCGCTGAGGGTTCTGGATGAGCTGGGGATTTCAATTCCGGTCTGCGGCATGGTGAAGGATGATAATCACCGCACCCGCGGGTTATACTATAACAATGTGGAAATTCCGATTGACCGCGGGAGCGAGGGGTTTAAGCTGATCACCCGAATCCAGGATGAGGCGCACCGGTTTGCAATAGAATATCACCGTTCCCTGCGGAGCAAAGAACAGGTACACTCCGTTCTGGATGATATTCCGGGGGTGGGACCGGCGCGGAGAAAGGCGCTGATGAGGCGTTACCAGTCGCTGGATGCGATAAAGGCTGCGACAGAAGAAGAGCTGGCAGCAACTGATGCGATGAACGCCCGGTCGGCGCGCTCCGTGTACAGTTTTTTTCATCCGGAGAAGGAAGAAGGTAAGACGGACCGGGAGGCGGCTGCCGGAGTGGAAACTGCATCGCGATAAAGTTGAAGATGCGGCCGGTTCTGTGCTATAATAGTTCCGGATATGATGCGCGCCGGAGTGCGCATGGCCTCAGAGCAACGGGGTAGATTACCGCAAAGGAGAACAGATCATGAACAATGCGAACAACAATGGCATCAGTGTGGCGAAGATGGTGCAGATTATGGATCTGTACAATTTTCTGCCGGATATGGATCTGAAAGTAAACCGGATCACGGTGAGTGATATCAACCGTCCGGCGCTGCAGTTCAGCGGATATTTCGCACATTTCGGAAATAACCGGATTCAGATTATCGGTACAGTGGAACACACCTATTTACAGCAGCTGGACGCGGAGCGCAGAGAGTACATTTACCGCAAATTTATGTCCTACGATATTCCGTGCGTGGTGCTCTGCCGTGATATTCAGCCGGACAGACTCTTTTTAAAAGTTGCGGAGGAGAATAATGTGCCGGTGCTGGGCACCAAAAGGCGGACTTCCGAATTTATGGCGCAGATTATCTATGCCCTGAGCGAGCAGCTTGCGCCCTGTATCACGATTCACGGGGTTCTGGTGGATGTGTACGGCGAGGGGCTTCTGATCACGGGTGAGAGCGGCATCGGCAAGAGTGAGGCCGCACTGGAGCTTGTGCGCCGCGGGCACCGTCTTGTGACGGATGATGTTGTGGAGATACGCAAGATTAACGAGCGCCTTCTGATGGGCACATCGCCGCGGATTACCCGCCATTTTATCGAGCTGCGGGGAATCGGTATTATTGATATCAAGACGCTCTTTGGTGTCGAGTGCGTCAAGGAAAAACAGCAGATTGACCTTGTGATTAAGCTGGAGGACTGGAAGAAGGACAACGAGTACGACCGGCTGGGACTGGAGGAGGAGTACACGGAGTTTCTGGGAAATAAGGTGGTCTGCCATTCGCTGCCGATCCGCCCGGGCAGGAATCTTGCAGTGATCTGTGAGGCTGCCGCGGCAAACCACAGGCAGAAGAAAATGGGGTACAATGCGGCGCAGGAGCTGTACCGCCGCGTACAGGAGAATCTGACAAAGACCGTCACCGACGACGATGAGGACGAGTGAAGGCCGTAAAATAACAGAAAGACAGGAGAATGAATGATGGAGAGACAGAATGCATGGGCAAAGTATCCGGAGGGAAAGAAACGGGAGGAGGTTTTTAAATTTGCGGAACATTACCGCAGGTTTCTTTCCGCCTGCAAGACTGAGCGCGAGTGCGTGGACTTTTTTGAGAGAGAGGCGCAGAAAGCGGGATTCCTCGATCTGAAACAGGTGGTGGAAGACGGAGTCCGCTTAAAGGCGGGGGATAAAGTGTATGTCAGCAACATGGGCAAGAGTCTTGTACTTTTTGTGGTCGGGAAGAAAGACCTGGAGCACGGAATGAATATTCTCGGTGCGCACATTGACTCGCCGCGCCTGGATTTAAAGCAGGATCCGCTCTATGAGGATACGGATTTTGCCATGCTCGACACACACTACTACGGCGGTATCAAAAAGTACCAGTGGGTGACACTTCCGCTGGCGCTTCACGGCGTGATTGCGAAGAAGGACGGGACACTGGTCAAAGTAAATATCGGGGACTCACCGGAGGATCCGGTATTCGGCGTCAGCGATCTTCTGGCGCATCTCTCCAGGGAGCAGATGGAAAAAAAGGCGGCGAAGGTGATAGAGGGAGAGAATCTTGACCTGCTGGCCGGGAGTATTCCGCTGGAGGAGAACGCTGAAACAGAAGATGGAAAAAAGCACGCAAAAGAGGCCGTGAAAGAAAAAGTAAAGGCCGGTATCATGAAAATTCTCGAAGAGGAATATGGTATAGAGGAGGAGGACTTCCTCTCCGCGGAGATCGAGGTAGTGCCGGCAGGGGAAGCGCGGGATTACGGCCTTGACCGCAGTATGATTATGGGGTACGGGCACGACGACAGGGTCTGTGCATATCCTTCCTTTATGGCGCTTCTCGAGATGAAGAAGCCGAAACTGACGAGCGTCTGTATTCTGGTGGACAAAGAGGAGATCGGGAGCGTGGGCGCGACCGGGATGAGGTCCAGGTTCTTTGAGAATGCGGTGGCCGAGCTGATGAACGCAGCGGGCGAATATTCAGAGCTTAAGCTGCGGCGCGCGCTTAAGAATTCCTGCGTTCTTTCGTCGGATGTATCCGCGGCGTTTGACCCGAATTTCCCGTCCGTGATGACGAAGCGCAACGCGGCCTATTTCGGGAGAGGGCTTGTGTTTAACAAATACACGGGCTCCGGGGGTAAGTCGGGTTCCAATGACGCGAATGCAGAGTATGTTGCGGCTCTGCGCCGGATTATGGATAAAAATGAGGTTGCATTCCAGACGGCGGAGCTTGGCAGAGTGGATCAGGGGGGCGGAGGAACGATCGCTTATATTCTGGCGGATTACGGAATGCAGGTGATCGACAGCGGCGTGGCAGTGATCAATATGCATGCGCCCTGGGAGATCATCAGCAAAGTGGATCTGTACGAGGCATTCCGCGGATATGTTGTATTTTTAAAAGAACAGGCATAGAAAGGAAAGAATAGAAAATCCATGGATCGGCAGTTTCTGGAAGAATTGGAGCGTATCACGGGGGACGGGCGGCTGCTGCGCCACGAGCCGATGAGCAGACACACAACATTTCAGGTGGGCGGGGAAGCCGATGTGTTTGTCCGTCCGGATGAGGAGAATCTCTCACGTATTACCGGTCTCTGCGCCCGCCACGGGGTGGAATACCACATCATTGGCAACGGGAGCAACCTGCTGGTCGGCGACGGCGGGATCCGGGGCGTCGTGATCGGAATGACGGGAATGCCGTCCCGCCTTCTGGCGAAGGGAACGCTGGTGACAGCCGGAGCCGGGATGCCTCTGGCGAAAACAGCTGCGTTTGCGGCGGAACAGGGACTCTGCGGCATGGAATTTGCGGCGGGGATCCCCGGCAGCGTCGGCGGAGCGGTTGTCATGAATGCGGGAGCGTATGGCGGCGAGATAAAGGACATTCTGGAGAAAGTCGTGGTGCTCGGCGCGGACGGCAGAAGGCAGGAACTTGGCGCGGCAGAGCTGGAGCTGGGATACCGCAGAAGCTGCATACCGGAAAGACATCTGATCGTGCTTGAGGCTGTCTTCCGGCTTGCCAGCGGCGATCCGCGGGAGATACAGGCGAAAATTGCCGATCTGCGGGACAGACGCAGGGACAGACAGCCGCTGGAATATCCGAGCGCAGGGAGCACGTTCAAGCGTCCGGAAGGGTATTTTGCGGGAAAACTGATTATGGATGCAGGTTTTAAGGGGTGCAGTGTCGGCGGCGCGCAGGTATCGGAAAAGCACTGTGGTTTTATTGTCAACCGGGGCGGCGCGACGGCGCAGGACATCCGCGCGCTGATGCGGAAGGTGGCCGACGGGGTGGAGGCACATTCCGGGGTAAGGCTGGAGCCGGAAATAAAAATGATAGGAGAATTTCCGGAATAGCGCGGGATGATCCGGGAGGCTGGAGGTGTAATTATGAAATTTGTGATACTGACCGGAATGTCCGGCGCCGGAAAAAGTACAGCGATTAAAATGATGGAGGATATCGGCTTTTACTGTGTCGATAACCTTCCCATCCCGCTCCTGGAGAAGTTCGTGGAGCTCTCCGGACAGGAAAACGCGGAGCTCCAGAAGGTGGCGGTCGGGATTGATATCCGGAACGGACAGGCACTGGGGGAGCTGCGCGAAGAGCTGGATAAGATACGGGGGCGGGGCATAACCTATGAGATTCTGTTTCTGGATGCGGAGGACTCGGTGCTGGTAAAGCGCTATAAGGAGACGCGGCGGAATCATCCGCTGGCCGGCGGAGAACGCGTTGACCGCGGTATTGCCGCCGAGCGAAGGCGTGTGGCATTTTTAAAGGAGAACGCGGACTACATAATCGACACCAGCAGACTTCTGACGAGGGAGCTTAAGGCGGAGCTGGATAAGATTTTTGTACAGAATCAGGACTATAAAAACCTTTTTATCACAGTGCTTTCATTCGGTTTTAAATATGGGATACCGGCTGATTCCGATCTCGTGTTTGATGTGAGATTTCTTCCGAACCCTTATTATGTCGAGGGATTGCGGGCAAAGACCGGAAATGATGCGGAGATAAAGGAATATGTGCTTCAGTTTCCGGAGGCACATGAGTTTCTGGGCAAACTGACGGATATGCTGAATTTTCTGATTCCGAATTATATTGCCGAGGGCAAGAACCAGCTTGTGATATCCATCGGCTGTACCGGGGGCAAGCACCGCTCAGTCACGCTGGCGAATGAGCTGTACAAAAGCCTGTCGGACCGGACAGGATTCGGCCTTAAAATTGAGCACAGGGATATCGGAAAAGATGCGCTGAGAGGAAAATAAATGTCATTTTCAGGGGAAGTGAAGGAAGAGCTGGCACGTCACATGGGAAAGGGAAGGCACTGCCAGATCGCGGAGCTTGCAGCGATCTTTGTATTTGGCGGGGATACGCCCCTGGCGGAGCCGGAAAATCCGCATGCGCGAAGAAAAAGAGCGCTGCTCTTAAAAGAACTGTTCGGGATAGAGGACGGCGTGATCGGGCATCTGGAGAAACGGGTTTTTGAGACTGTGAGAATGTGGGACGGGGAGACGGAAACGACGGCGGACGGCGTGGATGGAATTCTGATTCAGCAGACCTGCTGCCGGCGGGCGTATCTGCGGGGCGCGTTTCTGGCAGGCGGATCGATCAGCGATCCGCAGAAATCCTATCACTTTGAGATTGTATCGCGGAATCTGCGTCAGGCCGCACAGCTTATGGATGTTATGAACGGCTTCGGTCTGGAAGCAAAGACTGTCACACGGAAAAAGCACAGGGTTGTGTATGTCAAGGAAGGCGCCCGGATTGTTGACCTTCTGAATATGACGGGAGCGCATGTTGCGCTGATGAATCTGGAAAATGTCAGAATCCTGAAAGAGATGCGCAATTCCGTGAACCGCAGGGTCAACTGTGAGACGGCGAATATCAGCAAGACAGTGGACGCCGCGGTCAGGCAGCTTAAGGATATCGAATACATCAGGGATACGGCCGGACTTTCCAGTCTGCCGGATAACCTGCGCGAGACGGCGGCGCTGCGGCTGGAGTATCCGGACGCCCCGTTAAAGGAGCTGGGAACGTATTTAAGCCCCCCTGTGGGCAAATCGGGGGTGAATCACAGACTGCGCAGGATCAGTGAAATCGCAGAGCAGCTCAGAGGCTGAAAACCTGGTTTTCAGATGGAAATAAGACGGCCGGATGTGTAACAGCCTGCCGGAGGAGAGAAGGTGGTGAGAGGTTCATGGATAAGAAAAAAAAGCTGTTGTTTGTTTTTAATCCCTACTCGGGAAAAGCACAGATTAAGAACCAGCTGCTCGATATTGTGGATAGCATGGTGAAGGCGGATTTTGAGGTCACAATTTATCCGACGCAGGCGCCGTCGGATGCGGTGCGCAAAGTGGAAGCGGAAGCCGCCGGCTACGATATGATTGTCTGCAGCGGGGGAGACGGCACGCTCGATGAGGTGGTGACAGGGCTGATGCACTGTGAACACAGGATTCCGCTGGGGTATATTCCGGCGGGAAGCACCAACGACTTTGCCGTTTCGCTGGGAATTCCCAAAGATGCGGTCGCGGCGGCGCTCTCAGCGGTAAACGGCCGGCCGTTCGCCTGCGATATCGGCGCGTTCAACGACGACTTTTTTGTGTATGTCGCAGCGTTCGGACTTTTTACGGCAGTCTCCTACAAGACGAGCCAGGAGTGGAAAAATGTGCTCGGCCATGCCGCCTATATTCTGGAAGGGGCGAAATGTCTTCATGATATTCCGTCGTATCTGATGCAGGTGGAATATAATAATGTCCGCCTTCAGGATGAATTTATCTACGGAATGGTCAGCAATTCCACCTCGGTGGGCGGCTTTAAGGGAATGACCGGAAAAGATGTCCTGCTCGACGACGGCGTCTTTGAGGTGACACTGATCAAAAAACCAAGGAATCCGATCGAGCTCAATGAAATTATCGCGTCGCTGATCAATCTGGTGGATGACACCGATATGGTCTATTCCTTTAAAACAGATGCCGTCCGCATTACGGCCAGAAATACCATTCCCTGGACACTCGATGGGGAGTTCGGCGGGGAACATCAGGAAGTGATCATCCGGAACCTCTGCCGCGCGGTCGAGATTATGGTTCCGGAGACAATGGCATAGGAGGCTGCGGCGGTGGGAAAAAGGGACTTCCTTTTTCCGGAAAAATGCTATATAATCGAGTTGGGTAAGGCGCCTCTGTACTCCGGCGCATCCGGGACGGGGACGCAGAATATTAAATTATGGAGGGACTTCAAAATGTTAGTATCCGCAAAGGAAATGTTAGACAAGGCAAAGGCCGGCCACTATGCGGTAGGCCAGTTCAACATCAATAATCTGGAATGGACCAAATCCATTCTGCTCACGGCGGAAGAGTGCAAATCCCCAGTGATTCTGGGCGTGTCCGAGGGCGCTGGAAAATACATGACAGGCTATAAGACAGTGTCGGCCATGGTGAAGGCAATGACGGAGGAGTTAAATATTACGGTTCCGGTTGCGCTGCATCTGGATCACGGCTCTTACGAAGGATGCTTAAAATGCGTTGAGGCGGGATTCTCTTCCATAATGTTTGACGGTTCCCACTATCCCATCGAGGAGAATGTCGCAAAGACCACGGAGCTTGTCGCTCTGGCACACAAAAACGGGATGTCCATCGAGGCGGAGGTCGGTTCCATCGGCGGCGAGGAAGACGGCGTTGTGGGAGCGGGCGAGTGCGCAGACCCGCAGGAGTGCAAAAAGATCGCGGATCTCGGCGTGGACATGCTTGCGGCAGGTATCGGCAATATTCACGGCAAATATCCGGAGAACTGGGCAGGCCTGAGCTTTGAGACGCTTGACGCTGTACAGCAGCTGACCGGTGAAATGCCGTTAGTGCTTCACGGCGGCACGGGCATTCCGGAAGAGATGATCAAAAAAGCGATCTCTCTCGGCGTGGCAAAGATCAATGTCAATACCGAGTGCCAGCTGTCTTTTGCGGAGGCGACGAGAAAGTACATCGAGGCGGGCAAAGACCAGCAGGGCAAGGGCTTTGATCCGAGAAAACTCCTCGCTCCGGGCGCGGAGGCGATTAAGGCGACCGTAAAAGAAAAAATGGAGCTGTTCGGCTCAGTGGGAAAAGCATAAATAAACGAAAAACTGTTTCCGGCAAAAATAAGCTGCCGCTCCGTGATTTCTGAATCGTGGAGCGGCAGCTTTTCTGCCGGGAAAGGAGGCAGGGTCACCGCCGGCAGCTCAGTCCCACCAGAAAAACCATACGGAAGACTGTGCCAGCGAATCCGCAAGCATACCTATGGTGGCGTCCGTTCCCGCCTGGTCTACAATATCGGGGCACCATGCATATTGTTCGGATGCGAGACGCATTGCATTTTCCCGGGACACAGGAGATAAAACCGCGTATTCCAGAGTGTCGTGGGTGATCACGGCCGGGACGGCGCCGTGGGTTTCATACCAGTATTTTGAGACCGCCATCAGCTCCGGGGTGTCCGGACACTCGTTCCAGCCTCCAAATGGGAACCAGGCAAAGATTTCCCACGGATTTTTCACCGGAACCTCGGCGAGAAGTATGCGGGAAGTCATTTTGGTGCCGTGATCCCAGTAACCATAGAAAGTGTTGTTTGATACGCCGTTTTCCATTTCGCCGGGGTCATCGCCGGCCCATTCATAGCCGTTGTCCTCTGCATCTTCCTTTCGCTCGCTGAGGAGCCGGTCAAGGGATTCTTTTCCGGGCTCCGGGGAAAGGGAAAGCATTTTCCGGCGGTATGCCGCAATGTGGTCCGCGTTAAAACGGAAAGCGTCGTAATTTTCACCGGCTCCCATGATCAGACTTTCCCAGAGCACATCATCTGCAATTGTCATCACCGGAATAAAACCTTCTTTTTTCCCGCGGTCCTGCGCTTCGCGATAGGCATTCATGATCTGAATGTCGTCATACATGGGCTCGAAAATGCGACAGGGACAGTCGAGATAGCGTATCAACGCATCCATCAGTTCATTTTTCATCTGTAAATCCTCCGTTCATTTCAGTGTATCTGACGATATAAATATTATACCATATCCCCGTGGGAATGTCACGATGCGCCATTGCACCGGATTCCTGTTCGTGTTAAAATAGACAGAGAAAGAAAATACGCGCAAAACAGAATATCGGAGGCATGGCAGTATGAAAAAGAAGAAAATTGTGATTGCGCTGGGGCATGAGGCGCTGGGGACGACGCTGCCGGAACAGAAGGAAGCGACAAAGCGCACGGCGGCCGCGGTTGCGGATTTCATCCGTGAGGATTACCAGGTCGTGATCACCCACAGCAACGGCCCGCAGGTCGGCATGATACACACGGCGATGAACGAGTTTTGCAGGCTCTATCCGGAGTATACGGCGACGCCGATGTCGGTCTGTTCCGCGATGAGCCAGGGATATATAGGTTATGATCTGCAGAACGCCATCCGGGCCGAGCTGCTGGGCAGAGGCATTTACAAGACTGTATCCACGGTGCTGACGCAGGTGGTGGTGGATCCGTATGATGAGGCGTTTTACAGGCCGGGCAAGGTTGTCGGGCGTGTGCTGACGGAGGAAGAGGCTGAGTCGGAAGAGCAGAAGGGCAACTGCGTTACGAAGACCCAGGGGGGATACCGGCGTATTGTCGCCGCGCCCAGACCGGTCGATATCGTTGAGATTGATGCCATCCGCGTCCTGTCGGACGCAGACCAGATTGTCGTGGCCTGCGGCGGGGGAGGGATACCGGTGCTTTCCCAGGATAACCACCTGAAAGGTGCCAGCGCCGTCATCGAAAAGGATCTTGCTGCCGGAAAGCTGGCGGAGCTTCTGGAGGCTGACATGCTTGTCATTCTGACGAGCGTGGACAATGTATGTCTCGATTACGGAACTGAAAATGAGCGTCCACTGCGGAGTATGTCCGTGACGGAGGCTGTAAAATATATGGAAGAGGGACAGTTCGGGGAGGGAAACATGCTGCCGAAGATTCAGGCCGCGGTGGATTTTATCGGGGATTCCGCGATCCGCTCCGTGCTGATCACAAGACTGCACAGGGACGGGACGCATGTCACCGGCGGTATGGGAACCATGATTACAAAATAAATATAAACAGAGAGGATGGAAAGAGCAGTGAAGATGTTTCGTAAAACAAAAATTGTATGTACGTTAGGCCCGGCAACAGATGACGAGGGGGTATTAAAAAGCCTGATTGACGAGGGCATGGATGTCGCCCGCTTTAATTTTTCACACGGAACCCATGAGGAGCAGAAAGAACGTCTGGGAAAGCTTAAGAGGCTGCGGGAGGACTCGGGAAGACCGGTGGCTGCACTGCTGGATACGAAGGGGCCGGAGATCCGTCTGCGGGATTTTGCGGGCGGGAAGGCGGAGCTTTCGGAGGGAGAGCTTTTTACGCTGACGACGGAAGAGATCACGGGAGACGCAAAGCGCGCATCCATCACCTACCGGAATCTGCCAAAGGACGTAAAGCCCGGAAACCGGATTCTGATTGATGACGGGCTCATCGGGATGGAAGTTGTGGAGATCCGTCCGGTGGAGGGCGCGAAAGAAAATGAGGACGGCAGCGTGCCGATGGATATTGTCTGCCGCGTCGTCAACGGCGGGACGGTTTCCAACAAAAAAGGGATCAATGTGCCGAATGTGGCGCTTTCGATGCCGTATGTCAGTGAACAGGACTACAAAGATATTCTGTTTGGCATTGAAAATGAATATGATTTTATCGCGGCTTCGTTTGTCCGCACGGCGGAAGATGTGCTGGCGATCCGCAGGATTCTGGAGGAACACGGCGGGGAGGGCATCAATATCATCTCCAAAATAGAGAATATGCAGGGCGTGGAAAATATTGAAGATATTATCCGCGTCTCCGACGGCGTCATGGTGGCGAGGGGAGACATGGGCGTTGAGATCCCGCTTGAGGATGTGCCCGTGATCCAGAAGATGATTATCAAAAAGGTCTGCGATGTCGGAAAAGTGGTCATCACTGCGACACAGATGCTGGACTCCATGATGAAACATCCAAGACCCACCAGAGCGGAATCGACAGACGTGGCAAACGCGATCTACGACGGAACAAGCGCGATCATGCTCTCGGGTGAGACTGCAGCCGGCATGTATCCGATCGAGGCGCTCACAACGATGGTGCGTATCGCGGTCCGCACGGAGCAGGATATCAATTATATGCAGCGGTTCCGGCAGCGCACGACGATGAGCAATCCGGATGTGACAAACGCCATTTCCCATGCAACTTGTACGATGGCGGGAGATCTGAATGCGGCGGCGATTATCACGGTCAGCAAATCAGGGCGGACGGCGCGCATGGTATCCAAGTACCGTCCGAGCTGTCCGATCGTGGGAGGCTGTATGACGGACCGCGTGTACCGGCAGCTCGGGCTCTCATGGGGGGTGATCCCGCTTCTGCTTGAGGAGAAAAGTCAGGCGGAGGAGCTGTTTGATTATGCGGTGGATGAGACCGAAGCGTCCGGAACCATTGAGAAGGGGGATGTGGTGGTTCTGACGGCGGGCGTACCGCTGGGGGTTTCGGGAACCACGAATCTGATCAAGGTACAGGTGGCAGGTCATATCCTGGTCCGGGGACGGGGGCTTTCGGATAAAAAAGTATCCGCAAACCTGTGTGTGTGCCGCACCGACGAGGATTTAAGGAATTTCAAGGTGGGCGATATCATTGTTGCCGCGGATACCGGTAATCATATGCTGGCCCAGATGCGCGAGGCTTCCGGCCTGATCGTGGAGGCGGACAGCGAGAGCTGCCATGCGGCGATTGCAGGCCTGAGTCTTGAGCTTCCGGTGCTGATCGGGGCGCAGAATGCGACGGGCATCCTCAAATCGAGCGCATATGTGGAGCTGGACTGCGCGGAGGGAATTGTGAGTGCGAATTAGACAGAAAAATGTTGCATTTGCCGTAAAAAAGGCATAATCTTAAAGGTAAGAAGAAAACGGGGGCATATGTAACACGGGAGGAACGGTAGTAATGGGGAAGGAAAGTCTGAAGCTGTCGGCTGAGCAGCTGGGAAAGGTGATCAGGTTATTTGCTCCGAGCATGGACGATTACCTGTATGTATGTGATTTTAAGGAGGACGATTATCAGATATCGCCCGGCGCTGTGGAGCGGTTTCTGTTGCCGTCGGATCACTTTTCCGATGTAGCCGGAAAGCACAGAGAGTTTACCTATCCGGAGGATGTACCTCTGATTATGGAAGAGATCTCTCTTCTCTCACAGGGGAAAAAGCTGTTTCACGACCTTCATTACCGCTGGCTGGACCATGACCGCAATCCGATCTGGATCAATTGTCGCGGGAGAGTGCTTCTGGATGAGGACGGTACGCCGCATTTTCTGGTCGGCTGCATCAATGAGATCGGTAAAAAGCAGAAAGCCGACAATGTCAGCGGTCTGTTAGGGGCGTCAAGTCTGGAGATCTGCTTCCGGACTTTCGGCGGAAAAATTCCGCCCGGATTTGTACTGAGGCTCGGAATAGACGATTTTAAGGATATCAATGAGAATCAGGGCATCGAATACGGGGATTATATTCTGCGCCGGACTGCGCTGTGCATTGAGAAGGAACTTCTGCCGGGGCAGCAGATTTTCCGGATTGTGGCGGATGAGTTCGCCGTCGTGGATTTTGCGGGCGGCGGCAGGGAGGAAGCGCTGCAGCTGTACCAGAGGATCCGGATGTCTGTTTTTTCCTTTATTGAGGAGAACCGTTATGAGGCGGTCTACACGGTTTCCGGCGGCGTTCTGTTAAACGATGAGGTGGACGGTACATTTGAAAATGCAATGAAGCTTTCTGAATTCGCGCTAAGCGAGGCGAAACGGGGCGGCAGGAATAACTGCTGCGTGTTCGACAAAAAGCATTACGAGGGCTATCTGCGCAGACGGGAGCTCCACCGGGCGCTTCATCACGCCGTAAATCACGGATTTGAAGGGTTTGAGGTGCATTTTCAGCCGCTGGTGAACGCGGAGGACGGGAGGCTTTCCGGCGCGGAATCGCTGCTGCGCTTTCAGATGCCGGACGGAGGTATGATCTCCCCGGCGGAATTTGTTCCGATCCTGGAGGAATCGGGGCTGATTATCCCGGTAGGACGCTGGATTCTGAGGCAGGCGCTGTATGCGTGCCGGGAATGGCAGAAATATCTGCCGGGATTTAAGGTGAATGTCAATCTGTCCTATATTCAGGTGCTCAAGAGCGATGTTCTGCACGAGATTATTGAGATTGTGGAAGAGTTCCGCATGAGGCCGTCAAGCGTGTGCGTGGAGCTGACGGAGAGCGGCTATCTCGATGAGAGTCCGCATTTTACAAAGGTCTGGAACGGGCTGAAGGCATACGGAATCCTGCTGGCGCTGGACGATTTTGGCACGGGCTATTCCAACCTTCACTGTCTGAGCGATCTGAAGCCGGCCTACGTCAAGATTGACCGCACATTTATGGAAAAAGCGCTGAACAGGGATTATGAGTATCGCCTGCTGTTTCACATCATCGAGATGGCGCACAGTCTGGGGCTGAATGTCTGCGCGGAGGGGATTGAGAATGAGGAGGAGCTTGCGAGAGCGAGGACGACGGATCCGGATCTGATTCAGGGTTTTCTGTTTGGGCGTCCCTGTGCCAGAACAGAGTTTACCGAGAAATTTTTTTCCTCTTCCCATTAAATGGGTAACGTGTTATAATCTGACTCAGAAGAACGTAACCTGAAATTATCAGTCACGGGTCTGTGTGCACGCGCGCAGGCCTGAAGAGTACAAAAATATGTGTGCGCATGGAGGTAAATATGACAGAGGGCGGATTACTGGTATTTCTCGGCGTGCTGCTGCTTTTTGTGGTGGTTGTCGTTGTAATTTCAGTTGTATCATCTGTGGCCGGCACTGCGGCGGCGATTGCGGATGATGAGGACGGAGAAGAAGTCTAGCGGAGAATCCTGCTTTGCAGGATTCTTTTTCATTTTAAGCGAAAGCCCTTTCATTTATGGTGATGCCGGAGACTCTTTGTCCTATATAAAAAAAGTATAAATTATCGGCGGACTCCCTTGCATTTTACCTTAAAACGCGTAAACTGAAAACTACCGGAAAAGTCCGCGGAAGGGGACGCCGGCATGCGTGCGGCATGCATGCGGCATGCGTGAAGAAAAGATTGAGAGGGAAAGACATTGTTTGCAAGGTTCAGCGTAAAGAAACCCTATACCGTGCTGGTCGGTGTCATACTGGTGGTTGTGCTCGGCGTCGTGTCGCTGACACGGATGACGACCGACCTTCTGCCGGATATGAATCTTCCCTACGCACTTGTCATCACGATGGATGTGGGTGCAAGTCCGGAAGAGGTGGAGATGGATGTGACGGCGCCGATAGAGGCGGCGATGGCCACGACATCCAATATCAAAAACATCAGTTCCGGCTCCTACAACAGCTATTCGACGGTGATCCTGGAATATGAACAGAGCGCCAATATGGATTCGGTACTGATTGAGATGCAGCAGAAGCTTGATCAGCTGGAGGGAAGCTGGCCGGAGAGCGTGGGAACGCCGATGATTATGCAGCTCGATCCGGATATGATGCCGGTTATGGTGGCTTCCGTCGATGTGGAGGGGATGAGCCAGACTGAGATTTCCTCCTATGTGGAAAATGAGCTGGTTCCGTCCATCGAGAGCGTTGAGGGGATTGCCTCCGTCTCGACCACAGGCGCGCTCGAGGAGACGATTCAGGTCACGATGGACCAGGAAAAAATCGATGCCCTGAATGATAAGATTCAGAAAAAGATCGCGGAACAGTTCGAGGAAGCGCAGAGTGAACTTGACGAGGCCGCTGAGGAGATCGAAAAAGGAAAGAAGGAGCTTGAAAAAGGAAAAAGCGAGCTCGGGCGGCAGATTGCCAGCGCGGAAAATGAAGTAATCAACGGGAAAATACAGGCGTTTGTGGGCGAATCTGATATGAATTCGGGGCTGACGATGCTCACAGGGGCAAAAGGCCTGATTGAGGGGGCCATTCCGGTTCTTCAGGGGATCTATGATCAGGGAATCGCGCTCAGGGAACAGATTGCATCCATGCAGGCGGTACTGGGAACGGCAGGGACCGCGCAGCAGAGTGAGCTGGAGGCGCAGATCGCAGCGCTTCAGCAGGCGATCGAGGAGGCGCAGGCCTCCGGAGGAAGCGTGAGTGAGGAGCAGAATGCGCAGCTGATGCAGCTTCAGATGCAGCTTGATGCGCTGTTCGATGGCAGCGGGGCGGAGCAGAGTATGCAGCTTCAGATGCTGCTCGATCAGCTGGCAGGTCTGGAGGGACAGCTGGCCGGACAGAACGCGGCGCTCGGAGAGCTCGGGGTGCAGATGAACTCCATTGACGATATTCCGCAGGGGATCGCTGCGCTGACTCAGATGCTCGCGGAGATGAATACGGGGATTGCGGGGATTCAGTCCGCACAGACGAAGGTGGGAGAGGGAAAGACAACGCTCGACGATGCCTTGAAGAAGCTGAATGAATCACAGGTCGCAGGAGTGCTGAAGATCAGCGAGGCTGCGGCGAAGCTTGCCGACGGAGAGGGTCAGCTGGCGATGGGGCAGACACAGCTGGACGAGGCAAAGAAGAGTGCGGAGGAGTCCGCGGATTTACACAGGATTCTCACACCGGATATGCTGGGGAATCTTCTGGTCGCTCAGAATTTTTCGATGCCCGCGGGCTATGTGGGAGAGAAGGAAGACCAGTACATGGTGCGTGTCGGGGACCGGCTGGGCTCAATGGAAGAGCTTGAGGATGTCGTTCTGATGGATATGGGCATGGAGGGAATCGGGCCCATCCGTCTGCGCGACGTGGCGGAGATTGTGATGGCGGATAATTCCGCCGAATCCTACTCCAGGGTGAACGGGAATCCGGCCATCATGCTCTCGATTGAGAAACAGACCGGATACTCCACAGGAGATGTCACGAAGCGCGCACAGCAGAAGTTTGCATCGCTGGAAAAAGAAACGGACGGTCTGCGTATGGCGATTCTGATGAATCAGGGGGTATACATAGACATTATCGTGGAATCTGTTCTGCAGAATATCGTCGTCGGGGCCTTTCTCGCAGTGATCGTGCTCATTGCATTTTTAAAAGATATCAAGCCCACGCTCGTGATAGCCTGTTCAATTCCGATGAGTGTGATATTCGCCATTGTCCTGATGTATTTTACGGATATTTCGCTCAATATTATCTCTCTCTCCGGTCTGGCGCTCGGTATCGGTATGCTGGTGGATAACTCGATCGTCGTGATTGAAAATATCTACCGCCTGCAGGGAGAAGGATATTCGGTCCGGAAGGCGGCTGTGGAGGGCGCCGGACAGGTGACAGGAGCGATTGTCGCCTCGACGCTCACGACAGTCTGCGTGTTTGCGCCGATTATCTTTACGGAGGGGATTACCAGGCAGCTGTTTGTGGATATCGCGCTCACGATTCTGTTTACGCTGACGGCCAGCCTTGTGGTGGCCATCACTTTTGTCCCGATGATGGCGGCAGGAGTGCTGAAGAACACAAAGGAGATCCGGCATGATTTCTTTGAGAAGATCCAGGATCGTTATGCCAGGGTTATGGAGCTGGCTCTCCGCTTTAAACCGGTGGTATTTGCGCTTGTGCTGCTTCTCCTGGCGGCCAGCGCCACCGCCGCGTTTTCGAGGGGCTTTACATTTATGAACATGGATATGGAGACAGATCAGCTCACCGTGACGGTCACCGCAAAGGAAGAATCGCCTCTGAGCTTTGAGGAACTTACCGCCATGTCAGATGAGATTGTGGAAAAAATAGCGGCGATTGAAGGGGTTGAGACGGTTGGTGCAATGGTCGGCGGAGGCATGATGATGTCGATGGGCGGCGGAGATGACAGCGTCACAATGTACCTGATACTGGATGAGGACTCCGATGTTTCAGGGCAGGAGGTTATCGCACAGGTCGGCGGGCTGACGAAGGACATGAACTGCGAGGTGAAAACGGATGCTTCTGCGTCGGATATGAACGCATTCCTGGGGAGCGGACTCACCGTGCAGATCAGCGGTCCGGATCTCGACAGGCTTCAGGAACTTGCGGCGGAAGTCGCGCGGATTGTGGAGAAAACGGAGGGAACCATGGATGTGGAGGATGGCCTTGACGACACGACTCCGTCCTTTACGCTTCACGTTGATAAGGAAAAAGCGGCGGAATACGGAATGACGACTGCGCAGGTATTTCAGCAGGTGTATGCAAAAATGGCCCAGACAGATTCGCCGACCACGATCTCGACCGACTTAAAAGATTACAAAGTCTATGTGCAGACAAAAGAACAGTCCGGCGTGACGCTGCAGGATATACGGAATATGACGTTTACCTACACGGACAGGGAGGGGAATGAGGAGGAGATTCCCGTACGGCGGATTGTGAAATTTGAGGAGGGAACGACTTTAAATGTCATCAACCGCGATTCCCAGACGCGCTATATCAGTGTGTCTGCGGGCATCGATGAGGATCATAACGTCACGCTGGTCAGCGGTGAGCTTCAGAAAGAGCTTCAAAAAATCAGCCTGCCGGAGGGTTATGAGATTGCGATGACGGGTGAGGATGAGATGATCAACGATGCGATGAGCCAGCTTTACCTGATGCTCCTGCTCGCCGTGGTCTTTATTTACCTTGTTATGGTAGCCCAGTTCCAGTCCTTTCTGTCGCCGTTTATCATTATGTTTACGATCCCGCTCGCGTTTACCGGCGGTCTGTTCGCCCTGTTTTTTACCGGAAATGAAGTCAGTGTCATCGCGATGATCGGATTTGTCATGCTGGCCGGAATCATTGTAAACAATGGAATCGTGATGGTCGATTATATCAATCAGCTCCGCATGGAGGGGATGAGCAAAAAAGAAGCAATTATCGAGTCCGGAAAGACAAGGCTGCGCCCCATTCTGATGACGGCGCTGACAACGATTCTCTCCATGTCCACAATGGCGGCCGGGCTCGGGGACGGGTCTGAGATGATGCAGCCGATGGCGATTGTCACGGAGGGAGGGCTGATCTACGGGACACTTCTGACACTGGTGGTGGTGCCGTGTATTTACGATGCGTTCCACAGAGAGAAAAGTATGGTGGAGGAAGAGCTGTAAGCGGCGCAGGAGTGGAAAATCCGGTTGAGCCGGCTGGAAAAGAGAGGTATAATGGAAGCGCGGGCACAGCAGGAAGCGTTTTGTAAATTGAGATAAAAGCAGAAAGGGAGGAAAGGGTCATGATTGTTACAACAACGCCGCAGATTGAGGGGAAACACATTGTGCAGTACAAAGGGATCGTGTTCGGAGAGGTGGTGTCCGGCGTAAACTTTATCAAAGACTTTGCGGCGGGACTTACAAACTTTTTTGGCGGCAGGTCCAATTCCTATGAGGGAGAGCTGATGCAGGCGCGGGATAACGCGCTGGCTGAAATGCAGCAGCGGGCGGCGCAGATGGGAGCAAACGCGGTCGTCGGCGTGAAGATGGATTATGAGGTGCTGGGAGCGGATAACGGTATGCTGATGGTGACGGCGTCCGGGACGGCTGTTGTGACGGATTAGAAGGAAAGAGAATACCGGGAGGCGTGGAGAAAAAGATGAAGTACGATTTTACATCAGTGATGGACCGGACGGGCAGGGATGCGATTGCGGTGGATGTCATACCATTTGCCGGCGTGAGCGTGCGGGAGGGCTTTTCAAAACTCCCTATGTGGGTGGCGGATATGAACTTCCCGACGGTTCCGACGATCACGGAAGCGATTGCTGAGCGCACAAAGCATCCGGCATTCGGGTACTTTGAGGTGCGGGATGAATATTACAGGAGCATTATCGACTGGCAGAAAAAGCGCCATGGCGTGGAAGGGCTGTCGGAGGAATGTATCGGCTACGAGAACGGGGTGCTGGGCTGTGTGATTTCGGCGCTCGGCGCATTCTGTTCGGCGGGGGACAATATTCTGCTGCATGCTCCGACTTATATCGGGTTTACCATGTCGCTGGAGAACAACGGGTACAATATCATCCACAGCGATTTAAAGCGGGATCAGGAAGGGATCTGGCGAATGGATTATGAGGACATGGACAAAAAAATCAGGGAGAACCATATCCATGCAGCCGTGTTCTGCTCACCGCACAATCCGACCGGCCGTGTCTGGGAGCGGGAGGAAATTGAGAGGGCGATGGAGATCTACCGGAAAAATGACTGTATCGTGATTTCCGATGAGATCTGGTCTGATATTATTCTGTATGGAAATACGCATATTCCGACCCAGTCGGTATCGGAAGATGCGAAGCAGCGCACAGTCGCCGTGTATGCGCCGTCGAAAACATTTAACCTGGCCGGGCTTGTCGGTTCCTACCATATTATTTATAATTCGTATCTGCGTGACCGGGTGAGGAAGCAGTCTTCTCTATCCCACTACAATATGTGCAATGTTCTCTCGATGCACGCCCTGATCGGGGCTTACCGGGAGGAGGGACATGAATGGCTGGATGAGCTGTGTGCGGTGATCGGGGAAAATGCTGAATACGCATATCGTTATATAACAGAACATTTTAAAGGGGTTTCCCTGGCAAAGCCGCAGGGGACCTATATGCTGTTTCTCGACTGTGAGCAGTGGTGTCTTGAGCACGGAAAGACGCTGGATGAGCTGTTAAAGGCTGGCTATGAGGTGGGAGTGATCTGGCAGGACGGCAGGCCGTTCCACGGTCCGTATGCAATCCGGATGAATCTCGCGCTGCCGTATGCGCTGGTGCAGGAGGCATTTTCGCGTCTGGACCGCTGGGTATTCGGGGCATAACGGCCGGCAGACAGTTTTGTCCGGGCCGGGCTGATCCCTGCCGCACAACAAAGATTTCAGGAAAAAACAGGAAACCGGATGTGCACGACGTGGCACATCCGGTTTCCTGTTTTGCTGTCTGCCTGTCCGCGGACAGGTATGACGGGCCGCTACTGTCCGGCAGGACGCTGCCCTGCCATCTGCGCTGATCCCTGCTGTGCCGCGGGACTTTGCCCGTTTTGTCCGGGCCGGGCTGATCCCTGCCGCACAGTATTGCGCCCTGCTGCCTGCTGTGCAGAGCCGGACCGCGCGGCTGCCTGCTGTCCGCTTTTGCCCGCCGCACCTTTCTGCTGCGCGCTCATCTGACGTTTCTGCGCGATTTTCAGTTTGCTCTTGCGAAAACGGTCGGTGGTCTCTTTTATGTAATTATCCGTGACAAAATGCTGCAGGGAATCCTCGTCGATGGCGATCCGGTTGTCCATTGTCCTCATCGTATCCTTGATGCGCAGCTTTTTGCCGATAATGGGGTCGCTCAGATCGTAGATCATGTTATTGGAAAATTTAAGCACCATCGGATGCGAAAAATCAGCCGGGTTCTCCACCAGGACCAGGGCTTTCTCGCCGTCGGAGAGATCCACACATGAGCCGGTGGGAAGAATATGGATACACTGGGAGAGCGCGTCAATCACCCTTTTGTTGTACTCCTGAATGTTCTTCCGCAGATGATACATCGCGGCGACACCGGAAATCGGCGGATTATTGATCCGCATTGCCGTGAGACGGTCGAATTTGTCCGCAACCTTTAAGATATCAGCCAGGAGGCGGACATTTGCAGCGGGATCCTTTGCCTTTACATTGCGGCTGTTCTGGAAGATGGAGTACTGAATAATCTCCAGGGAAAGCTTTGGCAGGCCGGAGCCCTCATAGCTGGGCTTTATTGTCTCATAGCCACGCTCGAGATTCATCTGGATGAAATCGCGGTCGCTGTCGGAGAGGTCGTCGCCTTTGTCGAGAACGGCCAGCGGGACATACAGATATCCGAAATCGTAGAGCAGGCCGGCCGTGATCAGCGCGAGCTTTTCCGGCGGCGTGATGCGCATTTCATTGGAAATCAGCGCGGTGAGAATGGCCACACTGATGGAATGTTTGTACACAAAATCGGCGGAGCTGCGCAGCATCTGTGCAAAATTCAGCTTGTGATCGAGAACGCCGTAATGCGCCTGGATGCTCTGCGCCAGCTCGAGCAGCGTTGCGGGCGGCTGATTGTCCTGAAGTTTGTCCATATTGTCTTTTAACTTAAACATATAGATCGTCTGGAACTGCTCGAATTCCACATCCTCGCGCGTCAGCGGCGGCAGAGGTTCCGCCGGCTCCAGGATAAAAATGCCGATCAGGCCGAAATTCTCGATACTGGTGATACCCTGTATGGTAAGTTTCGTATTGCGCTCGTAAAGAAGAACTCCCATTTTGTTGTAGATAGGCTTTGCCAGGCGCATGCCGGGCTTTAAGTCGGATGTTTTCACAAATTGCATACAATTGCCTCCCTTTTCCCCTATATCATCTGCTCTTATTATAATATTAGCATATTGAAAGGTCAAATACAATCTGTTAAGCTGTTGACAGCGGCAGAAATTGTGTGACCGGCGGGGGACGGAGAGAATTCCGGACCGGGGGAATCCGTTTTTCTGCCGCGGAAATCATGTGTTAACTTAAAGATAAAAAAGAGTTTCAGGAGGGGGACATGAAGATACTGGTGACCGGTTTTGAACCGTTTGGAGGGGAGGAGGTAAATCCTTCCATTGAGGCAGTGAAAAAGCTGCCGGATAAGATTGCGGGCGCGCGGATCGTCCGGCTGGAGGTTCCGGTGGTCTGTCACAAAGCTCTCGCGGTGATCGAGGAGGCTGTGAAAAAGCATGACCCGGATGTGATTCTGTCGGTGGGCCAGGCGGGCGGCAGGGCGGAGCTTGGCGTGGAGCGCGTGGGAATCAACGTGGATGATTACCGTTCTCCGGACAACGAGGGAAATCAGCCGGTCGACGAGCCCGTTTTTGCCGGCGGTCCGGACGCATATTTTGTTAATCTGCCGGTAAAAGCCATGGTGCAGCGCATACGAAAGAAGGGCATCCCGGCTGCCGTTTCAAACACGGCGGGCACGTTTGTCTGCAATCATGTGACCTACGGGGTCCGTCACCTCATAGAAACAAAATATCCGGGAAAGCGGAGCGGCTTTATTCATATCCCGTATCTGCCGCAGCAGGTCACGGAAAGGGCGGGGATGCCGTCCATGTCAGCGGAGGTGATTGCGGAAGGGCTTGCAGCCGCGATAGAGGCGGCGGTGGAAAATGAGAGGGATCTGAAAATTACGGAGGGGGCGGAGCACTGACTGCCGGAATCTGTTCTGCTAAGCGACTGTTGCAGACCTGTCTGAACAGTGCCCGGCAGCTCCCATGTTTTGTGAAAAATACACAGGAAGCGCTTGCATTTGCGGACAAATTATGATAGCATGAAATCGTAACAGAGAGCTGGAGGGACCGTTGATTTTGTGTGGTTGATACATAGATGACGATACAGAAGCGATACGTTTTTTACTGTCAGGCGCAGACGTATTTTTTTTGTTCAGGATTGTTAAAAAATTAACGGCGTTTCAGCGAATATATTGGAAGAAGGAGACGAGAAAATGGCAAAGAAAGTAGTTTTAGCAGGCGCATGCCGTACCGCGATCGGCAGGATGGGCGGAGCGCTGAGCAACACACCGGCGGCTGATTTAGGCGCGATCGTAATTAAGGAAGCATTAAACAGGGCAGGTGTTAAGCCGGAGCAGGTTGACGAAGTATTAATGGGCTGCGTCATCCAGGCAGCGCAGGGGCAGAATGTTGCACGTCAGGCTTCGATCAAGGCGGGTTTGCCGATTGAAGTTCCGGCTGTAACCTTAAACGTGGTCTGCGGTTCCGGGTTAAAGTGTGTCAATGAAGCGGCCACCATGATTATGGCGGACCAGGCGGACATCGTTGTTGCCGGCGGTATGGAGAATATGTCCATGGCTCCGTATGCTATGACGAAAGCTCGTTTTGGATACCGTATGAACAATGCGACGATCATTGATACGATGGTAAATGACGCGCTGACCGACGCGTTCAACCACTATCACATGATGATCACCGCAGAGAACGTATGCGACAGATATGGCCTGACACGTGAGGAGCTTGACGCGTTTGCTGCGAACAGCCAGCAGAAGTGTGAGAAAGCGATCGCTGAAGGTAAGTTTAAGGATGAGATCGTTCCGGTTCCGGTAAAAGTGAAGAAAGAGATTGTGGATTTCGTCACGGATGAAGGTCCGCGCGCGGGCACCACGGCAGAATCCCTCTCCAAATTAAAATGCTGCTCCGGAAAAGAGGGCGGACTTGTGACCGCAGGAAATGCTTCCGGTATCAACGACGGCGCGGCGGCGATCGTTGTGATGAGCGAGGAGAAGGCAAAAGAGCTCGGCGTGACACCGATGGCGACATGGGTAGCAGGGGCACTTGGCGGCGTGGAGCCGGAGATCATGGGTGTCGGTCCGGTTGCTTCCACGAGAAAAGTATTTGAAAAGACCGGCCTTACGATCGGCGACATGGATCTGGTTGAGGCAAACGAGGCATTTGCAGCGCAGTCTGTCGCGGTGGCAAGGGATCTCGGATTTGACATGGAGAAGGTGAACGTGAACGGCGGCGCGATCGCACTCGGACACCCGGTAGGAGCATCCGGATGCCGTATTCTTGTCACATTATTACATGAGATGCAGAAGAGAGACGCGAAGAAGGGTCTTGCGACTCTGTGCATCGGCGGCGGTATGGGCTGCTCTACCATTGTTGAGAGAGATTAGTTCTGCCAGGCAGGTTCCCGGGGGCGGTGCTCCCGGGGAATTGTGCTGAATGAGTGAAGATTATTATATTTCAGATACAGGATTACATAGAATTCAGGAGGAACGGAAATGAAAGTAGGAGTTATCGGGGCAGGAACCATGGGTTCCGGAATCGCACAGGCGTTTGCACAGACAGAAGGATATGAAGTGTATTTATGCGACATCAATGAGGAGTTCGCGGCAAACGGCAAAAACAAAATCGCAAAAGGATTCGAGAAGAGAGTCGCAAAGGGCAAGATGGCGCAGGAAGACGCGGACAAAGTTCTCGCAAAGATCACAACCGGCGTGAAAGATATCTGCACCGACGCGGATCTGATCGTTGAGGCGGCGCTCGAGGTGATGGACGTTAAGAAGCAGACATTCAAAGAGCTGCAGGAGATCGTTCCGTCCACCTGTATGTTTGCGACCAACACCTCTTCCCTGTCCATCACAGAGATCGGCGCAGGTCTTGACCGTCCGGTGATCGGCATGCACTTCTTCAATCCGGCTCCGGTTATGAAGCTGATTGAGGTCATCAAGGGTGAGAATACTCCGGATGAGATGAAGGATAAGGTTGTTGAGATCTCCAAAGCGATCGGCAAGACTCCGGTAGAGGTAAACGAGGCGGCAGGATTTGTCGTGAACAGGATCCTCATCCCGATGATCAATGAGGCGGTTGGCATCTACGCGGACGGCGTGGCTTCCGTGGAGGGCATCGACACGGCCATGAAGCTCGGCGCGAATCATCCGATGGGCCCGCTGGCGCTCGGCGATCTTGTAGGTCTTGATATCTGCCTTGCGATTATGAATGTGCTCTACGACGAGACGGGCGATCCGAAATACCGTCCGCATCCGTTACTGAAGAAAATGGTGCGCGCAGGCAAATTAGGACAGAAGACAGGAAAAGGATTTTACGACTATAGCAGGTAAGTCGCCTGCCGGGTAAATACCACCCGCCGGAAAGCAGTTATCTGCCAGGTAAAAATGTCAGATTCAGACAGTCATGGAAACGCGGGGTGTATGCCTTTGCAGAAAGGGTGTGTGTTCCGGAATTCCATGATTGTCTGATAATTATGGAAAAAGAAAGAAGGAGTAAAAGATCATGGATTTCTCTTTAGATAAAAAGCATGAAATGGCGCGTTCCCTGTTTCGGGAATTTGCTGAAACAGAAGTAAAACCGCTCGCGCAGGAGGTTGACGAGACCGAAGAATTTCCGATGGAGACCGTGAAGAAAATGCAGAAATACGGTTTTCTGGGAATCCCGGTTCCGAAGGAGTACGGCGGACAGGGCTGCGATCCGCTTACATATGTAATGTGCGTGGAAGAGCTGGCCAAGGTATGCGCCACCACGAGTGTTGTCGTGTCCGCACATACGTCCCTGTGCATCGATCCGATTCTGACCTACGGAACAGAAGAGCAGAAACAGAAATATGTGAAGCCGCTTGCGACGGGTGAGAAGCTCGGTGCGTTTGCACTGACAGAGCCGGGCGCAGGTACGGACGCGCAGGGCGCGCAGACGAAAGCTGTCCTGGACGGGGACGAGTGGGTGTTAAACGGTTCCAAGTGCTTTATCACAAACGGCAAGGTCGCGGATGTCTATATTGTGATTGCAATCACAAGCGTTGTGACCGACAAGAGGGGAAGAAAGAAAAAGAACTTCTCGGCGTTTATCGTGGATAAGAGCGCTCCGGGCTTCTCATTCGGCACAAAAGAGAAGAAGATGGGTATCCGCGGTTCCTCCACATATGAGCTGATTTTCGAGGACTGCAGAATTCCGAAGGAGAATCTGTTAGGGCCGGAAGGAAAAGGCTTCCCGATCGCAATGCATACACTTGACGGCGGACGTATCGGTATCGCGGCGCAGGCACTCGGCATCGCGGAGGGCGCTCTCGACCGCGCGGTTGCATACACCAAGGAGAGAAAGCAGTTCGGGCGTTCTATCGCACAGCAGCAGAATACGCAGTTCAAACTTGCAGACATGGCTGCAAGAATCGAGGCTGCGCAGCTTCTCGTCTACAAGGCAGCCATGGCAAAAGCGACGCAGAAAGTATACTCCGTGGAGGCTGCAAAGGCTAAATTATTTGCTGCGGAGACGGCGATGGCGGTTACAACGGAAGTGGTTCAGCTCTTCGGCGGATACGGATATATCCGTGAGTATGATGTGGAGCGCATGATGCGCGACGCAAAGATTACCGAGATCTACGAGGGAACCAGCGAGGTTCAGCGCATGGTAATCTCCGGTGCATTACTGAAATAAACCACTGATTTTCAAATTATAGATTAAAAATAAGGAGTGACAATACCGTGAAGATAGTTGTATGTATTAAACAGGTACCGGATACAAAAGGCGGCGTGAAATTCAACCCGGACGGTACATTAGACAGAGGTGCAATGCTCACAATCATGAACCCCGACGACAAGGCGGGACTGGAGGCAGCACTTCGGTTAAAAGAGCAGTATGGGGCAGAAGTCACTGTGGTTACCATGGGACTTCCGAAAGCGGATGAGGTTCTCCGCGAGGCTCTGGCGATGGGCGCGGACAGGGGAATCCTTGTGACGGACCGGGTGCTGGGCGGTGCGGATACATGGGCGACGTCCACCACGGTCGCAGGCGCGATCCGCAACCTTGAGTATGATCTGATTATCACGGGGCGTCAGGCAATCGACGGCGATACCGCACAGGTGGGACCGCAGATTGCAGAGCATCTTGACCTTCCGGTGATTTCCTATGCGCAGGATATTAAGATCGACGGCGACTATGTGATCGTACAGCGTCAGTATGAGGACAGATATCATGAGCTGAAAGCGAAGATGCCGTGCCTGATCACCGCTCTTTCCGAGCTGAACGTGCCGCGCTATATGACGCCGGGCGGTATCTTTGACGCATATGACAAAGAGGTTACTGTCTGGGGCCGCGCAGATTTAAAGGATGTGGATGACTCAGACCTTGGTCTGAAAGGTTCGCCGACCAAGATCGCAAAAGCTTCCGACAAGGTGCGCAAGGGCGCAGGCGAGAAGGTTGTTCTTGACACGGAAGAAGCAGTTGCTTATTTAATGGGCAAATTCAAAGAGAAACACGTTATCTAAAAAAAGAAGGAAAAGTGGTGAATAAAATGGGCTTAGAAGAATTTAAAGGAGTATTTGTCTATGCGCAGCAGGTGGATAACAAGTTAGACGGTGTTGCGTTTGAGTTACTTGGAAAAGGAAAAGATCTGGCGAAAGATCTGGGCACTGAGGTTACTGCAGTTCTGGTCGGCTCGGATGTAAAAGGCCTTGCGGATGAGCTGGCTGTCTACGGCGCAGACAAGGTGATTGTTGTGGACGATCCCGAGTTAAAGGAGTACAGGACAGAGCCGTACACACATGCGCTGGCTTCTGTCATCAACAAATACAAACCGGAAATCGTGTTAGTCGGTGCGACTGCTATCGGACGTGACCTTGGCCCGAGAGTATCCGCGCGCGTGAAGACAGGTCTTACGGCAGACTGTACGCTGCTTGAGATCGGTGATTTCCCGCTGGTGGCGCAGCCCGGAAAAGAGAGCGAGCAGAAGCATAACCAGCTGCTTATGACCCGTCCGGCATTCGGCGGCAATACGATCGCAACGATTGCCTGCCCGGATAACCGTCCGCAGATGGCGACTGTCCGTCCGGGCGTTATGCAGAAAATCGAGCCGGTTAAGGGCGCAAAGGCAAATGTGGAAGAGTTCAACCCGGGCTTTACGCCGAATGAGAAATATGTTGAGATTCTCAATATTGTGAAGGCTGTAAAGAATACCGCCAACATTATGGACGCAAAAATTCTCGTATCCGGCGGACGTGGCGTCGGCTCCAAAGAGAACTTTAAGATCCTTGAGGATCTCGCGGAAGTGCTGGGCGGAACCGTGAGCTGTTCCCGTGCCGTGGTCGAGAACGGCTGGCAGCCGGTGGATCTTCAGGTTGGACAGACCGGTAAAACCGTCCGCCCGCAGATCTATTTTGCGATCGGTATCTCAGGTGCAATCCAGCATGTTGCCGGAATGGAAGAGGCGGACCTGATCGTCGCGATCAACAAGGATGAAGACGCACCGATTTTCGATGTGGCGGATTATGGTCTTGTGGGCGATCTGAATAAGATTGTACCGGCGCTGACGGCAGCGCTTAAGGCGGAGCAGGCAAATAAATAAGACTGTGGCGGAAAGCGACAGAACGGACTATAGAAACATGCAGTACAGGCTAAGGCCTGCGCTGCATGTTTTTTTGTTTCACAGGGGAGAACCTGTCGCTGTAAAACATTAAAGGGATTGCTTTCCTGTGAAACAGAAAGCCCTAAGGGCAGGTAATGAAAAAATTCCGTTCCGGGAGAATCTTTTTTCCGTTCCGGGAGGTTATATATATTGAAGGCGCTGATACAGCGGAAAGGAGGCCTGCGTTGGAGGACAGAGAGCTGATCCGGCGGATTCAGAACGGGCAGAAAGAATATCTGAATGAGATTGCCGGGAAATATTATGATGACATTTATTATTTCTGCGCATATCAGACCGGAAACAGGGAGGATGCATATGATCTGGCGCAGGAGACATTTTTCAAGTTCATCCGCTATGTGGAGAGTTACCGGTACCGGAATTTAAAAGGGTATCTTCTGACAATCGCCATGAATCTCTGCCGCAATTATGCCGGAAGGACAGCGGGGACCCGCATAGCCGCGACTTTTGATAGCTGGGAGCAGCCGGAGAGGGAGGCGGCAGACTGTGCGGAAGTATCCATGTGCTGCCAGGGGGAGTTCGGACGGCTGGAGGACCACCTGCTGCTGGCGGAGATGCTGGGAAGGCTGCCGGAAGCGCAGAGGGAAGCGGTTCTGCTGCACCATTTTTATGGATATAAGAACCGGGAGATCGCGCGGATGACGGGGGCATCGGGGCCGGCGGTAAAATCCAGAATACGTCAGGGACTTACAAAGCTTAAAAAATGGCTGGAAGAGGAGGGATTCTGATGAGGAGGGAAAACTGCGCTTTTGCGGACAGAAAACCGGAGAATGAATGGCCGGATTCAGGATTTGCCAGAGAGGCGGGAGCGCTGTGGAAGACGGAAAAGAGTTCCGGTGACCGGAAAGCGGGAAGGGAGGTTTTTTATGGACAGTAAGATGAAGTGGAGATTTCCGGTGGATGAGAGAAGAAAAGCGGCGTGCATGAGAGAGATCCGGCTTCAGGTGGAGGAAAAGCGGTTCCGCCGCTATCCGTCATTCGCGGAAAATGTGTGGAATGAGCTGCGTTTCCAGTCGCCCTGGCACTGGGCGCTGCAGGGCGGCGTATTGTTTGCGGCGCTGCTTGTGGCGGTGTGGGGCAGCCGGAGGGCGGGGACAGACAGCGTGAATATTGCGGCTTCGTCGGTGTTTATCGTGTTTGCCGGAAATATCTGTCTCAGCGGTGTGGCCAGGCTGTTTTCATGGCATATGGCGGAGCTGGAACAGACGCTGTATCTGAATCTGAAGCAGATGATCTGCATACGGATGCTGGAGGCGGGAGTGGTGGATTCCGGCGTGCTGGCGATTCTGACGGGGGTGGGAGGCGGATGCAGCGTGTCCGGGACCGGAGTCTATTTTCTGTATATGCTCGTGCCGTTTCTCTGGTCGGATGTGCTGTATCTGTATATGCTGACGGCCTTCCGGAACCTGTTTTCCGGCTTTGGACAGACTGCGGCAGGCGTCATCTGCGGGCTGCTGGCACTGTTTCCGGCGTTTTTGGAAAAGGCATATCAGCCGGATTATGTGCCTGTGTGGGCGGCGCTGTCAGTGGCGGGAATTCTGGTGCTCGGTGTGGAACTATACCGGATTCCCGGAAAAATTGAGAGAGGAGAACATGTATGCCTGAACTGAGACTGGACAGGGTGACAAAACAGTTTAAAAATAAAATCGCGGTGGATGAGGTATCCTTGTCCCTGAAAGAGGGCGTGTACGGATTTCTCGGCGCAAACGGCTCCGGAAAGACCACGCTGCTGCGCATGCTCTGCGGTGTGCTCAGACCGACTTCAGGGGAGATCTTCTGCAACGGGATGGAGATCGGGCGGCTTGACGGGGAATACCGCTGTATGCTCGGCTATCTTCCGCAGGATTTCGGATATTATCCGGACTTTACCGCAAAGCGGTATCTGGAATATCTGGCGGCCTGTAAGGCGGTTCCAAAAGATCTCGTGCACGATAAGGTACAGGAGATGCTGCGTTTTACCGGGCTTGAGGGAGAGCAGAAATCAAAGATAAAGACCTTTTCCGGAGGGATGATCCGCCGCCTTGGCATTGCACAGGCGCTGCTCAATGATCCGGAGATCCTGGTTCTGGATGAACCGACTGCCGGGCTTGACCCGAAAGAGCGCATCCGTTTCCGCAATATGATCAGCACATTCTCGAAGGGGCGGATCATTATTTTATCAACGCATATTGTCTCAGATGTGGACTTTATCGCAGATCAGATACTGCTGATGAAACAGGGGAGGATCGTGGGGCAGGGAACCTGCGGGGAGGTCACGGAAAGTGTGAGGGGCAGGGTGTGGGAGTATGTGGCGGAACCGGAGGAGGCGCAGCGGCTGAATAAAAAGTTTGCGGTCAGCGGCCTGCGCAATGAGACCGGGAGTGTGCATCTGCGCCTGATAGCCAATGAATGCCCCTGTGAGGGCGCGCTGCCCGTGGAGCCGGGACTGGAGGATGTTTATCTATACTATTTTGAGGAGGCGTCGGAATATGTACAGGATCTGGAAAGAGGAAATGCGTAAAATTGCATCCGGAAAAATTGTCTGGCTGGGGCTGATTCTGCTGCCCGCATTACTGTACCTGCGGCTGATGTCGCAGGTCAGTACATACCGCGTGACAATCGACGGGGAGTGTTTCGAGGGAAAAGAGGCACTCATGATGGACCAGAAGCTGGCGAAGGAGTATGCGGGGCCGCTGACGGAAGAGAAAGTCCGTCAGATTTACCGTGATTTCGGTTTCTGCTACTGGTCGCAGGAAGACGGTGCTGTCGGAAACTTCTGCAATAAGTTTATCACGGAGGAGATGACAGACTTCAATGAAAAGGGCTGGGAAAATCAGGATGCAATATCCTTTTACAGCGGGGAGGACTGGGAAAATTATGTGGCGCCTATGCTTACAGGGGACATCTGGTTTGATTATGTGGATGGCTGGCGTGACCTGCGTGAGATATACGGGATTATTGTGATAATCGGGCTTCTGCTGATATTTATGGTGGCAGTCGCACCGGTTTTCGCGGAGGAATATACGCTCCGCACCACGGATCTTGTGCTGACGACGAAAGAGGGAAAGAAAGGGGCGGTCCGGATGAAGATCGCGGCGGCTTTTTCCTTCACGGTGCTGGTATACTGCGTGATAACGCTGTTTGTGTGGGGAATTTATCTGGAGGTATACGGATTACAGGGACTGGATGCCTCGGCCAGATTGCTGGGCGTTCCTTCCATGGGATACTGCCCCGGGACAGTTTCAGGTTTTTTTATATACCAGTTTTTTCTGGGACTCGCGGGAGTCCTGCTGTTAACGGCGATTACGCTGGCGGTATCTGCCGTAAGCCGCAGTTCTTTTGCGGCGGTTGTGATCTCTCTGGTGCTGTTTTTTGTGCCGTATGCGTGGATAACTGCGTTCAGGCTGATGATGCCCATGCAGGGAATTCAGATCACCTGGACAATTTCTCATTTCATGATGTCGATGCCGTACTATCTGGCGCTGAACTGGGGATTTGCCTTTGCGGGAAAGCAGATTCTGATGCATATGGCCACCGCGGCGGTTGTGGGGACTGCGGCCGGGATGGCCGGGTATTATAAATACAGAAATTATCAGGGGAGGTGAGAGGCGTTTCAGTATTTTATGCACAGGGGGATACGCAGGCGGTAAACGTATTCATAAAATAGGCAGAAAATGACCGGGGATCCCAAAATTATCGGGATTCCCGGTATTTTTTTGTGTAAATCGCTTCTTGCCAATCCGCAGACGGCGTGATAGTTTAGAAAAAAATATATGAGGAGGAAACGTCGGATGTCTTATCATTATTTACTGGATCTGGCACTGATTCTTTTAAGCACAAAACTGCTTGGGATCTTCACGGGCAAATTCCAGATGCCGCGGGTGGTGGGTGCGCTGCTGGCCGGCCTTGTGCTCGGGCCCGCCATGTTCAATATTCTCTCGGAAACGGAATTCCTTTCCAGGATGAGCGAACTGGGGGTGATTGTAATTCTTTTTACCGCCGGGATGGGAACCGATCTGCGGGAGCTGAAGAATGCCGGAAAAGCGGCCTTTCTGGTGGCTCTGTGCGGCGTGGTGGTGCCTATGGCGATGGGGACGGGATTTGGCTGGCTGGCCGGAAAGGCCGGATGGCTTCCGGGAAACACACTTCTGGAGAATATTTTTCTGGGGACGGTGCTGACCGCCACCTCGGTCAGCATCACCGTTGAGACGCTCAAAGAACTGGGACACCTGGATACCAGGGTGGGAAGCACGATTCTGGCGGCCGCCCTGATTGACGACGTGCTGGGTCTTGTGGCTCTGACGGTAGTTGCCAGCATGGCGGGAGACGGGACCAGCCTGCTGCCGGTGCTGCTGAAAATTGCGCTGTTTTTTATTTTTGCCGTTATCACGGCTGCAGGGGGTATCCGGCTCTTTCGACTGATCATTGCCCGCGCGCACCAGAAAAATCTCCGGAGATATCCGGTATTCGCCTTTGTGACCTGTCTGCTTCTGGCCTATTGTGCGGAAGAATTTTTTGGCGTGGCGGATATTATCGGTGCTTTTGTGGCGGGACTGGTTGTGGCCTGCACCTCGAAAGCAGATTACATACGCTCTAAATTTGAACCTCTGAGCTATCTGCTTCTGACGCCGGTATTTTTTGCCGGGATCGGGATCAAAGTGGAGCTGCCCGGGCTCAGCGGAGGGCTGGTGGCTTTTTCCCTGCTTCTTCTTGCGACCGCTATTTTGTCGAAAGTCGCCGGCTGCGGTCTGGGTGCCGGGATGTGCGGATTTAACAGGGCGGAGTGCATTCAGGTGGGGACCGGAATGGCCTGCCGCGGCGAGGTGGCTCTGATTGTGGCGAACCGGGGACTGTCCGTGGGAGCCCTCAGTCAGGCCATGATGACGCCGATTGTGATTATGGTGGTGGGCTGTGCCGTGCTGACGCCAATGCTGCTCAAGCTGGCTTTTAGCGGCCATTCGGGAGCATCGGATAAGAAGAACGCCCTTGCCGGCTATTACCACAGGCACGAAGAACTGGAACAGGTGTCTGATGAGCTGCTGAGCAGAAAATCCCGCTGATTACAGCGGGTCCGGCCGGCGGCCGGCCTGTGATCCCGTACAGTATTTTCATATCGCGGATCTTTGTGATACATCGCTTTAACCGGGAGTCATGAAAAATATAGCTTCTTTTCTGTCAGATCAGACAAATTATCATTTCTTTTTTTGAAAATCCATGATATAATTATACAAAAATCGGAATTGCAATATAATGTACTGCAATTATAGAATCGGGACCGGATAATTCTGAAAATAGTCCCGCTGATTTTTGTACAGTCTGCTTTTACCGGCGGGCTCTGGAAAAGATGCCGGTAACGGGGGACAGAGAGACTTTTGACGGAGAGGCATCTGAAAGGAGAAGGGTATGGAACTAAAAAAAATCCAGTATTCCGTGGAAAACGGCGTCGGCATCATCACCATGAATTACATGAAGAATCTCAACGCCATCGACGAGCAGATGGCGGACGAGCTGATGTATGTTGTGGATGCATGCGGGAAGGATGAAAATGTCAGGGTTGTGGTGATCAGAGGTGTGGAGAAGGCATTCTCGGCCGGCGGAGATATCGGCTATTTTTATAAACTGATCCAGAGATC
>CAMSQM010000016.1 GCA_947062675.1 uncultured Roseburia sp.
TCCGAATGCCCCGGCTCCAGACGGACCGCCTCCGGCCGCTCCTGACCCGCCTCCGTCTTTGGACATTCCACTATTTTCCGCAGACAGAGCCGGACCGGCGCACGCCGAACCGCCTTTTGGCTGTACGTCCGGCGAACCGTCTTCTTTCCGAAGCTCCACCGGCCCCGCGCTCTTTTCTTCCGGAAAAATCCCGGAACCCGTATCCGCAAAACGAGCTTCCCCGTCCATATCATCCTCTCCTCTCCCGGTTGTCCGTCCCGGAGCCCTTTTAAACATCGCAGACCGCAGGCCGGAACCGTTTCCACCACTTCATTCTAGCAAAGCACCCGGTTATTTACAATAAAATAATTATTCAGGATTTCTTATACTTTTCTTAAGGGTTCCTGTTTTCCGGCAGGCCGGAATCTCCCGGAACTTTATAATAGGGCAGATAAATATATTTTTCATTTTCAAACGGCATTTCAACGGGCTCCTTCCCGCAGATCAGCGCAGCTGCCAGCTCTGCCATGGCGGCCGCCTGCCCCTCCTTATCATTGTATACCGTTCCGTGCATCCTGTGCTCCCGCACGGCTTTAAGCCCTTCATCAGTTCCATCGATTCCGAAAAATACAGGAAGGGCAGATCCCTGATAGTTTAATTCCTCATAAGCGTCCAGAGCGCCGAGCGCCATATCGTCATTGTTCGCCAGAACCAGCTCAATCTGATTCCGGTACTGACCAATCATCTGCATCATCCTGTTTTTTGCCTGAGCGCGGTTCCAGTTGGCAATCCCGCAGCTTAACTTTTCGAGCACAATCCCATTGCTTTTAAGCGTATCCACTGCGCTTTCCGTGCGGATAATCGCATCCTGATGTCCCGCCTCTCCCTCCAGCACCACATACTGAATCTTTCCGTCCTGATTGCGGTCCACATGTTCGTCACACCTGATCAGGTCAGCCGCCAGAGAACCCTGCATCATCCCGGACTGCTCTGCGTCCGCGCCCACATAGTACAGCTTTTCCCACTGCATCATATCCTCCGCAACCGGCTCCCGGTTAAAAAAGATAATCGGGATATCCTTTTCCCTGGCGAGATCGATAATCTCCGACGGATCCGCCCGGTCTACCAGGTTGACACAGAGGATATTGCAGCCCGCGTCAATCAGTTCCTGTACCTGATCATCCTGCGTCCGTTTTGCCCCCGCCGCATCCCTCACAGTCAGCGCCGTCTCAAAACCGCTGTCCTCAAGCTTTACGAGCTCATCCTTAAAGCAGCCGATCAGTTCATTGAGAAACGTGTCACTCTGATTATAATAAGTCACTCCGACATGGAGCTCCACCGTCCTCTCCTCCTGCCGTCCCCGGCAGGCGCCTGCCACACCGGCGCAGAGTGCCGCTCCGGCCGCCAGTATCCGTATCCGCCTTCCTCTCATCGCCCTTCCCCTCCGTTCCGCGGTTTTTACTGGCTCATCGTATAAAGAATCTCCTGATTTTTTTCAGAAAAAAGATTCTCCCTGCGCAAAACCGTGTGAGCTACCGTCCTGCAGGGTAAACGCCGCTGAAATCCACCTGTACTTTCCACCGCCGCCGTCAGGCTCTGATACCCCGCGCTGAAGGCATCCGGAACCACCAGACACCGCACAACACCGGTGTCGAGATAATACACGGCCTCCGTGGAACCTGCGATCCCGTATACCAGCGCGCCGTGGAGATCATTGGCGGATGCGCATTTTCCTGCAGTCGCAAGACTGCTGTCATCCATCGCAATCACAAAATCCACCCCGGGCTGTGCTTTAAGGAGCATCTCCCCTTCCTCCCCCCGCGATCCGCTGACAGACCATACGATCCCTGCGCCCTGATCCCCCAGCGCTTCAGAGAACCCCCTGAGACGGTCCGTCACAGATACGGATTGCGCTGTCTCCATCAGAATACCGATCGTCCTTTCTCCCAGCCCGCCGCTGAAATCCTTCAGCAGTTCCTCCGCCAGGACCCTTCCCATCGCGGCATCATCCGGCTTTATCACCGGAAAAGGGCAGATCTTCCCCTCCTCACGGACCGTGTCCTCCACAAGCAGCACAGGAACTTTTTTTCCGGCTCTCCGGAGCATTTCCTCTGAATCATCCCCGAAAACCGGCTGCACAATCACCGCATCCGCCCTGTTCTCTATCTCGCGCTCAATTGCCTCCTGCTCCTCGGCAACCGTCATCGTCTCGCCCGTGCTGACGACAAAGAGCTCCGCGCCCTGATCCTGCGCCGCCATCCGCAGTCCGTACCGGAACGCAGACCACTGGTCATCGTCCGGATTGCGGATAATCACGGAGATCCTTGGAACATTTTTCTCACCGCTGCCCCGGAGCATCAGAAACGCCAGCGTAAATACCAGAACCGCCAGAACCGTTTCAAACAGGACAAACATTTTTTTACCATCCTTCATTGCCGGTCCTCTGCCCTTTCTCAAGAATTTTTCTGTTCTCTTCCGTGTACGGGATGAGCGGCATATGAATGGAAACGGTTGTCCCCTCATCCGGCTCACTCTCAATCACAAGCCCGTACTCTTTTCCAAAAAGAATCTGTATCCGGTTGTTGACATTCACAAGGCCGACCCCTGAACCGTGCCCGTGCACCCGCCCGCTGTCCGTCAGCAGACAGCTCACTTCCTCCGCGGACATGCCGATTCCGTTATCCGTCACCGAAAGCACCGCCATTTTGTCCGACACCCTTCCGGTCACCACAATCTCCCCGCAGTCATCCATTCCCACCACCCCGTAATGAATCGCATTTTCGAGAAGAGGCTGGAGTATCAGCTTCACCGTACAGCAGGAGAGCAGCTCCGGGGCCACATCAAAGGATATCGAAAAGCTGTTTTTGTAGCGGACTTTCAGTATATTCATGTAACTTACCGCGTGCTGCAGCTCATCCTCAATGCGGATCACCGTGCGCCCTTTCGAGAGACTGATACGAAACAGCTTCGCCAGCTGTGAGATCATAAATACCGCCTCGTCATTTTTTTCTCCCTCGATCATCCATGTGATGGAATCGAGCGTATTATACAGAAAATGCGGATGAATCTGACTCTGCAGCGCCTCCAGCTCACTTTTTCTGCGCTCCGTCTGCTCGAGAACAATTTTTCGCATAAGCATGTCAATCTGCTCGTAAGACTGCTGAATAGAGTGGCCGAGATGGCGGATTTCCATGGAACCGCCGATATAGATCTCCGGCTTTTCCCCCGCCTCGTACTCTATGACCGAGGTGTTCAGCTTTAGAATGGGACTGGATATGCGCACGGACACCACCCGGTTGACCACCCCGAGCATCATCGCCATCAGAAGCATAAGCATCACTATAAAATATCGGGTATCAAACATACCGCTGGTAAAGACGGAATATGGAATCACACCCACCAGCTTCCATCCCGTATAGCTGATGGTATTGACAATGACCTTGCGGCGCTCTCCCTCAAAGACCTCGTCATATACACCGTCCCTGTGCGCTGCCGCCGCGCGGCTGTTTTCACGAAATAACCCGTTACTGATCTGTATCTGCCGCATATGATAAATAATCCGGCCGTTGCCGTCACAGAGATAATAATACGGGCCGTTCGCCGGGGCATTAATCTGCTTCATCATCCGCGAAATACCGGAATAATCCATATCCACGAGCAGAACGCCGGACTGCGGCTCCCCGTAATTGGTGAGCTCAACCACGCGGCTTAAGGAAATCACCCAGTAATAGCGGAACGCATCGTCATCAAACAGATTCTGAATGTGCGGTGTGGAAAAGTGCATGTTTTCCATCTCACTGACCGCCTGTACATACCAGTCCTGTCTGGTGACATCCGGATCTTCCTTCTGGGAAGCAACCGGCTCCGCTGCCATGAGACTGCCGTACTGATTGTAGATGGCAATACTTTTAAGCCGGTCCCTGTTGGCCGCATACAGCAGGCTCATCCCTCGCTGTATCTCTTTATCCTGATCTGAGAAATCATTTTCCTTGATCACATTATAATAGAGCGCGTCCGAGATCTGGCGCATGCCAATCAGATAATCCTCCAGATTTTCCCCTGCCTGCTCCATCAGCTTCTGCGTACTCTGTATCATCTCCTGCCTGGATGAGGCGGAAAACCGGAGATACATGACAATTCCAAGAATCAGCATAATCGAGATGGAAATCACCGAAAATACCAGCATTATCACCGACTGCATCCCTGTCGGCTTCACCTTTTCCCAAAATGACGAATACCTACTTCTCACTTTCCCCATGCTCCGTTCTGTATCTGGACGGCGATAAACCGTAATGCTTTTTAAATACATAGCTGAAATAATTCGGATCCAGATAACCCACCCGCTTTGCTATGACATAGCTTTTTTCATCCGTCTCAATCAGCAGGCGTGAAGCCTGCTCCATGCGGTAATCCGTCAGATAAGCGATAAAAGACTTCCCTGTTTTCTTTTTAAAGATTGTCGAAAAATAAGAATTTGACACCCCCAGCACCTGACAGATCCCGTCCAGGGAGAGCTCAGCGTTCTGGTAATTCTGATGCACATACTCCTTTGCCCCAGACACGAGCGACCTGGTGGAACGGCTCCGCGCACAGATCAGTTCCTCACGAAAAGAAAGGCTGATATCAACCAGCCATTTCCGCAGCGCGTCCGGTTCAAGATCCAGGAGGGAGTTGCAGAGCATCCTCATATCGCCTGAAAACGGATCTGAAGTGATATCATGATTTGCCACAAACCGGTACAGCGCGCTGAGCAGCTCCATCAGATGAATCTGGTACTGCTGAAGCGACTGATCCTGAAACGACATCTGACGCAGGTATTTATCGACTGCCCGGACCGTCTCCTCCCCGGAGCCAAGCCGGATTGTCTTAAAGAGCGCGGTAAGCAGCGCATCACTCTGTGCGTCAGTCCCGGCCGCTTTTCCCGGAACAATCTCTTTGAGGTTGATCGCCCTGGACACACCGTAAATCACACGGTATGATACCGCCTCCCTCGCGCCGCTGTAGGACCCGGACAACTCCGTAAGGCTACTGCACACCGGACCGATTCCCACCGTGACAACGGCCCCGATGATATGACAGAAATACCGGCAGAACCGGTCACACTCATCCGTCAGCGCCTGGATCTCCTGTTCACTCTTCATCTGCACAATCAGAACGATATTTCCCAGATAAGGAAAGGACTCCACCTGCCACTTCTCTCCCAGGCGTTCCAGCGCCTGCCTTCTGACAGATGCATTCAGCAGCACAGGCCCCAGCTCTTCCGGCGCCTGTCCGGATGAAATATGAAATACCAGACAACAGTAACAGGGGCCCGGAAGAGTAATCTGGTAGTCAGAAAGGTACCGCGGTATCTCCTCCTCCCGGATTCTGCCCTCAATCAGCGATGAGTAAAAATTCGCCTGCATCACCGGCAGAGACTCAAGGTAGTACTTCTGCAGGATCTCCGCATTCTTTTTCTCACTGATCTCCTGATCCATTTTTTTCTTCAGCTGCGCAAACACGCTGGTCAGCCCGGCTGAACTCACCGGTTTCAGAAGATATTCCTCCACCTCAAGACGGACGGCCTCCCTGGCGTACTCAAACTCGTCAAAGCCTGTGAAAAACAGGATCCTGGTCATCGGATATTCCGCTTTTATCCGCCCGGCCAGCTCCAGACCGTCCATATAGGGCATCCTGATATCAGTCATAACCACATCCGGCTGAAATTCCTCCACCATCTCCAGCGCCCGCGCACCATTGTTCGCATATCCGATCACAGAAAAGCCCAGACCCTCCCAGTCTGTTTTCTTCATAATCACCCGGATAACTTCCTCCTCATCATCCACCAGAAGCACTGTGTAAGTATCCATATTTTTCTTCTCCATCCTCTGTATTTCCCGCGTTTCTATCCTGTTATTATAACAGGAACGCGCAAAAAGAGCCAGATCAGATCCGGCTCTTTTCCAGTTACTCTGTTTACTTTTTCTGAACGTACTTCAGGCAGTCAAGTGTCACCGCCACGAGAATTATAATACCGGAAAATACAAACTGAAGGTTCGTGTCAATGCCGAGAATCGTGAGCGAGTAAGTCAGGGCCGTAAAAATAAATACGCCGACCACCACGCCCGATATTTTACCGATTCCTCCGGTAAAGGATACGCCGCCGACCACACAGGCCGCAATCGCGTCCATCTCCCAGCCCTGCCCGTAAGCGGCGGAACCGGAACCGTACATTCTCGCACATTCCAGCCAGGAACCGAATCCATAGAGAATTCCAGCCAGGACAAAGGCTCCCACTGTCACGCGGAACACCGAGATACCGGAGACCGCCGCCGCCTCCGGATTGCCTCCGACGGCGTACAGATTCTTCCCGAAAGTTGTTTTATTCCAGATAAACCATACGATTGCAACCGCCGCCGCCGCCCAGAGAATGATCGTCGGGAATCCGTTGATCTTCGGAATAATCATGCCCGGAATTGTCTGCTCGATCGCTCCGAAAGACACACCTTTTGTCGCGTACGTCACAAGTCCGAAAATAACCAGCATGTTTGCCATCGTGGAAATAAACGGATGCATCTTGAACTTCGCCGTAAAACAGCCCGCAATCGTCGTAAAAAACGTACACAATACCACACACGCCACCAGCGCCAGAATCACCCGCACTCCGACGGGCAGACCCGTAAAGTCAAATACATGCCCGAAAACAGAGCCTGTGTTGACTCCCTGGTGCATAATAATCGTCGCGGTCGTCATACCCATACCCACCATACGCCCGATGGAGAGATCCGTACCGGTCAGAAGAATCAGGCCCGCAACTCCGAGTGCAAGGAACATCCGCGGGGACGCCTGCTGAAGAATGTTTAACACATTGTTGTAGGTGAGCAGCGGAACATTCTTGACAATCGGCGTGATAATGCACAGCATAATAAAAATCAGAACAATGGCAATGTAGAGACCGTTCTGCAGCAAAAATGTCCTTCGGTTGAAGGTATACCTGTAATTCTCCCATTTCTGGGCTAATGACTCTGCGGGCGTAAATTTCGACATGCGCAGCAGATCAATCAGATGATACCTGTGCATAAACGCCGCATGTTTTCTGTCTTTTGCCTGCTGAATCTCTTTTTCCAGCTGCATTTTCGCGTCAAACAGACGGTTTTTATGGACATATTTTTCCTCTTTTATTTCCTGACTGCCGGAGAGCTTTGAGAGCGCCGCCTGATGTTCTTTTTCAAGCTCCGCCGTCTTTTTGCGGTACTGCTCTTTTGCCACTTCTTTTTCCTGTTCACAGCTCCCGCTCACCGGCTGAAAATATTCTTTGTCAAAGTGACTGTTCAGATAAGTCTCCGCATCACGGATCAGCTTTGTGACAGCCTCCCTGTTCTTTTCCTCGACCGTTTTCGCCTTTGCCAGCTTTGCCGAATCCGCTGCGAGCGCGGCTTCCCTCTCCGCTTTTGTGAGGGAGCGGTCTCTTTTCACTGCGTCCATGTGGTTCTGCAGCGCGACAACCTGATCCGTCCCGTCCGCCCGCAGGCCGTCAATCTCCGCCTGGATCTTTCCCACATACTCATCGATCGGCCCGCGCAGCTGTCTCTCCTGTTCCTCCGTCAGAATTCTACCGTATACATTTGCCATAACCTTCCATCCCCCTCACTATAGGTATTTTGCGCTGAGCCTGAGCAGCTCTTCCTGATCTGTCTCTTTCGTGCTGACAATCCCGGAAAGACGCCCGTTGGACATCACGCCAATGCGGTTTGTGATTCCCAGTATCTCCGGCATCTCGGAAGAAACCACAAGGATCGTCTTCCCCTGTCTGGCCATCTCGATAATCAGCTCATAGATCTCGTATTTGGCTCCCACATCGATTCCCCTGGTCGGTTCATCCATCATGAAAACCTGCGGATCCCGCTCCAGCCATTTCCCGAAAATAACCTTCTGCTGATTCCCGCCGGACAGGCTTGAGATCATATCATCCGGCCCCATGCACTTTGTGTGCATGATTTTGATCTCTCTGGCGGTCGCCCGGACCATTTTGGAATCGGAAAGCGCCAGATTCGTCCTGTACTGTTCCAGGTTCGCAATCGTCGTGTTAAAGGTCAGATCTCCCTTTAAAAACAGTCCGTTCGCCTTGCGCTCCTCCGTAATCATCGCAAATCCGTGTTCCATCGCCTCCCGCGCACTGCCAAAATTCATCAGCTTACCACCGAAATAAACGTGGCCGGCCGCCCGGACCCGCACGCCGAAAATAGTCTCCAGAAGCTCCGTCCGGCCGGCCCCGACCAGCCCGTACAGCCCGAAAATCTCTCCCCTCTTCACATCAAAAGAGATATCCTGCAGATGCGGCTCGAACTTCGTGGACAGGTGCGAAACAGAGAGAACCACCTCTCCCGGCACATTGTCAACCGGCGGGAACCGGTTCTCCAGGGAACGGCCGACCATGGCCGCAATCAGCTCGTTCATATTGGTGTCCGCAGCTTTTTTCGTCATCACAAGATTGCCGTCGCGGAGCACGGAGATCTCGTCGCAGATCTCAAAAATCTCATCCATCTTGTGTGAAATATATATCAGGGCAATGCCCTGTTCTTTTAACATCCGCATCATCCCAAAAAGCTTCTCAACCTCCTGAACGGTCAGGGAGGAAGTCGGCTCATCGAGAACGATCACTTCTGAATTGTAGGAAATTGCCTTGGCAATCTCGCACATCTGCCTCTGGGATACGGACATATTGCGCATGGGCTGTGTCAGGTTTACCGTCATACCCAGCTTGCGGAAGAGCTCCGAGGCCTCTTTTTTCATCCGCCCCTCATCCACAATCCCCAGCGGACTGACCGGATAGCGTCCCAGAAACAGATTGTCGATCACATTCCGCTCAAGACACTGGTTCAGCTCCTGATGCACCATTGCGATGCCGTTTTCAAGCGCATCCTTCGGGCCTGAAAAGCTCACCTCCCTGCCGTCAAGAAAAATACTTCCCTCATCTTTCTGGTAGGTGCCGAACAGGCACTTCATCATGGTCGATTTGCCGGCGCCGTTTTCCCCCATAAGCCCCATGACTGTCCCGCGCTTCACATCCAGATTAATATGGTCCAGCACCCTGTTCCGGCCAAAGGACTTGCTCATACCGCGTATTGATAAGACGATATCCTCTTTTTTCTCTGCCATATTTTCACTCCTGTCTCCATAGTTGTCAGCACGCCTGTGATAAAAAGGTGCTTCGCACTCCCTGCAGTAAAACCGTGAATGCACGCGTCTGACGACGCAGTTACCTGCCAGGGTAAAAAATCGGGGAGAATTTCTTCTCCCCAATCTCTGTTTCCATATTACTGGCTGAGCAGTGCCGTGTAGGAAGCCGCGTTATCTGTCTTCACCATGTTAATCGCAAATGCGTCATACTGGCCCGGATTGCCGAGACGGTTTGTGATATTGGACTCTGTCTGCCCGTCGCCGCCGATGTAGTCAACCTCGAGATTCAGAATGTCATCGTAATTCTGAAGAAGCGGCTGGTAGGTGGAGCTTAAGAAGTTATCCGACGCATTGTAGATATTCAGCCATACTTTCTTTGTCGCATGTGCGCCCGCGTCAAGCTGCTTTGATACCGGCTCATAAACCTTTGTGGAATCCGTAAAATCCTGATAGTTCTCTCCGGTCACCGCAACATTGAGCGCATAATAGGAGCGCTCCTCCTCGCTGTACTTATAGACATCGCTGCCGAGCACGTTTCCGGCGTCATCCGCCGTTCCGATACCGGTGTCAATATCCACGCCGTCCAGAGCGTTGCGGAGTACGCGCAGCGTCAGGTATGCCTGAACATCCGCATGCTGGCTGATGGTTCCGCCATAGCCTTCCGCGATGGCCGCCACGGCGTCATTGTTTGCGTCATATCCGAATGTCGGCACATTATTGTCCTTGGACCATGCGTTGAACATGGACATTCCCATACCGTCATTGTTGGAGACAACCACGTCGATCTCATCGCCAAAGGATGAGGACCATGTTCCGATTGCATTTCCGGCCGTCGCCGCATCCCATGTTGCACCTGCGGAATTCTTCATCTCCTGGGAAGCAAGCTCACGCACGATATATTTCTTGCCGTTGACCTCAATGGTGCCATCCTGTACTGCGGCAGCAGATCCGTCCGCATTGGTGCCGATCGGCTCACTGTTGATATCGCCGTCCTTATCGACCCCTGTGCCGAGCGCCTTGCGGATTCCCCTTGTACGTGCAATAGAGTCGTTGTGTCCGATATCCCCGATTGCGAGCACATAGCCGATCACGCCGTCGCCGTTGCGGTCGATGCTGTCGATATTCGCCTCGATATAATCCTTCACCATGGTGCCCTGCAGCTCTGCACCCTGATTCGCGTCAAATCCCACATAATATGTATTGCCGTTAAAATTCAGGGCTGCCATGTCGAGCTCTCCCGTGGAGCTGTTGGACGGCTGACGGTTAAACCACACAAGCGGTTTGTCCTTGTTCGCCACATCCCCGCCGGCTGCCGCCCCGGAGTCCCCCGCCGGTTCTGCATCCTGATCCGCTGAGGGAGCCGCCTCGGAACCTCCCGCCGGTTCTGCACCCTGATCTGCGTTGTCATCCTGTGTCTTTGTGTCATCCGCGCCGCCCGATGAAGGACTGTCCCCGCACGCGGTGAGTGATACCCCTAACAGCAATGCCATTGCCATTGAAACAAACCTTTTTTTCATATTCTTTCTCCCTTCCTTTCAATGCGCCAGAAGCGCACTTTGTTGACATTGACAGTATACACAATCAGGAAAAGAGAAAACATAGAATATTTTTCACTGGACATTGAAATTTTTAAGGTTATTTTTCGGCAGACTGCATATATCCATGCTCCAGAAGATATGTTTCGAGTATTTCCGCGGCCTGTCCGATCAGCTCCTTACAGGGCCGCTTTCTGTAATACTCCGCCGTCCGCTCTTCCGGCACAGGCTCCTGCCTCTTCACGGAAAGTCCCAGGAGCTCCCTGCACACGATCGATCCGTTCGCCTTCTCAAACTCCCCCGCGAGCGCCTGAATCCTGGCATAGTGCTCCGACTTCTCCTCACGCGCCCCGGGCGAACTGTATCCGCAGAGTATCCCCGCCGCCAGAAACATTCCGGTGACCGCGCCGCAGACTTCCCTGAGCCTGCCCATACCGCCCCCGAACGAGGATGCCAGCCTGGCGGCCGTCTCCCTGTCAAGCCCGTGCACGTCCTCAAACGCCAGAAAAACAGCCTGCGCACAGCTGTAACCCTCCTCAAATAATCTCATTGCCCGCTCTTTTCGCATCCTATCCCTCCATTCATCTTCTGCCCCCACTCCACTATATAACTTTTGTTGTATTTTCACAATGCTTTTACTCACATCTCATGATATAATAGCAGCAGATAAAATCAGAATCTTTTCTCTGCGGGTTTGTGTCTGCGCGGTGTCCGCAAACCTGATATAAGCAGAAAGCCGCGCAGAAATGAGGGAAATCATGAGCACTTTAAACCTGACACTGCTCACCGATCTGTACGAGCTGACGATGATGCAGGGGTATTACAAAAATCAGAACCGCGATGTCGTGGTCTTTGATGCTTTCTACCGCAGCAATCCCTGTGACGGCGGCTATTCCGTCTGTGCCGGACTTGCGCAGATCATTGACTACATCGAAAATCTGCACTTCGGTCCGGATGAGATCGGCTATCTGCGCAGCCTTGATCTGTTTGACGACGACTTTCTCTCCAGCCTCTCTTCCTTCCGCTTTTCCGGGGATATCTACGCCGTCCCGGAGGGAAGCCTGATTTTCCCGCGGGAGCCGCTGATCAAGGTGATCGCACCGATTATGGAAGCCCAGCTGATCGAGACCGCGATTTTAAATATTTTAAATCACCAGTCGCTGATCGCCACAAAGGCGGCGCGCGTCTGTTATGCCGCACAGGGAGACGGCGTGATGGAATTCGGCCTGCGGCGCGCGCAGGGCCCCGATTCCGGCGTGTACGGGGCGAGAGCCGCCATAATCGGCGGCTGCCGCGGGACTTCCAATGTCCTGGCAGGGCATCTTTTTGACGTTCCCGTCCTGGGGACGCATGCCCACAGCTGGATAATGAGCTTCCCGGACGAATACACCGCCTTTCAGAAATATGCCAGCCTCTACCCCGCGGCCTGCATCCTGCTCGTGGACACCTATGATACCTTAAAGTCAGGCGTCCCAAACGCTATCCGCGTATTTTCCGGAATGCGCGACGCCGGCATCCCGCTGACTTACTACGGGATCCGCATGGACAGCGGCGACCTCGCCTACCTCTCCAAGCAGGTGCGCAAAATGCTCGATGACGCAGGTTTCCCGGACGCCGTGATCTCCGCCTCCAACGACCTCGACGAATATCTGATCGAGAGCCTGAAACTGCAGGGCGCCACGATCACCTCCTGGGGCGTCGGCACAAACCTGATCACCGCAAAGGACAATCCTGCTTTTGGCGGCGTCTACAAGCTTGCCGCCATACGTGATAAAAACGGCGCCTTCCAGCCGAAAATCAAACTCTCGGAAAATATCGAAAAAGTCACAAACCCCGGCAACAAGACTTTTTACCGCATTTATGACAGGAACACCGAAAAAATCAGGGCTGATCTGATCTGCCTGGCCGACGAGCATTTCGATGAAAACGACGACTTAAAGCTGTTCGACCCGAACGCCCCATGGAAAAAAACACGCCTCCCAGGCGGCAGCTACACCATGCGGGAAATGCTCATTCCCGTGATCCGGAACGGAAAAACCGTATACCGCTCTCCGGGCGTGATGGAAATCCGGGAAATCTGTAACAGGGAAAAAGAAACGATCTGGGATGAGACGAAACGGTTTGTCAACCCTCAGGAAATTTATGTGGATCTCTCACAGAAATTGTATGATATGAAAACAGCGCTGCTGAATCAGATGAGCGCGGAATCGTAATATCCGGGACAGAGGCCAGACCCTCTGTCCCGTCTTCTTTCTATATTAATTAATTAAATCCGACAACTTTCTGCGACAGCTTGTATGCGGCGACAGATATCCGCCTCCCGCTTCTCCCCGGCAGGTTCATCGTGCTCCCCATAATACCGGTGCGCAGGCGGTGAAAGAGACGGATATCTTTCTCCTTGATATATTTCCAGAGCTCCCGCTTCTTCTCCAGATTCTCCTTCGTGCCTGACCTGATCAGCATAATCGTGGAAATCACGGTGATTATTTCCAGATAATTAAACATGTAACGGCGCAGTTTCCGGTTCTGAATTTTCCACAGGTCAAATTCATCCACCATCAGTTTATTGACTTTGATCTGCTGGTCAATTCTGCCAATCATCACTTTTTCATTGACCGACTGGTCCTCGCGTCCGATAAAATAGCGGTAAAAGTCCACATCCATATAATAGATATTGCGCACCGCCGGCAGAGGCTTGTAGACATAGATATTGTCCACATAAAATGTATGCTTCGGCAGCACAAGCCCGCACTCCCGCAGCAGCTTTGTGCGGTAGATTACGGAATGCATCAGTATATACTGGCCCTTGCGGAATCTCCCGACGTCTTTCCACGTAAACAGGGTATCCTTCGGCAGCGCGGAACACCGCATGACTTTTTTGTGCTTCGCCCCCTCCTTCTCATACACATAATTGGAGACGAGCATATCCAGCGTATCCTCCCCTCCGGAGAGCTCTTTTAACTTCGCAAGAATCTTCGCATAAGCCTCCTGATCCACCCAGTCATCGCTGTCCACCACCTTAAAATACAGCCCTGCCGCGTTGCGTATCCCGGCATTTACCGCCTCCCCGTGTCCGCCGTTTTCCTGATGGATGGCGCGGACAATTCCCGGAAATCTCCGCTCATACTCATCCGCAATCTCCGCCGTCCGGTCCTTCGATCCGTCGTCCACCACCAGAATCTCCACATCCTCCCCGCCCGGAAGGAGGGAATTGATACAGTTTTCCATGTAATCTTCCGAGTTATAGCACGGAATCGCAAAAGTAAGTAATTTCATCACATTCCTCTTTTCTACAGCCGCTCTGCCAGCTCCATCGCCTTTTTCGCCATCGCATCCATATTATAATATTTATATTCCGCCAGACGCCCCAGCAGGTGAAACCTTTTTATCCCGTCGGCAAGCGCACGGTATTTCCCATAGAGCGCCATGTTTTCCTCATTCAGGATCGCGTAATAAGGGATCTCCCCCTCCGCTCCCGTGTAGGCAAACGGATATTCTTTTACAATTGTTGTTCCGTCCGTATCCCGCTGGCCGGTCAGAAATTTAAACTCCGTAATCCTTGTGAAATCCTCGCTCACCGTATAATTGACGACACTGTGGTCCTGATAGGACGGCTGTGCATAATGCTCAAATCTGAAATCCAGGGAACGGTAAGGCAGTCTGCCATACCTGCAGCCGAACAGTTCATCCAGCGCTCCCGTGTAGATCACGTCGCCGTCAAACTCCCTGCCGTCAGCCAGCACCCTGTCTTTGTCAAATGCAAGGAACTCCCCGCAGTCCGTTCCGGTCCGCACCGTAATTCTCTCATGGTCAAGCATTTTTTCGAACATCGGCGTGAATCCTTCCAGGGGCACGCCCTGATATTTCTCCTGAAAATAGCGGTTGTCATGAGAAATCAGAACCGGCACCCTCCCCGTTACCTCCGGGCTGATCTCCTCCGGTGTCTGCCCCCACTGTTTCATCGTATAGACCAGAAAAATATTTTCATACACATAATCTGCAATCTGCCGGATCTCCGGATCCCTGTGCGCCCTCAGTTCCATGATGGGCACCCTGCTTCCCCCGCCGTAAGCCGCGATCAGCTTCTGCTCCAGCTCATCCGCCTTTTCGCGCCCCACGATCCCATCGTAAACCATATGCAGCGTATTCAGATTGAACGGAACCGGAATCAGCCGCCCGTCGACCTTTGCGACGACTTCATGTCCGAACCGGTACCAGTCTGTAAAGCGGGAAAGGTACGAGAAGACCTCCTCCATCTGCGTGTGAAAAATATGTGGTCCGTATGTGTGAATCAGAATCCCGTGCTCATCCGGCCTGTCATAACAGTTCCCGCCGATATGCTCCCTGCGCTCCAGCACAAGGACCCTCTTCCCTTTCTCTTCCGCAAGCTTTCGCGCCGCAACCGCCCCCGCCATTCCTGCTCCCACAATTATACAATCGTACATTTTATTCCTTCCCTTTCTGCACGGATTCCACACAGCCCGCACCTTTTTTATTATACACACTCCGGCTGCATACGCCAATTTATTTTTTCTTAGGACTTTCTGAAGAGTTATTTGTTCATATTTTATTTACAATTTCCTCACACATCTGGCATGCGCTGTTCATATCTGCCGCCTATACTCTGTTTTGCAAGGGAGTTTTTCATTTGATTTTTTTATCCCTGATGTGAGTCAGGGTACCCTGTCTTTCAGACAGGGTTTCTTTTGCCAGATAGTGAATTGCTTCACTTTCAATACACACAATCTTTTTCATATGAACAGCCGGTACATCCTGTACCGGCTCCCTCTTTTTCCTTCTTTCTTCCTTTTCCGGTATCTCTCAGCCGCCCTCTTCCTTCCGACTGCATTCAGGCTCTTCCGCCATAAGCTCCGGACATCCCGCATAAGCTGCAAATGCCGACGGGATCGCATAGCGCTCCCGCACATCCTGCACATCCACAAAGAGAAGTTCTCCGTCCAGCAGACCGCCGCATTCCGGTACGCCGGCCGGTTCCTCCTTCACGGGGCTCTCCGCCTGTATCACATAACCGCTCATGTGCCACTCGACATGCGAAAAAATATGCTTCGCATCATCCAGTTTCTTCACCCGGACCGCCCCTGGCAGGATCTGTCCCGCCAGCTCCAGAACTTCCCCGCGTCCAAGCGCACCTTCCACGTTCGGGAGTTCGTACAGCCCGGCCAGAAGCCCTTTCGGAGGGCGTCTGCGGATCGCCACCTTACCTCCCCTGCGGATAATCAGAACGGTCCGCTTTTCGATCTTCCTGGCTTTTGCCCTGCTCTTTACCGGAAGCTCCCCCGTCCGCCCCTCCTTCCTGGCCGCGCACAATTCCTCCCACGGACATTTTTCACAGAACGGGGCTCCGTTCGGCACACAGACTGTGGCCCCGAGTTCCATCATAGCCTGATTGACCGCGCCCGGAATATTTCCATCGCGCAGCGACGCCACAAGCGGTCCCGGGAGCCTCGGGTTTTTAAGCATCGCCTCAATCGCCTTCTCCGCCGCAGCCTTAAAATGCGGTTTTGCAATATCTGAGTCATCTCCGGCCGCTCTTGCAAGAATGCGCATCACATTTCCGTCCACGGCGGGCACCGGTATCCCGTAGGCGATCGAGGCCACCGCCCCCGCCGTGTATTTCCCGATCCCCTTCAGCTTCAGAAGCTCCTTATAATCCGCAGGCAGGCGCCCGCCATGGATCTCCATTATCTGCAGCGCGGCTTTCTGCATATTCCGCACACGGTTATAATACCCCAGTCCCTCCCAGAGCTTTAAGAGTTCATCTTCCGGGCAGACCGCCAGAGAGGGAATATCCGGAAGCCGCAGAATAAAGCGGGTAAAATAAGGCTTAACGGTCTCCACCCTGGTCTGCTGAAGCATGATTTCAGACACCCAGACCCGGTAGGGCGCCGGATCTTCCCTCCAGGGAAGCACACGTGCATTTTCCTGAAACCACCGCAGAAGCGGTTCTGCCAGCTGTGGCAAACTGATATCCTCTAACATATCATCCCTCCGCGATGCCGACCTCGTCCCCCTCCGTATCCCCCAGGCTGACCTCAATCAGCCTTAAGTCAGATCCGAGAGCCCTGACCGCGTGCGCCTTGCCCGCGGCGATGCTGACCGTGGCCCCCGCCATCAGATCCACCTCGATTCCCTCCAGCACAAGCTTTCCCATGCCGGACAGCACAGTGATCGTCTCAGTGTGTTTCAGATGGCGGTGATATGGCATTTCTTTTCCCGCCACAACCTTGATGCGCTTTGTGATACTGCGGATTCCCTCATCCTCGTCCCTGTCGATTGTTTTGATCGTCCCCCAGCGCCGCTCCTCATACAGCGATGTTTCTTCCAGCTGCCCCAGACATTTTTTGATATAAGAGCTCTGATGTTTATCCGCCACGAGAATTCCGTCGTGCGACGCAGCTATCACCATATTTTCAGCGCCCATCACAACCATAGGAATTCCCAGAACATTGATCGCATGACTGTTTGAGCAGGTGTCATCCCACGTCACATCGCCGATGCTGTTTTCCGGCATTTCCTCTGTCAGCGTATTCCAGGTTCCGAGATCTTTCCAGAGCCCGTCATACCGGAGCGCGGCAATCTGATCCCAGTGTTCCAGTATCTCATAGTCGAAGCTCTGCCCCGGCAGCTTTTCATAGTCCGCCGCAAGCCCGGCATAATCTGTTCTGACGCCGTACTTTTCCAGCCATTGCGCGGCCATCGAAAGCCGGAAACAAAAAACGCCGCAGTTCCACAGCGCCCCCGCCTCCACAAGACCGCGCGCCGCCTCCTCGTCCGGTTTTTCGCGGAAGCCGGCCACACGGATCAGTTCTCCGTCCTCCCGCTCCGGTATTATATAACCGTATTTTGTGGACGGGTAGGTCGGCACACCGCCCAGAAGTCCGATCGTCTGCTCCCGGCCTTCAAGATACTCGCCCAGACGGACAATCCGCTGAAAAAAGGCTCCGTCCGTATACGGATCCACCGGAAGAAACGCCACAACGTCATCCGGCGACGCCCCTTTTTCCGACAGCAGGTAAGCACAGGAAAGCATCACGGCCGGAAACGTATTGCGGCGCATCGGCTCCACGGCCACCTCCGCCTCCTCGCAGAGCTGGCTCTCGATCAGCTCCACCTGCGCGCTGCTCGCACAGATAATCGTATTCCGGGACAGGCCGGCTTCCTTCAGCTGACCGTAAACGCGCTGGAGCATGGAACATTTTTCGCCGCTGCCAGGACTGCCATCCTCATAATTCATCAGCTTGATATACTGCTTGGAGCAAAGATCATTGGAGAGCGGCCAGAGGCGCTTTCCGGAACCGCCGGAAAGTAATACAATATACATCCCTCTTCCTCCTGTCATTCAGCGCTCCGCGCGCATCGGATTCTTCAGAAAATCCTCATACGCAAGCCGTATGCCATCCTCAAGCTCCGTTTTATACCGCCATCCAAGCCTCTCCAGCTTGCTGACATCGAGAAGTTTGCGCGGCGTCCCGTCCGGTTTTGACGCATCCCACCTGATCTCCCCCGCAAAGCCTGTAACCTTCGCCACCATTTCAGCCAGTTCCCGGATTGTCAGTTCTTCTCCGGTCCCCAGATTGACCGTCTCATTGCCACTGTAATGATTCATCAGGAAAACACAGGCATCCGCCAGGTCGTCCACATACATAAATTCACGCAGCGGTGTTCCGGTTCCCCAGCAGGTGACCACTTTCTCCCCCGCCTCCTTCGCCTCATGAAACCGGCGGATAAGAGCCGGAAGCACATGGCTGTGCTCCGGGTGATAGTTGTCATTCGGCCCGTACAGATTGGTCGGCATCACCGAAATATAATCCGTCCCGTACTGGCGGTTCAGATACTCACAGTATTTCAGACCACTGATCTTCGCCAGGGCATACGCCTCGTTCGTCTCCTCGAGCGAACTGGTGAGCAGACAGCTCTCAGGCATCGGCTGCGGCGCCATTTTGGGATAAATGCAGGAAGAACCCAGAAACATCAGTTTTTTACAGCCATTCTTCCACGCCTCATGAATCACATTCATCTCAAGCGTCATATTCTCATACATAAAATCTGCCAGCGCCCCGCTGTTCGCCATAATGCCCCCCACCTTCGCCGCGGCGAGAAACACATAATCCGGCTTCTCCTGCTCGAAAAATCGCTCCACCTCGTCCTGACGGCAGAGGTTCAGCTCCTTATGGGTCCTCGTGATAATATTGTGATATCCTTCTTTCTCAAGCTGCCGTATAATCGCGGAGCCAACCATTCCCCGGTGGCCCGCCACATAGATTTTTCCGTCTCTGTCCATCCCGTGCCTCCTTTTCCTCTTCTGCCTCTGTCTACTCTGAAGCGGTCAGCTCCATATCATGCCGGACCATAATCTTCACCAGCTCCTCAAACGTCGTCTTCGTCGGATTCCATCCGAGCTCCGTCCTCGCCCTCGTCGGATCTCCCCACAGATTCACAACATCCGTCGGCCTGTAGAATTCCTCTGATACCTCGATCACTGTCTTTCCGGTCGCCTTATCAATCCCTTTCTCTTCTGTTCCCTCTCCCTTAAATTCCAGCTCCATGCCGGCCTCGCGGAACGCAAGCTCACAGAATTCCCGCACGGAATGCTGTTCCCCCGTCGCGATCACATAGTCCTCCGGCTTATCATTCTGCAGAATCAGCCACATGCACTCGACATAGTCCTTCGCATAGCCCCAGTCGCGCAGGGAGGAAAGATTTCCCAGATACAGCTTCTCCTGTTTTCCCTGTGCAATCCTGGCCGCCGCGAGCGAGATCTTTCTGGTCACAAAAGTCTCTCCGCGCCGCTCGGACTCATGATTAAAAAGAATGCCGCTGCAGCAGAACATCCCGTAAGCCTCACGGTACTCTTTTACGATCCAGAAACCATACTGCTTTGCCACCGCATACGGGCTGTAGGGATGGAACGGGGTTGTCTCACGCTGCGGAACCTCCTCGACCTTCCCGTACAATTCAGATGTGGAAGCCTGATAAATGCGGCATGTTTTTTCCAGCCCGCAGAGACGCACCGCCTCCAGCACACGCAGCACACCGGTTGCCACAACGTCCGCCGTATATTCCGGCACCTCAAAACTCACCTGTACATGCGACTGTGCCGCCAGATTGTAAATCTCATCCGGACGAATCTCCCCGACCAGACGGACGATGCTCATCGAATCCGACAGATCGCCGTAATGTATATGAAAATGAGGATTCCCGTTTAAATGGTCGATCCTCTCCCGCTTCTCCACCGAGGTCCGGCGCACCATGCCGTGCACCTCATAGCCCTTTTCGAGCAGAAGCTCCGCCAGATAACTCCCGTCCTGTCCCGTCACACCCGTAATCAATGCACTTTTACTCATCTGTTGTTCTCCTTTATTTGTACTATAATTATTTTGCTAACCAGAGTTTTTACGCCGTTGTTTAGAATAATCCAATTTCCAAAAATATACAATTGAAAATATTGGCTTTAAATAGTATTATATTGCTATGAGCAAACCATTCTTTCAGAAATACAAAACATGGGAAGTGACGAATACACGCAGTGTGATCAACACTCCCTCCTCTTTTACAAGGGAAAATTTTTTTCACATCCAGGAAGCCGGATATCTGAAAAGTTTAAAACCACATTTAAGCAGACGCAGCGGACTGCGCTCCTACCTGTTTTTCATAGTTCTCTCCGGCAGCGGCAGGGTATCCTTCTGCGAACCCGGCTCCTCCCTTCTTTGCGTGCCCGCGCAGACCGGGGACTGTTTTTTTCTCGACTGCTCCGGCGAGTACACCCACATCAGCACCGAAGATGATCCGTGGGAACTTCTGTGGATTCATTTCTACGGTCCGCAGGCAGCGGCCTATTATGCCTGTTTCCGCGAACAGCAGAACTGGCATTTCCGCTCCGCCCACCTGGCAGAACTGACCACAGCCATTCAGAATATCATCCGCTTTCACGAGGAGCCGCACGACGACACGGATCTTCTGACCGCCCAGCAGATCGTAAACATCCTGACGCTGGTCTGCACGGGCAGCGGCGAGCGCAACGAACTGCTCTCCGATAAGCTTAAGAATATCCTGCACTATCTGGACGAACACTATACGGAAAAAATCACACTTGATCTCCTCGCGGAACAGTTTTTCATCAGCAAGTATTATCTTTCCCGGGAATTCAAAAAGCAATTCGGAACCACAGTCATTCAGTATGTACTGACAAAAAAAATCACCAGTGCCAAAGAGCTGCTCCGATACAGCAGCGCCTCCATCGAGGAGATCGCACAGCTCTGTGGCATTGATGACGCAAGTTATTTTAATAAAGTATTTAAAAAAATGGAGGGCTGCACCGCATCGGAATACCGGAAACAGTGGTAATCCGGCTGTGCTCCCCAGAAAGTGCAGCCGTCAGGGCTGCACGCTCTCCGGCGCAGGTTCCCCGCTGTCGGAGAACTTTACAATGATCGTGTCGTCGATTACCCGGATTGAACCGTCATGCGGATAACTCTCCATGTTCCTCACATCTTCCCGGTCCATCCACGCTATCGTCTCCTCATACCCCGCGATCTCCGGCGCGAATCCCAGATATTTCACAATGAGATATGCCCTGCAGAGGACTGTGACATTTGTCTCAGCCCTGCCTCCCATCGCAAAGACCTCATGCATCATGCTCCCCATCGCGTTCGTCTCATCGTCCACCTCTCCCCCGACAAAGACCACCCGCATTTCATCGTCATATCCTTCCAGGCTCTTAATCTGGGTGACCAGCGTCTGAAAATAGGAAAAATCGTGATATTTTGTATATTCAAGCGCCATATAACTCCCGTTGCCGTACCAGATATAGATAAACAGCAGCAGAACCGAGCAGAAAAGCGCCCCCCACTGCGTCCCTGCGCGCACCAGATCATACCCTCTTATCTCCCTGCCGAACCGGTCTGTCCACACCGCCAGAAAAACCAGCAGAAAGACCGCCGGATAAAACATCAGCGCATAGTAAGACGCTTTCGGCGCCATAATGTACACCAGAAACAGCGCGACCGGAAACACCAGCAGCCCCGCGGCAAACAGCAGCCTGCGGTACCACTTTATCTTTGACGCAACGAGAAAAAGGATTATGCTGGCCGCAAACAGCAGAAATATAATCCGGAAACAGTGGATCGCGGGCACGACCGGCGTGATATCCCTGACATTGTCAAAGCACAGGGATACAAAACTCCGGTAACAGCGCAGAATCCCGTCTCCGAGCTCCTGCAGCGAAATATGCCCCATGGTGTCTATCCCCTGATAACTCCCCATCACGCCGAACACATTCCACATATTCCAGATAACCCTGCTCAGAATCAGATAAAGCGCCAGGGCCGCGCCGGCCGTCGCCAGATAGCGCAGAGCCGTAATCACAATGCCTTTAAAGTCCGCTTTTTCTTTCCCGAACGCACAGTGCATCAGAAACGCGATCAGCAGCAGACACACCGCCGCCGGAAAATACGCCTGATACGTTCCCAGCGAGAGCGTCAGCAGAATCACAGCGGCCGGATAAGCCGTCAGCTTCTCCGGATATCTGACAATCAGATAAGCCCCCAGCACACTGAAAAAAATGCCGGCGGCATAATAAATCGAGAGAAACATAAAGAAAAACATGCAGACCACGGACGGAAATGACACGAGGAAACCGCCGATCGCCGCGGAGAGCAGCACGCTGCCGACATCAAACATTTTTACGACCAGCACAGCCGACACCGCCAGAAAAAAAATACTGATCATCCCGTTAAAAAGAGGGAGGGAATAACTTCCGCCCATAACCGAGGCATAGGAGCGCCCCATAAATTCCAGAAACCACCGGTTATTCTCCGAGCCGATCCCCCAGCCGCCCGGCGTGTTGCACAGCTCGTCATAATTATAGAGCTTGTTGGTAAATGCAAAGAGATGCACCATCAGCCCCACCACAACCGCGGTGAAAAATGCCGCCTTCTCCGTTCTTCTGATCTTTTGTTTCCAGTCCGCCAGTGCCACGTCCGGCATCGGTAATCTCATCATCCGCCTTCTCCTGATCTGTTTTGTGATACCCGTCCCTTTTTTCCATTTTACTATAACATATTTCACGGATTCGTCAACTTGCAATTGATTATATCCCACGCTTCCTTTATAATGATGCACGGAAAGTAACGCAATACGAAAATGAAGGGAGAATCACCGCAATGTATACAATGGAAGATATCCGGGCGGTCGACGCGGAAGTGGCGGACGCCATCACAAATGAATTTGAACGGCAGAACAGCCATATCGAACTGATCGCCTCCGAGAACTGGGTCAGCCCTGCAGTCATGTCTGCGATGGGAAGCGTGATGACCAATAAATATGCTGAAGGGTATCCCGGAAAACGCTACTATGGCGGCTGCGAGTGTGTGGACGTCGTGGAAAATCTGGCGCGCGAGCGGGCAAAGCAGCTCTTCGGCTGTGAATACGCCAATGTGCAGCCGCACTCCGGCGCGCAGGCGAATATGGCGGTACAGTTCGCCATGTTACAGCCCGGGGACACCGTGATGGGAATGAATCTGGACCACGGCGGACATCTGACACACGGAAGCCCCGTCAATTTCTCAGGGAGCTATTTTCACATCGTCCCCTACGGCGTGAACGACGACGGTTTTATCGACTACGACAATGTCATGAAAATCGCGCTGGAATGCAGACCGAAAATGATTATCGCCGGGGCCTCCGCCTACGCGAGAACCATCGACTTCCCCCGGTTCCGCGAAATCGCCGATGCCTGCGGGGCGGTGCTGATGGTGGACATGGCGCATATCGCAGGTCTTGTGGCAGCGGGCCTTCACCCAAGTCCGGTTCCGTATGCCGACGTCGTGACAACGACGACGCACAAGACCCTGCGCGGCCCGCGGGGCGGCATGATCCTCAGCAGCCAGGAGGCGGCGGATAAATATAACTTTAACAAAGCGATCTTCCCCGGAATCCAGGGCGGCCCGCTGATGCATGTGATCGCGGCAAAAGCCGTCTGTTTTCAGGAAGCGCTGCAGCCGGAATTTAAGGTATACCAGAAGAACATTATCGACAATGCGCAGGCTCTGTGCAGAGGGCTTCTCGCCCGCGGTATCCGGATTGTCTCCGGCGGAACCGACAATCATCTGATGCTTGTGGATCTGACCAACTATGACCAGACCGGAAAGGCCGTGGAAAAGCTCCTCGATTCCGTCAATATCACCTGCAATAAAAATACCATCCCCAACGATCCGAAATCCCCGTTTGTGACAAGCGGCATCCGCCTTGGCACACCCGCCGTGACCTCGCGCGGCATGAATACGGAGGATATGGACCGTATCGCGGAGGCGGTTGCGCTGATGATTCAGAAAGGCGACGGCGCCGCCGGGGAAGCTCTTGCGATCGTAAAAACACTGACGGAAAAATACCCGCTCCGGTAAATATCATTCCGGTCCCGGGGTCCATGCTCCCCGGCAGCCTACTGCCGGCAGCAGAAAAGGGGCTTTCCGGCCCGCCATAACGGCGGCCGGAAAGCCCCTTTCTTTCGGAGAATAATATGTATATCCCCTCGGCACGCTTATATTTCACAGAAAACCGCGTACCATAAAATAAATCACGATTCCTGCGTGCAGAAAACAGATGCACGGCATCCCCACAACAAAATACCAGTGTTTTGTCTTGTGGCGGAACGCATACATCCCCGCCCAGGTTCCGATGCTCCCCCCGAGCGCGCTTAAGAAAAACAGGGTCCGCTCCGGGATGCGCCAGAGATGCTTTTTCGCCCTCCGCTTATCCGCCCCCATCGCGGCAAATCCCGTCAGATTCATAAACACCGCGTAGATCAGGATGCTTTTCATTTCGTTACCAGTTTCTTTTTTCCCACATGCAGCTTCATCACATACCACAGCTCCGTCGCGATGCAGATCGAAGAATAAGCGCCGCAGATCAGCCCTGCCATCAGCGGCAGCGCAAACTCACGGATACTCGCGACACCGAGCACAAACAGCATAAACACCATGATAAACGTCGTAATCGAGGTATTGATACTTCGCGACAAAGTCTGCGTGAGACTGACATTGGCCACCTCCGCCAGCATTTCCGGCGTCTGCTTCCCCGTCCGCTTTCCAAGATTTTCACGGATACGGTCAAAAATAACAATGGTATCGTTGACCGAATAACCGATAATCGTCAGCATACATGCGATAAACGTGTTGCCCACGGAAATGCGCACAAGAGCGTACACTGCCAGCACCACGAGAACATCGTGAAGCAGGGCGATAATCGCGCTGGCGCCGAAACGGATATCCTTAAAGCGGAACCAGATGTAAATCAGCATACAGACCGTGGATACCAGGACGGCAACCACAGCGTCGGAGCGCATCTCGCCGCTGATCGTGGAACTGATGCTCTGCGAGGAAATCGTCGCTTTGTCAACCTCAAATTTTTCCGTCAGCATGGTCTCAAGCGCCTCGCGCTCCTCCACGGTGAGCGTGCGCGTCTTGACCGTGATCTGCGTGGTGCCCTCCACCTTATTTGCCATGATATCATTGTCCCCGGTAATCTCCGCCACCTGCGGCACGAGCGTCCCTTCAATCTCCTCGATCGTATAATCCTTTCCGAAGTCTGCGGTCGTGGAAGTTCCGCCCATAAAATCAAGGCCGTAATTGAGCGCGTTCCCGCCCGTTGCCTTATGGACTCCCATCCCGATAAATCCGGCCGCAATCACAGCGAGGGAAAGTGCAAAAAACAGGTTCTTTTTCCCGAGAAATGCAATCGTTCTGCGCTCTTTCGCACGGCCGTAAAACTTCTCATCCTGCAGGCCCAGTCCGTAAAAACAGGACAGAATCACCCTTGTGACGCCAAGCGCGGTAAACATCGAGAGCACAATGCCGATCATCAGCGTATAAGCAAATCCTTTCACCGTGCCGGAGCCCAGCGCCATCAGCACAACCGCGGCGAGCAGCGTCGTGATGTTTCCGTCGAGAATGGCGGACATGGCCTTCTGAAATCCGATCTTCATCGAGGTGCGGACCGTCTTTCCCGTCGCGATCTCCTCACGGATACGCGCAAAAATAATCACGTTTGCATCCACCGCCATACCGATTCCCAAAATAATACCGGCGATTCCCGGCAGCGTCAGCGTAATCTCAAACAGATACAGGGTTGCAATCACCAGAACCGTGTACCCAGCCAGCGCAATTGCCGCCGCCACACCCGGAACGGCATATATAATGATCATAAATACCATGACAAGGCCGAGACCGATCGCCGCCGCTTTCAGGCTGGAGGAGATGGCCCGGCTTCCGAGCTGCGCGCCGACCACGCTCGACTCCAGCTCGCTAAGCTCGAGTGAGAGGGAGCCGATACGGATCTGCGTCGCCAGCACATCCGCATCCTCAAACGTCCCCATACCGGAAATCTGCGCCGTGCCCCCGGTAATCGCCATCTGAACCTCCGGGTAACTGATCACCTCTCCGTCATACACAATCGGAAGTACCTCTCCGACATTGTCGGCCGTTGCCTTTCCGAAAAGCCCCGCCCCTTCGTCCGTCAGCGTGAGCGCGACAACATATTCCTTGTTGCCGTACGCGTCCGGCTGTGTCTGCGCCTGTGCATTTGCCACATGCTCGCCGGTCATGTACACGGTTCCGTCCGGAAGCCGGAACTCCAGGGAGCCCGGATTTCCAAGCTCTTTTAATATTTTATTCGCATCCGTGACCCCCGGGATCTCCACCGTAATCCGGTCGTCCCCGACCTGATAGACAGACGCCTCCGTGCTGTAACTCTCGACACGCTTCTGGAGCTTGTAAATCGTATCGCCCATATCCTCAGCGCTCGGATTCTCATTCAGAATCTGATACGTGATGGATACACCGCCCGACAGATCCAGCCCGAGCGGAATACTCATCTTCTCGCCGACTCCGGTCGACGAAAGAATCAGTGACGCATAATAGCCCAGTCCGGCGAGCGCCGCCAGAATCAGGACCAGTATGACTGCTGCTTTACTCTTCTTCATATTTCTTTATCCTTTCTAACACAAAATCCCTCCATGCCGTCATACGCCCGCCGCCTTCAGCATAATCGCGCATTCCACCCGTTTTTTCTGAAGCTCGCAGCCGATCTCATATGCGCCAAGGATATCCCCGGTAAAATTCCACGCATTTGCAGCGCACCCTCCGCTGCAGTAAAACTTCGCAAAACAGTCGCGGCATTTTTCCTTCGCGTAGACATTACAGCGTTTAAACGCGTCGCAGATCTCACGGTTGCGGATACCCTCGTCCACATTTCCCAGCAGAAACTGTTCATTTCCGACAAACTGATGACAGGGATAAAAGTCCCCCCATGGAGTCACAGCCAGATATTCCGTGCCGGAACCGCAGCCCGAGAGACGCTTGGCCACACAGGGCCCGCCTTCCAGATCAATCATAAAATGAAAGAAATTAAACCCTTTTCCCTGCTTTTTCCGCTCTGCAAGCTCCGCCGCCAGCCTGTCATACTCTGCAAAAAGCGCCGGCAGATCCTCCCTGCGGATCGCATACGGCTCCCCGGGGCCCGCCACGACAGGCTCCACGGAGATCTGTGTAAACCCGAGATCCGCCAGGTGCAGAACGTCCTCCGCAAAATCCGTGTTCCCGTGCGTAAATGTCCCGCGAACATAATACCGCTCCCCGTTCCGGCTTTCCGCAAACTTCTGGAACTTCGGGACGATCAGGTCATAGCTGCCCGCCCCCTTCGCAAACGGACGCATTCTGTCGTGAACCTCTTTTCTGCCGTCAATGCTCAGAACCACATTGGACATCTCGCGGTTGCAGAAATCCATCACCTCATCGTCCAGAAGCACTCCGTTCGTCGTCAGCGTAAACCGGAACACTTTGCCGGTCTGCTTCTCCCGCTCTCTCCCGTAGGCTGTCAGGTCTTTCACCACCTGCCAGTTCATCAGGGGCTCCCCGCCGAAAAAATCCACCTCAAGATTCCTGCGGCTGCCGGAATTCGCAATCAGAAAATCAAGCGCTTTCTTTCCGACTTCAAAAGACATCAGCGCCCTTCGCCCGTGATACTCCCCCTCGCCTGCAAAACAGTATCTGCACGCCAGATTACAGTCGTGCGCGATATGCAGACAGAGCGCCTTGACCACGGCCGGCCGCTGGCAGAAGTCCGCAGCCACCTCCTCATAGCTGTCCCGGGTGAACAATTCCCCGTTTGCAATCAGCGTTTTTACCTCGCCGAGCGCCTCCTGCGTCTCCTCTCTCCCGTACTTTCCGGCAAGCGCCGCAAAAATCTCCTCATCGCCGCAGAAAGTCCCGTCTTTCCCCATCTCCCGCGGGTACATTCCGCGGTACAGCTCTATGATCTCATACGCGACGTCATCCACCACGTGAATCGCACCGCTGTTTACGTCGAGAACAATATTATAGCCGTTATTCCTGTACTGATGAACCACGATAACTGTTCCTCTCTTTCCGTTTTTTCAGAAAACTTGTACATCTGTCTGTCAATCGTACTGAACCGCCCGGAAATGCCGGGCACTTTTTTCTTTCCGATAAAACGTACAAATGACCGCTCGCTATGCGGACGGTCGTTTGCAGATGTCAGTATTCACGATAAAACATTCTTTATTTGTTCTCACAGCTCTGGTTTCCCACAGTGCAGGACGTCTTGCAGGCAGACTGGCAGGATGTCTGGCACTCGCCGCAGCCGCCTTTCTTCACCGTATTCTGTAACTTTCTGGTATTTAATGTCTTTACATGCTTCATCATCATCTCTCCTTGTCTGTGCCCGTCCTGACAGGCCTTCCCGCGCCTGTCTGACCTGTATAATTTTATCAGCGCGTATAGTATAACACATTGTATCACGTATGAAAAGTGTTTTTTGCATCCTTTGCGGAACCTTCCGGCATATCCGTCAGAAATATGACGGAATCCGGCGCCCGCACGAAAAAAGCGCGAAATCCGGTCATTCCCCAGGTGAGAATCCCTGTTATCTTCCAGGTATTTATGGTAAAATAACAGATATAACCACATCCAAAGCGAAAGGAGCTCATACCAATGATTTATTCATCTGTAAGCGCACTGGAATGCCCATGTCAGTATCCCGACGCGATCCGTACCGCATTAACATGGATCGCAGAACATGATATCGCTCACATGGACACCGGAATCTATGAGATTCAGGGAAGGGATCTCTATATCAATATCCAGGATATTACCACACAGCCCGCAGAACTCTGCCGTCCGGAGCGGCATGATGTCTTTCTGGATATTCAGTATGTCGCAGCCGGCACTGAGCGGATGGGGTTCGCCCCCTGCACCGGAAAAGAAACCGTAGTCGCGGCCCTGAAGGAGCGGGACATTACCATCTGTCAGGATCCGGAAGGCGAAGTGTTTATTGACGTGACCCCCGGCTGCTACTGTATCTTTTTCTCCAATGATATTCATCGCCCGGGCTGCGCTGCCGGCGAACCCGCAAACGTGCGCAAAGCGGTCGCCAAAATAAAGCAGAGCCTGCTGTACTGATCAGGCCGCGGCGAAAAACAGGCTCAGACATCTGCCGGATACAGGTCCTGCCCGGACAACATCCGGCGGTCTGTGCCCTGCCCCTGCGCCGGCCCCGATCACGGTCTATTCCCCGCTGAAATACAGATCCAGCCCGTTTGCGATTCCATTTACAATTTTATCCTGATACTCCCCCGACGCCATCGCCAGGTCCTCCTGCGCATTTGTCATGTAGCCCATCTCGACAATCGTAACCGGGACTGTGCACCAGTTGATCCCGCTCATCGTATCCGTCTCCCAGACACGCTCTTTTCTCGCTCCCGTACTGTTTACCATCTCGTTCAGAACAGACTCCGACAGACGGTAACTCTGATCGTGCAGATTCCCGCAGTAGGGATTGGAAGCGGTCTGGCAGATTGTCATCATCCCGCTGACAGACGCATTTTCGGATCCGTTTGCGTGAATACGGACAAAAGCATCCGCGCTGGCATTATTTGCCACCATTGCGCGCTCACTGTTGCTGATATTGACATCGTTCGTCGTGCGCACCATCGTCACGGCGTAGCCGCGGTTTAACAGCTCCGTCTGCAGTTTCAGGGATACCTGCAGCGTCAGCTCATACTCGGCAAGCCCGCTCGCCACACCGCGGGTGCCGGAAGCGACTTTCGCCTTCTGTTCGGAGGCGCCCGGCGCAACCGGTTCCTTTTCGGAATTCCCTTTTGCCTGATGCCCCGCGTCAATGACAATCAGCTTCTGATTCTCCTGTGTCTGCGAATTGTCCTGATTCTGACCGCTGCCGGAAGCCTCCGTCCCGCTCCCTGCCTGATTCTGCCCGCTGCCGGAAGGCGCCTGCTCCGCACCTGCTCCGCTTCCTGCCTGATCCTGTACACTGCCGGAAGGCGCCTGCTCCGCACCTGCTCCGCTTCCTGCCTGATTCTGCCCGCCTCCGGCGGACGGCTCCTCACTTCCCTCCGTTTCCGCTGAGGACGGCTTCACGTCATCCCGGGCGGACGGCTCCTCACTTCCCTCCGCTTCCGTTGCGGACGCCCCCTGTGCGGACGGCTCCCCTGCTGCCTCCGGCTCCTGCGTATCCCCGGATTCCCGGAAAGCCATTTCCTCTGTCCCTGTATCCTCCGGTTCCGGGCTCTCTTCCGTCCCCGGAACGGACTCTTTAAATGTCCCGCCTCCGGCTTCCGTCTCCACACCGGACGCGGCATCCCCCGCTGCTTTATTTCCGTCCGCGCCTCCCGCACAGCCGCTTAAGCCTGCGCACATAAGCAGTGCCAGACCGAAAATCATCCATTTTTTCCTCATATCCATTTTTCTCCGTTTCTGCGCTTTACCATTCTTTCCCCGCATCCATCCGGCTCATCCGGCTGCCGGCCGTCATGCGCCTTCCACCGGCACTCCGTCAGCTGCATGTGGCTGAATTCCGCCGTAAGCTCCCCGGAAACTCCGTTTTTACCACAAAGCTGAAGTATTCCTCATCCGTCTCCATCTGCATCACCGGCGCATTGTCATTCTGAAAATGATAATACGTCCTCTGCCACAGATCCGTCCCGCACACTGTTACAGACATCCCGCCGTCTTCAGGATAAATATCCATCCCGTCAGCGTAAACGCCGCCAGAAGTGTCGTCAGCACAATCACACTCGCCGTCAGTTCCCCGTCGTTCCCCATGTTTTTCGCCATAATATAGCAGCTCGGCGTCGTCGGCGACGCGAGCATGATGAGAATCCCGACCAGTTTCTCACCGGAAAATCCCATCAGAAGAGCGAGCGGGACAAACAGGAGCGGCTGCAGCACAAGCTTGACCACAGAAGCCATTACGGCGGGCTTTAATTTCGCGACCGCCTTTCTGCCCTCAAAGCCCGCCCCGATCGCAATCAGCGCGAGCGGGGTCGCCATCTGCGCCATGCTCTCAAGCGTTTTGTCCACAATCACAGGAGGACGCAGTCCGCAGAACCCCGCCAGAATCGCAAGAATAATCGGATTCCTCAGAATACCGGCGCAGGCCTGCCGGATCTTTTCCGCCCTGTTTTCCCTCTGCGCGCCCTCCCCCTCAAAGGTGAGCACAATCACCGAAAAAACATTATAGAGCGGCACCGCGCCGATAATCATCAGCGGTCCCATCGCCGACGTCCCATAAATATTCCCGATAAACGCCAGTCCCATCACGGCAGCGCTGCTGCGGAAGGACGCCTGCACAAACGCTCCGCGTATCCCCTGCTCCCTCAGAAAGAGCCTGGCAGCGCCCCAGATCAGCCAGAAACAGGCGGTGCTGGCGATCGCACAGAACAGCACATATTCCAGATCAAACACAGCCCGGATATCCACGCCGGAAATATCGCGAAACAGCATGACCGGCAGCGTCACATTGAAATTAAACCGGTTGGCCGCGCTGACAAACCGATCGTCCAGCATCCCGGCTCTCCGCGCCAGATAACCGGCCAGCATCACAAAGAATACCGGCAGCGTCACATTGACGCTGTAAAGAAAATTATCCATTATAGTCCTTCTTTCACCGGCGGCTCACCGCACCGGTTCTTTTGTGTATCTGCAGAAATAGTATTCCAGGTCAAAGTACGTCTTCTCCCCGCTCTGTTCCACCGCTTTCCACTCCGGCAGCCTGTCCAGATCCGGAAAATATGTATCCGCGTCATACTCATAATCAATCTTCGTGATATACGCCGTATCACACCAGTCAAGCAGCTGCGCATAAACTTTTCCGCCGCCCGCCACATAAATATCCCTGTCCGGATAGTCCTTCAGCTTCTCGCGCAGACTGTCTAAGGAGTTCACGGTAATTGCCCCCCGCACATGATAAGAGCTGTCATGCGTGAGCACAATATTGACGCGGTCCCTGAGCGGAAGCCCGTTCGGAAAGCTTTCAAGGGTCCTTCGTCCCATCACAATCACCTTCCCCGTCGTCATCCTGCGAAAGAACTTCTGGTCTTCCGGAATGCGGACGAGAAGCTGGTTCTTCTTGCCGAGGGCCCAGTTTTTATCGACAGCGGCAATCACATTCATACATCTTCCCTCCCTGCTACACGGCGACCGGAATCTCTTTGATCTGAGGACCGGTCACATAATTTTCTATCACAATGTCATCCGGCGTGAACTGGTAAAAATCCCTGACCTCCGGATTCAGCCGGAATACAGGCGCCGGATACTGCCTGCGCTTTATCAGTTCCCGCACCAGCGGAATATGGCGGTCATAAATGTGCGCGTCCGCGATCACATGAACCAGTTCCCCCACCCGCATGCCGCAGACCTGCGCAAACATATGCAGCAGCACCGCATACTGGCACACATTCCAGTTATTTGCCATGAGGACGTCCTGGGACCGCTGATTCAAAATCCCATTGAGCACCAGCGCCCCGTCCTCCCGGTCCTGCGTCACATTAAACGTCATGCTGTAGGCACACGGATACAAATTCATCTCGTGCAGATCCTGATGCACGTACAGGTTTGTCATAATACGCCGGCTGAACGGATTATGCTTCAGATCGTAGAGCACCCTGTCCACCTGATCCATCATCCCCTCCCGGTACTGATGCTTTACGCCGAGCTGATAGCCGTACGCTTTTCCGATTGAGCCGTCCGGATCCGCCCACTCATCCCAGATCGAACTGTTCAGGTCGTTGATATTGGAGGACTTGCGCTGCCAGATCCACAGCAGCTCCTCCACGCAGGTCTTCACCGCCGTCTTCCGCAGGGTAATCGCCGGAAATTCCTCCGCAGGGTAATACCGGTTCACCACCCCGAATTTTTTGATTGTCCAGGCGCTTGTCCCGTCCTCCCAGTGCGGGCGGACCTTCTCTCCCCTCGTATCTGTCCCGTTTTCCAGAATATCCTCACACATCGCCACAAATATTTTATCTGCGTAACTCATCCAGGCCTCCTGACTCTGTCATTCCTTTACTCCACACTCCATCTTATCTGATCCGGGACAAAATAACAAGATTAGAACTTACAAAAGATCCCTCTCTTGCATTTTTCCCCGCAATGCGTTATATTTATCCTATGCATGTTTGCACCGGACCGGAAAGGAGAATTGTATGAGTCAGGCAAAAGTTGACCGTTATAAAGAGGAAAAGGCACACCGCAAACAGATTATGGCGCGCGAAAAGAGAAACCACCGCATCGCCGTCGTCTGCGGCTGGGCCGTCACCGCTGCAATCGTCTGGTGGATCGGAGTCTCAGCTTACGGCCTCTATGAGAACAGCCAGCCCATGAAAACCATTTACGCCAATCTGGATTCCATCAACGACTACATGTCTTCCCTTGATGCGGAAGAATAATCCGGGACACAGACGGTTTTCAGACACAGAAAAATCCCGAAGCTGTACGCGCAGCCCCGGGATATTTTTCTATTCCTCCGCTTCCCCCTCCGCAATTTTTGCCTTGGATACTGCATTTTCAATCGCATTCAGCAGCACAATGGATGTATACTGATTCTCAGCGCTATATGTAATCCCCTCCGTTGACTGCTTTTCGATTACCTGTTCCCCGATACTCTCCAGCGCCGGCTGCATCAGCGGATACATCGTCGCCACCGTTTCGTCCAGATTCACCATGGATATGGACTGAATCCTGCTCTCGTCCACGATCACCTGCACATCCACCGTGCTGTCGCCGCACATAATCGATGACGAATAGACCCCCGCCACATACTGCATCGTCTCCACAGATTCCCCGTCCTTTTCCCCCGGCAGAAACATAAACAGCAGAAGAACCACAAGCAGTATGCCCAGTCCCGCAAATATCAGGGTATAAATGAGTTCTTTCATATGAAGGACTACAATCTTTGTCTTTGCACTCACCCTTAGCCTCCAGTTACTGATTACTGTATTGTATGCAGCTCCGGAAAAAGTTATGACATTTTTTAAATTCTTCTTGACTCTTCAGATACACTATAGTATAATGTGAAACGTGCTGAGGCAATCGCACAGATGCTGCCGTGGCTCAGTCGGTAGAGCGTCGCATTGGTAGTGCGGAGGTCACGGGTCCGATTCCCGTCGGCAGCTTTTTAAGGATGTGCTGAAAACCCCTGATTCTGGTGGGTTTTCAGCTTTTTTATTTTATGTTTCTTTGATCACACTCTTCTGCCCTGATGTAAAATATCAGTTCATCTATAACATATTCATACATTTGACTGGTTCACGGTGTATCTCAACGGGCTCTGCCCGTATATACTGACTGTAAACGCTAGCATATTTCCTGGATATTTGATGGAACAGACCCGGGCTGCTGCTTCCTGCAATACATAATATTATCGACTCCTTCGTTCTGGATTGCATACCACCCGGGCTCAAGCGACAGCTCAAAAACCTTTTCCATTTCCAATTCCGGATAGGCAAGACATTGAATCAGCTCGCTGGCTGTAACCGCCAGCAGTTTGCCCGCAGGAAGATGCAGCCACTTGCATGGTTCTGTAATTTCGGCGCTTTTTGTAAGCTCACATTCCCTGACAACACAATCTAAAAGCCAGACAATCATTTTTCCCTGTGCGCAAAATTCCCGGATTCGTTCTGTTTCCCGCTGCCTTACGATGCCCCAGTCCTCATTGGGAAAATCAAAAATCAATTCGGATTTCCCGGATGTATCAAGTAAAATATCCATCGCATATAACAGATCGTCATCATTCAATTCTGACAGATAACTTTCATCTATGAAAACCAGTCCATCCAGCATGTCACAGTTCAATATATATTTCATGTACCATTCCTCCTTCGTTTATAATTGACAGGAACATATTTCCCCAGGCTTCGTTTAAAACAATTTAACTTATTCCCGCGGTATGGCGCCCGGACAGCCTTTGTATGCGGAGCACCGTGGATCGCAACCGGCAAAACAGGAATAAATTTTTCATTATTATAACCCGCGGACGCATCACTTTTCAACATCTTTCCACACAGACCGCAGTGAAACCGTCCTGAACAGTACAGAACAAAAATGTTATTCGCTTATACCTGCCCGGTTGCCGGCGGGCACAAAAACGATTATAATAAATGCTGCCATATAGTGTCAGGATTTTGATGGTATTCTGTTCTCAGAGGAGGAACCGGCAGTGCAGGAAAGCAGATTATTTAAAATTGTGTATTATTTACTTGATAAAGGACAGGCTACCGCTCCGGAATTAGCAGAAAAATTTGAAGTATCCGTAAGGACAATTTACAGGGATATTGACGCCCTGAGCAGCGCAGGTGTTCCTGTTTATGCGGAAGCGGGGAGAAACGGCGGCATTCATCTGATGAATGATTTTGTTCTGGATAAGGCGGTGCTCTCAGCGAAAGAAAAGGAGGAAATTCTGACAGCCCTACAGAGTATCAATTCCATGAACAGTATTGGCAGCAGTCAGACACTGCAGAAGCTTTCCGCAATATTTAATATGAGTTCGGCAAACTGGCTTGAAGTGGATTTTTCCAGATGGGGCAATAACGGAACTGACAATAAGAAATTTGAATTACTGAAATCTGCGGTAATTCATCAAAAGTGCGTAAAAATAACTTATGCCAATTCCTGCGGAGTCACCAGCGAAAGAATTGTCCAGCCGTTAAAAATGTCATATAAGTCTATGGCGTGGTACTTAAAAGCATATTGTACGGAAAAACAGGATTATCGCATTTTTAAGCTGACCCGCATTATAGATTTCGAAATCCTCGCAGACGATTTTTGCAGAAGTTCTTTCCCGGAATCAGATGAAACACCCGGGCAGGCCTGCGATACAATCGTACTGCGTTTCCCGAAAAATATGTCCTATCGTGTTTATGATGAATTTGATAATGCACAGGTATGCAGGAAAGAAAACGGAGATTTAATTGTATCCGCCAGAATGCCCCGGGATGAATGGCTGACCGGGTATCTGCTGTCATTCGGAACGCAGGCAGAGATTATAGAGCCTGCGTATCTGAAAGACATTGTGGCGGAACAGGCAAAGAAAATCTATGAGAAATATAAATCCTGACACAGGATGTCAGCATATGTGTGATATAATTCGCCTGTAAATTCCAGCTGAGAATGCGGGGGCTGGATACGAAACATAAAAACTGAAATGCAGGGAGGACATATCATGCACTTCGTGAAAGCAAAAGGGATATTATCCGCTAAAAATGGAATGAATTTATACCGGGGCTGCTCCCACGGGTGCATTTACTGTGACTCCAGAAGCAGATGCTATCACATGGAACATGCTTTTGAAGATATCGAAGTAAAAGAAAATGCGATTGAACTGTTAGAGTATGCTCTTACTCACAGGCGCAGGAAATGTATGATAAGTACAGGCTCGATGACCGACCCGTATATTCCGCTGGAACTGGAAACAGGAAACCTCAGAAAGGCTCTGCACTTAATATATGAACATGGTTTTGGCTTTACAGTCATTACAAAATCAAACCGTATATTGAGGGATCTGGACCTTTTGCAGAAAATAAATGAACAGACAAAATGTGTTGTGCAAATGACCCTGACTACTTACAGCGAAGATCTGTGCAAAATGATTGAGCCGAATGTAAGTACGACAAGGGAACGCTTTGAAGTACTGAAAAAGCTGAGGGATTCAGGGATACCGACAGTCGTCTGGCTGACACCTGTTTTGCCGTTTATTAACGATACTGAGGAAAATATTTCCGGTATCCTGGACATGTGTATTGAAGCAGAGGTTTACGGGGTTATCTGCTTCGGGATGGGACTGACGCTTCGGGAAGGAAACTGGGAGTATTTCTACAGGCAGTCAGACCGGCTGTTCCCCGGTCTGAAGGAAAAATACATTCGCACATACGGAAATCAGTATGTTGCAGAGAGTCGCAATAACAAAGATCTTATGCGCTTTTTTCACCGGAAATGCGAAGAAGCCGGGATTGTGCATGACAACGGACAGATATTTAACTACCTGCATTTCTTTGAAGAAAATAGCGCGAATAAACAATTAAGTATCTGGGACTGGAAGCCGGAGCCGGACGCGTGAAAAAACAACGGGAAACATTTACGGCCCAATATCCATTCACTATCGGTTTTTCCGACCTGCATCTTTCCAGAATTCCTCCAGTGTTTCATTAAATTCCTGCGGCACATCCATATTAACGCAGTGTCCCGCATTTTCAAAAAAGACCACTTTACAATCGGGCTCACTGCTTTTCCAGGCTTTTACTGCCTCTGATTCCATTGGAATATCAAATTGTCCGCATCCAATCAGCAAAGGATAATTCCTTCGCCCTGTTTTATACCTGTTTACCATGTTATTTATCGTCGCCAGAAACATAAAAGACTTTTTGGGAAAGAGTATATTCATGGCGTAAAATTCATCCTGAGCCTGTGAAGTATATGCGGATATTTTCCTGTTTGCTTTTGCAAACCATTTAACCGAAAAGAGCGCTTTCAGCATCATAAGCGTCTGCTTTGCACCATTTTCTTTTTTTAGTTTTTCGTCAAAATTATTGATGTCATATCCCCCAAAGCAGGCCAGTGAGCTTACCGCGTCCGGATAGCGGTTCGCAAAATCCTGTGCTAAAACTGCGCCCAGTGAAACACCGGCGATATGTATTTTATCTATATTTTCTGTCTTTAAAATATCAGACAGCCACTCTGACATCTTATCTATCGTGTCACCTTTCTGGGTCCGGACTGACTGTCCGTGGCCGATGATATCAATAGCCAGAATATTATATTTATTCTCAAAATACTCAAACTGTGTCCTGAACATTTCGTGACTGACGAAAGCGGCGTGGATAAAAAGTATCCATTCGGCCTGCCCGGTCCTGCTGACAAAATATGTAACCGGCGAACCGGCTGACTTTTTCTGCTTCATTGTTTTTCACTCCTCATTTCATCAAGAAGTTTCTGATACCACCCGATATTGAATTTCATAAAATCTCTGCCATACCGTGCCGCCGCAAACTGATAGCGGAGAATGTCCCCGCGTTCATCGGGAACACTGACAGTTTCCGCTTCTCTGCAAATGGCGTTCAGCGCGTCATACTGCTCTTCCAGATGTGAAATATATTCCTGCAGCCTTCTCTCACGGTTATCTTTTGCTGAAAAACCCATAAAATATAATTTTGCCAGTTCAGGATTTTTGCTGCTGTGTATTCCCATTGGCGCCGATACCCACCCGGCAAACTTCTGTTTTCCACTGTCCGTTATGGAATATATCTTTTTGTACTTTCCATTCTCAACAGCCTCTTCATACTGAATGTATCCGCCACTGATCAGTTTTTTTACGGCAGCCTGTATACTCCCCATACTACTGCTATACATCATATTAAGCCCTTTATCGATCCGTTCATGCAGCTGATAAATTGTTCTGCTGCTCAATAACAGGAGTCCGAGTATAATATTATCCATATATCCTCCATTGATGCTATTAGCAATATTACTATTATATCTTTCTTTTCTGAATAAGTCAATCTATAAATGTGTGTGGACGCCGCTGCCAAAAAACCTCCGGACAAATACATGCTCACAGAAATATGCCTGTTTTACAGGTTATAAGTTCTGTTAAAAATAATCCAAAAGGGCAGATTGACAGAATCGTTTTTGCGCTTTATAATATAATCAGCGTTATATAACGCAAATTATTAAACAAAGGGAAAAAGCCATGCCGCCAAAACCTAAAATCACAAAAGAGATGATAACTGACGCCGCCTTTGAGATCGCACGCCAGGAAGGAGGGGAAAACATCAACGCAAGGACTGTCGCAAAAAAATTAAATTGTTCCACGCAGCCCGTTATGTACCATTTTGCAACGATTGAGGAACTGAAAAAGACCGTTTATGCAAAAGCAGACAGTTATCATTCAGCGTATCTGATGAATACTCAGAAACCACAGACGGACATTCTGCTTCAGACAGGGTTGAATTATATCCGGTTTGCAATTGAAGAACCGCATTTATTCCGTTTTCTTTTCCAGTCAGATTATTTCAGCGGAGTCACTCTGACTGAACTGGCAGATGCAGAGGAACTTATGCCGGTTCTTTCTGCAATGCAGAGGACAATCGGGGGAAGCATGGCACAAATAAAGGAAATCTTCACAATGATCTGGCTGTTTGCCCATGGATATGCCGCCATGACTGCAAACAATTCACTGGAATATAACGGGGAACTTATACAGACTTATCTGGAACGGGCTTACAAAGGCGCCGTATCAGCCGTACTGGGAGAAACAAATTGAAAAAATTATATGAGAAAAGCGAACTGACCTTTGCAATCGTCTGGATTGTAATTTACTGTGCACTGCAGTCCCTGGCAAATCCATTAAATAAACGAACAGGGATTGATTATTCTGCGGGCGCTGTTTTTAGTATACTACAGACAATTATCCTTTTTTCCTTTATCCGGAAAAATAATTTAACGGAACGGTACGGGCTTTGTAAATCCCGTGTGCCCGCCCGCCGGTTTCTTTATTATGTGCCGCTGATAATCTTAGCCACGGGAAATCTCTGGAACGGTGTCGCTTTCAACAATCCGTTGGCGGATACCGTCTGCCGTATTGTCTGTATGCTCTGTGTCGGATTTTTAGAGGAAGTGATATTCAGAGGTCTGCTATTCAGGGCGATCGCAAAAGATAGTATAAAATCTGCCGTTATTATCTCTGGCGTAACCTTTGGCGCAGGTCATATAATAAATTTATTCAACGGTAGCGGAATGGACCTGGTAAACAATCTGTGTCAGATCTGCTTTGCGACCGCGGCAGGCTTCCTGCTTGTAACGATATTTTACCGCGGCAAAAGCCTGCTCCCCTGCATTATTACTCATTCTTCCATTAACATTCTCAGTACGTTTGCAAACAAGGCTGGAATGACAAGGGAAAAACACATTATTCATGTTCTTATTATGATTGTCCTGACGGTTGCCTTCACCTTAATTCTCGCAAAGACACTCCCGGAAAGTCAGGGGACAGGCAGGAATGATACGGGGGATCTTTGAGCAGTTCCCCCGGGATCGCTCCTCCCCCTCACTTTCTCACCAGCTTCAGCGCTTTCCCTCCCTGATCTCGTCGAGAATCTCCGCGACCGCCTCACGCTCATCAAAGTGGTATTTCACCCCTTTAATTTCCTGATAGTCCTCATGCCCTTTGCCGAGCAGTACAATCATATCGCCCGGCTGCGCATTTACCATACAGTGCGCGATCGCCTCTTTCCGGTCATCAATCTCTATAAATGTTCCGCCGCTCTTCGCAAGCCCCACCCGGATATCCCTGTTAATATCGCGGATTTCCTCGCTTCTCGGATTATCGCAGGTGAGAACGCACAGGTCGGCCAGCTCCCCTGTGACTTCACCCATATCATATCTGCGGAGCTTTGAGCGGTCTCCCCCGCCCCCATAAACGCAGATCAGACGTTTCGGGTGATATTCCAGCAGCGTGTTCAGGACACTGCGCGTGCTGACCTCGTTATGAGCGTAATCGATGATCAGATAATAATCCTTTGATACCGGGAGCATCTCGACGCGCCCTTTCACCTGCACTTTCGCGAGACCCGCCAGAATAGCCTCCCCGGAAATTCCGGCCAGATGACAGACGAGCATTGTGACCATGGAATTATAGACCGAAAACCGCCCCGGAATATGGACCTTCACCGCGCAGTCCATACAGCCCCTGACATAAAACCGCATCCCCAGTCTGCCGTCCTCCCGGATAAAACCGATGTCATATGCCAGCAGATCCACATCCGCAGTTTCATTCCCTTCAGCCGCCGAAGAATCCGTCCCGTTTTCCACCGAAAATGTCCGCAGCTGGCAGGTATGGCCTTTCAGCACTTCTCTCCAGTGCTCATCGTCCACATTCACAATTCCCGTCCTGCACTGGCGGAACAAAAGACTCTTGCATTCAAGATATTCTTCAAATGAATCATGCTCCGCGGGCCCGATATGGTCAGGTGAAAGGTTCGTGAACACGCCGTAGTCAAAGACAATCCCGGCTGTCCTGTCCAGTTTGAGTCCCTGGGAGGATACCTCCATCACGACATACTCACAGCCCTCCTCGACCATGGCGGCAAACATCCGGTGAATCTCATAGGATTCCGGCGTCGTATTTTTTGAGGGAATCAGCCTGTCCCCGACCGCGACACCGATTGTCCCGATCAGCCCGGTTTTCTTTCCCGCCATCTCAAGAACACTTTTAATCATGTAGGTGGTAGTCGTCTTGCCTTTTGTTCCGGTCAGGCCGATCGTGATCAGCTTCCGGTCCGGATAGCCAAAAAGTGCCGCCGACATCAGGGCGAGCGCATACCTTGCCGATGCCACCTTCAGTACCGTGACCGTCTCCGGAATCCGGGCCGCTTCCTCCTCCCGCTCCAGCACAATCACGGAAGCACCCTTTTCCACCGCGTCCGGAATATATCTGTGCCCGTCCGTGACAGCCCCGACCATGCAGACAAACATCGTCTCTTTTGCAAGTTTCCTCGAATCGTAGATAATATCCCGGACCTCCGTCTGAAGACTGCCCTTCAGACAGACATATTCCAGCTCCCGGCATAATTGTTCCAGTTTCATTTCTTCCTCTTTTCCGTGTCCGGACGGCCCGCACACTCCCGGCATTTTTATCGTAAAATGTGAGATACATCAAGATCCGCCTCAAATACGGTATGGGACGGCCCTGTCATAAAAAGATGATCCGACGCCCCGTCCCACTCGATCTGCAGCGGGCCGCCGATCTGTTCCACGGTCACTTTCCGGTCCAGCCGGCCCGTGAGTACGCCCGCCACCACGGCAGTCGCACAGCCGGTGCCGCAGCCGATCGTCTCCCCCGTGCCGCGCTCCCATTCCCGTATTCTGATGTAATCCCTCTTAAGGAACTCGGCAAACGTCACATTGGTTTTATTGGGAAACAGCGACGTCATGTGTTCTATCGTCTTCCCGTATTTTTCCACGTCCAGCTCCGCGACCGAATCCACATACATCACACAGTGCGGATTGCCCCAGGAGACCGCCGTGATTTTAAATATCCGGTCCAGCACCGCAACGTCCTGATCAATAAAGTCCTCCCTGTCCGTACAGACCGGAATCACACCGGAGGAGAGTCCGGGCTTACCTATATCTGCCCGGATATTGGTCACCAGGCCATCCTCCACCGTCAGTGTCAGATGCTTCATTCCGCCGAGCGTCTCGATCACGAGCTCCGTCCGGTCTGTCAGGCGGTGATCATACACATACTTCCCGACGCTGCGCAGCGCATTTCCGCACATCTCCCCCTCCGTGCCGTCCGGATTGAACATCCGCATTTTAAAATCCCCCCGCCCGGAAGAACAGATCAGCACCATCCCGTCCGAACCGACGGCAAAATGCCGGTCGCTGACATACCGCGCCAGCTCCGGCAGATTCCGCAGCTCCTGGTGAATCGCATCAATATAGACATAATCGTTCCCATATGCCTGCATTTTTGTAAACCGCATCTTTTCCGCTCCTTTATCCCGTACTCCGCCGCACTGCCGTCTTCCCTCTACGCGTTCATAGCGCGGTCCAGATCAGCGATAATATCCTCCGCGTGCTCGATTCCGACAGACATTCTCAGAAAACAGTCCGTGATACCCAGCTTTTCCTTGACATCTTTTGGCGTGTCCTCGTGTGTCTGTGTGGTCGGATACGTGATCAGCGTCTCCGTTCCGCCAAGACTTTCCGCAAACATAATCATATCCACACCCTTTAAGATCTTTTTCACGGTCTCAAAACTGTCCACCGTAAAAGAAATCATGCCGCCGTATCCGGTCGTCTGCTTTTTTGTGACCGCATAATCCGCGTGATCCTCAAAGCCGACATAATATACTTTCCGGATCTTCGGCTGCGTGCGGAGCCACTGCGCCACTTTCCCGGCATTTTCATTGTGCCTGTCCATGCGCACCGGCAGCGTCTTGATGCCGCGCAGCACCAGCCAGCTGTCAAGCGGCGCGAGCTGGCTTCCGTGGGATTTAATGTGCACATGAATTTTATCCGCTATCTCCTGATTGTCCTTCACCACGACGATGCCGGACACCGTGTCGTTATGTCCCCCCAGATATTTTGTCGAGCTGTGGGTGACAATGTCCGCGCCAAGCTCCAGCGGCTTCTGAAAATACGGCGTAAGAAATGTGTTGTCCACCACCGTCAGCGCCCCGTGCGCCTTAGCCATTTCCGCGATCGCTGCGATATCGGCCACCTTCATCATCGGATTGGTCGGCGTCTCGACGAAAAACATCTTCGTCTCAGGCCGGATGGCCGCCCTCACCTCATTAAGGTCGGACATCTCCACATAAGTGTGTTCAATTCCATATTTCCCAAATACATCCCCGATAATACGGAAGGTACCCCCGTAAATATCATCGGTGAGAATCACATGATCCCCGGGATTTAACAGCGAAAATACCGCCATATTTGCCGCCTGTCCGCTGGAAAACGCAAATCCCTTTATTCCGCCCTCAAGAATCGCCATTGTCCGCTCAAGCTCCTGCCTCGTCGGATTCTCCAGACGGCTGTACGCAAAGCCGGTCGTCGTGCCCAGCTCCGGATGCCGGAACGTCGCCGCCTGGAATACCGGCATACTCACCGCCCCGGTCAGCGGCTCTGTCCCGAGTGCACCGTGAACCGCCTTCGATTCAAAGTGCAGATTTTCTTTTGTATCATAATCCGTGTAATTGCTGAAATTCTTCATAAGACACTCATTCCTTCCGATTTCTGATTACCAGTTGCTCTCCATATCCCAATTATAATCGACACTTTTTAAAATATATACCCGTCCAGTGCTTTCTATATTGCAGATTGTGCTTTTATCCGGAATGAAAACTTAGTTATACATTTGCAATTCGTCGAATATTGTCGTCATACGAAAAAACCTTCCTTTTTCCTACAAATGTTTGTTGACATTTCGCCACAAATCGCCTACTATCTGTGTATGACATATTCAAGCGAAGGGTTGATTGCATGAACTACGAATACGAAGTGGAAATAAGGCGTTTAACCAAAGAAAATGATAATTTCCGCAAAATTATCAAAACTCAGCAGAATACCATTAACCGGCTGGTCGATCACTTCATTCTCGGCAGGAAGAACAGACCGCCACAGAAATAACCTTATTTATTCAGAAAACGCCATACCGGAGAACCTTTCCCTTTGTTCCCTGATATGGCGGTTTTTCATGGAAACCACTATGCATGATTCCTGTCAGTAACAGAAGCTGTGTCCGCCGATCCTTTTGTCAAGACGCGGCGTCAGCGCTTTTGTCGAAAAATATATTGTATCATTTCTCAATATCCCTGTATTTCCGTTTAACACCTGTCTGATGGACTGATATTCCTTGTCCGTCGGTTTTGCGATCCCCCTGTTTTTCCAGGAACTGAACTGAACCGGATTTCTCTGGCTCAGCACATCGTACAGCGTATCCGGGAACAGATCAGATGCCATCCGGTTAAAGACAACTTCCACCACGGCCTCCTGCCCCTCCACAGGCTCGCCGTTTGACTCCAGCCAGACGATTCTGGCCAGAAGTTCCATTTCCTCCTCTGTCAGTGTGATTCCCCAGCGGTTGCCCACCGGTTCTGCGCTCTTCCACGCTTCCGTGCTCTCTTCCTCTGTATGTGTTTTATCCTTTCCCGCGATTACCTCGGCCTGCAGCATTTCCGCCGGCGACGCGACGCGGACAATCTCTCTCTTTTCAACAACTGTCTTTTCATCTGATTCTGTCGTAAATGAATACCCGGAAAGAACGCTGCTCACCCCCGCCGTCACTGTAGTATTCCGCTCCAGCTCCCGCTGTGGTTCTCCTGTGTCCTTTTCCTGAATGCTGGACGTCACAATCAGGCTCATACAAAATAACAACGTAACTGCCCCGTCCAATACTTTCTTGTTCATTTTGCTCCTTTCCTCAAGAATGATACATACACTTTAAAATGGTACGGAAAGCCCTGACAGCGACCGTCTCATTTGTCCTTATCATACTAGATTCTAACCAAAAGTCAAATCTGCTATTCCCGGGACAGTCCGGAATTTTTCCTGCTTTCTGCACACAGACAGGCCCTTTTTCCGCAGGTTTGTAGTGATAATTCCACAAATGACTTACATCTGGAAAAATAGAACTGGATTAGTCCACAAAAAAACACCCCGTAACAGGGTGTTTTTCATAGTTATTACGATTTTATTACAAAAATTTTACACAAATGGATTTTCTGACGGGTATGGAAGCGAAGCCGGCCTGTTATAATCCAGATCCTCCGCCGGAACGCCCAGATAGCGGAACACTTCATACAGTTCCCGCCCGTAATGCCCGAACGCCACCGCCCCGTGGTGCGGATAGTTCTTCTGTATCAGCACGTGGCGGTAAAAACGGCCCATTTCCCGAATCGCAAACACGCCGACCGACCCGAAAGAGCGCGTCGCCACCGGAAGCACCTCCCCCTGTGCGACATAGGCGCGGAGTTTACAGTCCGCGGTCGACTGCAGACGGAAAAACGTGATGTCGCCGGGCATAATATCTCCCTCCAGTGTTCCGTTTGTGACTTCGACAGGGAGACTCCGCGCCATAATCATCTGGTATTTCATCTCACAGGACGAGAGTCTGGAGGAACAGGTATTGCCGCAGTGAAAGCCCATAAAGGTATCCGTGTGCTGATAGTCATAAATCCCCTGAATGGATTGCCGGTACATATCCTTCGGCACGGAATTATTGATATCGAGCAGTGTGACAGCGTCCTGACTGACGCAGGTTCCGATGAACTCACTGAGCGCACCATATATGTCCACCTCACAGGACACCGGAATCCCCCTTCCGGTCAGGCGGCTGTTGACATAGCACGGCACAAAGCCAAACTGTGTCTGGAATGCCGGCCAGCATTTTCCGGCAATCGCCACACAGCTGCGGTATCCCCTGTGCTCCTTAGCCCAGTCGAGCAGCGTGAGTTCATACTGTGCGAGCTTTGCAAGAATCTCCGGTTTTTTATTTCCCGCCCCGAGCTCCGCTTCCATATCAGCGACAACTTCCGGAATCCTGGCGTCCTTCGCATGTTTCTGAAACGCTTCGAACAGATCCAGCTCAGAATTCTCCTCGATCTCTACCCCAAGGTTGTAAAGCTGCCAGATTGGCGCATTGCAGGCGAGAAAATTCAGGGGACGCGGTCCAAAAGAAATAATTTTCAGCCCGGCAAGTCCGGTCACCGCCCTTGCGATGGGCAGGAAATCATGAATCATATCCGCGCACTCCCCGGCGTCCCCCACCGGGTAAGGCGGAATATATGCGCCGACGCCGCGCAGTTTCAGATTATAGCTCGCATTGAGCATTCCGCAATAAGCGTCCCCGCGGCCCTGGAAGAGATTGTCCTGTGATTCTTCCGCGGCGGCGACAAACATCTTCGGCCCCTGGAAATGTTTTGCCAGCAGCGTCTCCGCGATCTCCGGCCCGAAATTGCCGAGATAGACGCAGAGCGCATTACAGCCAGCCGCCTGTATATCCTTAAGCGCCTCCACCATATGAAGCTCACTCTCCACTATGCACACCGGACACTCATAGATATCCGCCGCATCATACTTTTCCCTGTAGGCGGCGACGAGCGCCTTTCTCCGGTTCACCGAAAGACTTTCCGGAAAACAGTCCCTGCTCACCGCCACAATGCCGACTTTCACTCTGGGAATATTATTCATATTATACCTCATTTCTGCTCTGCTTTTTATTTCTGGTCACATTTATATTTTTCAGGCCAATGCCTTTCAGCCCCTGCCCTGCCGGCTCCGCGGGCATGCCGACGGCAATCCGGACCTGAAACGCACTTCTCACTTCAGGTCTGCAAACAGTTTCCTGCAGGCCGGATAGATTCTGACAAACTGCGCATATTTCTGCTCATATTTATCTGCCAGCGCAGGCTCCGGCTCCACAGTGCCGGTGATTTTTACAATATGCTCCGCCGCGGCCTCCACACTCTCATATTCCCCGCAGGCCACCGCCGCAAGCATCGCGCCCCCCAGGGCCGGCCCCTCTTCTGTCCCCGGAATATCAACCGGTATGTTCAGAACATTCGCAATGATTGTCCTCCACAGCGGACTTCTGGCGCCACCTCCGCAGATTCCGGTGCGCGTAACCGGAATACCGAGAGACTTTGCGATCTCAAATGAATCCCTCAGCGCAAACGCCACCCCTTCCAGCACCGCCTGCGTCATTTCCTCTCGGCTGGTGTCCATCGTCATCCCGATAAACACCGCCCTCGCATCCGGGTCGTTGTGCGGGGACCGCTCTCCCATCAGATACGGCAGATAAAACACATGATTCTCCCCCGGCTTTGTGATCTTCTCCTGCTCTTTCACATAGTCATCCGTCCCGAGAATCTCATCCATCCACCATTTATTGCAGGACGCCGCGGACAGCATACAGCCCATCAGATGATAGGCCCCGTTTGCGTCGCAGAATGAGTGAAGCGCATTGTTCCTGTCCACTCCGAATTTTGCGGAGGAGATAAAAATCGTGCCGCTGGTCCCAAGGGAAATATTGCAGCGCGCGTCGCCGACCGTTCCGGTCGCCACCGCAGCAGCCGCGTTATCCCCGGCTCCCGCTGCCACTTTCACCGTCTCCGGGATCCCCAGCTTTCGCGCAATCTCTGGAAGGACCGTGCCGACACACGCATAACTCTCAAAAATCTCCGGCAGCTGCTCCGCACAGATATGGCAGATCTCACACATTTCCTCTGACCAGCAGCGGTTTTTCACATCCAGAAGCAGCATGCCCGAGGCGTCCGAGACGTCTGTACAGTGCACGCCCGTCAGCCGGTAGGCCAGATAATCTTTCGGCAGCATGATTTTTGCAATCCGCGCAAAATTCTCCGGCTCATTGCGGCGCACCCACAAAAGCTTCGGGGCCGTAAATCCGGCAAAGGCGATATTTGCCGTATATTCCGACAGCCGTTCTTTTCCAATTGTATGGTTCAGGTAATCACATTCCTCCGCGGCCCTGCCGTCATTCCACAATATCGCCGGGCGGATCACCGCATCCGTGTTATCCAGAATCACAAGCCCGTGCATCTGCCCGCCAAAACTGATTCCCGCCACCCGGCTTTTATCCGCCCCGCACAGCAGCTCCTCCAGCCCTTCCATGGTCTTTGCATACCAGTCCGCCGGATCCTGCTCCGACCAGCCCGGCTGCGGAAAATACAGCGGATATTCCCTGGAGACAATATTTTTTACCGTCCCGTCGCCCTCCATCAGAAGAAGCCTGACCGCGGAAGTACCCAGATCAATTCCTATGTACAGCATCCTTTTCTCCTTAATTGATGAAACTGTTCCGCCGTTTTATTTCCGGTCAGCGTGCACGTGCACGCAAATCTGAAAAATAAAAAGCGCCTTCCTTTTGTCACCGTTTTTATCATACACCCCGCCTGTACCGTGTGCAATGTGCTATTTTCACAGTTTTTCCAGACCCTTTTCAGTTACTTTTCACATCCGCTTACGGACGTTCCAGTCTGACGACAGCTGACGATGCGCGTAATTGACTTTTTCCCTGTGGTATGTTTCAATAACATTATATCAGACGCATATCACAACCGAAAAAGGAGCACTGCATGGCAACAATGAAGGATATCGCAAAACTCTCCGGCGTCTCGCGCGGAACCGTGGACCGCGTATTAAATCATCGCGGCGTCGTCAGCCCGGACACCCGCAAAAAAGTCCTGGAAATCGCAAAACTGCTCGACTATCACCCTAACCGCGCCGGCATCGCGCTCGCCGCGCAGAAAAAAAAGCTAAAAACCGGCGTACTGCTCTCCGGCCCCGGCAATCCTTTTTTTGACGAGGTCATGGACGGGCTGAATCACAGGCTGGCCGAGCTCTCCATCTACGGCTGCTCCGTCGTGGAAAAGCGCATTCCGTTCGATCCGTCCCTGCAGCTGGAGGCAATGGACGAACTTCTGCGCCAGAACATTCACGGCCTGATTCTCTCCCCCTGCAACGACGCAGCCGTGCGCACAAAAATCAACGCCCTCCGCGAAAGCGGCATTCCCTGTGTCACGGTAAACACGGATCTGCCGGATTCCGGGCGGATTGCCTACGTCGGCAGCGATTATTACAGGTGCGGGCAGACGGCGGCGGGACTCCTGAACCTGATCACAGGGGGACGCGCAGTCGTCGGCATCGTCACCGGTTCCCACAGGGTCCTCTGCCATGAGGAGCGCATCAACGGATTCACGGATTATCTCAGAAATAAGTGTCCCGGCATTCATGTTTCGGACATTATCGAGAACGACGATGATGACGACAAAAGCTACAGGCTTTTGTCCGCCCTGCTGAAGCGCCGCGCGGACATTTCGGCCCTCTACTTTACCGCGGCGGGAGTCCACGGCGGCTGCCGCGCCATCTTAAACGCCTCCTTAACCTGCGCCCCGAAGGTGGTCACTTTTGACGCCGTGCCCTCGACGCGCCGGATGATTGAGTGCGGCGTCATCTCCGCCACCATCTGCCAGCAGCCCCGCGAACAGGGCGCCCGCTCGCTCTCCATCCTGACAGACTATCTGCTGACCGGAAAGCTTCCGGAACAGACGCTTCACCACATGGATCTCTCCATCAGAATCCGGGAAAACCTGTAGCCTTCCCGGATTCCCGGCCGGCCACCGTCACCCCTTTTTTCTGCGCACCGCCGCGCTGCACGGAGGGCGGACCACCGTCACCCCTTTTTTCTGCGCACCGCCGCGCTGCACGGAAGGATGACCACCGTCACCCCTTTTTTCTGCACACCGCCGCGCTGCACGGAGGCACGCGCAGCTGACCGTCCTTCCACGTCAGCTCCTCCCTGCGCGCCCTGCTGCCACAGAAATACAGAATCTCCCCGGGCTCCTCCGCCAGCGGACATGCACCGGCCCTGTCCGCCGGATTGAGAATCACCAGAAGGCTTTCCTCCGCGCTCCGGCGTTCATAGAGAAACGGGTACGCATTCTGTTCCGCATAGAGAAACCGGATATCCCCTCCGCTTAAAAGCGCAGGATGACTCTGCCGCAGTTTTGTCAGCTCTTTCACCACATGAAACAGCGAGCCCGGATCACTCTTTTCTGATTCCACGGTGGGACGCGCGGGGTCCGGATCGACAGGAAGATACAGCCGTTCCTTCGGCGCCGCGGAAAAGCCTGCGTTTACCGTATTCTCCCACTGCATCGGCGTCCTGGAACCGGTCCGCTCATAGCCGCCCTCCCTGGATGTCAGACCGTCCAGATAGCGCATTCCGATCTCGTCCCCGTAATACACAAACGGACACCCCGGCATCGTCAGCAGAAATACAAAAGCCAGCTTCATTTCCTCCTCATCCAGCGTATCGCGGAGGCGTTTCATATCATGATTGCCCGACGGAATGCACAACAGACCTTTCCCCTCCGCACTGCGGTAATGTTCCTCGTACGTCCGCGCGAACGCGCTGATATCGCCCGTCCCTTTCCTCGAAAAATATGGCTGCTCCCGGAACAGGGACATATAGTGAGTGGGGCCGTTGTGCAGAAGAAAGTCCATGTGAAATCCCGCCTCAATCGCCTCCTTCGGATCCCCCCACTCGGAAACCAGTACCGCCTCCGGATAGTGCGTGTCCAGAAACCGGCGCACTTTCTGCCAGAGACGCTTTGTACAGCAGTGCCCCGGATCTGCTTTCACAAGACTTGCCGCCATATCCACGCGGAAACCGTCACACCCCAGCTCCAGCCAGAACGACATGATATCCTCGAGAAGGCGCCTCCCCTCCTCCGCCTCCGGGGAATCTGCCGCAGACTGCCACGGCTTTGTCACATTTCCGAACCCGTAATTCAGCGCCGGCTGCGTGCTGAAACAGTTCACCGCCACAGCCCCGTCGCGGTCCGCCATTCCCCGGAGCCACCCGCAGACCCCGCTGATGTCTCCCGTGTCCTCCATCACACTGTCCGTCCAGATAAAACGCTTTGTGTAAGCATTCTGCTCCGGACGGCAGGACGCCTTAAACCACGGGGATTCCAGGGAAGTATGCCCTGCCACCAGATCCAGAAGAATGTGCATGCCGCGGCGGTGAACTTCCTCAAACAGCTCTCTGAGCTCCTCATTGGTCCCGTAGCGCGGCGCCGCCTGATAAAAATCCGTCACGTCATAGCCCGCGTCATAAAACGGGGATTCAAAACAGGGATTCATCCAGATGGCATTACATCCCAGATCCCGGATATAATCCAGCCTTCTCATAATCCCCCTGAAATCCCCGATCCCGTCCCCGTTGGAGTCCTGGAAGGACTGGGGGTAAATCTCATAAAAAATTGCATTGTCAAGCCACTCTGCCATATGCTCGCCCTCCTGAATGTATTTACCGAAAGTATAGCGCCCTGCGCCCTGCGGGTCAATAAAAAAGTCAGGAATCCCAGACTTCCACTGCACGGGCCTGCGCATAAAAAATGCCCGCCCCGTTTTCACAGGACAGGCACGAACACCCCTGAAGCAGAACAGATGATTCCTCTTCTGCCTACACGCGCGACAGATACTCTCCCGTCCGCGTATCAATCTTGATCACATCACCCTGCTCCACAAACAGCGGAACATACACCGTCGCTCCGGTCTCCACAATCGCCGGCTTGGTCGCTCCGGTCGCCGTATCACCCTTAAAGCCCGGCTCCGTCTCCGTGATCTCCAGCTCCACAAACAGCGGCGGCTCAACCGCAAACACACTTCCGTTGTGCGAACACATCTTAACCATCTCGTTCTCTTTTACGAACTTGAGCGCATCGCCGATGTCCTCGTTCGAGAGCGCGATCTGATCGTATGTCTCAACATCCATAAAATAGAACAGATCCCCGTCTGCGTACAGATACTGGTAATCCTTCCTGTCGATATGTGCCTGCGGGCACTTCTCGGTCGGCCGGAACGTCTTCTCCACAACACCGCCGTTCTTGATATTTTTTAATTTTGTTCTGACAAACGCTGCGCCTTTTCCCGGTTTCACGTGCTGGAATTCAATGATCTGGTAAACATTACTCTCTAACTCGATGGTAATCCCATTTCTGAAATCTCCTGCTGAAATCATGTCAATTTCCTCCTTAAAAATACGCCCGGATTCCGGACCCTGTGATTTCTCTATTCTATAATAAGAGCCTGTACTTTTCAAGCTTTTTTTCTGTAATGCGACATCATCCTTCTTTTGTTACTCTTTTTCCTCCAGCTCCCGGATCATGTCAATGCGCCTCTGATGCTTTCCTCCCAGAAACTCCGCGTCCAGATACGCCTTCACAATGTCACGCGCGAGTTCTCCTCCCACAATCCGCGCGCCGAACGCCAGAATATTGGCATTATTATGTTCCCTGACCAGGCGTGCCGTGGCACAGTCGGAGCAGACAGCGGCGCGGATGCCTTTTATCTTATTCGCCGCAATTGAGATGCCGACGCCTGTGCCACAGATCAGCACGCCGCAGTCCGCCTCACCGGATGCGACGGCGCGCGCCACTTTCTCACCGTATTCCGGGTAATCGCAGCTCTCCTCTGTGTCCGTCCCGTAATCAGTCACCTCATGGTTCAGGCTGCGGATATATTCCATGATGTCAAACTTCATGGCAACTGCCGCATGGTCATTTCCGATCGCTATTTTCATGCTTTTCCTCACTTCTGTGCTGTTTTTTTCTGTAAAAATATAACACAATTTTTTCAAAATACCGCTTGATCACAATCTGAATCTCTTCTTTCGGATGCAGCGGCTTTACGAGAATCGTGCGGATTCCAAGGCGGTTTGCCCCGTATACATCGGTAAAAATCTGATCTCCGACAAAAATCGTATCCTTCCGGCTGCTCCCCATCCGCTCCATCGCCTTCCGGTACCCCGCCGGCCCCGGCTTTCCGGCCCTGTGAATATATCCGGCGTCCACCGCCTCCGCAAACATCTTCACTCTCGGTTCTTTATTGTTTGAGAGAAGCGTGCAGCGGTAACCGAGCTCCCTCAGACGCAGAAACAATGCGCACGCGCGCGCATCGGCAGGAGCCCCGTGCGGCACCAGGGTATTATCAATATCAAAAATAACTGCCCGGTATCCCTCATCATAGAGCGCCTCGAACGGGATCTCGTAGGTGGAATCCAGATATTCTCCAGGGTAAAATATATTCAGCATAAGATTCCCTTCTTCTGTCGCACTATTTCACAAGACCGGATATCTGACGGAACTTTTCATGGTCCGCGCCCCCGGTCAGCTCAAACAGCAGGGATTCACAGGTCGTGACAACCGCTCCCTCCGCGCGGGCACGGCAGACAGAGACCTCCTTGTCGTGAAGACAGCGCGAGCTGACACAGTCTTCCACCAGGACGGGCTGATATCCCGCCGCAGCCAGATCCATGAGGGTCTGCAGCACACAGATATGCGCCTCTATGCCGCAGAGAATGACATTCTTCCGCCCGAAACTCTCCAGCTTTTCCCTCGCTTTTTCATCCCTGTAAATCGAAAATGTCTTTTTGTCGCAGTACTCCGCGGTTCCCGCCGCCCCGGTGATCTCCGGCACATTCAGTCCAAGCCCTTTCGCGTACTGCGCGGTCATCATAACGGGGATTTCCAGAATTGAAAGCCCCCTCAGAAGCTTTACGGACTGCTCCATCAGCCTGTCTTTCTCCGCCATCGCAGGAAGAATCTTCTCCTGATAATCCACAATGACACAACATGTTTCTTCCGGTAATATTCTCATAACACTCTGTCTCCTGTTCTCTGTAGTCTGTGATGCCCTGCCCCGGCCACAGGCCCTTCTGATTCCACGGCCACCCGTCTTTCTGCCGGCGCTCTTTTCCGGCCATCAGGCATAACGGCCTCCCCTGCCGGCCGCAGGCGTTTTTATTTCAGATCGGTCAGCCTGCGGTACAGTTTTTCATATTCCTCCGCAGACGCCTGCCAGGAAAAATTCTGACGCATCCCGCGAATAATCAGACCGTACCACGCTTTACTGTTCTGGTAAAAAATCTCCATCGCATAGCGGATTGTGGCGAGCAGCTCGTGCGCATTGTAATTGGCGAATGAAAAACCGGTTCCCGTCTGCTCGTATTCGTTGTACGGCTCCACCGTGTCCTTAAGGCCGCCCGTCTCCCGCACAATCGGGACGGTTCCGTAACGCATGCTCATCAGCTGCGACAGCCCGCACGGCTCGAACAGGGACGGCATCAGAAAAGCATCCGCCGAGGCGTATATCCTGTGCGCCATCTCATCCGAATACCCGATCGTCACTCTCACCTGTCCGGGATATTTTCCCGCAAAATGTCGCATCGTATTCTCATACTGCTCCTCCCCTGTTCCGAGAACCACCAGCTGGACCCGCTCCGTGGTCAGCAGCTCGTCCAGAACGGCCCCGAGCAGGTCAAATCCTTTCTGGCCTGTCATGCGGGAAACCATGCCGAGCAGAAAGGTGTCAGCCTCTGCCGGAAGCCCCAGGTCTCTCTGAAAAGCAACTTTATTCGCAGCCTTCCCCGCAGTCACATCCGTCTCGTCAAACTGTACGGGAAGATACGCGTCCCGCCGCGGATTGTATTCGTCATAATCAATTCCGTTCTGAATCCCGTAGAGATCGTCCGCCCTCGCATTCATCAGTCCGTCCAGACCCTCGCCGCCTTCCGGTGTGGTGATCTCATATGCATATGTCCTGCTCACCGTTGTTATGGCATTGGCATAAACCACGCCGCCCTTTAAGTAATTGGCCTCCCCGTACGACTCCAGCTTGTCCGACGTGAAAATCTGCTCCGGCAGGCCGGTGATATCCATAACCGCAGGAAGCATCCAGCGGCCCTGAAACTTTAGATTGTGTATTGAAAAAACCGTGCGGATACCGGAATAATAATTCTGATGCCCGCAGAGTGTCCGCAGAAAAACCGGAATCAGTCCGGTCTGCCAGTCATGACAGTGAATAATATCCGGGCAGAAATCCAGATACGGAAGCGCTTCGAGCACTGCCCTGGAAAAAAAAGCAAACTTTTCAACGTCCTCATGAATCCGGTTGTACGGCTGATCCCCGGCAAAATAAAACTCATTGTCAACAAAATAGTAAGTAATACCCTCCCACTCCGCGGTGAAAATCCCGGCATACTGCCTGCGCCAGCTTAAACTCACATAAAGATGGCACAAAAAATGAAGCTGTTCTTTCCATTTCGGGTCCATGCAGAGGTATTTCGGCAGAATCACACGCACGTCAAAATGATCCCTGTCAAAATATCCGGGCAGTGAGCCCGTCACATCTGCAAGTCCGCCGGTCTTAATGAAAGGTACAGCTTCAGAAGCAGCAAAAAGTATTTTTTTCATGTTATAAACCCTCCAGGCTTCAAAGAATTCTCCGAAATCTCAGGATTATTATAACTCTTTTTCTGTTCCCTGAAAAGCCTTAATACATTTTATATTCCAGCCGGATACGGTCTGTAATCAGTGCGATAAATTCTGAATTAGTCGGCTTTCCCTTTCCGTTGTGAATCGTATAACCGAACATGTCGTCAATGGTATCCATCTTCCCTCTGCTCCATGCCACTTCAATGGCATGACGGATAGCCCGCTCCACGCGGCTCGACGTCGTCTGATACTTCTTGGCGATCGTCGGATAGAGAATCTTGGTGATGGAGTTGAGCATCTCCATATCGCCCACGGACATAACGATGGCATCGCGCAGATACTGATATCCCTTGATGTGCGCCGGAACACCGATCTCATGAATAATCTCCGTCACATCGGCTTCCAGATTGCGTCCGCCAGACCCTTCCGTCTTCTCATAGGCGTTCACCCTCCGGATCTCCTGCTTCGGGCTCTCGCTGATCTTACCCGCCCGCTTGATATGGCTGACCACCATCTCATTGCGGAACGGCTTCATGATATAATAATCTGCACCCATATTAAATGCATCTTCTGTAATCTTTTCCTGTCCTATCGCGCTGATCATAATAAAAACCGGATGCTTTTTAATATTTTTATCATGATTCACCCGGTCAAGCACGCCCAGTCCGTCAAGCTTCGGCATTACAATATCAAGAAGGACTACATCGGGCTCTTTTTCCTTAATCACGCTTACCGCTTCTTCCCCGTCTTTTGCGGTTCCTACCACGCTGAGTTCCTCGTCGCTTTCAACAATTTTCCCCAACAGGCGCAGCATTCTCTCATTATCATCCGCGATTGCAACACTTAATTTCTCCATCTCAAGCCCCTCCTGTGACAAATTATCTGCCATTGATCATATGTTTTTCCATGATTCTAATTTTGTCGAAGACGGTCGTCAAGTGACGCATTTCTGCCATTTCCGGCTTTATACGTCCAATTGCGACTCTGTTCCTTTTCCGGCTCTGTACGTCCATGCTCTGTACGTCCATGCCCTGTACGTCCAATTTCAGCTCTGTTCCTTTTTATCATAATACATTTGTGGAAAATGTCCAGGAGAAAATGTAGAGGTTTGTAGGTCAATTGCAAGGCAGAACCTGACAGATAATATACCGTGCAGACAGATATCTGACAGGGCGGCGGAACCGTCCGGTCCCGCCGCCCTGTCAGATAAAAAACTCCTGAAGATAAGTCAGAGTCCTTCATGCCCTGGCTCATCCGGCACCCCCGGATCGCTGCCGGAAGCTTACGCCATAACCCCGATCTCATCTGCAACCGTAAAATCCGCCTCCGTGCAGGCGCGGATATCCTCCACCGTATATCCCGGCGCCAGTTCTCTCAGCACAAGGCCGTCCGGACCGACCTGAAAATAGCACCTCTCCGTAACGATATCTGTCACGCAGCCCGCCCCCGTCAGCGGAAGCGTACACTTCTTCAGTATCTTCGACTGCCCGCTCTTCTCGCAGTGATCTGTGGCGACGACAATTTTTTTCACCCCCGCACACAGATCCATCGCGCCGCCCATACCGGGTGCAAGTTTGCCCGGAATCGTCCAGTTCGCGATATTGCCCTCCTGATCGACCTGAAGAGTGCCGAGTACCGCCGCGTCGACATGCCCCCCGCGGATATACGCAAAAGAGGTCGCATGATCGCACACGCTCCCGCCGGGAATCACAGAGGCAGGCTGTCCCCCCGCGTCGATCAGATCCGGATCCGCGTCCTCCCATGAGGGGGACGCCCCGCAGCCGACTATCCCGATCTCAGCCTCCAGCCAGAGATCCACCCCCTCCGGCAGGTAGTTGACGCACATCAGCGGAAGACCGATGCCCAGATTCACAAAATCTCCGTCCTTAAAAAACTTCGCACAGCGGGATGCAATCAGTGCGCGTCCTGTCAGTTCTGCCATTACTTCTTTCCTCCTTCCGCTTTTTCCCTCGCACGCTTCCACATCGGACAGACAGGCTTCTTTTCGCCGGTCCTGACATATACCATGTCAATAACGGGAGACGCCACGTCAATCTCATCCGGTCCAAGCTCCCCGACCTCCACCAGCTCCTCCACCTCGGCAATCACCGTATCCGCCGCGAATGCCATATAGCTGTTGGTCGCCCTGCCCGTCAGGCGGAACGCGATATTGCCCGCCGTATCTGCCTTCCACGCCTTGATCAGGGCGACATCCGCGCGCAGAGGCAGCTCCAGCAGATACTCCTTCCCGTTGATCGTCAGCTTCTGTTTGCCCTTCTCAACATCCGTTCCGACGCCCGTCGGCGTCAGGCAGCCTCCCAGCCCCGCGCCGCCGCAGCGGATGCGCTCGGCAAAAGTACCCTGCGGAATGAATTCGACGTCGAGCGTCCCCGCAAACATCTGGTCGCGCGCAACCGGATTCAGCCCGATATGCGTGGTGGCAAGGCTTTTCACACGATTTACATTGATAAGTCTGCCGACGCCCTGATCGGGCATCCCGCCCGAAACGGCGATCGCGTGAATATCCTTCACTCCTTTTTCCAGTATTCCCGTTATAATCTCCTCCGCCGAGAGCTCACCGTGCCAGTCGCCAAACATAATCGTCTGACCATCCTCAAACTTTGCGAGGACCTCCTCCATCGTCACAACTTTTGATCTCACGCTCTTACCCACCTTTCCTGCTGATTACTTTCCCTGAAAATCCGCTTTCCGCTTCTCCATAAATGCTTTTACGCCCTCCTTAAAATCCAGGGAAGCGGCGCACTCGCGCTGTGTCGGGATCTCACATTCAGCGAGATATGCGGCATAATCCTTAAAGGACGACTCATAAATCTGCCTCTTGATATTCTTATAAGAGAGCAGCGGTCCCGCCGCCAGCTTCGCGGCAAACTTCATCGTTGCCTCCCCGAGCTCCTCTTTTGGAACCACCTGATACACGAGTCCCGCCTCTTTCGCCTCCTGCGCGGACAGCGGACGCCCTGTCGCACAGAGCTCCATCGCGCGCTGCGCCCCGATGCTCTTCGCGAGAAGATAGGTTCCGCCCGTGTCCGGCACCAGACCCAGATTCACAAACGCCATGATAAACTTTGCGTTCTCCGCACAGATTATAAAATCCGCCGACAAAGCAAGACTCATCCCGGCTCCCGCCGCAGCCCCGCTGACCGACGCAATGACAAGCCTGTCCATCTTTTTCAGACCGTCCGTCACCGCGCCCACCTTGCCGATAAGGCCGTCCATGTTGACATCCCCGCCGTCCTGGATCAGTTTATAAAAATAGCCGATATCTCCGCCGGCCGAGAATGCCTTCTC
>CAMSQM010000017.1 GCA_947062675.1 uncultured Roseburia sp.
GTCTGAGGGTTTATAGGTATCCCTTGAACAACCTAAATACATTATACAAGGAGGTCAAACACATAATGGAAAGGACTATCAAGCGTGGCGATATTTATTACGCCAAATTAAATCCCGTTGTCGGCTCGGAGCAGGGCGGCAAGCACAGACCCGTACTTATCATCTCTAATGATATGGGCAACAAGCACAGCACTACGGTCATTGTGGCGGCAATTACGGGCATGGAACACGTCAAAGCAAAACTCCCCACCCACATCATTGCAAAAGGCTATGAATGCCTTGAAAAAGATTCTATCATCCTGCTTGAACAGATAAGGACACTTGATAAACAACGCCTGCAAGAGTACATTGGTACTTTTGACAGGCGTTTCATGTTATTGGTAGATGATGCCTTGGCTATCAGCATCGGCATTTCCAAAAAGGACTAACCATCCCGTTATATCGTACAAACCCTAACGAATATCATATAGCGAGGTGGTGTTGATGATTGAAGCGTCGTGAGTTTGTCTATGTCGGAGAGCCTGCTCCGCAAATCACAGAACAGGAACACACAGCGTTTTATCTGCAATTTCAAAAGTCAATACTTGCTTCTCTGAAAAAAAGAGAACTATTGACACACTCGCAGTATGAGCGTTGTATCGAGGAAATAGAAAAGCAATACAGAAAGAACAACCGCAGCCAAGCCTAAACGCTTGGCTCTTTACATATGTTTCGTGAACCATCGCTACTCAGTCAACAACCCCGCTGCAAGCAGCGGGGTATGTGACCCTCGCGGCATTCGCCAAATGGATGCTGGCGCATCCGCTTGGCTCATTGCCCGCGGGAATCAAGAATAAAAATGTACGATTTCCAAATTTGCACATTCGACAACATACCTCTATGAAACTATACTTAAAATACGGCAATGCTTTTGTCGGGAAAGGAGCTATTCTTATGTCAATAGACAAATACGAAACCCTCAATCAAGAGAGAAAAATACAGAATATGAAAAAGAAAGTTGCCGCTTACTGCCGTGTCTCCACGGACAATGACGACCAGGCAAATTCATTTGAAAGCCAGCAGCGGTATTTCCGCCAGTATATCGAACGTAACCCCGATTGGGAGCTTTATGCCATATTTGCCGATGAGGGCATCTCTGGAACGAACACGAAAAAGCGAAAAGAATTTAACCGCATGATTGCGTGTGCAAAAAATGGCGATTTTGATTTGATTATTACAAAGGAGATTTCCCGTTTTGCGAGAAATACCCTTGATAGTATATTCTATACCCGTGACCTCAAGAAACACGGTGTCGGCGTTATCTTTCTGAACGACAACATTAACACCTTGGACGGCGATGCGGAGCTTCGCCTTGCCATTATGTCCTCTATCGCACAGGAGGAAAGCCGCAAGACTTCCGAGCGTGTCAAATGGGGACAGAAACGCCAGATGGAGCAAGGCGTTGTGTTCGGGCGCAGTATGCTCGGCTATGATGTAAAAGATGGCAAAATGTATATCAATGAAGATGGAGCTAAAATCGTCCGTCTTATCTTTCGCAAGTTCGTGGACGAGGGCAAAGGCACCCATGTTATCGCCCGTGAGCTTCGGGAGGAGGGAATAAGTCCCATGCGTGTGAAAGAATGGAGCAATACCGTCATTTTGCGAGTAATACGCAATGAAAAATACTGCGGCGACTTAGTTCAGAAGAAAACCTATACGCCAGATTTCCTATCCCATGAAAAGAAATACAACCGAGGACAGGAGGAATTTGTCATCCTCAAAGACCACCACGAGCCGATTATCTCCCGTGAGCTTTTCGACAAGGCAAACCGCATTTTAGATGCAAAATCGCTTTCGCAGGAGGGCAAGGCAAAACACAGCAACCGCTATCCGTTCTCTGGAAAAATCAAATGCGGCAGATGCGGGGCAAGCTATGTTGCCCGATACAAAACCCGAAAGGATGGAAGCCAGTATAAGGCATGGCGTTGCTTTGAGGGCGCAAAGCATGGAAGCCCCCACATCGACAAAGCAGGAAACCAAGTGGGCTGCTCTGGAACAAGCATCCGCAACGAAGAAGCCATCCACATTATGTATCTTGTCTGCAAGCAGCTCACCATTGACCGCCAGAAAATAGCGGATAACTTGATTAAAACGATTCAAAAGGTGATTTCACTGGATATGACTGGTGCAGATACAAATACTCTGGAAGATAAAATTGAAGCGGCGCAGAAAAAACGTACTGATTTGATTGACCTTTACACAAGCGGCGATATTGACCGTGACGAATTTACGGCTCTTAGGGCAAAATACGATGCTGAAATCAACGGTTTGAAATCCATGATGGAAAGCATGGAAAAACAGCAGGTTGTAATTGCGAAGCAAAAGGAGCTGATGGAGGACATTAAAAACGCCGTGGATGAGCTTATCGGCGGCATTGAGTACGAGGATGAATTTTACACACAGCTACTTGACAAAATGGTGATTAACGACAGAGAGAACATAGATGTATATCTGAATTTACTTCCCCTTAAATGGAGCTATACGGTTGCGGGCAGCATAAACTGTCTAAAGGACAGACAGCTAAAAAAAGCGTTAGCCTCTGAAAACGCCCTGCAAGCACGGCGGAACATTTCAGAGGCTTCACTACCGATATCCGTAAGCAGACCTGCCACCTTGCGGTACGGCATGCTGTAACGCTGGGACAGATAACGCATCGAGGCTCCGATTTCTCCGTCCGGCCCTCCGTACTGCGTCATGATAATCTGCGCAATTTTTGCATTCGGCCTTGTGATATTTACCGGATATTCCAGTCTTCTCTCATAATTCCACATCAGCAGTTCCCCCCTTCCCACGGCAGCGGCTGCGCAGACCAGGTCCAGAAATCTCCCGGGTTTGCACTGTCAATCGTGAGCGGACCGTATTTTTCGGCGTAAGCCCGCATCGCGCATCTGCGCAGGTCAATATAATGGTTAAAATATTTGAGGGCCTCCTCATCCTTCGGATGGGTATCCAGATACAGGGTGATATCCACGACTGCAAAACTGACCATGTTTATCCAGTGTAAAAGCTGCGCCTGGTTCATCTGGCTGATCATCATCATCGCCTGCCAATCCCCCTTCCCACAAAAGGTTTGTCAAGCTCCGGGAAAATCGTTCCGACTTCCAGCGCCTTATCCGGTTCATAGACTGTTGTAAAATACTGCCACGGAACATAGGCCATGGCCGGCACGAAATCATGCTCTGTATATCCATTATCACCGCCGCAGCCACAGGGCTTCTCCACGGGCACCGGCATCCTGTAATTTCTCATGCACATTTCCTTCCAGATTGTTATCTCTCTATAATTTATGTTCTAAAATCCGGAATGGTGCATAGGAATCTTAAGCTTCGCTCAGTTTGTCGATCGAGGAAAGAATCTCTTCCATCTGCGGGCGCCTCCCGCCTGCCTTGTCCAGCAGACGCATAATTTCCCGTCTGCGGGATTTCAGCTCTCCCAGGTTATATTCAATTCTGCCGCGTACTTTCTGTCTGCGGGCAATCAGATCGTGTTTGATCTCCACCATCTCCTTTGCATCGACGAGCGCCGCCGCCTGTGTCACCCACACGCGGGAATCGTACAGCTCATATCCCAGGAGCTGCCGGACCAGCTTGCCGTTATAATATTCCAGATCCTCATTGGTTCGCTGAAAACGCTCCCGATCCTTCACCGCCTCCAGATAATACTCCCACTGCTGTTTCAGTTCCGCGGCATTGCGCACATGATATTTTTCACAGGCGTAATCCACGGCATTTTCAATGCTGACGTATTTCAGCTTTACCCTGTTCTGGAGGACAATGGCGCGGTTGATATGCCGCTCCGCTGATTCAATTTCCGTCTCATCGTTGCGGATTCTCAGATAAATCCAGCAGATCAGAACGGCTGTAATCAGCGAGTATGCCATCCAGGCATATCGAAGATCTGTTTTTAAAATAACCTGCAGGAAAAAAAGGGCAATTGCCGCCACTGCGGCGATACCTGCCAGAATATAAAGCATATTTTTAAGATTTACACTCTGATGTCCCAGAAACTCTTTTCGCAGATTCCACTCCGCTTTTTCCCGTTCAAGATACTTCATATCCTTCTGCAGCGTATCCCGGTACACCTCATTTGCCGAAAAACGCTTGATGGCGGATGGCATCTCATTCTCTTCGAGCTGCATCTGGACGTACTGCGCATCCGACAGCTTTCTGGAAGAATTGAGAAAACTGGTTCTGGACTGATTCAGGCGCACGACATTCGCCGCCGTCTCCTCAATCTTTCTGCGCTCTTCTCCCTGGAGATCCTCAAGACGCTGCACATCATTCAGATAGGATGTCAGCCTGCGGTATTCCGCTTTTTCATCATCGACATCCCTCGCCGTTTCCATCATCTGTTCAAGCTGCTCCACAATATACTGTTCAATTTTCCGCGCACTCTCAATATTTCGCGGCTCTCTCAGATCCTGTTCCGTCAGAATTCCCTCGTCGGATTCCCCGTATTTTTTTCCCGCTTCTTTTCTTTTTCTGTTCCATTTCCAAGAAAACATAGGCTACTTCCTTATAGTTCACAATTTTTACGATACTGTTCTTTCCGGTTTTCGAGCAATTGATAAAGCACCTGCTTTTCTGCTCTTTCCGCGCCGTCTCCGCCGTTTCCCGGAACCTCCTTCCCGGAATCTCCTCCTGAAAAGGCCGGGATATCCCCGGAGTTTTTCTTACCCGCCTCCGACAGGACGGCTTCCATCTCTTTGAGCTCTTCCGGGGGCACCCCGGACAGGCGCGCCGTCTCTTCAGCCAGAACCATGTCCCCTGCCAGGAAGCAGGCCATCAGACACTCCCGCAGGGATTCTCGGTTCTTATTGTGCTCATAAGCCGTCCGGTAACACAAAAATGCCTCCCGGAACCGGAACAGACGGACGTACGCGGTTCCAAGATTGTGCCACAGGTTTCCCGCCAGAAGAGGATCTTCCTCCCCGCGGTTTAAAAGTCTGCGGTACTCCAGAATGCCGCAGGCATAATCCCCGTTTTCCAGATACCGGTCAGCGCGAAGTTTTGCGCACTCAGCCTCAGACTTATGCTCAATATCCCACAGGCGCTCTCTGAGCGCCTGTACATCTGTACAGTATCCGGATTCAGACAGAATACACGCGGCAAATTCCGCCAGCGGGCCGCCCGCCTTCCGGATCCGCCGCATTTTTTCCGCGGTCTCCGTGAGGCCGAAAGCCTCTTCCATCCATCTGCACAGCTCCTCATCCATAAAACTCTTTCCGAGCAGATACAGGTTGTTTTCAATATAATAACTGAGCTCCTCAATGGAATAAACATTGAGGGAAGCAGCCCTGATATAGCAGGGCTCCGGCGCAGCCTTTCTGCTGCACAAAATCAGATCGCCCATCTGACACCCCCTTTCACGGATATCACACACGGCCCCGGTCCTCCTGCGCTCCGCCCGGGCGCAACGGGCACCGCACAGCCGTCATCTCCCCGGCCTGTGCCCGGCACGGCCTGTCAGACACGCTTTCAGCCGCTTTTAAGATCCGGCAGAGAGAGACATGACATATTCCCACATCTTTTCTGACGCGGGAAAAATCTCCCCGAACCCCAGGTCTTTTATCCCAATGCACACCTTACTGTCCGACAGCGGCTTTGCGGTGATCTGAAGACGCGTCGCTCTCGGCGGCCTCTCCGGCAGATCAGTAAGTTCCAGCTTCTCAATTCTCGCCTCCCGGCTGTCCGGCTGCTGGAGCCAGAAGTCGATTTCCGGAGTGCCGTCGAGCAGAACCTCGCATTCCCCGACCGCCTCATACCAGTTATCCCCCGCACTGATAAGCGTAAAAAACTCCGTCGCCCCGCTGTTTCGGACTTTTAAATATACATTTACCTTCATTTCATTATCGCCCAGATATACATACGGCCATTCCAGCTTTTTTGCGCGGACCGCCGCCGCATAGCAGGCTCCCTTGGAATAAAGGTTTTTTCCGATAAATGCCCTGCGGCCCCTGCACAGATAAGCGACCGACAGCTTCATCCAGTTTCCCTCAAAACCGTCGCCGACCAGATATACGGAGGAAACCGTCCGCCCCTGGAAAAAATTTTTTATCTTTTCCAGAAAAGCCTCATCCCGTCCGCTGCTGCCCAGATTCGTCCGCTCTTCCGCAAGGGTCACAACCTGCGGTATGGTGCGCTGGTTGCGCGAGATCCGCAGACACCGCAGTTCCTCTCCGCGGCAGTCAAACAGACAGACATCATGCCGCATCAGCTCCTCATTCTGGCTATAACAGAAATAATAAAAACATTCCTTCCGGTCCAGAAGCGTCACCTGCCCGGCCGTAAAGTTCAGCTTCGCAGCCGCCCATGCAAACAGCTCCGTCACCTCCCGCGAAAGACTGTCGAGTGAGACCACAAGACGCTCAATCACAGCGGGAGGCTTAAGGCGTGCGGACAGCCAGAGCACTTTCTTCAGAAAAAGAGCAAAAAGCTCCTTTGCCGGAAAAAACTCTTTTCCCACCGGCACCTGTTCCCCTCTGAGTGCTCTGCCAAACGGCGCGTCCACCACCTCCCCCTCGCCGGAACGCATCAGCTTCACCGCCTCCTCACCGGCGCACCACTGTCCTGTTTTCCTGTGTCTCGCGAGCAGCGCCGGTATCTGATATACCTCCCTGCCCGCCACCGTACTGACCGTCTCCGGCTCCTTCATATTCAGCTGGAAGAAGCTGATTACAGCATATTCGTCATCCAGGTCCAGGCCGAGATAATACTGATTCTCCATAAAATCAAGTCCTTTTCTGCGGCCTACAGCAGTTTAAAAACCGTTTCGGCCTTTTTCTGTATCTCATCGTATTCCTTCAGCTGTCGCACCAGCGCTTCCGTATCGCCCACAAGACGCCTGCGCAGCATTCTGTTAATTCTGACATAGCGGTCCGGCATATTTCCTGAAGATCCTGTCCGCCTCTCCGGCGCGCTGCCGGAAGCTCCTTCATTTCCTGCGGCTTCGCAGTCCCACGGCTCTGCACCTGCAGACATCTCCGCCGCCCCCTCTCCCATCACGGCACAGCCGCTCTCTGTGAGATAAACGCCTCCCGGCCCTTCTTCCATGATATAGTACTGCACAGTCTCCCCTGGAAACAAAAGAAACATTTTCACGAACAGCCCGCCGTACATCTCTTTCATCTCCTCCTCATGGAAATCCGCCTCTTTCTCCATGCGGAAATACATTGTGACATGCGCTCCGGCAGCCGCCGGATATGTGAGAAAATATTTATCCTGCAGACAGTATCTTTCCCCCAGCTCTTTTGGAAAGCTCCGGTAAAAATCAAAAAAGAGTCTGCGTCCGGTGTATGCGTCAAGAAGACGTTCCGCCGTCTTCCAGTGTTTTTCCTTCCATCCGCTCCCTGTGCCGGCAATGGAAGCAAGGTACTTAAGAAGACCAAGGCTGCACGCTTCGTTCAGTTTCTGCCCTTCCAGATACCGCTGCCAGATCTGCAGAAATACATGTTCCGGCGCCACGCGCCCTCTGGTCACATAACCGTGGGAAAACCACGACAGATATGCCATGCATACCCGCTCGCTTCCTCCTCCGGCATAATAATTTTCATATATCTGTTCCACATACGGGACATACTCTGCCGTGAAAAGCATCTGCGTCAGAATCCGCTCCTCCAGCGCCATTGTATCCGTTCCGAAACCGGAAGAAGCCTTCCAGATCTCTGCCAGCATTTTTACCGCTCCCTGTGCATGGCTGCTGAGATAGCTGAGCATTACGTCATTATACTTTCCATGCCGGAATGTGTCGAGCGCAAATCCCAGGAGAAACGCATCCTCCTCTTCTCCATTTTCCGGAATGGCATAGCTTAAAATAAGCACGCGCGCAGAATCCGGCAGAAGTTCATAGCCGTATGTCCGTATCAGCCTGCAGACATCCGCAAACATCCGGTTTTCCGTCATCAGTTCCAGCAAAAACCGCCTGTCTGAAGGTGCATATGGCTTTAAGTCCGCCTCCTGAAGATATTTTGTCAGCAGCCTGTCCCGTCCGTCAGCTTTCCCACCGCGGAGTACCTGCAGCAGCTGCTCTGCGCGGCTTGTCTCATTCAGCTGCTCCAGTCCCAGAAGTGTTTTCAGATGTGCCTCGTCCTTTCTGGAAAACTCCTTTCCACCGCCGCTATAAAAATGATACAGAACATATTCCGCGCATTTCGGCATCAACGCAAAACAACTTTCCGCATACTGCGCCGGATCCATCATCGCCTCGTCGCGGTATGAAACACTGTCGATAAAACTATTGCCCCTGTTATCCTCCAGCACAATGCAGTAATCATCCGTGAAGGAACGGTAATACGCGACACCGTTCACCAGCGGCACGACCTGCGTATCCTTCAGCTGTGCATGGCGGATCACCGCCCGCGCCATTCCGCGGTCCCCACAGGTCAGCCTGCGCGTAAACAATACTCCCGCGAGAGCACGTGCCGTTTCCTCATAAATCCCACCGCTGCGCAGCAGCTCCTCATAGATTACCACCAGATCATCGCTGATATGGCCGGCTTCCATCTGTCTGAGAGCAAACTCCCCGATTGTCTTTCTGTACTTCTGGTACAGCTTCGTCTGACGGGCACCTCCGGTAATAAGACCTGCATAAAGACGGGCTTTCTGCTGCCAGGGAAGGGTATTGTTGTACTGAAAATACATCTGTACCACTTTCGGGATATTTCCCGCATCCTCCCTGTCGGACGAGGCCAGGAAAGCTTCATAGAGACTGGTAATGCGCAATTCCCGCTTTACGCCAAGCGCATACCATTTGTGGCAGTCAGCGCCGAATTTCTGTCCTTTGATCAGATAACCACAAATTACCGAGAGCAGTTCATCCGACGGGTCCGACCCGTAATATTCTTCCAGGATCCGGTAAAGAAACGGGTCAAACTCCCGCTTTCCCGGCACAATATTCATGACTGAAATGGCAATATCGCCAGAGAGCCCGCCCTGTTTTCTGCCCCAGTTGAGCACTTCCACGGCAAAGCGGTCCAGCCTTCCCAGCAGATATGGATCCTGCCAGACGAGATAATAAGCCTCCAGATAAAAATAAGGGCTTCTGTGCCCGGCCAGAACCCACGCCTCAATTGCCTTATATCGCTTCTGCGGCTGGCTGTAATACTCCTCCCTCACAAACAAAAGTATCCAGAAAAGCAGGGAACTCTCCGGATACCGGCAGAACAGCTCCTCGATCTCCGCCGTCAGTCTGTCCACATAGGAAGGTTCACGTTCCATCAGCGTGCACAGATAGAGATAATATCCCCACACAGGCTTTTTGCTGCCTTTATATGCGCGCCTGAAATCATCCAGAATCCACGACGCCTCCTGCCGCTGACGGTTAATAATCAGCGCCTGCGCTTTCATCAGGGAATAGATCGCCATTTCCGGCTCCATGGCCATCAGATGATCGAGTATCTCCACTGAGCGGTTAGCCCACACCCCCGTCACTATCCGCTTCAGGCGATAGTCCGTGTAGAGCGTCAGCAGACGTACCTTTCCCTCCTCCTTATCCCTGTGTGCGCTGATGCCTGTTTTCTCCCGCCGCAGCGCCTCCGACACACATACGGTAAACACAAGCTCCATTCCCGCCATTCGGAAACGGATGCAGCCATAGTTCTTTCCAGCGTGAAGTGCCTCCCTGCGTATATCATATTCGTACCTGCAGCTGCTTCCGATAAAATCCTCCGCCGTAAGCCGCCTTTTCTGAAGAACCAGAAACTCCGCGTCTGATGTCACCGTGATCTCAAAATAACCCCAGGTGTTTTTCCGCAGCTCAATTGTTTCACGGCGCGATTCCAGAAGTCCAAAGAATTCTGCCCCCGTTTCCCCGATCGAAAACTCCAGTTTTTTCTTTTTTCCTGCAGCCACCAGAAACTCCTCCAGCTTCTGATCTGTAATTCCTCCGTGCCGCATCCCCTCATACCAGAGCCGTTCTCTCACCTCTGTCTGAGAGAGGATATCACAGAACTTTTCCGAGTGAAACAGCTTTCCGGCCTCCCGGAAGTTTTCCTTTGCAAGCGCAGTAAATTCATCGAGATTCCGGATTTTTCCGACTGTGGAATCAGGACACTGCCTTGTGACGGACACGACAAACGGAAGGCTGTATTCTCCGCCGGGAGAGATCACTGTAAACTCTCCTTTCAGAATATTTCCTTCCTGAAAACCATAATTGTGGAACAGATAACGTATCTGCACCTGCTCTCCCTCAAACTGCGGGTTCAGACATTCCATTCGCGGGTCAGAGGAGACGATCACGCCCCGCACCGGTTCCTGTTCCACGCCTGTGATGACAAATTTTCCGGCGGCGTCTGTCCCTTCCGCCGTCTCCACCAGCACAATGTCCTCCGAAAAAACGAGGAGCGGCTGACTATTCTCAAATATTCCCATTGCAAGCTGCTGTATCCGTTTACGCAAATTGACACCTGCTTTTCTCTGTATTCATTCCCTGTATTGCAATTTCAGATATTCTGTTTATAATGAAAAAGAAACAATTTATAATAGATTATAAACGAATCCGGAGGAGTAATCAATGATAAAACACAAAGACCATTTTCATGGAAGCGACCTGGAAAAAATAGAAGAAATCTATGGAATCCGCAAGGAGGAGATTGTAAGCTTTTCCGCGAATGTAAATCCACTCGGTGTCTCCCCGCTTCTTCGCGCCACACTCGCGGAGCAGATTGATGCCATCACCACCTACCCCGACCGGGAATACACCTCACTTCGCCGCTGTATCGCGCAGTACTGCGGAACAGACCCCGAAAATGTCATCGTCGGAAATGGTTCCACGGAGCTGATTTCCCTGTTCATTCAGATAGAACACCCGAAAAAAGCGCTGGTCGTGGGCCCGACCTATTCCGAATATGAGCGGGAAATATCTCTGGGCGGCGGAACGACACTTTATTATCCGTTGCGGGAAAAAGACAGTTTCCGCCTCAATCCGGAACACTTTATCTCCTGCCTGAATGAGAGCATCGGGCTTCTCGTGATCTGCAATCCGAACAATCCGACTTCCTCCAGCATCACACGGAAAGAGATGCGCTCCATTCTTGACGCCTGCAAACAGCACGATATTTACGTCATGGTGGACGAGACCTATGTGGAATTTGCCGACAACATGGAAGAGATTTCCGCCATACCGCTCACAAATTACTATAATAATGTAATGATTCTGCGCGGGACATCCAAATTTTTTGCGGCTCCCGGACTGCGCTTAGGGTACGCAGTGACCGGAAACCGGGATCTGGTCAAAGCTGTCAATACCCGCAAAAATCCGTGGACGATCAGTTCTCTGGCCGTCGCCGCCGGGGAAACCATGTTCCGTGACACGGACTATATCCGGGAAACGCGAAAGCTGATCTCTGCCGAACGGACGCGCATCTATGATCTGTTCTCAGAGCACTCCGGATTCAAGGTATATCAACCGAGCGGAAATTTCATCCTGGCACGGATTCTGACAGAAGACCTCACCTCCATGGACCTCTTTGAGCGCGCAATCCGCGAAAAAATGATGATACGCGACTGTTCATCATTTCCGTTTCTGGACAATAAATATATCCGTTTCTGTTTTATGAAGCCGGAGGATAATGACAGACTGACACGCTGTCTGATGAGAAACTGAAACTGTCATGGGCCGGGAGTTCTGTCCTCCCGGCTCCTGTTCAGATCCCCGGAAAAATCAGTACCTCACCGGCCCATCACGCAGAATATCTGCAACTTCTTCCATCGAAAGCCCGTACGGAATCTCATATTCCCCGGTACTCATACTTGTCGCATATCCAAGCTCAAAAAGATGTTTGCGAAGCGACTCCGCATCACTGATCACATCGTTCGCCGCAAGTCTCTCACAGATCGTACGGCACACATCCCCGCGCTCAATCACAAGATGATAAAACTCACCCGGCGGATCCTCCGCGGAAGTACCGGCCCCGCTGCCCTGGGTACTTCCCGTGGTATCTCCGCCTGAGGTGCCCTGTGTACCGTCATCTCCGTCATCTCCGGAATCTCCCGTCCCGTCAGGGCTTCCCTGCACGCCCGCCGGATCGCCTGTCCCGGAAACTCCGTCAGGAGCATTCTGTGCATCGCCCGCAGCCCCGTCAGGGCTTCCCTGCGCTCCCGCCGGATTGCCTGTCCCTGCCGTTCCTCCGTCTTCATCCGGCTTTGCCGGATCTGTCAGATTTTCTCCGAGCGCAGCTCCGCCGTCATCTCCTGTCAGATTTCCTTTATTTCCATCCGTATCATCTATTCCCGGAAGACCACCCGCATCACTCTTCTCCTGCATCACCATGCCAAGGCGGGAAGCTCTCTCTATAATCTCTTCATCCGAAAGGGATGAACCTTTCCGTGAAAAACCGATCATCAGTATGATTGTTGTGATAATAATACCGATTCCCAGCCCACGCAGATAGTATTTTAATTTCACGTGTTTCCTTCCCCTCTGTAAAGTCCGATCACCAGTCTCACCTCACCAACGCCCAGCCCGAGCTTTCTCGCGATCTCCACCTCGCTGTGCCCGTCCCTGTGCAGAACCAGGATCTCCTCGTTGTGATTGTCCTTTCCAAAAACAGATGCCGCCGTCGGCGCGCCGGCAGATTCTGTCTGTACTGTTGCCGCAGATTCCGTCTTCGGCATCTGCTCCGTCGTCTCCGGGGAAAGTTCTTCTCTCCCGCGTTCCTCCTCCCGCACCCGTCCGGACGCAGCTGCCGGTGCGCTGCCGCCACCGGCGCGGATACGCTCCTGCAGATTGCGGATATCCGACGCCAGATGCTGCAGATCTGACGCCATTCCCGTCATCTCCGAATGTTTATCGTTGAGCATGCTGTAGAGAAACATGATTTCATTGTGCGACTTATTCATATCCTGGATCACGGTATCCGAGTACTCGCTGATGGCCATAATCTTCTCATTTGTCTCTTTTTCCAGCGCCCGGTCGACCTTATCCGACACCATTTCAATGCGCTTCTCAATAGCCTCATCGACTCTTGGAACTGCGTTTTTCAATCCCTTGTCAATGATTTTCTGAAGTTCACCTTCACTGAGTTCCGCAATCTGTTTCAATTCCGAGGGAGATAATTTTTCCGCGATAAAAAAGCTTCCGACCATAAAAATGCAGCCTGCCAGAAGCAGTATTATTTCTATTCCAGTCATATATTTCCCCTTATATTTTCATATCAAAGCTAGAGCCTCTGCCCTTGAAAAAGACCTTTCCCTCGCTCTCCGGTTCCCCGTCCTGCTCCTCATCCCGCTTCTTTTTCTTCTTCCGGTTGTCCTCATAGCTGTTGCTGCCCTTTTCCCTGGCATCATAACGATAGCCGTCATTCTCTTTTTTCCCGGTCTGCTGAACCTGATGGGGAAGATTTTCCTCCTCTTTCTGCTGATGAACCGAGATATTATGCTGTTCGACAACAGGCTTATTTTCTTCCTGATGCTTCATATTTCCAATATCCTGTGTCCGCTGAATCATTCCACTCATATCAACCGGCCTGATCGACATCCCTCACCGCACCTCGCTCTCCATACGCTTCCTTTTCTCAGTCTGTCAGAATCCCCATATAGCTTCCCATTTTCCGGCGCATTTTAAGCAGCGCTTTTGTGTGAAGCTGGGATACTCTTGACTCCGATACTTCAAGAATATTGCTGATTTCCTTTAGGGTGAGATCCTCATAATAATACAGAAGAATCACCCTGCGCTCTTTCTCGGTCAGAAGCTCCATTGTCTCACCGAGAACTTTCTTTAATTCTTCCTCCTGTATGGACTCCTCCGGCTGCACAAAATGGGAATTATTCCTGGCATCCATCACAGGCTCGCCGCCCTGTTCCACAAATTCATTGAGTGAAACCACATTTGTCACTTTCAGCTGGGACTGCCATTCATTCAGCTCCGTCTCTGCGATACCGAGTTCCCGCGCAACCTCCTCATCGGATGCATTTCTGCCGGTCTGTGTCTCAATCCGCTTGACTGCCTCCTCGATCTTTTTCTGCTTCTGCCGGACGGTCCTGGGAATCCAGTCCATCTTGCGGATCTGGTCCAGAATAGATCCCCGGATCCGCAGACTCGCATACGTCTCAAACTTAACGTCCTTGGACGGATCAAATTTATCAATCGCATCAATGAGACCGAATATACCGTAGCTCACCAGATCTTCATACTCCACATTATACCCAAGGTACATGCTAAGCCTTCCGGCAACGACTTTGACAAGCGGTGCGTATTCCGTGATCAGCTTTTCGCGCAGCAACGGGGATGGATTCTTCTGATAATCTCCCCATAACTTTTCTCTATCGACCGTTTTCATATGAAGCCCCCACGTTCCAGTTTGCTGTTACTGCTGTTCTTCCTCTTTCTCTTCTTCTCCGCCGTTCTCTTCTTCCTTCGCTCCGGCTTCTTCTTCACCATCCGTGGTTTCTTCTTCCTGTTTTAACGGGAAATTGATGTCCAGCACAATCTTAACAATGCATCCGAGCAGATAAAATCCTACCAGGACAGCAAGGAGCATCTTTGTAAATTCTACCGTATCCAGACGCCCCGCAATCCCCGCAATACAGGCAACGAGTCCTGCTGTCAGCATGACCAGTGCAGGTATTGGTTTTGTTTTCATCTAAATCTCCACCTAAATAATCTTTAACGGTTTTCCGACCGATTTGATATGAAACTCACCGGTTTCACAGTGCAGCTCCACCGTTCTCCCGTAATTGAGTCCCGTTTCCTCCGCCACCAGACGGATCCCCAACTGTTTTAAAATCGCCTTTGCAGCCTCGGCATTCCTTGCACCGATATTGCCAACCTCGGACAGACCGCTGACCTCAAACATTTTCGCGCCTCCGGCTATCTTTGCCACCAGCCTCCGCTTATTCGCGCCGGCCGCCACAACACGCCGGAGCAGCTCATTGATTCCCGTATCTGCAAACTTTGCAATATTACTGTTATTTCTCACCTTTGTACTGTCAGGAAGCATATAGTGGACCATGCCCCCTACTTTTGTAACCGGGTCATAAAAAACAAGTCCGATACAGGAACCCAGCCCCAGAGTTGTGATGACGTCAGGGGCTTTGCATATGTTCAGATCCGCCATGCCCACTTTTATGACTTTACTCATATCCTCTCTCCCCTTACACTGAGATTCCAAGCGCCGATAATATTTTCTCATAGGATTCCTGTTCCGGCATCAAAATGAAGTAACCGTTGATCGCCACATCAGCACAGATTTCCGTCTGAATCAGCAGCGCATTATCCCCGAACTGTCCGAACTGAATCGCAGGCACACTTAGGATGGATGCTGCCATATCCACCGCGATATATGGAACGGACGGTAAAATCACAAGCTTTGTCAGGGAAGAGAGAGCTGACAGATACGATCCGGCAATAATATTGCCAATTTCTTTTAATGCGGACAGCTCCATCTCCCCAAACGGTGTCTCAGGCCCCCTGTCCGTCATCATCAGCTTGTTGACCAGATACCATGCGGAAGGAATATCCAGCAGGAACATCATGCTCCCCTCGATATCATTCTCCACCTCCAGAAAAATACCGACAATCGTCTCATCCTCCGCACCTACTGCCATGCCCAGCTGTGAAACTTCCATCAGACGGACATTCGGGACATTCATATCCACCTTGATCCCAAGCATTCCGGCGATCGCGGAAGTCGCGTTTCCCGCCCCGATATTGCCGATCTCCTTTAACACATCAAGATACATACTATTTACATCTTCCAGTGTCATATTACCCATGAATGAATCTGTTCCTCCTCTCTAAAATGTCTCCTCCACGATGGCATGAATCTCCAGCAGGGAAATCAGATCATTCTCATGCTTGCCGATTCCGTTGATAAAATTGCCCTTACCGGAGGCCTTTTCGATCTCATCCTCACTTAAGTTGACGACTTCCTTCACCTCGTCCACGATTATTCCGAGGGAACCTTTCTCTTCCAGTTTTAAGATAATAATTCTGCTCGCGTTTGTAAACACGTCATCGTCAAGATTCATTTTCCTGCGAATGCTCATGACGGGTATAATCTCCCCGCGCAGGCTTATGATACCCTTAAAATAATACTGCGCCTTCGGAACCCTGGTAATTTTCTGCATGCGCACGATATTATCTATGTAGCGGATGTCGATTCCATACTGCTCGCTGCCAACCATAACAACAATATACTGCTTTATCTCTTTTTCGATTAATTCCAGACTATTATTCGCCATGCCGCACCTCCATTACATTAATACATTTACATCTAAGATCAATGCAACTTCGCCATCGCCGAGAATGGTCGCACCGCTGATAATCTTATTGTTGTTGATATACTTGCCGAGTGACTTGATTACAATCTCCTGCTGTCCCATCAGCTCATCGACGACAAGCCCTGCCTGGCTGTCCCCCTTCTGCACAATCACTACGGTCAGGCTGGTCGGCTCCTCTTCCTTCGGCTCTGTATCCAGCACCTGATTTAACCGGATCAGCGGAATAACTTTGCCGCGAAGGTGAATCACTTCCTGTGCCTCCACATATTTGATATCTTTTACCGGAATGTCCTCGATATTGGAGATGGATCCGATCGCAATCGCATACTTCTCCTCCCCGATCTCCACCATGAGAGCCTGAATAATTGCCAGCGTCAAAGGAAGACGCACTGTAAAGGTTGTCCCCTCACCTCTTTCCGTCTTGACTTCCACATCGCCGCCGAGAGCCTCAATATTGGACTTTACAACATCGAGCCCGACACCGCGGCCCGAGATATCGGTGATCTTCTTCGCCATCGAAAAGCTGGGCAGAAACAGAAGATTGATAATCTCCTTCTGACTCATGCTTTCCGCCTGCTCATCCGTGATAACGCCGCGCTCAATCGCCTTCTCACGGACCGCATCCACATCGATGCCGCTTCCGTCGTCCCCCACCTCGATAATGACATTATTTCCTTCCTGAAATGCCTTTAAGAAAATACTGCCGACCTCCGGCTTGCCCATCTCGAGACGCACGTCATTGTCCTCAAGACCATGATCTGCGGAATTGCGAAGCAGGTGCTGAAGCGGATCTCCGATCTGATCCACTACAGTGCGATCCAGCTCAGTATCCTCACCGGTCATGTAGAGCTCCATTTTTTTATCCAGTTTACGCGCCAGATCACGAATCATGCGCGGGAACTTATTGACAACACTCTCAATCGGGACCATGCGGACCTTCATAACAGACTCATGCAGACTCGTCGTAATGCGCTCAAGTCCCTCAATCTGCTCATGAAAAGACTGATTGTGAAAATCACCGGACTCCGTCTCACTGATTGATACAAGACTGTTCTTTGCGATAATCAGCTCTGAAACCTGATTCATCAGCGCATCCAGTTTCTCGATATCCACACGCACAGTCCGGTTTGTGACCGGCTTTGCCACCGTCTGCTTCTTTCCTCCTGAGGATGCCGACGAAGGGGATTTTGGCAGGACCGCTGCCGGAGTTTCAGGCGTCACAGCCGTTTTCTCCACGGCAGCCACCGCCGTCTCCGGAACTACCGCAGCCGCAGCTGCTGCCGTGGCTGCCGCCTCCGCCTCGGCTTTCTCCTGTTTTGCCGCGAGCGTCTCGTATTTTACCTCCTCGCCCACAACCTCCTCAATCTCGGAAACACTTTTCGCCGCGTCGAATACTTTCTCGAAAGGTTCTTCCGAAACCATGAAAAAGCTGAAATCACAATCAAAATGTTCGTCTTCGATCTCCTGGGAAGTCGGATTATAGATTAGAATCTGGCCAAACTCTTCTACCGCCTTGAAAACAAGAAATGCTCTCGCTGCTTTTAACAGGCATTCCTTTTGAATATAGACTGTCATGCCATAGATATGCTGCCCGTTTTCCTCTTCCGTTTTAAGCTTTTCCTTATCCGCGTCGTCCACATCAAAGTCAAAATATTTCTTCCGTCCGGTACTGCCCTCCGCCGCTGCAGCAGCCGGCTGCGCTTCCTTTTTCCCAGCCTTCTCTGCAGGCTGTTCGCCGTTTGCGGCGGCGATAAAGTCGTTCAGCTCCCTGATAATAATCTCGTTGTCCTCCGTGCCCTCATCCGAGCTCGCCTTGACATTCTCAAGATACCCGTCAATCGCATCCAGACACTTAAACAACAGATCGATCATGGCGCTGTTCACTTTTATCTTATCGCTTCTGACCTCCTGAAACACGTTCTCCATATCATGTGTCAGATGCTGCATTCTTTTAAAACCCATAGTGCCCGCCATCCCCTTTAAGGAATGGGCAGCACGGAAAATCTCGTTGATGACATCCATATTTTCCGGCTCTTTCTCGAGCTCCATAATGCAGTCACTTAAGGTCTGCAGATGTTCACTTGTTTCATCGATAAAGATTTCCAGATACTGGCTTACATCCATACTACTGTACCCCCACGTTCTTCGTTATTGATTGTGCAACCTGTGTAAGAGGAACAACTTCATTGACCAGACCGGTATCTGCAATTGCTTTCGGCATTCCGTACACCACACAGGTCTCCGCATTCTGTGAAATGACATAGACCGGCTTCTTCTTAGCCAGGGAACAGATTCCGTTTGTCCCGTCGGCCCCCATGCCGGTCAGCACGACACAGACCACCTCGTCATACCCGCAGTCCCGCAGAGAGTCATATGTGATATTGGCACAGGGACGCAGTCCTCCGATCGCCGGCATATCATTGAGCCGGATTTTGTGACTGCCGTCCGGGGCTTTTTTCACCTCCATATGCTTCCCTCCCGGTGCAATGTAGATCATACCCTTCTTCAAGACATCGCCGTCCTCCGCCTCCTTCACACTGATCGGGCTTACCTCGTTGAGCCGGTCCGCCATCGATTTTGTAAAACCGGCAGGCATGTGCTGCACGAGAACCATCGGCGCATTCAGATTCTTTGGGAGATAAGGTATCACACTCTGCAGCGCTTTCGGGCCACCGGTTGAACATGCCAGAGCCACAATCTTGTTTCCGGACCGCGTCGCTGCGGGAAGCCGCTGCGGCGCGGCGGTTCTGACCGCAGGCTTAGGTGCTGCAGAACTGCGCTTCAGATCCCTGATAAATTTCTCTGTCTTAAGAACTGCGGACAGAACGCCGATCAGCTGTTTGCGGAATTCCTCACCTTTCGCCTCGACGACATTGTCCGGCTTTGTCACAAAATCGACAGCTCCAAGCTCCATCGCAAGAATCGTGACCTTCGCGTCCTTGGTGGTCATGGTGCTGACCATGATCACAGTCGCTTTAATTCTGTCCTGCTGGAGCTTCTCCAGAAGTTCCAGACCGTTCATGCGCGGCATATTGACATCAAGGACCACGCCGTCATATTTTTTTACCTTTAGCTTCTCGTAAGCTTCCAGACCGTCACGGCAGATGTCCGTCACCTGAAATGTTCCATCTGAATTAATTATATCACAGATGACCCTTCTCATGAGTGCAGAGTCATCAACAACCAAAATGTTTTTCTTCATTTTTACCTGGCTCCCCTTTGGCGTTCTGCGCGCTCTTTCTCAAAAATATATTTGACGATTTCCTCACTGATCCTGTTGTCCTTGAACAAAAACTTAAGATGAGACTGATATTTTGCTTCTTTTGCAGCATTTCCATTGTCCGCCGGCATACAATTAATAACCTTTGCCGGAATATAGTATTCTTTATCGATCGAGTCGCTTTTCAGATGAAGCCCGATCAGAAGATTCTGCTCTTTCGCCAGTTCTCTGTCCGAAAACAGTCTGCCCCCTCCTCCGCTGATATCGGCGAGCTGCCCGTGGAGCTCCTGACGCTCCTGCCCCTTCGTCCGCATACGGATAAAAATCGCATTTCCCGATTCCATATCTGCCTCTTCCCCGGTGATCAGATAATAAAACAGATCCATCAGGCAGGAATAGCGGAAAAACTCACGGCGCTGATACTTTTCCGGCATCGACCGCAGCTCTGCCAGCAGCATGTAGATATTATCTTTTTTGTACCGCTGGCGTATCTGTCCGACCGCCTGATACATGGACGTCTTTCCGACAAATATAAATTCGTAGCGCACACCCGCCTGAAGTGCGACCAGCTTTCCTTCCTCGGAAGGCATTGCCATCTCAAAAAGACCGTTGTCCCTAATGTCAAGCACTTTACTCATGTAAAGTTTCACCTTTTCCCCCGAACGTCCCATCTGCCTTACCTCCTGGAGAAGGCGGATCTCAATCTTATCGCCCGGGCGGATCATTTCTGATACTTTCATGCTAACCTCCATGCTGCCGCACTGCGGCATTTTTCTGCCTACTGTTTCTGCCCCAGAAATTTTGAAAATATCTGTGCTATCCCTGTCGGTACACTCACCGGATCCTGCTCATGGTTCAGGAGACTGACCGCCATCCCCTCAAATGCCTTCGCTGATCTTGAAGACGGCACATTAAGGGAAACTGTTTTCTGCTGCTTCACGGACTTTTCCAAGGCATTATCGCGCGGAATCATCCCAAGATAATGCAGCTGCCCCTGCAGGAACTGGGAAACCACTGAATTCAGCTTGTCATAGACATGCTGTCCCTCCTGAGTGGAAGTAACCCGGTTTGCAACAACGTGTATCGTCGTTCTCGTCCGGATAAAATTGGGATTGCGGTAAAGTGTTTTTAACAGGGAATACGCATCTGTCAGGGAACTCGGCTCCGGCGTCGTGATCACAAGAACCTCCGGACTTGCAATGACAAATTCCAGAACATGATCCGAAATACCTGCCCCCGTATCCACAAGAATCACATCCGCCATCTCGTCTAATTCCCGCAGTCCCTTCACCAGATAAAGAATCTGTTCTTTTGAGAGATCATTCATCCCCGTAATACCGGTCCCCCCGGAAATAAACCCGATTCCGACCGGTCCTTCTGTTATAATGTCGCGAACAGCCTTCCCGCGGTAAATTACATCACTTAAATTATATTCAGGAATCGCACCGAACATAACTTCCACATTCGCCAGCCCGAAGTCCGCATCGAAAATCAGGACTCTCTTTCCAAGCTTCTGCATCTGCACGGCCAGGTTTACGGCAACATTGGATTTGCCGACACCTCCCTTTCCGCTTGTCACGGTAATGACCCTGGCATTCTGTGTAAGATTCTGGTTTTTTAATTTTACAACATTCCTTAGTTTTTCTGCCTGATCCATATATTATCCAAGCCTTTCCAGCTGTACGCAGATTCGCCGGCCCCGTGCTATCTGCCGCCCAGCAGCTGTTTCACAATCTTTTGTGTGTCAAATTCCTCGATGTCATCCGGCACATTCTGTCCTGTGGTCATATAAGACAGGGGCGCCCCGGAATACAGCTTGATATTGAGCATGTTGCCAAATGTTGTCGTCTCGTCAAGCTTCGTAAAAATCAGCTTGTAATCAGCAATCTCTTTATAGATGTCCGCAATTTCCAGAAGGTCTTTGTACTTGGTCGTCGCGCTGAGCACCAGATAAACCTCTCTCTCGTACTTTCCCTCCAGCCCCTCGATCAGCCTGCGCATATCCTGGCACTGTGCCTCATTGCGGTGTGAAAATCCCGCCGTGTCCACAAAAATCAGGTCATAATCGCTGACACGCTCAATCGCCGCATTCATCTCCTCATCCGTATAAATAATGCTCATCGGGGCATCCAGAATATTCGCATAAATGCGCAGCTGCTCAGTCGCGGCAATCCGGTACGTGTCGGCCGTCAGAAATGCAACTCTTTTCTCAAATTCTACTTTATATCTGGAAGCAATCTTAGCGATTGTTGTAGTCTTTCCGACGCCCGTAGGCCCGATAAAAAAGATAATTTTCGGCTTCTTTCCGTTCAGGGCAATCGTATCCGGCTGCCCGAGTTTTAAAACCATTTTCTGATAGACGCTTGAAAGAATATAATCCACGCTGCTTCCATTGTGCATGATTTTTTCCGCCTCGTCCATCACCTGATTGACGTACTTTTCGTTCACATCATTTTCCAGCAGGGTCCGGTAGAGCATTTTGATGAACTGAAAGCCCTCAGGGTTGGCCGGCTTTGGTTCCAGCGCATCATCTTTCCGGTTTTCCTCAGCCGACAGCTGCTTCTCCAGAATATAGGACAGATTCTCAAGCCTCTTTTCCAGCCCCTCACTGGTGAGCTCTCCTTTCGGCTCCGGGCTATTCCCCCTGGAAGAAGAGGCTCCCTGCATACCGGAACCTGTCCTGCCCGCTGTATCCGGCTGTTTTCCGGGCGAAGGCTGTTCACCCGGCTCACCGGCCGCTTTCTCATTGCTGCGCGGAAGAGGCAGCGACTCATCAGCTGCAAGACTGATACTTTCATGCATCTTAAGCGGAGTGTTTAAGGCAGTCCGCGGATTTTCAAACCGCTCCTGTTCTTCCACCGCTGCCGTCACCTCAAACAGCGTCCCCTTGAACACGCGCAGCATCCCTTTGGGCTTTACCTCTTTCACATTAAGGATTACTGTTCCGGGCCCAAGCTCCTGTTTCGCCTTCTCAATCGCTTCTTCTTTTGAGCTCCCCTGATATTTATTTATGGTCATATTATGCCGTCACCATCCCTACTGATTGTAATTCCACATTGGAATCCACCTCGTTGTATGAGACAACGATCAGATCCTTGAAATATTCTTCCGTCAGCTTCTTAAAGTACATCCTTACAATCGGTGAAGTAATTACGATTGCACTCTTGCCCATGTTTTCAAGCTTCGAGGCCTCCGTCTCGACAGCGCCGATAATTGCCCTGGTCTTTTCCGGATCCAGTGTGAGATATGCCCCCTGTTCCGTCTGTTTGACGGAAGACATAATCTCCTGTTCTACCTTCGGATCCAGCGTAATCACGCTCGTAGTCTCATTTGCCGGAAAATATTTGCTTGAAATCGCCCGTTTTAAACTCTGGCGCACATATTCCGTCAGAACATCCGTATCTCTCGTAACCGAGGCATGATCCGCAAGCGTCTCAAACACCGTAAGCAGGTCGCGGATGGAAATTCCCTCTGCAAGAAGATTCTGCAGAACCTTCTGCACCTCGCCGAGTCCTAAGAGCTTGGGCACCAGTTCGTCCACCAGCACCGGATTGCTCTCTTTTAAGTTGTTGACAAGATTCTGAACATCCTGCCTGGTGAGCAGCTCTGCAATATGAGAGCGGATCACCTCGGTCAGATGCGTCGCGATGATAGACGGGGGATCGACCACCGTATACCCGAGACTCTCCGCCCGCTCTCTCTGACTCTCCGTGATCCAGATCGCCGGCAGATGGAACGACGGCTCGAAAGTCGGAATACCTGTGATCTCCTCCTCTACATATCCGGGATTCATCGCCATGTAGTGATCGAAAAGAATCTCGCCCTCCGTCACCTGAACGCCCTTAATCTTAATAATATACTGGTTTGGATTGAGCTGGATATTATCGCGCAGTCTGATGATCGGCACCACGGTTCCAAGCTCCAGCGCAATCTGCCTTCGAATCATCACCACACGGTCAAGCAGATCGCCGCCCTGGTTGACATCGGCCAGCGGAATAATTCCATAGCCGAATTCCAGTTCAATCGGATCAACCTGAAGGAGAGAGACGACATTCTCCGGCTTTCGGATCTCCTCCGCCTCCGTCTCGGCCATGCTTACTTCTTCCTCAATGCTCTCAATTCCGATATTCTTATCCACCATTCTTCCGACTACGATAAAAAGAATTCCGAACGGCACAAACAGAAACCACTCCAGCGGCGTCACAATCCCGAGAAAAATCAGCGTCGTACCGACAATATAGAGTACCTTGGGAATTCCAAAAAGCTGTCCGACAAGAATGTTGGAAAAATCGGCATTCTTTGAAGCCTTTGTCACGAGAATACCGGTTGCAAGTGAAATCAGCAGGGACGGGATCTGGGAACAGAGTCCGTCACCCATCGTCAGAATCCCGTAATGCTGAATAGCCTCACCAAACTCCATGCCATCCCGGAGCACTCCCATTGTGGTACCGCCGATCAGGTTTACAAAGGTAATGATAAGTCCTGCCGCGGCATCTCCCTTCACATACTTTGTCGCACCGTCCATGGAGCCGAAAAAGCTGGATTCTTCCTGAATCTTGTTTCTCCTCTCCCTGGCCTCTTTTTCCGTGATTGCTCCGGTATTTAAGTCCGCGTCGATTGCCATCTGCTTACCGGGCATCGCATCGAGCGTAAACCGCGCCGTAACCTCCGCGACACGCTCAGAACCTTTATTGATAACGACAAACTGGATAATAATCAGAATAATGAATACTATGGCGCCGATAATAATATCACCGCCACCCACAAAAGAACCGAAAGTCTGGACTACATTTCCCGGAGCCCCCGTCTGCAGAATCAGACGGGTCGATGACATATTCAGGGAAATACGAAACAGCGTTGTAAAAAGCAGAAGTGTCGGAAAAAATGACATATCCAGCACTTCCTTTACAAACAGCGTGTTGAACAGCACAATCAGTGCGATTGATATATTGAGCGCCAGCATTACATCAAGTAAAGTGGAGTTCATCGGCACAATAAAAAAGACAACTGCAGCAAGTAAATACAGCGCAACGCCAATATCCGCTTTTTTCATGCCATTTCCCCCTTAATTTCTGGTATTGTATACCATTGCAAGAATCTCTGCGACTGCCTGATAGAGCTCCGGCGGTATCTCCGCACCGATATCCACATTCGCATAAAGCATCCTCGCCAACGGTTTATTTTCAACAATTTTTATATTATGTTCTTTTGCCGCCTCACGGATTTTCTGTGCAAGATAGTCCTCTCCCTTTGCCAGAACAACCGGTGCTCTGGACTTTTCCGGATCGTACTTAATGGCGACAGCCAGGTGAGTCGGGTTGGTGATGACCACATCCGCCCGCGGGACATCCTGCATCATTCTCCGCCTTGAGGCATCCCTCATTACCTGCCTCTGACGTCCTTTAATCTCTGGATTTCCCTCGGTATTCTTGTACTCATCCTTGACTTCCTGTTTCGTCATTTTCATATCTTCCTTAAAGCGGAATTTCTGATATATATAATCCGCGATACCGACCAGAAGATATACAAGGCTGATTTTCAGACCCGCATCCAGTATCACTTCCCCGCAGAGGGCAAGCGCCTGATTCAGCGGAATATCATACAGGATAAAAATATTATCCACTTTATCCCGGATTGTAATATAAGCGACATAAATAATCACAAATATTTTTAAAATTGATTTAAACAGCTCAAACAGAGAATCTTTCGAAAAAATCCGCTTAAAGCCGTTAATAGGATTAAATTTATCAAACTTCGGCTTCATCGGCTTTGTGGAAACTTTCCAGCCGACCTGCAGAATACTGATGATAAGCGTCATTGAAAATCCAAACGCAAAAAACGGAGATACCATCTTTAACATCATCCAGTATACAGACCGGAAAAATGTACCCACTGCCTGTGGGGAAAGTTCCGCCGCATTCACCGAGACAAATTCAGGTATCATGCCGTAGACAAAACGAAACATTTCAAGAAAACCGTTTCCTATAAACGACATAAATATCCTCAGCACCAGAAAGAGAACAATCAGATCAAAAGCGGAGGTCAGCTCCTTGCTTTTAGCAACTTTTCCCTCTTCCCGTGCTTCCCTGAGGCGTTTGCCAGTCGCCGGCTCTGTTTTTTCACCGCCCGGCCCGTCCTTTGCAAACCATTGAAGGTTATATTGAAGTACCAATCCTGTTTTCTGTCCCAATCTGCTCCAGTCCTTACTAATACATTCCCTCTATCATCGAAACCATCATCCGTTTCATCTCCCGGAAGATAAAATCCGCAATCCCAGGCAGCAGCGAAATGGTCAGAAATAATACCAGAAGTCCAACCAGTACCTTCATCTGCATACCAACCGCAAACATATTCATCTGAGGCGCTACCTTTGCCATGATTCCCAGAATACAGTTGAGTATCATAATACAGACAAAAATCGGCAGCATAATTCGAAACGCGATGACAAACATATCCGTCATAAACATTATCATTGAGGTCAGAAGACTGTCCCAGTCAAGAATCTGCCCGTTTACCGGAATCACCCGGTATGAATCCACCATAGCTCTTAAGATAAAATGATGCATATCTGTGACCACCAGCAGCAAAAGAACAAAATACTGATAGAGGTTACCGGTAATAGATACCTGGCTTCTTGTCATTGGATTAAACTGCATCGCCATCGAAAGCCCGATGTCCATATCGATGACATTGCCTGCAAATAAAATAATGGAATTACATACGTTTGCAGCAAGTCCTATCAGCAACCCCGTAATTCCTTCCTTTAAAACTATAACCGCATATCCGAACAGACCTGTATACCCTATCCCTGTCTTATCAGCAACCCCGTATATCACAAGAGCTGTAAATGCAGAAAATCCGGCTTTTACCCGCTTCGGAACTCCCTCCGTTCCAAAAAAAGGGGCAACCGAGACAAAGCAGGCTACACGCACCAGTATCAGCAACAGTATTTCAAAATTGACCAGCGAAAATGTATATTCCGGCATACGTCATCCTACCCCAGATAATAACTGAAATCCCATAACCGCTCGATAAACTCGATCAGATTATTCAGAATCCAGGAGCCAAAAATCATTATTCCAACAAATATTGCCAGCACTTTCGGAACGAACGTGAGCGTCTGCTCCTGAATGGAAGTCACTGTCTGAAAAATACTGACAATCAGTCCAACCACCAGGGAAATCAGCAGCATGGGCGCCGCGCAGATGATAATCGTATAAAGCCCGTCTTTGGCAATATCCAGAACCTGTCCCTGTGTCATCTGCCCCTCCTGTCAAAAATCAGATTAATAAAATGTCTTTACAATCTCACCGAGTACCAGATTCCATCCATCTGCCAGTATAAAAAGCAGAATCTTAAACGGAAGCGAGATCGTCGTCGGCGGAAGCATCATCATACCCATCGACATCAGCACAGACGATACAACCATATCAATCACAATAAATGGAATATAAATCAGAAATCCCATCTCAAATGCCTGTCTCAGCTCACCGATGATAAAAGCAGGTACAATAAGCGTGAAAGGAATCTCGTCATAATCCTCTGCATTCTCTAACTCCGGATAGACTTCTCCTGAGATATCCATAAACAGTCTCAGATCGCGCACCTGCATATCCCGGTACATAAAAGTGCGAATAGGCATCTCTGCCTCAGACAGAGCCTGTTCTATCGAGATCTGTCCCTCATCCAGCGGCTTCAGAGCCTTCTCATTAATCTCTGAAAATGTCGGCCACATAATAAAGAAAGTCAGAAACAGCGCCAGCCCGATCAGGATCTGGTTCGGCGGCGCAGTCTGTGTACCGATAGCTGTGCGCAAAAAATGAAGTACAATAATAATGCGCGTATAACCGGTCAGCATGATCAGAAGCGACGGAGCCAGCATCAGAATCGTGAGCACCAGCAGCATTCTCACCGTCGATGAAAGAGTGACATCGTCGCCATTGAAATTTACTGAAAAACTATTTCCTGTACCGTCGTTGTCTGCACCGCCGATTCCCGTCCCGCCCGCCGTATCCCCGATTCCCGCATTTCCTGCTTCTGCGGCATACACTGTGGTCTCTGCCCTCATAAAAACGCATAGAACCAGAGAAACTACCGCCACTGCGAACAGAACCGAAATAATACAATATGATTTTTTCTTTTTCGTCATAGTCTAATCCTGCTTTTTGGGGAAATGTTCCCTGAATCTGTTCAATATCTCCTGGAAAGTCTCCTGTGACCCGGCACCGGCAGCTTTCCCACCGGCACAGCCCTCTTCCATCTCCCCCTCTGTAATTCCTAACTGTTCGCCTGTCAGCCGGGTGAGCATCGTCACCTCATCTTTTCCCACTGCGATTACAAGGTACACTTCCCCGGCTTTTACAATCTCAATGTATTTATTCGGGGCGAGCTGCATGGATTCAATCACCTGCAGGTTCCGCCCGTGCATCTGCATCTTCTGAAAACCACCAATCCATTTTGTCGCAAAATATGTGATAACAAGCACAAAGCCAAATATCACAAGCACACCGACAAGCTGGATAAAATTATTCAGAAAAGAACTCAGCAAAATCATATCAGCCAACTACTTTTTTGACAGCCTCCAGCACGCGCTCTGCCTGGAAAGGTTTTACGATAAAATCTTTTGCGCCGGACTGAATCGCCTCGATCACCATAGCCTGCTGTCCCATCGCGGAACACATAATTACATTGGCAGATGAATCGATCTCCCTGATCTTTTTGAGCGCCTGAATACCATCCATATCCGGCATCGTGATGTCCATCAGCACGAGATCCGGTTTCGTCTCCGGATACTTCTCAACAGCCACTGCTCCATTTTCCGCTTCTGCAGCAATCTCATAACCATTCTTGGTTAAGATGTCCTTAATCATCATCCGCATAAATGCTGCATCATCGCAAATCATAATTTTTGCCATAACAATCTCTCTCCTATTCCCTACATTATTAATTTATAGCTTGCTATTTTATAATCTCGGTAATTCGTATACCGTAGCTCTCCTCAATGATCACTACCTCTCCTTTGGCTACGAACTTACCGTTGACCAACACATCGATTGGCTCACCAGCAATCCTGTTTAATTCTATAATGGTTCCCGGTGTAAAATCAAGTATTTCTTTTATGGATTTTGAAGTTCTTCCCAGTTCAACCGTAACCTCGAGCGGGACATCCATAATCAAATCAATATTTTCGGGCCCGTAATTCACTGGTATGTTTCCGGCAAAAGCCTGGAACTGCGCGGGCTGCACATTTACCTGCTGTCCATACATCGGCGGCATCTCTCCCATCATTGGCTGGCCCATCATCGGCTGACCTGCCATCATTGGCTGGCCCATCATCGGCTGACCTGCCATCATTGGCTGGCCTGTTGCGGGCTGCCCCATCGGCTGTGACTGCTGGGGCGCGGAATCCGGCTGGCCTCCGGGTGTTGAATTGGCATCATCTTCCATATTTCTCGTAATGCTCTGGCACATTTCTTTTGCAAAAGAAATCGGATAGAGCTGCATAATTTCACTGTCGATAAGATCCCCGATCTCCAGCCGGAAGGAAATCCTGATAAATTCGCCTGCAAGAAATTCATCAATGGAACTCTCATCAATTGTCTGCTGAAGATCTATCAGATCTGCCTGCGGCGGACTGATATCGATTACCTTGTCAAGCATGGAAGACAATGAGGTGGCAGCCGAACCCATCATCTGATTCATCGCCTCACTGATCGCACTCAGATGCAGCTCGCCCAGCTCGCCTCCTGTGTTCGTGCCATCACCGCCCATCATCAGGTCAGTGATGATCTTAACATCATTCTCCTTCAGCACAAGAATATTACTTCCGTCAAGTCCGACTGTATATGCAATCTTGATAAACACACACGGACGTTCATAGGAATCGCAGATATCACTCCAGTTCGCGTAGGAAACCACCGGCGTGGAAATGTCAACTTTACGGTTCAATAGTGAAAACAGAGTCGTCGCTGCTGTTCCCATGCTGATATTTCCTATCTCGCCGATCGTATCCCTTTCCATGTCGTTAAGAACATCCGAACCCGATCCTGTGCCTGCATCTGCGGGATTATTCAGCAAAGCATTGATTTCTTCCTGAGACATAACTCCATCCATCTTACTGCTCCTCCCTAACAACTGTTGTAATTCTTACTGCATAATTATCGCCGGAAGCACCCGGCAGAGCAGTAAACTTCTTAATATTTCCGACATAGACATTCAGCTCTTCATCCACCTTTTTATCCAGCCGGATGATATCACCCATCTGGAGTCCCAGGAAATCATTGACCGTAATCACACTGTTTCCGAGTACCGCCTTCAGCGGCATCGGCGCCTTGGAGATCAGGGCCTCAATGGTATCCGTATAAATCTGTTCATCTTTCTCCTGAAGGCTGGAATACCAGTATTTGGTATTCAGTTTGTCCATGACGTTTTCTAAGGTAAGATACGGAAGACAGATGTTAATCAGTCCCTCTACATCCCCGATCTTGATGTTCAGCGTCACAAGCGCCGTCATCTCAGTCGGGGAAATGATCTGGGCAAACTGGGAATTTGTCTCAATCCGCTCCAGTCGCGGCATCACCTCGCACACATTCGCCCATGGCTCCTCCAGCAGGCTGACGCATACATTGTAGATCCGTTCCAGAATCAGCAGCTCGATCTCTGAGAACTCCCTGGCCTTGTCCAGAGGAACTCCCATTCCGCCAAGCATGCGGTCCACAATCGTATATCCCAGATTCTCTGCAATCTCAATGATAATATTTCCCTTCAGCGGCCCAAAATTGACAATTCCCAGCAGCACCGGATTTGAAAGTGCATTGGAAAACTCAGAATAAATCACCGCCTGGGAACTCATCACATCCACCTGCACCGACTTGCGCAGGTACACCGGAAGGTTTGTTGACAGGAGTCTCCCATAGTGCTCGAAGATAATCTCCAGCGTGCGCAGATGTTCCTTTGAAAACTTTGCGGGACGGGCAAAATCATAATCTTTTACCTTTTTTTCATCTTTGTCCTTAATCTCTTCTACATCAAGTTCTCCACTGCTTAGCGCCTTAAGCAGACTGTCTATCTCGTTCTGGGATAAGACCTCACCCATTTTCTCTCACCACCTAACACAGGCCTCCCGTCCTATTTGCGAACTGCTTCTGTATTCACACCTGAGAAATTGACACCTACGATAAAGTCAGATTCCCCGCCAAAAATGCTCTGCAGCGCCTCTAAAATATCATCCTTTACATTCTTATAGCCCTCTGCATTAAACTCATCCACTGTATAAGTACCCACAACCGAATTGATTGTGTCGGCAATCACCGCATTTTTCGCGGCAAGCCCTTCCAGACCTCCGTAAGTCTTGTAACCCTCGCTCTGCATATTGATGGACAGACCGATTGAGAAAACCGCATAATACTTGGTTCCATCCTCACCACTGCGCAGATTAACCGTGAAGGTATTCTCGATATTATAGACCTCGATATCCTCAATCGGGATGCTCGCATAATCCTTGTTCTGCACACCCTCCAGATCCAGATTGATCGCCGCACACACCTGATCGATCAGCGCGTTCGACTTTCTCGTCTGCGGTATAATGGTGAAAGCAAGAATCGCCGTTAAAATAAGATTTGCTAAGACCAACGCCAGAATAATTACTGCTATCAGATTTTTCTTCATATCTCTACCTTTCCCACTCACCTTAAATCCGAACTGTATGAGTTGTATATTTTTATCTCAACACGCCTGTTCCTGGCTCTACCCTCCGGCGTGGTATTGTCTGCGACAGGAACATACTCACCGCGTCCTGATGACTTGATATGTGCAGGATCAATCCCGGTAATATCCTGCAGATAAGCAGCCACCGTCATTGCCCTGTAAGCGGAAAGCACGGTATTATCCTCATACTTTGCGGAGTGAATCGGTACATTGTCCGTGTGTCCCTCGACCTCTATGATATTCTCCGTATACTGACTGATAATCCTGCCAAGCTTATCGACTACCGGAGCGGCCTCCGCACGCAGATCAGACTTACCGGAATCAAACAGCAGCGCTCCGTTCATATTCAGCATCACATAAGCCGAATTGAATTCCACTTCCACCTTGTCGGTCACGCCATAACGCGTGAGGGCAGCCTCGATCTCCTCCGCCATCTGCTCTGACTCTTCGAGCGCCTGTTCCTGAAACGCCTCGTACAGTTCCTCCTCCTGCTCCTGTTCTTCCTGTGACTGGGAATTTGCTTCTTCTTTATAATATGTATCCAGAAACTCCAGCTGACTGACTCCCGAGGAAACCATCTCCCCCTCACCAATCGAGGAACCTCCCGCCGGCAGAATACTGAAAGTGCTCTGAAACGACGCCACCACTTTATGGAATTTCTCCGCATCCACGGTCGACATCGCGAACAGCATAACGAAGAAACAGAGCAGCAGATTCATCAGATCGCTGAAAGTATTCATCCATGCCGGAGAACCTGCCGGCACATCTTCCTCTTTCTTTCTGGCCACTACTCATCACCTCCGCCTTCTGCCGCTGTCTGACGTGCAGACGGAGCCAGGAACGATTTTAATTTCTCCTCTATCACTCGCGGATTCTCTCCTGCCTGAATCGACAGAATACCTTCCACTGTAATTTCCTTCATCATCATCTCCTGCGCATTGTTGACCTTAAGCTTTGATGCGGTCGGATTGCAAAGCCAGTTTGCAATCAGGGAACCGTACAAAGTGGTCAGCAGTGCCACAGCCATCTTGGGCCCGATTGCGTTCGGATCCTGCATATCCTGTAACATAAGCACCAGACCGATCAGGGTTCCGATCATACCCCAGGCAGGACCGAGCTCTGCCCATTTCTCCCAGAAAGCAATACATTTTTTGTGTCTGTCTTCCACACAGCTTAAATCTGTCTCCATGATTCCCCGCACCAGCTCCGGATCCGTTCCGTCAACCACAAGCATGATGCCCTTCTTCAGGAAATCGTCCTCAATACCGTTTGCAGCTTCCTCGAGTGCAAGAAGCCCTTCCTTCCTCGCGGTGTTTGACAAATCAATGATATTCTTGATCGTCGCCGCGGGATCCAGCACATCATTCTTAAATGTCAGGCCGATGCTCTTAAAACCACTGATAAAATCATCGAGCTTATTCGCACCAAGAACACCGGAGATCGACCCGCCGAGCGTGATCACGATCGAGGGAAGGTTAAACATTGCCTGGAATCCCGCGACAGGGTTATCCGTACTCGTCATGACACCGATAATAAACATTGCTACACCGAGAAGCATTCCAACTAACGAAGCTAAATCCAATTTCTTCCACCTACCATCCTATGTTTTTTCGTGGCAACGCTTTTAGCAGCCTGCTGCCTGCGGCTGTTCTTCGTCCAGCCCTCTGGTCAAAATATCCCTTTTATATGATTTTACTAAATTTTTGATCTCTTGTCTACTTTCTTTTACAATTAATTTTTTACCATTTGTCAGGGAAATGACCGTGTCCGGTGTCTCCTCCACCATTTCGATCAGCTCCGCATTGATAAGAATCTCAGTCCCGTTGAGTCGCGTCACTTCTATCATTCCAGCCTCCTGTTCCACGAACCTGCCCTCTGTGCCGCTTTTCCATGGCACTGACCGTGCAGCCACTTTCTTATCCTGATACATAAGAACCAGCCCGCACGGTCAGTATACCATATATGGTAGTGTGTGTGAATACATTTTACCATATATATTTATTTTTTTATCTCTCTGCAACGAATGCGCTGCTCTTCACAAAACGCCGCCTGTCAGGGCGCTGCGCTGTTCATTGCAGTATTCTCATTAGCGCTTCAGATTCACCAGCTCCTCCAGCAGGGAATCCGATGTCGTAATGACACGGGAATTCGCCTGGAATCCTCGCTGTGTCGTAATCATATAGGTAAACTCTGTCGAGAGATCCACATTGGACATCTCAAGCTCACCGGACGTCATCTTACTTCCATCCGCCTGAATCTCAACACCGATTCCGTCAAAGTCACCCGAGTTTAAGGTTGTCGTGTAACAGTTCTCACCAGCCTTCTCAAGACCGGATGCATTTGCAAACTGTGCAACAGCGATCTGACCCAGCAGTTCACTGTTTCCATTGTCATAGCTTCCGTAGATCTTGCCATTATTGTCCACGGAAAGACCGATCAGCGCGCCGAGCTTTCTTCCTTTCCCGTCTTCCCCCTTCGGGCCGCCTCCGGCACTGAGCGTCGCAGTGGTCTTGCCACCGTTGTCAGCATTCTGAAGGGTGGAAAAATCAATGGAGATGTCGGAAAAATTACCGTCAGGGAACGCTGCCGCCGCTCCTCCTCCTCCGACGGGAGCTCCCACCGCGCTGGAAAGATTCAGGTTAACAGCATCCGAACCGTTAAAAGTAGCACCTGAACCGGTGCCGATTCCAACAAATGTACCATCCATTGTGCTGAATTTTAAGGTATAGCTGGTCTCATCTCCTGTAATTGTGAGCGTACCATTTGCATAATTTGCAGTAGTATTATTCGTTCCATTTGTGACGGCTTCCGAATAGGTGGCTCCGACACCAAACACCTCTCTCATGGAATATGTCTTACCGCTTGTGGCGCCTACGAACTGATTATTATTCCACTGCAGCTCTTCTCCCTGATTATTGGTTCCAATATAGATCTGTCCGGTCGCCGGATCCTTGTAAAAACCTTTCTTTACATCCGTATAAGTTGCCAGCGTTATATTTGTCTGCGTCTGCCCGAACAAAGCGTTCTTCTGGGCATCACTCAGCTTATCCATAATACTATTGCTGTTATTGTCAATAACATCCACCAGAATTACCCTGAATTCGCCCTCGACTCCCGGCGTACTTTTCACGGCAAACCTTGCCGTATACTGATACCCCAGTTTATCATAAAAATTCAGATTCTTGATCAGTCCTTCGTCGCTCAGAACATCCGGATCATTTTTATCAATGATTCCCCCAAACTTTCCCATTGTAGTCTCTTCCGGCGGTGAAGTCATATTCTCTGTCTTCATGATCTGAAGCTCGGAAACCGTATCCTTCCGGATCTGCCCCGTCTCCGGGTCCACCTGCCATCCCATCACAGTATAACCGGTCGATGTCATTGCGAGATTTCCGGCCCCGTCCACATAAAACGATCCTGATCTGGTAAACAGATTCTGGGAACCATTATTAACAATAAAAAAATGTGTCGTGCTGGCATCGGTAAGACGGATGTCAAACGGAAGTCCTGTCGTCTCCGCAGCACCGGCGCCTGTAATATTAATGTTCGTCGAAGCAGTATTAACACCAAGACCTATCTGTTTTGCATTGACGCCGCCCACTCCCGTGGTTGCATTCGCCCCTGATGCACCGGATAAGTTCTGGTACAGCAGATCCTGGAAAATAACATTCGAAGATTTAAAACCTACCGTGTTGACATTGGCGATATTGTTACCAATCACGTCCATTCTTGTCTGGTGTGTCTTAAGACCTGACACAGCAGAGTACATTGATCTCATCATAATGAAATGACCTCCATAAAAATTGTGTGCTGCCTCTCCCTTCTGGCATTCGGGGAGAGTACGCCCCCTTTCCGGTCCGGCTAAATAATCACAGCACCGTCAATATTTGTAAAAACCGCATCATCCGCACCGCTCTGATCGATAGCTGTCACTACCGTCTGATTCGGCACATTCACAATAAACGCAAGTGAATCCACAATCACAAGTGATTCCTGAATTCCCTTTTCCCTGGCCCTGAGCACTCCGGATTCCAGCCGCTCGCTCTGTTCCTCGGAAAGACGGATATTCCTGTCCGCGAGGCGCATTGTGGCATGTTTGGAAAACTTAAGCTCCTGGCTTTCCGCAGCTTCCTGCGTCTGTTTCTGCTTCAGGATCTCCTCAAAGGACATCCCCTGAGACTTTGCAGCATCCGTGCTTCTCTGGTTCAGATACTGGTCAGCTACCTGCTCAATCGAGGCAAACTGGTTACTGATCTTGGTCATAAACCTCATCTCCTGTCATCCTGATCCCGCGGCTTTATGACTTGCCCGCTCCGTCCGTGGAAGTGCCGGCGCTCGTCGTGCCGCCTGTCTGGTCGTTTCCACCGGTGCCTGTCGTGCCGACTGTCTGGTCGTTTCCACCGGTGCCTGTCGTGCCGCCTGTCTGGTCGTTTCCATCATTCTTGTCTTCGTCTTTTTTGTCACCCACGATCTCATTCATCCGCGCGACCAGTGCCTTAAACTTCTCCAGCGTATCGCTGTCGATCATGGACTTCTGATAAGCGGTCAGACTTGAATAAGCTGCGCCGAGCTTCGCGACCGCCTCCTCATCCGCTGCCGTCAGCTGATCCGGATCCGGAAGGGCAGCGACTGCATTTCTGAAGGTCTCGGCAAGAGTCAGCGCCTCCATGTAATCAGTATCGGCCACCTGATAGATATCCGCAAGCGAATATTTATTGCCATTGACAAATACATACATCTTGGAACCTTCATACTGGACGTAATCGACAAACCCTGCTTCCGCCGTTGTGTTGCCGGACTGGTTTGTCGACTTCACGATAACGTACTTACCTACCAGACCGTTCGCGTTGCTACTCTGGATACTCTGCTGCATATTCAGCATCGCCTCCATCTGCGAGAATGTTGCCAGCTGGGCCACATACTCGGTATTGCTGGTTGGCTCCAGCGGGTCCTGATACTGCATCTCTGCACACAGCAGCTGTAAAAACTGGTCATAACCGAGCTCATTGCCTTTTGAGGCATTATCTTCGGTTTTATTCTCAGGAATCTTCCCGTCCACTATCGGTTGAATTAATGCCATATGGTTCTCCTTTCCTATGCTGTAAAATCAATCGAATTTCCCTGGTCCGCCATCATCTGTGCGACAAGGCTTTCCTCTTCAGACATCACGCCGCTTAATGCTTCCGGATCATCCAGACGGATTTTCCTGGTCTGTTTTGCTTTTGCCTGTTCCTCAGCCTGGCGCTCTTCCTTCCCTGCATTCTGCTCAAGATTGCGCTCGAACTCATGACTTGCAATCGTTACTTCCACTGCCTCGACCCTGACGCCGGCATCGTTCATACTCTGCCGCAGCTCCACGATCTGCGCCTCCAGCGCTTCCTTTACCGTCTCATTCTGCGCCATGATACGCGCGGAAACAGTTCCCTCATGAGCCGTCAGTTCCAGATAAAGCTTTCCCAGATGCTCCGGATTCAGCTGCATCTGAAGCGTGGTCACGTCATTTGCCGTGCTCACTCTCGAAAACTCTGCAATCTGCCGGATGATATCGGCCACATTCACCTGCTCTGTCATTCCTGCAGCTGCCTCCGGATTCTGTACCTGAACCTCTGCCATCTGCTGACCGAACGCGGTGTGCTCACCGTTTATAACCGGATTGTGACCATTTCCCCTGGCAGCCGCATGATCACGGTTCTGCCAGCCCTGCAGGGCTTTTCCCTCACCGTCATCATCTGTCATATCCTCCGGCGCAGTTTCCCCGCCCTGATTCTGTGTACCTTTCCCGTCAGGCGCACTGTCCTCTTCTGTTTCTGTGACAGGACGTTCCACGGTCTGTTCCGGGGCTTCCTCCACCGCAGCCGCGTCTGTGCGAATCTCACCGCTGTGCTCCTCTGCCACAGCTGCTTTCTGTGCTTCCGGCGCTTCCGGGATTTCCACCCTGCCGTCATCCGGCTGCCGGACATTTTCCTGAAGCTGTTCCGGCTTTGCGGCTTCCGCCTCCTCTGTCCCCGGCAGATTCTGTGTCTCAAGCATCTGCGTCAGCTCTTCCACTGTGAGTCCAAGCTTCTGCAGCATCTCTCTTCCGAGTGTCCCCACGGCCTGCATCACCGTCAGAAACTCACTGTCGCACAGCAGATCACCAGCCTCTTTGCCTGTCAGCTCCGCCACAAGTTCCGCCAGATCATGCACATTCATCAGATCAGCAAATGTCACTCCCAGCAGCTCCATGGCCTCTTCAATCTGCTCCTCAGTCACTCCGAGCTCTTCCTTTAACACTTCCTTCACGTCCTCCGAAAACTGCTCAAGCTTCGAAGAAACCTGATCATCCGCATCACGGATGGAAGTGTCTTTTTCACGGATACCGTTTTCCCTGTACTGGTATCTGTCATAACTTCCAACCGCACCGGTTCCCTGGTCCGGCTGCTTTCCGCTGCCGGAATCGTGCAGCTGGCTCTGCAGGGTCGTACCTGTATGCCCCATCTGACTGAAAACTTTCATGAAATCAGCCTTTGGATCTTTCGACTGCGAAGATACACCTGCAGTCTGCGTCGTTCCCTGCAGAAACATTTTTCCAATTCCGGAAATATCTGTGGCTCCCACTCACTGTGCCTCCTTTCCCTCTGGCTTTACGCCTGAATATATTTATTCTGAAGGCTTGAGAATCTCCGCTACCTTTGCTGCGGTCTCGGTATTCATCTTGCCAAGAATATCAGCTCTCGACTGTGCGTCCATCTGATCCAGAATCTCTGCCACAAGCGCAAGATTGTTCGTCATCGTGTCAAATATGGCAGCGGCTTCTTTCGGTTTCATTGAAGTAAACGTCTTTACATATTCTTCAATCTTCCCGTCCGCAGCAGTCTGTTCCACCACCCTGCGGTAAAGTACTTCCGCATTTGCCGGATCGATGCTCTCATAATATGCTTTATATTCTTCTATATCGGGAGCGGATTCCGAAAAAACAACCTCCTCATAAAACTTCTGTTTCTGCGCCTCAAATTCCGCTTCCTCCTGCCGGTAACGCGCCAGCTCCTGCGCCTGCGCCTCAAGCTCCGCGATGTGCTCCGCATCTGAAGACGACGCATTCTGCGCCTCGGCCAGCTGAATCTCAAGTTCTTTGATCTTCGCAACCGCCTCCTCCAGGGAACCGAATGCATAAGCTTCCTCCTCAGTGGAAAGCTCCGGCACAACGCCGTCCGGAAGAATCCGGTTGACATACGGAACATTTTTAAGCACCGGCCCTAACACGGTTGAACCAAATCCGCCCACATCCCATTTGATCAGCAGTACAATAATCCCCAGCCAGATAGCAATGATAATGAGCGTCACAAAAAAGACCGCTATTTTGCCGCCTAGTGATGTCTCTTCCTCTTCCTCAAGGCCATCCGGATTTCCCGCGGCTTTTGCTGCTTCCTTCGCGGCTTTTTTCTCCGCTTTTCTCCGCTCTTTCTCCGCTTTCCTGGCCGCTTTTTTATCCAAAACCTCTTCGTTTTCTTCTGCCATATGTAACCTCCGTGTAACCGTTGCCTGAAACTGCCCTGATTTTTATGGCGGCCGCCTTTAATGGTGATTATAACTTACCAGTTCATCTATCTCCTTACTTTCGGCGCGCTCCAGCTCCTGCCGGAACTCATCGAATGCCCTTTCCCGCAGCTTCTCATGCGTTTTTCGCTCTACCATCACCGCGTTCAGCCGTTCTCTTGTCAGCTCAACATTCTTCTCCGCCGCATGGACATTCATCACCTGCATCCTCTGAACGCCCTTCATATAATCAATTGCCCGTCTGCATTCGCGGATATTCTGTACACTCAGAGTCCCTTTTACCAGCTCTCTTGCCTGCTGTTCATATCCCGCCCTGCGCACCATGATGTCCTGCAGCTTTCCCTGCTCCTCACGCAGGGCCGCATTTGCCATTCCGTAAGCAATTTTTGCCTGATTCTCCAGCTTTACCTTGATATCCAGTATATTCTGCATCCGGTAAATAAATTTCGCCATAATCTCTCCTAGTTTTCAAAGAGGGCCCGCAAAAGCCCCATCTCATCGCCGAAGAGAAACTTCTCATCTGTTCTCTGGCACAGAAACTCATTGACTGCGTCAATTTTCTTCACTGCATAATCAATCTCACGGTTCGAGCCACTCTTATATGCCCCGATATTAATCAGATCCTCGGCTTCATTGTATGTCGCGAGAACATTCTTCAGCTTTCCGGCAAGTTCTTTGTGTTCACTCGTTGCGATCGAACTCATCACCCTGGAAATACTCTGCAGGATATCAATCGCAGGATAATGATTCCTGTGTCCGAGTTTGCGCGAGAGCATGATATGTCCGTCCAGAATACTTCGCGCTGTATCCGTAATCGGCTCATTAAAATCATCTCCGTCTACCAGCACCGTGTAAAGTCCGGTAATCGACCCTGTTGTCGAGGTCCCCGCCCGCTCCAGAAGCTTCGGCATCTCCGAGTAAACACTCGGCGGATACCCCCTGGTCACAGGCGGTTCCCCGGACGCCAGGCCGATTTCACGCTGTGCCATCGAAAAACGCGTCAGGGAATCCATCATAAGCAGAACATCTTTCCCCTGATCCCTGAAATATTCCGCAATTGCGGTGGCTGTCTTTGCAGCCTTATTCCGGATCAGCGCCGGCTTGTCGGAAGTCGCAACGACCACAACTGACCGCCGCATGCCTTCCTCCCCGAGATCTCTCTCTACAAACTCCCTCACCTCACGCCCACGCTCCCCAATCAGCGCAATGACGTTGATATCTGCCTGTGTATTTCGTGCAAACATACCTAAAAGAGTACTCTTTCCCACACCGGAGCCCGCGAAAATTCCGATACGCTGCCCTTTTCCAACCGTAATCAGGCCATCCACCGCCTTCACGCCCAGCGGCAGAACTTCATCGATGATCTTCCTGCTCATCGGATCAGGCGGCTGGGCCTCCACCGGATACTCCTTCCCAGATGTCAGTTCTTCCGCATCCGTCGGTCTGCCAATGCCGTCCAGCAGATGGCCCAGAAGCGAATCACCCACTAAAACAGATAATGGATGTCCCGTATTTTCCACGATACATCCAACTCCGATCCCTTCCACATTCTCGAAAGGCATAAGAAGCAGACGTTTGTCGCGAAAACCCACAACCTCCGCCATAACTGACGTCCCTTTCTCTCTGTCAAGAATTATCCGACACAGATCATTCAGTTTTGCATCCGGCCCCACCGATTCAATTGTAAGTCCAACAATCTTTACCACCCTGCCGAGACAATTGAAATAAGTCTTCTCCGCAAGCTGCAGGTATTTCTCTAATTCATATGCCATAATATTATCCTTATGAACTCAACGACCGGATGTCCCTGATCAGATTTTCAAGCTGCGTGCCCAGACTACAGTCAAAAACGCCGGAGTCCGTCTCAATAATACAGTCTTTTCCTTCCATTGCAGAGTCTTCCAGTATCTCTATTTCTATATTATGCCCTACCCGCTCCAGGATACCATCCCTGTTGTCTTCCAGAAACTGTGCATTCTCCCTGGATACCCGGATCCGGAATTTCTTTTCCCCCTCAATGTTCAGTACCGCATTGCTGACAAGATGCAGAAGGATATCCTTTTTATTGTCAAACTGTATATGAAATACGCGCTCAAACACCTGCACAATCACATCCACGAGATCCTTTTCCATACTGTCACGCTGACTGCTGTATTCACTGTCAAGTCTGCGGCTCTTCTCGTCATATCTGCCTTTAAGTTCTTCCTCCAGACTCTCAAACTCCCTGGAAGCCTGAAGCTGACCTTCCTCATAGCCCTGTCTTCTCGCCTCCTCACGGATCCCCGCCGCCTCAGCCTGTGCCCGGCTTACCAGCCCGTCCGCATCCGCCTGCGCTTCCGCGAGAATCCGCTCTGCCTCTTCCCGTGCCAGTTCAACCGGATCAGGTCCTTCCTCAACCACCTCCGTCTCTGCACTGATAATCCCCTCTGTAAAGCCGCCCGGCCCGCCGTCATCTTCCGGCGGCAGGGCAGTCTCCTTTTCAAGGCGGTCCAGCAGTATTTCGTTGGAATTTATAATCCGGGCATTATCCGGCTGGGAACGGACAAACCATTGCTTGTATAAATTAGACAACGATCTCGTCACCTCCGCCTCTGGAAATTACAATTTCACCCGCATCCTCCAGTTTACGGATCACACTCACAATCTTCTGCTGAGCCTCCTCAACATCCTTCATACGCACCGGGCCCATAAACTCCATATCCTCTTTAATCATGGCCGCCAGACGCTTTGACAGATTCTTAAAGATCACATTCTGCACTTCTTCCGCAGCGCCCTTCAGAGCAACACCCAGGTCGGAGTTCTCCACATCACGCAGCACACGCTGGATTGCACGGTCGTCCAGAAGCAGAATATCCTCGAAGACAAACATCTTCTTGCGGATCTCGTCTGCCAGCTCCGGCTCTTCAATCTCGAGAGACTCCATAATATGTTTCTCTGTCGAACGGTCAACCGTATTTAAGATATTGACAATGGCATCCACGCCACCGACAATTGTATAGTCCTGATTTGCAAGTGAAGCAAGTTTCCTCTCAAGCACACGCTCCACTTCTTTGATCACGTCTGGGGAAGTCCGGTCCATCATCGCGATACGCTTCGCCACATCCGCCTGTTTTTCCGGTGCCAGCGAACCAATAACCATTGCCGCCTGCGGCGATGTCAGATAAGACAGAATCATGGCAATCGTCTGCGGGTGCTCATCCTGGATAAAGTTCAGAAGCTGGCTCGGATCCGTCTTTCTGACAAACTCAAACGGCCGCACCTGTAAGGATGCCGTAAGTTTGGCAATAACTTCCTGCGCCTTCTCGTCGCCAAGAGCTTTGTCAAGAAGTTCTTTTGCATATCCGATACCGCCCTCTGCAATATACTGCTGTGCCAGGCAGACCTGATAAAACTCGTTCAGCACATCTTCCTTTACCTGCGAGGATACACTCCTCGTATTGGCAATTTCAAGCGTCAGCTCTTCTATTTCATCTTCCTTCAGATGCTTGAATACATCTGCCGAGCGCTCCGGGCCCAGGGCAATCAGCAGAATCGCCGCTTTCTGGACCCCATTGTATTCCTCCGACTTAGCCATAATTAATTACTCCCACTCCTCATTCAGCCAGTTGCGCAGCAGTGACGCAGCCGCTTCCGGATTCTCTTCAACAAATTTTTCTATCAGAAGTCTGGTCTCAGACTTCTCATTGTAACCGATATCCGCCAGGGAATCCTCCTCTTCCATGTTATCCTTTGTCGATTCAAGCAGCGTCTCCACCGACAGCTCCGGCTCCATCTCGACCGGCTTCTCTTTTCTGGTGCTGCGGAAAACCACATATCCGAGCAGAAGCAGAATCAGCACCGCAAGAATAATCTGCAGATAATCCGACAGTGTTCTCTCATTCGTCGAATACTGATACACCGGCTCATTAAACGCGATAATGCTGATATTCGCCGCCGGAAATCCGGTCGCATTCGCAACCATCGTATAATATTCCTGGTCAACCTCAATCATTACCGGTTCGCTGTTCTGCGCGATATATTCCTCAAACGTGATCCCTTCCAGCGCTCCGGACGCCCGCAGCGTATCTTCATTGTAAATCACATAATTCTTCGCTGTCAGGGAAATCGAGGAAGAATCATAGCGGATATTTCCAATACCTCCGATCGTCTCCGTCACGGTCTTATTATTCTCATATACCCTGGTACTGTCCGTCGTTGACGAGCTGGAATAATTATTGTCATCAATCACCTGGGTCGGAATATCATCATTCGCGTCCGTCCCCGGCACAGCAGCGAGCCCGCCCTGCGTCTCCTGCTCAAAATTGCTCTCCTGTTTGATCGGACCGTTCGCCTGTCCTTCCGGCGTCGAATACTCCTCGCTCATGCGGTTCGTCTGATCAAAATCCAGATCGAGATTCGGAGCAACTTCCACCTGGTCATAGAGCCCTGAACCTACAAGCACATCTTTTACACGGCTCTTGACAAGGCTCTCCATCTTGGCCCGGAGAGACAGCTGACTGCTCGCCATTCCAATATTGGAAGCCGAATCACCGCCTGAAAAGAGCACGCTCGAAGCCGAATCCAGGATCGTAATATTATCCGTCGTCTTGTTTCCGAGCTGTGTTGCTATGTATTTTGCAATTCCCAGCGCCTGATCATCATCCATCGCGTCTGCAAGCGTCAGTATAACCGCTGCATGTGATTCCTCATTCTGCGCAAGAATCGTCCCGTCATCCGGAGCAAGTGTCAGCATCACAGATGCGCTCTCAACATTGGAAAAGATCTCCAGCTGGCTGGCAAACCGCTCTTCAAGATACCGCTTATAACGCTTTGTCTTATCTGCTTCGGTCGAGCTGAACCCTCCCTCGAAAACGTCGTCAATTCCGAAACCTTCCGAAGGAATATCGTTCGACCCAAGCAGAATGGAAGCCGTCGCCATACTTTTCTGATCCACAGTAAAATCGAGACCGTTCTGCGATACTTCATAGGAAATTGTCTTGTCACTGTCCAGCAGCTCTTTTACCTTTCCCGCCTCCGCCGCTGTCTCGCACTGTATCAGCGGCAGCATCGTCGGCCTGCTCACAACAAATGCAAGGATCGCCAGGGCAAGCATCATCGTCGCCACAATGCTCAGCAGAAGCACTTTCTGCTTTGTACTAAATTTCTTCCACCACTCTGTTACCTGATCTAATATCTTCTGCAATTGTTCCGGCATTTTTCTCGACTCCGTTCATTAAATCTGCATATTCATGATTTCTTTGTAGGCATCCATCATCTTGTCCCTGATTGCAGTGGTATACTGAATCGCCGCCAGAGCTTTCTGCTCTGCAATCTGCATATCATGCGGGTTCTCTGCCTCTCCGATCGCAAATTCGATCTTTGCGGCCTGCGCGTCGTTCTGCAGCGTATTCGTCTCCGTAAGCAGATTCATTGCGGCTGACAGAACGGAATCAAAACTGTCTGTCGTCTGCTCTCTGTATCGCATACCGCCGGTGGCTCTTGCGTACTCCGCCTCCACACCGGTCAGCCCGGTCAAATCTCTCAGTGATCCGATTTCCATAATTATGCTCCTAATCTATGTATTGCCTGTTGCTGTTTTTCCTATTTACCAATCTGCAGCGCCGACTGGACCATACTTTTGGCCGCATTAAACGCCGTCGTGTTCGCCTCATAGGCGCGCGTTGCATCGATAAGGTTTGTCATCTCCGTCACAGTATTCACATTCGGATACAGGACGTAACCGTTCTCATCTGCGTCCGGATGTGCCGGATCATATCTCATCACCAGCTCCGTCTCATGATCTTCATTGAGAGACGTCACCTTTACCCCGTTTCCAACCCACTTTGCCCTGGCTGAATTATAATAATTGCTGAAATCCGTCAGTTTTCGCTCCCCGAAAGTCACTATCTTCCTGCGGTATGGTTCATTATCCTCTGTACGTGTCGTATTAATATTGGCTATGTTCTGTGCGATCGTGTCAATGCGGAAACGCTCCGCCGTCATTCCCGACCCGCTGATGTCAAAAGACTGAAATAATCCCATATGCTGCCTCCTGTCTGCTTACATCCGCTACTTAAGTACTACCTTCATGCGCGCAAATTCATCGCTTACTGCTGTTGTGAGCAACTGGTAACGGAGCTGCTCGGATGCCAGTTCCACTTCCTCCGAATCCGGATCCACATTGTTGCGGTCCAGCCGGTAGGAATAATTATCATACGGCCGGGTAATATCCACATCAAGACCGCTTAAGTCCCCGTTCATGCTGCGGATTCTCTTATGCAGCGAAGTAAACTTCGATCTGCCCAGCTCATTTTTCAGTGCAGTCTCAAAATCAACATCGGACCGCTTAAAATACGGGGTATCTGCATTGGCAAGGTTATTGGCCAGCACAGTCTCTCTCTTCCAGCTCGCATCCGCCGCTTTATCCATAACATTGATATAATCAAATGCGTTCGTGCTTATCATTCTGCATCCTCCTTCCGGGAAATCTTTGCACACCTGGTTCTATTATAAAGCATATTTCAGGAAAAACAAGTGACTTTTGCATAAATTTTTACACGATCTTGTATTTTTTTGCTTTCCAACCACTAGATATCCGTTTATTACCAGAAAAAGGACTTATAGCATAATAATTTACCACACCATAAATCCTTTTACAGCCCGCAATGCGTTTACTACATCCATACACTTCCATGTCCGGCCCTGCACTATTTATTTTTCTGGTCCTGCTTCCTTAATCTGTCAAGTTCGTCGAAAACCACATCATTGAGCACCTTGATATAGGTTCCCTTCATCCCGGAAGACCTGGACTCAATGACTCCGGCGCTCTCAAATTTGCGAAGCGCGTTTACGATAACGGAACGGGTGATTCCCACACGGTCCGCAATTTTGCTGGCGACAAGAATCCCTTCCCTGCCGTCCATCTCGTCAAATATATGTGTGATCGCCTCCAGTTCGGAAAATGAGAGCGTGCTGATCGCCGACTTTACAATCTGCACCTTTCTGGTCTCCTCCGCGCACTCTTCATTGACGGAACGCATCATCTCAAGCCCTACAACAGTCGTCCCGTACTCGCTCAGAATAATATCATCAATATCATACTGTCTGTCCTGGCGGTACACAAACAACGTCCCAAGCCTCTCCCCTGCGATATCAATCGGGGTAATAATTGCAGTGTATTTCTGTACATCGTCCACAAAACCCAGAGTCTCAAGATTGACATTCTCCTTGGTTGACAGGATCCCCAGCAGGCGCTCGTTCAGCAGCGGATCGATAAACCCGCCAACCTCCTCCACAATCAGCTCCCGGATCTCATCCACTCCCTCGCAGACGCCGGTTCCCAGAACCTTTCCTTTTCTGCTGATTACAAGAATGCTGGAATCAAGGATCTCCCTTAATACATCGCATATGTCATTGAAGACAACCTTGGAGGAGTTGTTATTGTGAAGCAATTTATTAATTTTTCTGGTTTTATCTAACAACTGAACACTCATACACATGCCTCCCGCCTGTCAGGTACAGATTTTTCATATGAGTAGTATTTTAACACGTTTATTCAGAAAATTCAATATTTTCATTAAATTTCCACTCATTACCGGCCTGCGTCCTCCGGGCTGCCCTTCTTTTCCCCGACATATCCGCACTGTGCGTCGGCACACGCCGTCTTATTTCCCTTCACAACCATATACCCGCCGCATTTCGGACATTTTTCCGCCACGGGCCTTGACCAGCTCATAAAATCGCATTCCGGATTATCCTCACATCCGAAGTACTTGCGCCCCTTTTTGGTCTTTTTGAGCACAATTTCCTTTCCGCATTTCGGACAGGATACGCCGATCTTTTCCAGATAAGGCTTTGTGTTCCGGCAGTCAGGAAAGCCCGGACAGGCAAGAAATCTGCCGTGCGGCCCGTATTTTATCACCATATTGCGCCCGCACTGGTCGCAGATTACATCCGAGACCTCGTCTGCAATATCCACTTTCTCCAGAGCCTCCCTGGCCGTTTCCACTGCGGCCGTAAGGTCCGGGAAAAAATTGCGCACCACTGTCTTCCAGCTCACTTCCCCGTCCCCGACGCTGTCGAGCAGGGATTCCATATTAGCCGTAAAATGTTCATCCACTATCCCCGGAAAAGATTCCTTCATAATCTGATTGACCACCTCACCGAGCTCGGTCACATAAAGATTCTTCGCCTCTTTTACGATATAGCGGCGGCCGAGCAGAATCGTGATCGTCGGGGAGTAAGTACTTGGCCGGCCGATTCCCAGTTCCTCGAGCGTCTTTACAAGGGACGCCTCGGTATAATGTGCAGGCGGCTGGGTAAAATGCTGTTTTTTATCAAATTCAGCCAGAGACAGCTTCGTATCCGCGCCGATACTCTTTAAAAGGACATTGTGTTCCTCTTTCTCGTCCTCGTCGCTCGTATAGACAGACATAAAACCCATAAATGCGATTTTGGACGCCGAAACGTGAAAGCGGTACTGTCCGGCGCTGATCTTAACGCTGGTTGTCTCATAAACCGCCTGCGCCATCCTGCTCGCGGTAAAGCGTTTCCAGATCAGCTGGTAGAGACGAAACTGATCCCTTGAAAGCGATTCCTTAACCAGCGCCGGTGTCCGGCTGATATCGGAAGGCCGGATCGCCTCATGCGCATCCTGGATCTTGGCACCGCCCTTTTTTTCAGCCGCCTTTGTCGCGACATAATTTTCCCCGTAAACCTGTGCGACATATTCCCGCGCAAGCGCATCCGCTTCTTCAGAAATACGCACGGAATCTGTTCTCAGGTAGGTAATCAGACCGATTGTCCCCTGTCCTTTGATATCCACTCCCTCGTAGAGCTGCTGCGCGATCCGCATCGTCTTTGAAATCGGAAAATTCAGTGCTTTTGACGCTTCCTGCTGCAGAGTACTTGTCGTAAAAGGAAGAGGCGCTTTCTTGGTCCGCTCCCCCTTTTTCACCTCCTGTACGGCAAATGTTTCTTTTTCCAGTTCAGCGGTAATGCGCTCCATCTCTTCTCCGGAAGAAATTGTGATTTTCCCTTCCTCACTGCCATAAAATCTGGCAATCAGCGGCTTTTTTTCCCCCTCCACCGCCAGGGCAGCTTCCAGCGTCCAGTATTCTTCCGGGATAAACGCACTGATCTCCTCCTCACGGTCACAGATAATGCGAAGCGCAACGGACTGCACGCGCCCCGCGCTAAGCCCCCGTTTTACCTTTGCCCAGAGCAGAGGGCTGATCTGATAGCCCACCATCCTGTCAAGAACCCTTCTGGCCTGCTGGGCATCCACCAGGTTCATATCAATATCCCTGGGCTGCTTCAGCGACGCTTTTACCGCATTCTGCGTGATCTCATTGAAGCTGATGCGTCTCACATTTTTGTCATCCAGCTTCAGCGCCTGGCTTAAATGCCACGAAATCGCTTCCCCCTCGCGGTCCGGGTCAGTTGCAAGGTATACCTTATCCGCCTTCTTTACTTCCTTGCGAAGCTTTGCAAGAATCTCCCCTTTCCCGCGGATCGTAATATATTTCGGCTCATAATCATGTTCCAGATCAATCCCCATCTGGCTCTTCGGGAGATCCCGCACATGTCCGTTTGACGCAACCACCTCATAATTTTTCCCAAGAAATTTTTTGATTGTCTTTACTTTCGCGGGCGACTCCACGATCACAAGGTATTTAGCCATTCCTCCATCTCTCCTTCATGCCTGTTCAGAGGCGTCTGATATAACAGTTTTTGAATGTTTCCGTGATAAATCCCCTTCGCATAAGCGCAAACAGGACCGCAGCCAGTTCCGGCATGGAAAGCTTTGTCTCCAGCAGAAGCTCTTCCACCGTTTTAGGCCGTAAATCTACACAACTATACACCAGGTATTCTTCTTTTTCAAGTAATAATTTCTCAAAACTGTCAGGGCACGTTCCCGGAAAGGTTCCGGATGAGAGCTCTTTTAAAAAATCTTCCACGCTCACAATCATTCCTGCCCCCTGACGTATCAGCATATTGCAGCCGGCACTCAGCGCGTCGTCCATCCGCCCCGGGACCGCGTAAATCTCCCGTCCCTGTTCCAGCGCATGATCTGCCGTAATCAGGGAACCGCTCCGGCTTTTGGCCTCCACAACCACGACTACATCCGAAAGACCAGCGATAATGCGGTTGCGCGCAGGAAAAAATCTGGGCAGCGGCTGCGTTCCGGGACTGTATTCCGAGACAATCCCTCCTTCCTCCAGAACATCATAATACAGCTCCCTGTTTGACACCGGATAACAGAGATCCACACCGCACCCCAGAACTGCGCAGGTCATACCGCCGCCCCTTAATGCCCCGCGGTGTCCAGCACTGTCTATTCCCGCTGCCAGCCCGCTGATAACACAGACGCCGCACTTCGCAAGCTGTTCTCCGAGCCTCCGCGCGACTGCGCGGCCATACTCCGAACATCTGCGCGCTCCGACAATGGCAACCGTCTTTTTTCCGTTTTCCGGAAGGCGTCCCCTGATATACAGACCATAAGGAGCGTCCGGAATATTGCGAAGCTTTTCCGGGTATTCATCGTCCTCATAGGACAGAAATGAAATGCCCTTTGCCAGCATAGTCTGATATGCCGGCTCCGTCTCCTTTCCACGGCTTTCCACAATTGCCCGGATCTCCTTCTCTCCGAAACCTTTCAGTGCACGCAGCCCCTTTTCTTCGAGAAAATACAGCTCCCTGGCACTCCCCGCCTGCGCGAGCAGCCGCTGTATGGTCCGGTTCCCGATCCCGGGAATATTCGCAAGCCAGTATGCATAATTCATCGCTTCAGTCTCCGCCCCCTCCCCACAGATTCCCGAAACACTTCTGTTCCGGGCTCCGGTAGCAGACGGCCTCACCGAGATGCCTGTCCAGAATCTTCCGGTGTCCATCCATATCCGCCAGTGTCCGCGCAACCTTTAATATTCTGTGATAGGAGCGCGCTGTCAGTTCAAACTTCCGGTAAGCCTCCTCCATATCCGACTCCTGTTTTCTGTTCAGCCCGCAGTACTCCCGTATCTTTGCCGCCGGGATCTGGCTGTTAAAAGAAAATATCTCATTCCGGTAGCGCTCCTTCTGACGCTGCTGCGCCTCCAGCACCCGCCTGCGGATATCCGCCGACGACTCCTCCGCTCCGCCTTCCAGCAGCTCCCGGAACGTGAGCTGCGGAACCATGACGCAGATATCAATCCGGTCCAGCAGCGGCCTGCTGATTTTTCCAAGATACCGCTCTACAGAGAGCGCCGTGCAGCGACAGCGGCTCACATCCGGATAATACCCGCAGCGACATGGGTTCATAGCCGCAACGAGCATAAAATCCGCAGGATACTCACAGCTTTCCAGCAGTCTTACCAGACGCACCTTTTTCTCCTCCAGCGGCTGCCTTAATACTTCCAGCGTTTCCTTTTTAAACTCCGGAAGCTCATCGAGGAACAGCACGCCCTTGTGCGCCAGGGAAATCTCCCCGAGCTTCGGATGTACCCCTCCGCCGGCAAGCCCCTGCGCAGTGACCGTGTGATGCGGCGCGCGGAACGGCCGTTCCCTGATCAGGGTATCACGCCCCGCGAGAAGCCCGCTGACACTGTAAAGCCGTGACAGCTCCATCTGCTCAGCGTGATCCAGCGGCGGCAGAATTGATGGAATCCGCATGGCCATCATCGTCTTCCCCGCTCCCGGCGGGCCCGTCAGAAGGAGATTGTGCATTCCGCTCACCGCCGTCTCGCAGGCACGCCTGATAAACGGCTGTCCGCTGATCTCTGAAAAATCCGGCAAAGTTTCTGCCTGCGCCCCCTCACTTTCCACATCACAGGTTCCTTCTATATTAAAAGAGCCGTCCGCATCTTTTCCTCCATCGCCGTTGAGCAGGCCCACCATTTCCCGGATACAGGAAACCGCATACACCGTCATCCCTTCCACCATATAAGCCTCTCTCCGGTTCTCCTCCGGAACGACACAGCGCCGCAGGCCGCGCTCCTTCGCCTCCGCTATCATCGGAAACACGCCGCGCACCGGCTGAACCCTGCCGTTTAATCCAACCTCTCCGGTCACAAAAGTCCCTTCAAGCGCCTCCTGGTGGATAACACCCAGCGCGGCAAGCACCGCGGCGGATACAGGCAGATCGAATCCTGAACCCGATTTGCGGATATCCGCCGGCGTAAAATTGATCGTCACATGCGACGGCGGCAGCCTGTAACCGGAATTGCGCAGCGCGGTGCGCACCCGCTCCCGCGCCTCGCGGACCTCCGAGGCCAGAAAACCAATCATATCAAATATCGGCATACCCTCACTCACATCCGCCTCCACACAGACCGGAATACTGCCGATCCCGTGCAGAACCGCTGTTGATACAATACTATACAACGTATCTCTCCTTTTTATTCCTGAACCGTAGAAAATTGCAGTGAATTACCGCATCTGAAAAAAAGAATCTCTTCGATAAAAAGATAATCTGACTGTCCGCGACCGGACAAAGATAACTATCTGAAACTATTCTAGCATACATTTTCGGAAAATGGAAGCGCCAAATGAAAATTATTTCGCTGCGCGGTGCAGGAGGGCACGCGTACCTTTCGCCTGCCCCCCTGCACCGCGTCCTTCCCTGGCGCCTCCGTATACTTTGCTTTAACAGAGAACCGCCTCCCGCAATGGCTTTCTCTCTTTTTTCCTTGTCAGCTCCACAAGGCCGAGTCTTGTCATATCAACCACCTGCACCGGCACAGGATCTTCCCGAAACTCCTGTTTAAGAAGCGCAAGCAGCTCCGCCTCAGCCTCCCGCGACACAAGGCTGATAAAATCCACGATCACGATTCCCGAAATATTCCGCAGACGCAGCTGACGAGCAATCTCCCGCGCCGCTTCCAGGTTGACTCTCCGGTAGGTCTCCTGCGCCTCCCCTTTTGTAACATTCTTCCCGGAATTGACATCGATGACCGTCAGGGCCTCCGTCGGCTGAATGACAAGACACGCTCCGGACTTCAGCCAGACACGCTCCTGCAAGGCCTCCTCAATTCCATGTTTTATGCTGTAAAGAGCGGACAGGGATATTTTCTCATCCGGATAATGGCGCAGGCGCGGTCCCGCTTCTGTTTCTATCTCGGTGACTGGTACAGACACACTGCCGCCGGTCATCAGCCTGTCCGGAGGGATATGGTACGCCGCGCACAGCTCCTCAAAAACACTCCGGTCATCGGTCACGATTTCCGACAGATACTTCTGCTTCTGATCCATGGCGTATCTGACACAGAACGGCAGTTCCCTGTACAAAAGGCTGTAACAGGTTCTGTGCCCTGCCTCCGCGATCAGTTTCCGACAGCGCGCCTCAAGCTCCCCGATCTCCGCCAGAACCGTCTCATCCGGCACGGACGCGGCATTCGTGCGGATTATAATACCGTAATCTGTATCACCGCTCTCCGGAAGCATCCTGCGGTAATGTTCCCTCTCTTCTTTTGAGAGCTTCGCGGATACACACAGCTTCCGTTTTCCCGTCGTCAGAACCGCGTATGTCCCGGAAAACGACAGGTTTGTGGTAACTGTGGGATCTTTGGTCCCCACCGCCTCTCTGATAACCTGAACCAGAAGCTCATCCCCCTGCACAATCTCTTTTTTTGCCGACTGTTTGCGCGTAAACACCGGATGTACCAGATCTTTTAATGGGAGGTAACAGTTCTGGCCGGGAGCTATCCTGATAAAAGCAGCGTTCAGGTTTTTTTGAACTTTCTCCACTCTTCCGATATAAATATTTCCAAGAATGGATCCAGCTCCCGCGGCCTCTGGAAATACCTCGGTCATCTTTCCACTCTCATCAAAAAGAGCCTGAATAAGATATTCCCGCCCCCGGAGTATTTCACGTGTGATCACACAGCGGTTCATATGAGAATCTCCCCCGTTTCCCCGAGTGAAACGAACGCGGGCGTGTCCGCCCCTGAGCGGGCATAGATATCCTCCCTGTGAATCTGCAGAGCCTCCGGCTTCCACGGAATTCCCATCGACGCAAAGTATGCTTCCAGCACCAGCTCCGGCTTCAGATTATCGGTGCTGCCCGTGCTCACCATCAGGAAAAAAGCCGGACGGCGGCAGCGTTCTTCCACCCGGAATTCATATACCAGCTTTTTCAGATCCAGTGTCTTTTCACTCTTCTTCGTCTGCTTTGTCACCAGCACTTCCGCAGGCCGGGCAAAAAACGATTCCAGTCCATGGCGAAATGCTTCCGTCCCGGGATCTTCCCCGGAACCGGAAAAAGTATATCCGTCTTTTATGGTAACGGTATAACCGGCGGCAGCCACGATGGACATCGCGGTTTTCGCATCATCCGGCAGCTTTCGGTAACTGATGATCTCAACACCTTCCACCATCACATCATTCAGCACCCGCAGAGACTCTTCGCTTGTCCGGGAAGAATGAACCTCAATATCCAGATACTCCCCGCCGCTCGTAATCCCGACGCCGGCCGGAGCGGCGAAGGACATAATCTGGTGCGGGGAAAATCCCTCCGAATAGCAGATATCAATCTCCGCCCTGCGCATTGCTTTCTGAAAAAAACGCATCATATCAAGATGTCCGATAAATTTCATCACACCGTATTTCCGGAATTTAATTCTGATCTTCAATGCAGACACCTCCCCCGAACTTTTTCACCCCGCAGCCCGCGCAGCGTTCCCTGCAGTTGGGCGTGACAACAGCCTCCATCGCGTTTTTCCATTCCCTTCTCAGAAACTCTTTCGTCACTCCGGTATCAATAAAATCCCACGGAAAAATTTCGTCGGAATCCCTCTCCCGCATCGTGTAAAAATCAGGGTCGACGCCGCATTCTGCAAAGGCGTCCATCCAGCGCCCGTAATCAGAATATTCGGACCAGGCGTCAAAAATCGCTCCTTTTTCATAGGCCCGCCGGATAACCTGTCCGACCCTGCGGTCCCCGCGCGCTAATACCCCCTCCAGCACAGTGATATCCGCCTCATGCCACTGATAGCGGATACTTTTCCGGTTCAGCTGTTCTTTTACCGCCGCACTGACCGTCCCCGCCCTGTCCGTATAATCTTCCGGCGGATACATGCGCGCCCACTGAAAAGGAGTGAAAGGCTTCGGCACAAAAAAAGAAGTGGAAATCGTAATCTGGCATCTCCCGTTCCTTTTTTCTTTCGCGACGGTCTCGTAATAGCGCGCTGCCGTCCTGTCTGCAAGCTCCGCGATGGCGCGCATATCTTCCCGTGTCTCTGTTGGAAGCCCGAGCATAAAATAAAACTTTACCTTATTCCAGCCGCCCTCAAACGCCAGCTGCGCACCGTTTAAAATAGTCTCTTCCGTCAGCCCCTTATTGATCACATCCCGGAGCCGCTGGGAACCTGCCTCCGGCGCAAATGTCAGACTGCTTTTTTTCACATCCTGAATTCTGCTCATCACCTCAAGTGAAAACGCGTCAATCCGCAGGGAGGGCAGGGAAATATTAATTCCCTTTCCACTGCACTCCTCCATGAGAAATATCACCAGCTCCTCAAGCTGACCGTAATCTGAAGAGCTCAGGGAACTAAGGGAAATCTCCTCATGTCCCGTCGCCTTTAACATTCGCACGGCCTGCTCTTTAAGCCGCTCCACATCCTTTTCCCGCACAGGGCGGTACACCATACCTGCCTGGCAGAAACGGCAGCCGCGGATGCAGCCGCGCTGAATTTCCAGCACGACACGGTCCTGTGTCGCCCTGATAAACGGTACAACCGGCTTTTCCGGGTATACGGCATCCGTAAAGTTTCTGACAAGCTGCTTCGTAACCACTGCCGGGATCCCCTCCTCAGCCGGTCCAAAAGACGCGATCGTGCCGTCCTCCTTATAGGCCGTCTCATAAAAAGCAGGCACATAGATCCCCGGGATTCCGGCCGCCTCCCGCAGAAATTCCATGCGGTCCGCTCCGGCCGCTTTCTTCCTTTTATAGAGATCAAACAGGGCGTCGTACTGCTCCTCGCCCTCCCCGATATAAAACAGATCAAAAAACTCCGCAATGGGTTCCGGATTATAGACGCAGGGCCCTCCGCCGATCACAATCGGATCCCCCGCCCCACGGTCTGCCGCTGAAAGCGGAATACCGCTCAGATCGAGAATCTGCAGAATATTCGTGTAGCACATCTCATACTGGATCGTGATTCCGAGAAAGTCCATCTTTCTGACCGGCTCCTGTGACTCGAGCGCAAACAGCGGAATCTGCTGTTCTTTCAGAATACGGTGCAGATCGGGCCACGGCGAATACACTCTCTCGCACCAGACGTCCTCCCGCCGGTTGAACATATCATACAGAATCTGGATCCCGAGATGTGACATACCGATCTCATAGACGTCCGGAAAACACATGACAAAGCGGATATCAACCCTGTCCGGATCTTTCATGACCGCGTTTACCTCACCCCCGGTATAACGCGCCGGTTTCTCGACTTTCAGTAATATTTCATCACTCAGTGCTGGTTTTCTCATGTTTTCCCTTCTACTCTCCCTGTGACATACTTTACCTGCCGGAAGCGGCTCTTATCCGGCGCTCTCCGGCCCCCGGCAGAATACTTCCTCCGGTTATCTGCATCAGTATATCACACACATGACAAAAAAGCCAGAATTTATCCCGCAGGTTCCACAGGCTCTCCCGCCTGCAGCATTTCCACACAGCCAGAGACGCGATACAATTTGAAATTGATCAGAAACCGCGCTGCCTCCGCGATGAGATCCGGATCCCTGTCCATGGGCAGCTCATCCGGCAGATAACTCATGCCGTTGTGATATTCTCTTCCCCCTGTCACGGAAAATGTCCGCCAGATTTTCCTGCCGGACATCTCACGGGAAGCCGTCTCCCGCAGTTTTCTGCCAAGGCACTCTATCCCTCTTTTTTCCCCCTGGCTGCAGCAGTTCCGGTACAGGTAGACAAACTGCCACGGCGGGCGGCAGCTCTTATCTTTCATACCATACTGATCCGGAGGATAATTATTCTGTTTCTGCACCCACTCGAAAACCCCGTGAAACGACAGCCCGCCGTCCAGACGGAACCGGCTGTGACGCTCCACTTCATCAAAATCAGGCTCCTTAAGCCCGTAATCCGCAGCAAGATCCGCACAGATTCCCTGAAGAACGGCGTTCATCCGCTCACA
>CAMSQM010000018.1 GCA_947062675.1 uncultured Roseburia sp.
GCCGCCTTGTAGAAATCAATGACGCCGTACATGACGCCGTGGTCCGTGATGGCCGCGCTGTTCATCCCGAGCTCCTTCACCTTCGCCACGTATTCCCCGATTTTGTTGGAGCCGTCCAGGAGGCTGTACTCCGTGTGGACATGTAAATGAACAAATGCCATATCTTATTTCTCCCAGCCTTTCCAGTCTGACCGCTTAATAATCCCGACTCCGAGCGGATGCGGCCCTGTGTGCACCCCGATCGTCGCCCCGATCTGATATATCCCGGGTTCACTGATTCCAAGGCGCTCCCGCACCAGGTCCCGCAGCTGCTCCCGGAACCGGCACGCTTCCTCATAGTCATATCCGTACCCGACTGCAAAACTATATTCCCCCGGCTGTACCCTGCGCTCGTCCATATAATCCTCCAGCAGCCTGATCACTTTCTGAAGCGATCGGGCGCGGCTCCTCGCAAGTCCCGAGCTGAATATCTCACCCTCCCGCAGAGTGATCAGCGGCCTGATTTTTAAGGCGCTTCCGGCAATGCCTGCCAGCTTCCCGATCCGCCCGCCATGTTTTAAGTAGCTGATATCACCGATCGTGAAGAAGATCCGTCCGCTCTCGCGGATGGAGAGCGCCCGCTCTGCGATGCTCTCATAATCCAGCCCGAGATCACGCATGCGGCAGATCTCGAGCACATAAAGCCCCTGAAGCACCGTATTGACCGTCGCGTCAATCACCGTAATCCGGGCCCCGGGCCAGTCTTCATATATCATATCCCTGGCTGTGCAGGCCGACTGCATGGAACCGCTGAACCGGGACGTGATGCAGACGCAGATCACGGCGGCCCCCTCCTCCGCGGCCGGACGGAATACCTGATAATAATCGTCCACGGACGGCATCGAGGTCTTTGGGTAAACTCCCGGGTGATCTATCATTTTCTGATAAAAATCGCGGATGTCAAGCTCATCGATTTCTTTCTGGTAAGTCACGCCGTCAAACGACACGTAAAACGGCACGACTTTTATATCATGCCGGGCAGTAATTTCCCTGGGAAGATCCAGAGAGCCGTCGCTGATAATCTGAATTTTTTCCATTCCTCTTCCCGCTACCTCTCCGTCACCTGTTTTTTCAGTTTCCCGTCCATCCACGCCCTGATCTCCGCATAAACCTGCTTTCTGTCCGTCTCATTGAGAATCTCATGCCGGTCATTTTCGAATAATTTCAGAGTCACATCGGTCAGCCCCGCCCTGCGGAAAAGCGCGCACACCTTCTTTACGCCCTTTCCCATATCCCCGACCGGATCGTCCGCTCCCGAGACCAGGAAAACCGGCAGATCCCGCGGCATTTTCCGGACATGTTCGATCTGATTGTCGTAGAGCACTGCCTCCATCAGCCCGCGGTATCCGTTTACCGTAAACAGAAACGTACAGCGCGGGTCCGCATAGTAAGCTCTCACAATCTCCGCGTCCTTCGTCAGCCAGCTCTTTGTGCAGTCTTTTCCGTGCAGGTCAAATCTGCGGTACGGTCTGCTGTAAGAGACGGACTGCAGAAAAGAACTCCGGAAATGCCAGCCCCTGAAATGCGCAAACAGCTGGCAGAGCATCAGCCCCAGCTTCATGGTCCTATCCGGCATGCAGCCGGTTCCCATAATCACGGCCCCGCTGATACCGCCCGGATGCAGGCAGAGGTATTTGCGGAGCATGTATGATCCCATACTGTGTCCCAGCATAAAATACGGGAGCCCCGGATTTTTTTCCTGCATGCGCCTGCGCAGCCTGTGTATATCCGCCACCACCGTATCGCTCGGATTCTCCGCAAAATAGCCCCATTCCTCCTCCGAGGTGACCGACGCGCCGTGCCCTAAATGATCATGACCCACCACCAGATATCCCTGTCCGCACAGATATTCCGCGAACGGGCGGTAGCGCCCGATATGCTCCACCATTCCGTGGACGATCTGTAACACCGCGCGGTATTCCCCGCTCTCCGGAACCCACTTTACCGCGTTGATTCTCGTCTTCCCGTCCGCCGACAGAAAATGCATTTTCTTTTCAATCGCCATATTTTCCTCCGTTTCCGCACTTCAGTCCCCGCTGCCGCCCGCTCTCTCACAGATCTCCCCGCAGGCTTCCTTAAGCTCCCTGGCGCGCTTTTTCTGGGCGTCCGCCTCGCCGCGGATGTCTTCCACCCTCATCTGCATCCGCCCGCACACTTTCGTCATCTCCCGCGCGGACTGCTGGAGCGCATCAGCCTGTCCCACAGCGGTTTCCGGCAGAAGTTCCCGCAGCTTCAGCTGGCTGACCTCGTACGTCGCCATGCTCTGCGCGCTGTCGCGCATCAGTTTTCCCATGGAAATATTGTTCTCTTTCAGCAGCTTGTTCAGGTGCTGGATCTGCTCCTCAAGCGCCTCCCATTTCGCGTCGGATTCCCGCAGCTTTTCCTCGAGCTGCCTCACCTCGCTGTCATAGTACCCGGTATAAGAACACAGCTCGTCCAGTGAGGCGACAAATTTCCGCCCCGTTTCTCCGAGTCTGCCCGCCTCAATTGCAGTGTTCAGCGAAATCACGGTCATATTTTTGGAAAAATCCTTCATGCGGTCCACACAGGCCTGGATCTCCTTCGCCTCTTCCTTCCGCGCAGACGGCAGCTCGGAAATCTGCTTCATCGGTGTCGTAAAATGCTTGTTATTCTCGACAATCTCCACAATGCGGTCGTTGTGCCTGTGCACCTGCTCCAGAAACACACCGTGATTCACCTCAAACGTCCCCACCCCGTTGTTGAGCTCCATCATCGCGGTGTGTACGTCCGAAGCCGCCCTGCCGCCATTTTCCGCCAGCTCCTGAATGTTGTCAAGATGCCCGGATATCTGCGCCATATCCCGCTCCATCTGCCCCTGGGAGTCGAGTAACTCTGCAAACTGTTCCTCCACCTGCTTTTTCTGCCCGGATATCCACGCAAGTTCGCTGCCCTGTTTTTCACTCTGCGCCTTCACCCGCACCAGTTCTTCCTCTAATACCTTTTCTCTTTTTCCGCTAAACATACAAATCCTCCAGATTCTCCTTACTGATAATGACGGATGACAAGCGAAAGCTCATTCCGCCCCTGATAGCTGTTGATCTCCGGATAATAGACAACCGACATCCGGATATCATTCTCCCTCCCCAGGAAGGCGTCCTCCACCGCCCGCTCCCCGTATTCTGCTGTATAATAGTCCTTCCAGGCGCAGATGTCACCGAAATAAACGGCAGACACTTCAGCCCCCCGCGCTGTCAGTAGCGCAAGTTTAAGGACATTCCGGTTCCTGCCGGCGATCACCGCACGCCGCACGGCCAGTCCCTTATCGGCAAAGAGTGGCTTCGTGTTCCCCTTCCCGAACGGCTCGAGCACCGAAAGCTGCCGCACAAGTGCCTCATCCGGATATTCCGCCGGCATGGCAATGTCTATTCTTATCTTAGGGATAAAATCCTGATCTGTCAATTCACAGCACGCATTTATTTTTTCCCGGAAAGCGTCCACCGTCTCCCCGCGCAGCGAAATCCCTGCTGCCATGGGATGCCCGCCGAATTTCGTGAAGAATTCCTTACACCTGCAGAGCTCCCGGTACATATCATATTCCTCAATCGAGCGCCCGGAACCTTTGATTCCCTCCTCCCCTCTGGTGAGTACAAAAACAGGATGATTGCAGTGCTCCCGGATCCTTCCGGCAATAATGCCCGCCAGACTCTCATGAACTCTGGGCAGATAAATCACCAGGACTTTCTCCCCCACGCCGCCCTCCCTGACAGCCTCCATTGCCAGCTCCACGCCCTCCGCCGTCATCGCCTTCCGCTGCAGATTCAGTTCGACCAGCTCCTCCGCAATCGCCGCCGCACGGGCCGGATCCTCCGTGAGAAACAGGCCAAGCGCGATTTTTGCGGTCTCCAGCCTCCCGCTCGCGTTGACACAGGGGCCCAGCACAAATCCGATGTGATACGCGCGGATCTGTCCGGGTTCCAGCCCGTTTTTATAGATCAGCGCCCGCATACCCGGATTTTCCGTGCGGTTGATGCGTCTTAAGCCTTCCCTGACGATAATCCGGTTTTCATCCGTCAGCTCCATCACATCCCCGACGGTGGCAAACGCCGCATTTTCCAGAAATAGAAGCGCTTCCTCTCCGGGAACCCCGCATTTTTCATACAGAAGCTCTACCACCTTAAATGCAACCGCGGCACCGCAGAGCTCTTTAAACGGATACGCACAATCCTCCTGCTTCGGGTTCACGACGGCGTCCGCGGCGCTCGTCTGAAAATGCTTCTCCCCGCCCTCCTCCACGAAAGGAATCTCATGGTGATCTGTCACAAGCACTGTCATTCCAAGCGCTTTCGCCTTCGCAATCTCTTCGATCGCCGCGATACCGTTGTCGCAGGTGATAATCGTATCCACACCGTCCGCATGCGCCAGATCAATCAGATGACTGCTGATTCCATAACCGTCCCGCATCCGGTCCGGAATCTGTGTGCTGACAACGCCGCCGCACCGCTGGATCCCGCGGCAGAGAATATACGTAGCCATCACCCCGTCGATATCATAATCCCCGATAATCCGCACACAGGCCCGCTCCCTGATCTTTCCGGCCAGAATCCCAGCCAGAAGATCCCCGTCCTTTAGCAGATGCGGATCATACAGATCCTTCACACCTCCGGTAAGATATCTTCGGATCGCCTCATCCCCCGTCACTTCCCGGTTGCGTATCAGCCGGGCTGTCACCGGATGTATGCCGAATCTCGCGGCAATCCCTGCAAAATCGGCGCTTTTTCGTATTTCAAACCATTTTTCCATCTGTAATTCCTTTCACCGGAACATGGAAAAAACAGCAGAAAACCATCTGTTCACTGCTGCTTTTTCAGACTGCCCCAAAGATTACATAAGCTCTGCGATTCTTGTAACCCCGACATAGATTTCTGATATTTTGTACCAGGTGCGGTAATCGATCACCCCGGTGACCGGCAGGCCAAACACCTCCTGAAACTTTTCCACGGCCTCCCGCGTCGCATTTCCGTAGATTCCATCCGGGGTAATCCGCGGAATCGAAGGATACGACTGGGAGATGCGGGCCAGCTGTTCCTGCACCTGACGCACCTTTTCCCCGGTGGAACCAATGGAGAGATCCGCGCGCGGCCAGGACGCCGGCACTCCGGAGATCTCCTCCGCCGTGTTAATGTACATGCTGTTCCCATAATAATAGCGCAGAATCTCGATCGCACTGTAATTCTGATCTCCCAGGAACTTGCTTCCCCACTGGCTCATCCAGTTGCTGCAGGTCACACGCTGCCCGTCACAGTACTGCGTCAGGATCGGCTGCCTGACACTGGGTCTGGAGAGATAATTCTGAAACATTTCATCCACAATATTGGAGATATTCTGAAAAATATTTCTCCCGTACATAAACTTCTGGTCGTAAGCCGTGGAGGACGTGATCGTAAAGCCGTACCCCTTGTTCCGGTACCACTCCGTGTACACCCGGTTCATCGTAAACGACATAATGGCGAGAACATTGGCCCGTATCGTGGCGTCCGGCCAGGTGGAATAGATCTCACTCGAGGCCACATTTTTAATGTAATCGCGGTAGCGGACGTAATAATCCCGCGCAGTCGTATCCGAAGGCGCTCCGTCGTGCACCACGACATATTCCGGCACGACAACACGGCTTAAAACAATCTCCCCCGTCTCCGTCACCGGCTTAATCTCGGACTCCGCGATCTTGGGCGGATACTCCCCGAAGAGGGTGTGCACCGGAATCACAATATTGTCTATCGGATTCCCCGGCGCTTCCACCCTGTCCAGGCGGACCTCCTGCAGCGCAAGCTGATCTGAAAAGACCTCAATGCCGGAAATATTAATCGGGCGGTATCCTTCCGCATCGACCTGAATGGTATATTCGGCGTAGGGCTGGCTTTCGCCCGGCTCCATAGAATATTCCAGCGGAGGCGCAGCAAGCGTGATCTGTTCAGACATTCCCGAATCATCCGTACTCACCTCTTCCAGTGTCCCTTCCGGATCCCCCGAATAGGAAATCGTTATCCGGGCATTCTGCACCGGAATGCGCGTCCCGCTGCCGATAACCTGTACCTTCAGGGTTCCCTGGTCCACATTATTCTGCATAGATCTGATATCTGGCATGAAAAACCTCATACGTTCTTTCTATATCTTATGCCGTTCCCCCGCGGATGTGTATTGTATCCCCCTTCTCTCACACGATCGCCTGCACAACCTCCCGGATCTCTTTCTTATCGCTGTCCGTAAGCTCCAGACTCTCGCACAGGCTCCGGATAAATTCCGCTGCATTGCCGCAGCTCCAGAACCCCACATACTGCCGGAACAGTATTCCTTTATAATCCTCCTCGGTCATCAGCGGACGGTAGAGAAATGTTCTGCCGTTCCGATACATATCGAGGTATCCTTTTTTTACCAGTCTTGCCACAAAAGTTGAAACCGTCTGCAGCTTCCATGTTCTGCTATGTTTTTCATTCACAATTTCCATAAGTTCCTTTACCCCAAGCTCACTGTCGGAGTCCCAGATACACTTCATCACCATCTGCTCACAATCTGATAACATTGTTTTTACCATGTATGTTTCCTCCTGTTTTACTTTGTATGCCTGCACACAATGTATACAACTTTCCTGTATATTCAGATATACAACCCGGCAGACTGCCTGATCAGACAATCATCATATCTATTCTATTCCACTGTGACTACTTTTGCAAGGTTTCTCGGCTTATCCACATCAAAACCTTTGTCGGAAGATACATAATACGCCAGAAGCTGCAGTGCCACGGAAGCCGGCATAACCATAAATTCATCCCGCATATCCGGCAGCCGGAACAGCTCATAGTCCTCCAGTTCTTTTGCAAGACTATCTTTTACAAATACCGCGACATCAGCGCCCCTGGACGCCACCTCCCTGATATTAGAGAGCTCTTTCGACATCAGTTTATCCTGTGTGACGGAGGCCACCACCGGCGTATCCTGCGTGATCAGGGCGATCGGGCCGTGCTTTAACTCTCCCGACGCATAGGCCTCCGAGTGAATATAGGAGACCTCCTTTAGCTTCAGCGATCCCTCCAGCAGAATCGAGTGATCGAGCCCGCGTCCGATCATAAACAGATCCTTTGCCGCGAGCACCTTTTTTGCCAGCACATGAACCTCCCTGCGCCGCGCAAGCACATCCCTGATAGTCTCCGGCGTCCGCTGGAGCTCCCGGATAAAGCATTGTGTCTCCTCCTCCGTAAAGATCCCACGGCTGTGCGCCATCCGCGCAACGATCAGATAAAAAACGGCGAGCTGCGTCGTGTACGCCTTGGTGCTCGCCACCGCTATCTCCGGTCCGGCACTGGTGTAGATCACATAATCGCTTTCCCGCGCGATCGACGATCCCCTGACGTTGATGACCGAGAGGCACTTCGCTCCGCGGAGTCTGGCATACTTCACCGCCTCCAGCGTATCGATCGTTTCCCCGGACTGGGATACCGCGATCACCAGCGTCTTTTCATCAATCACCGGATCCGAGTACATAAATTCCGATGCCATCTCCACCTCAATGTGCATGTGGAGAACCGACTTCACAAGCGCCTGCGCCACAAGACCTGCGTGCATCGCCGTCCCGCAGGCGATCACACAGATGCGCTCACAGTCCGTAAAAAGCGTATCCGGCACGCCGTCCGCGGAAAAATCGGGCATTCCTCCCCTTATGCGCCCCTCAATCGTGCGCGTGACCGCCCCGGGCTGCTCCATAATCTCTTTTTCCATGTAAAACGGATAGCCGTTCTTTCCGCTGCTGTTTAACTCCCAGTCCACCGTCTGGTACTCTGGTTCCATCACTTTTCCGTCCGGATCCCACAGCGTCACGCCATCCTTCCGAAGTTCCAGCACCTGGTATTCGGGCAGCACAAAATAGCGGTTCGTAAAACGGCAGAGCGCCGTCAGATCCGAGGCCAGCATCGCCCCCTGCTCACAGAGCGTCGCCACAACCGGGCTGACATTGCGGACCGCGTAAATGGCATCCCTGCGGTCTTCAAACATGACAACCAGCGCAAACGTCCCTTTCAGCCTGCCCACGGTCTTTTGGACAGCCTCCTGCGGATTCCCCTCATAAAAATAATCCAGAAGCGCCGCGACCACCTCGCTGTCCGTCTCCGAGCGAAGCTTCCCCTCCAGCCCGTAATCCGCGATCAGCTCACGGTAATTTTCAATAATTCCGTTGTGCACCAGCGTCACGCTGCCCGCCTGATGCGGGTGCGCGTTCACATCGCTCACCCCTCCGTGGGTCGCCCAGCGGGTATGCCCTATGCCGCAGCCGGAGAAATGTGTTTCCGTCTCACACAGCTTCCTCAGATCCCTCACCCTTCCCGCGCATCTGCGGACAACCGTCTTCCCGCTTCCGGCCTCCTTCACTGCAACGCCGGCGCTGTCATACCCTCTGTATTCCAGCAGCTCCAGCGCGTCCAGCAGCACCTCCCTGGCATTTTCACTTCCTGTATATCCAATAATACCGCACATATACTTTCCTCCCGGTCAATTCCTGATTCTATCTTCCTCCATGCACCGGATTTGTTTTGCGGTCACCCGCATATTTGCCGGTGCATCCCGCACGGAGGCGGTACGGAGAGGCATCCGCCGAATATTTCGATCACCTCTCTCCTCGTCAACCTGCGCGCGGCAGGTGCTGGCGCTTTTGGCGGCAGCATGCCGGGATGCATATCTGAAAATACAAGTTTCATTGTATGTGTATTCACTTTTCAAGGTCCGGTGTGATTACTATACTATTATATGTCAGAAATGTCCAGCCGTTATTCTTTCCCCGCAGCGGCATCCCCGTCCCGCTGCCTCCAGAACGCCTCCAGACAGCCCGACAGCGTAGCCACGCTGCACACTTCCCGCTTCTCCCACTCCCTTGGAAACAGCCTCCTGTAGTCTCCCTGCAGAAACCTCTCGTCCAGCAGTATAATCACCCCCGCATCCTCCGCGGTCCTGATTACGCGCCCTGCGGCCTGGAGTACCTTATTCATCCCGGGATACCGGTAGGCAAAGTCAAATCCTTCCCCGCAACGCCTGTCATAATATTCCATGAGAATCTCCCGCTCACTGCTGATCTGCGGCAGGCCGGTGCCGACGATCAGGGCTCCGATCAGCTGCTCCTTTTTCAGGTCAATCCCTTCCCCGAAGATACCGCCCAGAACACAGAACGCCACGAGGGATGTTCCCCTCGCCGCAGACGGCTCCGCGGAAAAGGCCTGCAGAAAATGTTCCCGCTCCTCCTCGCTCATACCGGGCTTTTGCACAAGCGTCTCCGGCATTTCGCCCCGGCCATTCTCCAGAAACACGCAGTGCACCTGCTCCATCATCTGATAAGAGGGAAAAAATATCATATAGTTTCCTTTTCTGGACTGCGCCGTCCGGAGAATATATTCCGCCATCCGCCCGTATTCTGCCCGGTTCCTTCTCGTATAACGGCTGCTGACATCCCGCGCGAGCAGAAGCAGACGCTGCTCCGCGGAAAAGGCCGTCTGCGCGTACACGGCGTAATTATCCGTACGCGTCGAGAGCAGCGTCTTATAGTAGTGAACCGGCAGCAGCGTGGCGGAGAAAAAAATGGCGGCTCTCCCCTTGTCGGTCCGCTCCTGCAGATTCGCGGAAGGATCGACGCAGTAGAGGCGCAGGCGGAACCGCCCGTCCTCCCCGTGTTCCGTATAAATCACATAGCGCTCGTCCACAAGCTCATAAATATTCCGGAAATTGCGGAGTCTGAAATAAAAATCAGTGACCGCGCGGCGCTCCGGGAATTCCGGCGTATTCTCCAGAAATTCCTCCAGCTCCTCCGCCAGATTCCCAAGCGCATACGCCAGATTCCCGATATCCGGATAAACTTCATATTTCTCACATTCACGCTTGTATCCGAGCAGAATCCGGTTACACTTATCAATGCAGGAGACAGACTTCAGACTGTAATCCTTAATCATTTTTTTCAGTGCCGGAAAGTCCTCCTTACAGATACTTTCACTGTACATCTCTCTCCCCCGGTCAACCAGATTGTGCGCCTCATCGACGAGAAAAAGATAGTCGCCCCGCGATCCCTCCGCAAAAAATCGTTTCAGATACACATTCGGGTCAAATACGTAATTATAGTCGCAGATCACCACATCCGCCCAGGACGCCGTGTCCAGACACAGCTCAAAAGGGCACACCCGGTATTCCACGGATTGTCCTGCAAATACTTCCCTCGTCAGAACATCCTCTTTCTGCAGCAGATCATACACCGCGTCATTCACCCGCTCGAAATGTCCCCCGGCACGGGGACAGTGCACCGGATTACAGTCCATCACATCACAGCAGCAGAGCTTTTCCTTTGCCGTAATCTGCACAATTTTTGCCCGGTATCCCTGTTTTTTCAGCAGCTGAAAGGTCTCGAGCGCGACAGCGGACGTGATCGTCTTTGCCGTCAGATAAAATATCTTATCCCCAAGCCCCTCCCCCACAGCCTTCACTGCCGGAAAGATCACAGACAGCGTCTTCCCCGCTCCGGTAGGCGCCTGGATAAACAGTGTTTTCTTCCGGCTGATCGTGCGGTAAACCCCCGCCGCGAGGTCCTTTTGTCCTTTCCGGTACTCAAACGGGAACTCCAGCTTCTGAATAGACGCCCGGTGCAGTTTTCTCCACCCTGACTGGAACAACGCCCACCTGCGGTACTCCCCTGTGAGCGCCTCGAACCATGCCGCAAGGTCCGGAAACAGAAAGCTTTCCCTGAAGTAACGCAGTTCCTCCGTGTCCAGATTACAGTACGTCAGCTGCACATCAATGCGCTCCAGCCCGTGCTGAAGCGCATAAATGTAGGCATAGCACATCGCCTGCGCTCTGTGCACTCCGGCCGGAGCCTCCATCGCCGCGACATTCCGGTAAACGCCCTTTATCTCGTCGACCGTCACGCTCCCGTCCGCCGCCGTGAGTATACCGTCCGCCCGCCCCTCCACGGCCAGACGGTATGTCTCCTCCTCAATCACAATCCCAAGCGGCACTTCCGCCTGATAATGCGGCCCCATGCGCTTCTGGATCTTCCGGTGAATTCTGCTCCCCTCCTGCATTGCGGCGGAAGATAAAAGTCTGCCGTAGCGGTTGTCAATATCCCCCTCTTTCAAAAGAAACTCCACCAGATTGCGGACGGATATTTTCAGGAGCTCTTTTTCCCCTGTCTGTGTCTGACTCATATGCTCACCCCGTCCTGCCTGTCCCGTTCCCTTCAGTCTCTTCCCGCCCGGGCCGCCTCTTCCCCGACGATTTTCTTCATCTGCTCCCATTTCTGCTCCATTTCCGCCACCAGTGCAAACTGCGTGCGGCAGCGGTCCAGGTTGTGTCCCTTCCGGTGTATTTTAAAATAGACGTCTCCCTCCAGATAATCCGTCAGGAAACGCATTCCGCACTCCAGCGTCATAAGTCTCGCCCCCGACGGAAGCATCGCAGTCTCCATCTCCGTAAGTGTTCCCCGGCATCCGCGCACATAGCCGCGCACATAGAAGGCAAAAAGCTCTGTGTTCAGATGCACAAGGCTCACATCTTCCTCATCTTCCAGCGCAGTGCTGGCCCCAAACCGGATGGCGTCCCCGAAATCATACAGGGAAGTGCCTGGCATCACGGTGTCCAGATCGATAATGCACACCCCTCTCCCCGTCGCCGGGTCCAGGAGAATGTTATTGAGCTTTGTGTCATTGTGCGTCACACGCAGCGGAATCCGCCCGTCCGCCAGAAGGCCGAGCAGTTCCCCCATCCCGTCTGCGCGTTTCTTTACAAAATCCACTTCCGCGGACACTGCGGCTGCCCGCCCAAGGGGATCCTCACGCAGCACCGCAAGAAACCGCTCATACCGCTTTACGGTATTATGAAAATCAGGAATCACCTCGTGAAGCGTCTCCGCGGGATAATCCGAGAGCAGGTACTGGAAATTGCCGAACGCCTCCGCAGCCGCACAGAAATCTTCCGGTTTTTCGATCTGTTCCAGACTCTCCGTACCGTCAATATATTCATATACACGGTAGCATCCTCCGTCCGGAGCACGGTAAAAACTCCCGCCCGCCGTGGTTTCCACCACACTCAGCGTCTCCCGCCTCACATCTCCCCCGGCTGCGCTGATCTTCTTTTTCAGATGACGCGTCACCCCCGTAATATTGTCCATCAGCGCTTTCGGATCTCTGAAAATGGAAGTATTAATCCGCTGAAGAATATACTTTATGTTCTCTTCACCCTCCCGCATCTCCACAAGGCAGGTGTCATTGATATGCCCGTTTCCGTACGGGACAATACGCCCGATCTCCCCCCGCAGCAGAAATTCTTTCACAACCGGTCTCATCTCATCTGTTCTGTCAGTTCCACTCATCTCACTTTGTTCTCCCTTCTGTTGATCTCATATTATTCACAATCACTTTATATAAAACAAAATCCCGCGGAGTGTTTCTGTACCGCAGGACACAGTTCCCTGTTGAACCGAAAAAATACCGGACAAAACACTTTTTCCTGTTCTGCCCGGTATTGCTGTGTCAGTCATGGCGCTCTCCGGCACAATCGTATGTCTCACAGAAGCGCGCCGCAAACGCCGGCTCCTCCCCCGCGGCATACAGATGCGAGACATCCCCGAAACTGCAGACCCTGAACACCGCCGTCCCCTGCCTGCGCTCCTCGGTATACACCGTCGTCACAGAGGACGGCGCCGCGCAGGCGTGATGCCAGAGAATCATGGGCGAGAGATTCATCAGATGGCTCAACAGCACGCATTCCACACCGAAATGGCAGAAAAATACAAGCGTGTCGCGGTTCGCCCTCTCTGCCCGGTACAGATTCCCCTCCCGCACATAACCGTGCCCTGCGAGAAGAGCGTCAAAACTGCCCGTCACCCGGTCATACTCCTGGCGCACCTCTCCGCCCAGCATCACCTCATGATCCGCCCAGCGGTCACAGCACAGAAAATCCGGTTCCGCCAGCCAGTCCTGCGGCAGCCAGTCCCAGGCAACTGTCCTGCGGCCTTCCCCGTCCGGCCTGAGGATGGAGGGGGCAAATTCCCTCAGCCAGGAACACTCCGTCGCCGTGCGCCCCGTCTCCTTCAGCGTCAGGGACGCCGTATCCTTTGCCCTCCCGAGCGGGGATACATAAATGTGCGTGATATCTGTTTTTAACAGACGCTCTGATAAAAGAGCAGCCTCCCGCCAGCCCTTCTCTGTCAGGGAATCCTTCTCATAATCCGGATCCCCGTGTCTTACCATCAGCAGCCGCATAGTCTGTTTGTCTCCCTCCGTCAGTTATTCAAACCGGAATCGTCCGATCAGCGCCTTCAGCTGTGTCGCCTGTGCGGAAAGCTCTTCGCTGGACGCCGCGCTCTCCTGCGCCGTCGCGGAATTGGTCTCCACAACGACGGCAATCTGGCTTACGCCCTCCGAAATCTGCTGCGCGGCAATCGCCTGACGGTCGGATGCCTCCGCAATTCCGTCAACCGCCTCCCGCACCATATGCGCTTTTTCCACAACCTGTTCCAGCGACTCCGCCGTGACCTTCGTCAGGCTGGTGCCGTCCTCCACCGCACGGATCGCATTCTGGATCAGCTGCGCCGTACTTCTCGCCGAGTCGGCCGTCTGTTCCGCAAGACTTCTCACCTCATCCGCAACCACCGCGAATCCTTTTCCCGCATCCCCGGCTCTCGCAGCCTCAATCGCCGCGTTCAGGGACAGCAGATTCGTCTGGGATGCGATCTCCTCGATCGCTTTCATAATATTGGCGATCTCGTTGGAAGCGTCCGTGATCCTGCCCATCGCCGCCGTCATCTCCTGCATATGCACATTGCTCTGCCGGATGCTGTCATCCATCTCGCCCACAATATCTTTCACCGCGTTCGCCTGCTTTGCATTCTGTGCGATCTTGCCGGAAATATCCTCAACCGTCGCCGTCAGCTCCTCAACCGAACTTGCCTGGTCGCTCGCGCCCTCCGCCAGGGACTGGGACGCCCCCGCCATATCGTCGGATCCCTTGGAGACCTGCACCGCATTTCCGTCAATCTCCCGCATCGTCTCATTGAGCGCCGAAACAATGCCGCGGAAGGATACGCCGATCTGTGAAAAATTCCCGATATAATCTTTGGAGACATCCACGGTAAAATTGCCGTCCGAGAGCTCCGCAAGATTCTCACTGATATCCCGTATAATATCATTCAACGTCGTGATCGTCGAGCGCAGGGAATTCATCAGCATCTCCGTCTCGTCATTTGTATGTATCACAGGCGTCTCCGCGGCAAGATCGCCCTGCTCCAGCAGCTCCAGCCTGTCCACGCACTGTTCAATCGGCTGTGCAATCCTTCTGCCCAGCAGCCTGCTGATGCGCAGACCGATCACCGTGAAAATAATCATCATCGCAATCGTGGCCGCCAGGGAAACATAGAACATCGGAAGAAACTCATTCCGGACAGCAACGACCGCGATCGACCACCCCGGCGTGTCAGGCACCGGGGAAAACGTCACGATTTTTGCCTTCCCCCCGTAAGTGTAAGTCCCGAATCCGTCCTCCCCCGTGATCATCCGCTCGACGATCTTTCCGGCTTTTCGCAGGGCGCGGTTCGTCTTTCCCTCCTCGATCAGATTCTCCACACCGACCAGCGCGGAGTCAATATCCGCGATCGTCGTGCCGCCATGATCCACCATAAATGCCGTGCCGGCGTCCCCCACCTTAATCGAGCGGATCCTGTCGTTGAGGCTCTCTCCGTCCGGAACCAGAACAATCGCGCCGATCGCTTTCGACTGCGGCACCCCGTTTTCCCACAGGGGCGCCGATACCTCATAATAGACCTGCTGCTTTTCCTGATCATAGTACGGCGTGGAAACATATGTATTTCCCTTCATGGCCTCCGCAAAGGAAGGATGCTGTGAGTAATCCTCACCGTTAAATATATTGATCCCGTTCGAATCCAGGATAAATCCGTCGTTCATCCCGTGATTCTCCACTTTTCCGTCAATCAGCTCTTTTTTCTCCTCAGCAGACCGCTCCGGATCCGCAAGCCTGGTGAGACTGCCCGTCTCATAGGCGAGCATGGTATATTCATCCAGCGACTCCGCGATCATATCGGCCGCTACGCCTGACACCTGGTCCATCACGTGCTCCACCGAAGCTACCGTCGCGATATAGCAGCATAAAATCCCCACCGCCCCAAGAATCAGATTAAACAGTACCACCATGCGCGAGACATTATATGAAATCTTTCGTTCGATCCCGAATTTATTCCCTTTCTTCTCTCTTTTTCCTGCATTTCCCTTTGACATAGCCATCCACCTTTCACCACTCTCTTGTACTTCTCTTTTCTCACTCCGCTCCGGATCTTCTTCCATGGAGCGTCACAGCATTCTCTTTTCCCCTCTTTCCCGTCAGAATCTTATTTATTTTACCACACATTCCCCCCTCTTTTCAATGTTTCATTGTAGATTTTCACAATCCGCTCCGCTGCATATCCGCTCCTTTCTCCTTGCATTTCCCCGGATTCTTCCATATAATTAGGGAGGAACATTTTCTAACAGACGCAGGAGACGCCGTGGAATATGGATCGCGGCTGTTCCCTGACAGTTTCATAAGAGGGATATTATGGGAAGAGAAGACTACAGCAAAGCATTGAAGGCCGGCAGGCGTGATTACCAGACGAGGATGTTCCGCGGGGAAAAGCCGACCCTGCAGGTTCTCGACGACATTCTGCCGGAAAAAGGTTCCTATTCCGAGGTACCGCTGGGACTGGTGCAGATTCCGATTGAGCAGATCGTGGGGACCAGAACCGCGGGAAGAAGCAATTCCTTTGCCGGAAATTTTATGCCGATCTTAAAAGAAGATACGGAATTCGCCAGCAAATGGGCGAATCTGAGCAGCATCCACGTGGATGAGGGCATCCGTGATCCCATCAAAGCCTATGAATATATGAACAAATTCTATGTGGAGGAGGGCAACAAGCGGGTCAGCGTTATGAAATATTTCGGTGTTGTCTCCATCCCCGGAAATGTCACCCGCATTGTTCCGAAACGGACCGGTGAAAAAGAAAACAACATATACTATGAATTTCTGGACTTTTACCAGACCGCACCGATCAACTACATCTGGTTCTCTCAGGAGGGCAGTTTTGCAAAACTGCAGGAGACCGTCGGAAAAGCCGCGGGCGAAATGTGGACGGACGAGGATCTGCTCGAATTCAGTTCCATTTATACCAGGTTTCATGCAGAATTTGCGGCAAACGGCGGCGGAAAACTGCGCATCACTCCCGGCGATGCATTCCTGGCATTCATCACACTTTACGGCTACGATACCATCACGGAAAAAACGACGGATGAACTCAGAACCCTGATCGTAAAAAGCTGGGAAGAATTTGTTCTGCTCCAGGAGGATCAGGAAATCGAGCTGAAAATGAAGCCGAACCAGGAAAAGAAAGGGCTGCTCCGCATTCTTCTGCAGTCAGGTTCCCCGAAGCTGAAGACCGCGTTTATCTACGAAAAAACCCCCGGGACTTCCGCGTGGACCTACGGACACGAGCTGGGCCGGCTCTATCTGGAACAGACGTTTCCGGATGAGCTGAACTCGGTGTGCTATGAAAATGCCACACAGGACAATGCCGAGGAGCTGATTGAGGACGCCATAAAACTGGGCTGCAATCTGATCTTCACCACAACCCCGGCCTTTGTGCAGGCGAGCGTAAAAGCCGCGATTTCCCACCCGGAAGTCCGCATTTTAAACTGCTCGCTCAACACCTCCCACCGCTACATCCGCACCTACTACTCGAGGATGCACGAGGCAAAGTTCCTGATGGGCGCCATCGCCGCCGCCATGGCGGAAAATGACCGGCTGGCCTACGTGGCGGACTACCCGATCTTCGGCTCCATCGCCAATATCAACGCCTTTGCCCTCGGCGCAAAAATGATCAATCCGCGGGCTCAGGTCTTCCTGGAATGGTCGTCCATGAAAGATCAGGATATCGTGGAAAAAATAAAAGACATCCATCCCGCCTGCATTTCCGGAAAAGACATGATCATCCCGGATGAGGGCACACGCTTTTTCGGGCTCTACCACTTAAATGACGGGCATCCGAGAAATCTTGCCATGCCCTTATGCCACTGGGGAAGATTCTATGAGCAGCTGATCCGCACGATTATGAACGGCAAATGGAAGAACGACGACAACCCTTCCTCCACCAAAGCCATCAACTACTGGTGGGGCATGTCGTCGGGCGTCATTGACGTCGTCTGTTCCCAGCACCTTCCGGTCGGGACAAAACGGCTGACAGAGCTGCTGAAAGCCGCCATCAGCTCCGAGCTTTTTAACCCGTTCTCCGGCATTCTGTATTCCCAGACCGGAGTCGTCACGGACGATCCCGGAAAAGTTCTCTCGCCGGAGGAAATCATGACCATCGACTGGCTGGCTGAAAATATTATCGGCTCCATCCCGAAAAAAGAGGAGCTGAAAGAACACGCGGCTCCCGTCATTAATCAGCAGGGCGTCAAAAAAAAGGAAGGATAAAAGGTTTATGAGGATACTGGCGATTGCGGATGAGGAATCCAGAACCCTGTGGGATTATTTTGAAAAAAGCAAACTTGAGGGAATTGACCTGATTATCTCCTGCGGAGATCTGGACCCCCGCTACCTTTCCTTTCTGGCAACATTTACCACCGTGCCGGTACTCTACATTCACGGCAATCACGATGATAAATATGAAAAAATGCCCCCGGACGGATGTATCTGCATCGAGGACCGCATTTATGTCCACGAGGGCGTCCGGATCCTGGGCCTGGGCGGCTCAATGCGCTATAAGCCCGGACCGCACCAGTATACTGAACGGCAGATGAAAATGCGTATCGCAAAACAGCGGTTCTCTCTCCTGAGGAACCGCGGTTTTGACATTCTTGTGACCCACGCTCCCGCCTATCAGCTGAACGACGGGCGCGATCTCCCGCACCAGGGCTTCCGGGTCTTCCGGACGCTTCTTGAAAAATACCGCCCGAAGTTCTTTCTCCACGGACATGTGCACATGTCCTACGGGCGGGAACATAAGCGCTATGATAAATATATGAACACGCACGTCATCAATGCGTTTGAGAAATGTATCTTCGACTTTGAGGACGAGTCTCCCGGAGATCATCTTTCCTGAGCTTTTGCGGCAGACTTCCACGGCACGGGCCTCTCCTGCGAAAATCGGGCAGGGAAGATTTTATCCCTGACCGCCGCGCGGGCTGGGCGACGCTTTTGCGGCAGACTTCCACTGCACGGACCTGCGCATAAAAAGCGCGCACAGAATGCCGCCGGCATCTGTGCGCGCAGTCTCACACCCTGCTGCCCTCTCAGTCCCCGCAGTATATCACGGTACAGTCGGCATGAAGCTTTAATATGGTCGCAGGAATCTGCGGCGTCACCTGCCCCGCAAAAGCCCGCTCGATCAGCTCTGCTTTCTCCTTCCCGGCCGCGATCAGAAGTACCTTTGCGGCTTTCATAATACCGCCGGTCCCCATCGTCACCGCCTGCCTGGGAACATCATCCGGCGAATCAAAAAACCGTGCATTTGCCTGAATGGTGCTCTCCTTAAGATCCACCAGATGCGTCTCCACCGTAAAGAAATCAGCGGGTTCGTTAAACCCGATATGCCCGTTATTCCCGATTCCGAGAAGCTGCAGATCGACGCCGCCGAGCCTTTCCATATTTGCATCGTACCATGCGCACTCAGCTGCGGGATCATCCGCCTTACCGTTCGGCACAAATGTGTTCTCCTTCGCGATATTCACGTGGGAAAACAGATTATCTTCCATGAAATAGCGGTAGCTCTGCGGATCTGTCCCGTCCAGCCCCACATACTCGTCGAGATTGACCGTCTTAATCTGTGAAAAGTCCAGCTTTCCGGCCCTGTGCCACGCCACAAGTCTCTGGTATGTGCCCACCGGGGAAGACCCCGTCGCCAGCCCCAGCACCGCGTCCGGTTTTAACTGAATCTGCGCCGCAATCATCATCGCGGCCCGCTCGCTCACTTCCTCGTAATTATTTACTCTGATAAGTCTCATACACCCTCCCTGACCGCCCCTCTTCTCCCTGATCTTCCGGACGGCCGCATCTTATTTAACCAGTTTCTGTGTTCCGCTGTACGATCACGCCCTTTTTCACGACATGACGTATCTCAAGCTCCCGGTCCATCACCACGAAATCCGCGTATTTTCCGGTCACAATACTGCCGTGGGTCTGGTCCGCCCCGATTGCCCGTGCCGGATTCTCCGTCGCACAGCGCACCGCGTCCGCAAGCGGAATCCCCGCCTCCCTGACCGCATAGCGCATGCAGTCGAACAGGTTCGTGACCGATCCGGCGATCGCCCCGTCCACTGTCAGCGTGGCAAGACTTCCCCGCACCTTTACCTCCTGTCCCCCGAGCGAATAGATCCCGTCCGGCATTCCGGCTGCCATCATACTGTCACTGATAAGAATCACCCGGTCTGCACCGAACATCTTAAATGTCGCGCGGATAACCGACGGGTGAATGTGAATACCGTCGCAGATCAGCTCCGGCATAACCTCGTCCCTCTCACAGGCCGCACCGATCACTCCCGGCGACCTGTGCGTGAGCGGCAGCATCGCATTATACAGATGCGTGACCTGTCTGGCTCCGCGTGAAAAGGCCTCGCAGGCCTGCTCGTAATCCGCGGCCGTGTGGGCGACAGAAATGCGGATTTCCTTCTTTAACGCGTCAATAAACTCCATGGCGCCCTCCGTCTCAGGCGCAACGACGCAGATCCGGTACAGCCCTCCCGCAGCCTTCTGAAGCCGGTGAAACATGGCCACATCGGGCTCCTTTACATACGCCGGATTCTGCGCCCCTTTTTTGGACATGGACACAAAAGGTCCCTCCATGTAAATACCGGCAAGCTCCGCATACTTCGCGCTTTCCACGGTATTCTCCTGCTGCGCGCGGTAAAATTCCAGCGCATTTTCCCCGATCGCGGCAAGCCGCTCTTCGTCAAGCGTCATTGTGGCTGGATGAATTGTCGTAATTCCGTGCGCAAGCTGATACTCCGCGATCTTTTGGACCGCCTCCTGTGTTCCGTCGCAGAAATCCACGCCGGCACACCCGTGAAAATGAATGTCGATCAGCCCCGGAATCACATAGCAGCCCTCCGCGTCGAGCACCCCGCCGCCGGCGGACTCGTCTGCAAAATATTCTCCCGCCGTGAATACAGGCTGTTCCACAAAACTTCCGTTCTTAAAGACTGCACCGTTAATTACCTTCATATACTACCTTTTCCTTTCCCCATACTTTCTGATTCCTTCCCTCCTATCCCGGTGAGCAGCCACTGCAGCCACTGTAAATTCAGTATATCCCGGAAACAGACCGAACGCAACATCCTTTGCGCAAATATTCCGGTTCTGCTATTTCAGACCAGCCTCCTCCAGAAATGTCCGGATCGTACAATAGTAGGCATCCGGATCCAGCTCCGGCGCCTGGGCATGTCCGGCTCCCCCGACAATCAGAATCTCTTTTTTACAGGCTGCCGCCTCATACAGCTCCCGCGACATCTGCACGGAAATCATGGCATCCGCATCGCCGTGAATAAAAAGAGTGGGCGTATCGCTTTTTTTCACCGCCTCAAGAGCAGAAGCATCCTTCAGATCATACCCGCCCCGCAGAAGAAGCATCAGGCGGGCGGTATCTACCAGCGGAAACGCAGGCAGATGAAACCATTCCGTAATTTTCTCGCCGAACATCGACCAGGCGTCCGTGTAAGCACAATCCGAAACCACCGCGGCAACGCCGGACGGCAGCCACTCTTCTCCCGTCATCATCAGCGCCGTCGCAGCTCCCATCGACTGCCCGTGGATCACAATCCGGGCCTGCTCATCCTGCGCAAGAATTTCCTCAAGCCAGAGTCTGCAGTCATAGTGATCCGTCCAGCCCATCCCGATAAAATCCCCTTCGCTCTCCCCCTGACAGCGCAGATCCGGCGCGATGACATGATATCCCTCCCCGTGATACCAGCAGGCAAACGGATACATTTCCTCTTTCCATCCCGTATAGCCGTGCAGCAGAAGCACCCACTTATGGCTCTCTTCGTCCGCCGGAAACTGTTCGGCAACCAGTTCATACCCGTCGTCTGTCCGCACCTGAAGCCTGCGTCTCTCTGTTTCTCTGAGCCATTCGTCCGTCACTTCCCGCGCGGACCTGCGGTTTGTCTCAGCCGCCGGAACCTGCGCCAGCGCCGCGTAGCTCTCCTCCGTAATCCGCTCAAACGCCTCCAGTCTGCGCATAAATGACGGGACCAGCGCCGCGCTCACAAGTATATTTACCAGGACCAGGTACAGGATCACCATTACCGCGGCAGCTGCCGCGGCCAGTCCTGCGATGTTCCTTTTCGTCCCGGTCATTTTTTTCTTTCGTCCCCTCATCTCACCCTCATTTCTGCACCGCGCTGCATGCCCGGTCTGCACGCACAGGGCGCGCGCGGCACAGCTCTCCATCTAACCTGCTGATACCGTCGTCTAACCGGTCTGTACGCACAGGGCGCGCGCGGCACAGCCTTCATACGGCTGTAAACATATACGGCCGGAATCCGCAGCTACTGTGCAGACGCAGACCTGATCCCTGCCATATCGGCAGTTCCGTATCTTTTTTCACAAAATTTCTCTCTGAAACTTTTCTTTTCTGTCCATTTCATATATAATGAAAAGAAAAAAGACAGAGGTGATCACATCATGGATCAGAATCATTCACAACATGTTATCGGGCTGATTCTCCCCAGCGTGTCAAACGACTACTGCGGCCGTCTGGCTGACCAGCTCAGCGAACAGTTTGCCTCCCATGGTTACAGGCTGTCCATTTCCGTCACTGGCCGCAGCATCGGGATGGAGCGCGAACTTCTTCACCTGTACGCGGATACCGCCGACGGTATCCTGGTGGTTTCCGAGGCGGCAGAATACGGGGAGCTGGAGTCCGCAGTGCCGGAAAATGTACCGGCAGTGTTCTTAAACCGCAAGCCCGCGGGCTGCCCGCACACCAGCATTATCGAGAGCAACCAGCTGGCCGTCTTCCAGTGCATTCTGGCCAATGCTGCCAGCGGAAACGACCGCATTGCGCTGGTCTGCGCCAACCGGCATCTTTCCCTCTCCAGGGAAATCATCGAATCCTACAAAAACGCCATGCGCTCCACTCCGTCCGGCTTCCATGAAGAGTGGATCTTTGACACGGAAAACATGGCTGTCAATCCGGAAGAATTCGTCAATCAGATCGTAAACGCAGGCTGTAATACTATTTTCGCCTGCACCCAGACTCTTACGCGCCAGTTTCTTGACTACCTGCTCTTTTACAACCCGCACGCAGCCAGCCCTGTCGCGCTGATCGGTTTTGTCAACAAAGGAACGCCGAGCAAGACACAGCTCGCCTTCGACAGCATCCACCAGCCGCTTCAGGAACTCACGGATCTCGCCGTACAGCAGATGCTCTACCGCATCCAGTCCCCGGCTGCTCCCGTCCGCGAATATCTGCTAAAAGCTTCCTACAGCTCGCAGAAAGTCGACGTGGTAAATCTTACCGAAAAAAATGAGCAGGGAAATGAAAGTCTGTGATCTCTACATATAAAGTAATCGCATTTTCATCATCGGAATCATTCCCCCGCGGATTACTTTTATCCCGCAGGACAGGGGCCTCTGTGAGATAAAAACAGGCGCTGACTGACTCAGCGCCTGTTTTTATACAGAAATCTCCGCTTTCACACCCAGCTCATCCCTGTTCGCATCGAGGATTGGCCGAACCACACCGGAGAGGAATTTCTCCACCTGCAGCGGCGCCCGCCCCACATATGCCGACGGCTCCATGGCCGCCAGAAGCTCCTCTTTTGTCAGACCGAATTCTGCGTCCCCGGCGATCAGCTCGAGCAGGTTATTATCTTTCCCCTCTTCCTTCACGGTTCTGCCCGCCTCCATGGACAGCGTCCGGATGCGCTCATGCAGCTCCTGACGGTTGCCTCCGTTTTTCACCGCGTCCATCATCAGATTCTCAGTCGCCATAAACGGGAGCTCCGCCATCAGATGCTTCCGGATCACCTTATCATAGACCACAAGACCGTCCACGACATTCAAACACAGATCCAGGATCCCGTCCGTGGCGAGAAATCCCTCCGGAACTGACAGACGCTTATTGGCCGAGTCGTCGAGCGTCCGCTCAAACCACTGCGTCGCGGAAGTCACTGCCGGGTTTAACGCGTCAATCATGACATAGCGGGAGAGAGAGGCAATGCGCTCCGAGCGCATCGGATTCCGCTTGTAAGCCATCGCCGAGGAGCCGATCTGATTCTTCTCAAACGGCTCTTCCACCTCTTTCAGATGCTGGAGAAGCCGTATATCATTCGACATTTTGTGGGCGCTCGCCGCGATGCCCGCCAGCACATTGGCGACGCGGGTGTCCACTTTTCTGGAATAAGTCTGCCCGGAAACAGCATAACAGTCTTTGAACCCCATTTTTTCCGCGATCATCGGATCTATCCGGTCGATCTTCTCCTGGTCGCCGTCAAACAGCTCCAGAAAACTCGCCTGGGTTCCCGTCGTCCCCTTGGACCCCAGAAGCTTCAGCGATCCTGTCACATACTCGAGATCCTCGAGATCCATCAGAAATTCCTGCGCCCAGAGCGTCGCCCTCTTTCCAACCGTCGTCGGCTGCGCCGGCTGGAAATGAGTAAACGCGAGCGTCGGCAGGTCTTTGTATTTTTCTGCAAAAACAGCCAGCTTATCGATCACATTGACAAGCTTTGTGTGTATCAGCCTTAAAGCCTCCCGCATCACAATTATGTCTGTATTGTCGCCGACATAGCAGGAAGTCGCTCCGAGATGAATAATCCCGGCCGCCTTCGGACACTGCTGCCCGAACGCATAGACGTGACTCATCACATCATGCCGCACCTGCTTCTCCCGCTCCACGGCCACCTCATAATTAATATCGTCCACATGGGATTTCATCTCATCAATCTGCTCCTGTGTGATCACAGGTCTGCCGTTCTCGGAGAGCCCCAGCTCCATCTCCGTCTCCGCCAGCGCGATCCACAGCTTCCTCCAGGTGGAAAACTTCATGTCCTGTGAAAATATATACTGCATCTGTCTGCTGGCATACCGCTCCGACAGCGGACTCTGATATCTGTCTGTATTCATCTTTCCCTCCATGCGCCCTCAGGCCTCATACTCGCCCCGGATATCCTCAGCCGGAGGCTCAATCGGATATTTCCCGTTAAAACAGCCCCGGCAGAGCGGCAGGCCGTCCACCATCTCCCCCAGCCTCTCTATCCCCAGATAGCCAAGGGAATCCGCCCCGATCACATCCCGGATGTCTTCAATTGTGCGGTTATACGCGATCAGCTGCTTCCGCTCCGGTATATCCGTCCCGAAATAACAGGGCCAGAGAAACGGCGGCGAACTGATGCGCACATGTACCTCCGTCGCCCCGGCGTCCCGCAGCATTTTCACAATGCGGTCCGACGTCGTCCCGCGCACAATCGAGTCGTCGATCATAATCACACGCTTCCCGTTCACGGCCTCTTTTAAAACATTCAGCTTTACCCGCACGCTGGACTCACGGCTGCTCTGCTTGGGTCTGATAAAGGTCCGGCCCACATAGCTGTTCTTCACAAAAGCCGTCCCATAGGGAATTCCCGACTCCAGCGAGTAGCCGAGCGCGGCCGCATTGCCGGACTCCGGCACGCCCGTGACGAGATCGGCCTCCACATAAGAATCCCGCGCCAGAAAGCGCCCCGCCAGGATGCGTGAGGCATAGACGCTGACTCCGTCGATGTGACTGTCCGGCCTCGCAAAATAGATATATTCAAAAATACATCTCGCCTCCTGCTCTTTCGGCAGCGCCCGCGAAAGATCTGACACAATCCCCCGCTCCGGCGTAATTGTGACCGTCTCTCCGGGCAGCACGTCCCGGACATACTCTGCCCCGACCGTGTCCAGGGCGCACGACTCCGAGGCGATAATATAGGCGTTATCGCGCTTTCCGATGCACAGCGGCTTAAACCCGTAAGGGTCCCGCGCCCCGATCAGCTTTCTCGGACTCATGACCACCAGCGAATAGGCCCCGCGGATTCTGCTGCAGGCGCGCCCCACCGCCTCCTCCACCGTCTTTGACTTCAGCCGCTCCCTGGCGATATGATAGGCGATCACCTCCGAGTCGACGGTAGTCTGAAAAATCGCTCCCGTATATTCCAGCTCCCTGCGAAGTTCCACCGCATTGACCAGATTACCGTTGTGGGCCAGCGCCAGGGTTCCCTTTACATAATTGAGCACCAGAGGCTGTGCGTTCTCGCGCGTGGAAGAGCCGGCCGTCGAATACCGCACATGCCCCACGCCGATATCCCCGTGCATTCCCTCCAGGTTCTCCTGCGTGAACACCTCGTTGACGAGCCCCATCCCTTTATAGGAATCCACCTTTCCCTTTGGCCCGTCCGTGTCGCTGACCGCGATACCGCAGCTCTCCTGCCCTCTGTGCTGCAGCGCAAAAAGTCCGTAATAAATTGTGGAAGCCACGTCTCCCCCGTCAAAATCATAGATGCCGAACACACCGCATTCCTCGTGCAGCGTATCCGCACCGGCCGGATCCTTCCGCTCACCGCAGCCGGGTTCCCCGCTCCGTCCCTCTTTCATACTCCATCTGTCTGTGTTCAACCTGTCTCTCCCGTATATCTTCTCCATTCATTCCCCCACATGCTGCAACATTTATGACTCTCCCGGAAATCTACGCCGTAAAAGCCTTCCCTGTCAGAAGTTCGTATGCCTCTTTATATTTTGCGGACGTCTTCGCGACGACTTCCTCCGGAAGCAGGAGATCGCTGTCCGGATTTGCCGCAAGCCAGTCCCGCACAAACTGCTTATCAAAGGACGGCTGCGATTTTCCCGCCTCATAGTCCGAAAGCGGCCAGAATCTTGAGCTGTCCGGCGTCAGCATCTCATCCCCGAGCACCACACTGCCGTTTTCATCCAGCCCGAACTCGAACTTGGTGTCAGCGATAATGATTCCCCTGCCAAGAGCATACTCCGCACATTTTTTGTACAGGGCAATCGTCTTATCGCGCAGCTGCGCCGCATAATCCGCTCCCTTTCCCGGATAAAGCTCCTCGAGAATCTCCACGCTCCGCTCAAACGAAATATTTTCGTCGTGCAGACCAAGCTCCGCCTTGGTGCTGGGCGTGTAAAGCGGCTCCGGCAGCCTGTCCGACTCCTTAAGCCCCTCCGGCAGCCTGATTCCGCACACCATTCCGTTTTCCCGGTAGCCGGCCCAGCCGCTTCCCGTGATATATCCGCGCACAATACACTCGATCGGCAGCATTTCCAGCTTTCTGCACAGCATACTGTTTCCGGAAAAGCGCTCATTCCGGAAAAATTCAGGCATATCCGCCGTGTCCACCGAAATCATGTGGTTGTCCACAATATCCTTCGTGTAATCAAACCAGAACTTTGACATCTGTGTCAGAACAGCGCCCTTTTTTTCGATTCTGTTCTTTAAAATATGATCAAATGCCGATATTCTGTCCGTCGCCACGATAATCAGGCTGTCGCCGTTCCCGTATACTTCGCGCACTTTTCCTTCCCTGACCGGTCTGTACTCCTGCATTTTTTCCCTCTTTTCTGTTATCTTTTATGTTCTACCAGGAAATTATAATACAGGTACTTTCCGAAAGTCAATGCTTTTGCTGTTCGCATTTACAGCCATCTGAAAACTCTGCTCCTGCGGACAATTCCTCCCCCGAATCACCTTGACAGATTCACGCAACCATACTATAGTGGGTACAATGAAAAACAGAAAGGACTTAATTCCAATGAAAGAAAAGGTGATTTTAGCTTACTCCGGCGGACTCGACACAACCGCCATCATTCCCTGGTTAAAAGAAAATTACGACTACGACGTCATCTGCTGCTGCATTGACTGCGGCCAGGAAGAAGAACTCGACGGTCTCAGTGAGCGCGCCATCTCCTGCGGCGCTTCCAGCCTCCATATTGTGGACATCATCGACGAATTCTGCGACGATTACATCATGCCGTGCGTTCTTGCAGGCGCTGTCTACGAGAATAAATACCTGCTCGGCACCTCGATGGCCCGGCCGCTGATCGCAAAGAAGCTGGTTGACATCGCAAGAAAAGAAGGCGCCACCGCGATCTGCCACGGCGCCACCGGAAAAGGCAACGACCAGATCCGCTTCGAGCTCGGCATCAAAGCGCTCGCCCCGGACCTCAGAATCATCGCTGCCTGGAGAGATGATAAATGGACGATGCAGTCCCGCCAGGATGAGATCGACTACTGCAGGGCGCACGGCATCACCCTTCCGTTCTCCGCAGATTCAAGCTACAGCCGCGACCGCAACATCTGGCATATCAGCCACGAAGGCCTGGAACTCGAGGACCCGGCGTGCGAGCCGGATTATGACCACCTGCTGGTGCTCGGCGTTTCCCCGGAAAAAGCGCCGGACGAGGGCGAGTATGTCACAATGACATTCGAAAAAGGTGTTCCGAAGACTGTCAACGGCAGGGAGATGAAAGTTTCCGATATCATCCGCGAGTTGAACCGCCTCGGCGGAAAGCACGGCATCGGTATCGTCGATATTGTGGAAAACCGCGTTGTCGGCATGAAGTCCCGCGGTGTCTATGAGACGCCGGGCGGAACGATTCTCATGGAGGCGCACCAGCAGCTCGAGGAGCTCGTACTCGACCGCGCGACAATGGATGTCAAAAAGGATATGGGGAACAGACTTGCACAGATCGTCTACGAGGGCAAGTGGTTCACCCCGCTGTGCGATGCGGTCAGGGCATTCGTCTCCTCCACACAGGAATATGTGACCGGCGAGGTAAAGTTTAAGCTTTACAAGGGCAATATCATAAAAGCCGGCACCACCTCCCCGTACTCTCTCTACAGCGAGTCGCTTGCGAGCTTCACCACCGGCGATCTCTATGACCACCACGACGCGGAGGGCTTTATCACCTTATTCGGCCTCCCGTTAAAAGTGCGCGCCATGAAGCTTCAGGAACAGGAAGAGAACCGGTAGACCGGTATCCGGACCGGCCGCGTCCTGACCACAAAAGAGCCGGGCTGTCACAGCATCGTGACAGCCCGGCTCTTTTTAAGATTCCGGCATAACACCATCTCTTTACCGGATTACATTACCAGGAAAGTACAGGTTCCCGGCTTTAATTCCACGGTTCCCGCAGACTGCGAAACCGGCGAAAGGTCCGGCAGCGTGTTATTCTCACCCAGTACCAGCGGCTTATCATTGAGCGTCATAACCGTCGCCCGCACATTGCCGTTCTCACCGGCCAGAGTGTAGCGCTCCGCGTCCTTCGGCAGTTCCACGGAAAGAGACTCTGTCAGGGAGTTATTGATAATGAGATAAGCGACTCCGTCTTTCCCGTCTTTGCGCGAATGAGCGTAGACATGCGCGCCCTCCCGCACCGGTTCGGCAGAGTCATATACCGTCGTCCCCATCAGACGGTTCCACAGAAGAACCGCAAAATAATTCGGGCGCGGATCAAACACCTCCCGTGCAAGGAATCCATAGTCGGAGGAAGCCAGCGTATTGTGGAAAATCACACCGTTCGTGACGGACGCAAACCCGCCGAGTTCATTTAAGGTGCGGAATACATCCAGATAAGTGGACGCCCACGTGTCACCGCCGCCGCCGGCATCCCCGGACTCCGTCACCCACATCTCACCGCCCGGACAGTATCTGTCGCGCATCGGCGCATAAGTGCGTGCAAAATCCGGCGCTGTCGCCAGATACGCTTCCGAGAGCGCCTCGTCCGCACTCCAGTGACCCGACGGCATCACGGACGCAAGGCGCTCGGAAACTCCGTTGTAATAGTGGTAACTGAATACATCCAGCGGCTCGCTCGTCCCGTCCAGCAGATCCGCACAGTTGCAGGTATTCCTCACAAGCTGCTCTATTCCTCCGGCCTTTCCGTCACCGCTGCCTTTTCCGAATCTGACATCATCCCCTCCGGTCGTGCTCGGGCCGACGCAGAGGCAGTCCGGGTAATTTGCGCGGAGCCATTTGAAGAAAAGGTCCTGATCACGACGGTAGTGCTCCGGCGTATATCCCTCCGGGAAACCGGTATCCTCCATCATATTCGGCTCGTTTGCAAACTCCGCCGCATTGACCGGCACCCCGTACTCCTGGCTCAGCGAAAACAGTTTTTCCGCCTCCGCGGGATGCCACGGCTCTTCCGCGCTGTGCAGCCCCGGACAGTTTGCCACAGACACAATCAGCTTTGCGCCGATCGCCTTTACAAAATCCAGCACCCCGATCCACTGCTCCTTCGTGAGTACATTTAAGTACCCCTCCGGAACCTTACCGTTTGTCGTGCCGTCAAAATCATAGTACGTCTTTGTCGCCCAGGTTCCCGAAACGCGCACCCATACAGGACCAAACTCCCTCGCCAGGCTGCGCAGCTTCTCATTGTACAGATCGATCGGCGGATACACCTGCATCAGATCCTTGTACATGGCAGCTATTCCCTCCGAAGAAGGCTCCACACGGAACTCCTCCGTTCCGGCGACCTGCTCCGGCGTGTAAGCTTTCCAGAAAGTCCCCCCTGTGACCTCCGCAAACTCCACATTATAGGACATCAGCATCGGATTGACCTCGCGCAGAGCTTTTAAACTTCCGGGCGATAATTTGATTTCCTGAGACATAATTCCTTCTCCTTTCCTGTTCGTTTCATATCCACATCGCACAAAAATCAGCCGTGCACTGTGCGGATTTCTATATATTATACACTGGATTCTGCCGGTTGTCTACGAGGGATATGTCCTTTTCCACAACTTTCTGTCCACATTTTTTTCCTCTGCCAGAATCGTGCTGTTGCGGTATACGCACATCAATAGTCCGGTCAGAATTCCATTGTACACCGCACCGGTCATCCCGTAGCAGAAAAACGGCGCCATTGTCGTCCACCACAGATTATACCCGAAATTCATCCCGGTATATGCCGCCACCCTGACGAAAATCCCCAGGCTGCACGCCGTCCCGATCAGAAATCCCAGGCGGTTGCGCTGCCGGAACGCCGTCCGCAGGGCAAGCACCACGAACGCCAGAAACGCGAGCAGCACCGCACTTCCGGCCAGCACTCCGCAATACGTAAAAATGCTGTTCAGCAGCAGCGTCCGGTACGTCTCCTCCCAGACCTGCCCGCCGGCAAAATCCCCCGTCCCGGTCAGGGTACACCCCGCAATCGCTTCCCGGATCTGAAGCGTGAGATATGAATGTTCCGCTGTATCCGTCATACCGGAAAAGTTCCGGATTCTCTCCATATAATATGCGCCCATGCCGCCATAAACCAGCGCCGCCGCTGCCACAATCACCGCTGCGGCAGACAGGACAGCCAGAACCGCCGCATACTTCCTCTTTTCCTTCCCGAATATCCCTTTGCGGATCGCCAGCAGCATCATACCCGACACAATCAGCCCTGTCTCGGCGACTGCCGCATAGCTTACGCTGCCCTGCACGGAAAACCGCTGCAGAATAGCACAGACCCCCGCCGCTGCCGCGCACAGTCCCACAGCCGTCAGTATCCCCCGGACTCCCCTGTTCCGGTTCCGGTAGAGAATTCCGGCAAAAATAACAGGATACAGCATCCAGATCCCATAGCAGAGCTGCCCGCGCAGCGCATTGCTCTCCACCCTGTAAAGCAGCAGACTCTGCGGAACCATCGACAGCACCCACAGAACATACAGCAGATACGCGTGTCTGGCAATAAAATTGTAATCCAGAAACAGCAGCCCGATCATAATGGAAAAACCCAGCAGATTCTGGAAAATACTTTCCGGCAGATAGCTCCACTCCCCGCCGTTATTCCTTATATACAGATGATAAAATATTACCGCCTGCATCGCGAGCGCGCTCAGCATCAGAAACAGCGCCAGAAACAGCAGCTTCCAGGGCATCGCCGGCCTGTGAATCCGGTTAAGTTCCGCGCCGGTCTCCACCGGATTTCCCATCTGCCGCACCGCTTCGGCCAGTGCGGCAGACGGTTCCATTCCCTCTGCTTCATAGCTTCGCGCCTGTTCTTCTATGTGATTTCTGATTTCCTCTTCCACCAGCCCTGCAGCCCGCCTGCAGTGAATCTGTTCCGTCAGGCTCCTCATATACTCTTCGTATTCCATAATCCACCCCTTTTCTGCACTGTATCCACATACTCCGTATCATCCGCCGTCTTCTTCCCGCCTGCACACTGCTTTTTTGCATGTGACAGACTTCCGGAATGTTTTCCGCTTCACGCGCCCGATACACTCCCTGTCCGCCGCCCGTGTCAGCGCACAATCGCAAGAATATCTGCAACTGCACCCGCATACCTTCCCCACTCTTCCTTTCTGCTCAGAAAAGCCCGCTTTCCCTCTCTCGTGAGATGATAATACTTCCTGGTCTTCCCCGAAGAATCATCCTCGTAGGAAGTGACCAGATTCTTCTCTTCCAGTCCGTGCAGAAGCGGGTACAGAGACCCCGCTTTCAGTTCAAACACATTATCAGATCTTCTGCGCAGCGTCTCAATCATCTCATAACCATACATATCCTTCTCATCCAGCAGACGCAGAATCAGCATGGAGAGACTTCCCTGTATCAGCGATCTGTCCATTGCCATTCAGAATACCTCCTTTCCTCCTCGTTCCATGACTTTATACGCCATGCACTTTATATAGTCTGTCTATCTATCTGTAGCTGATATTATATATAGATTATCTATCTATGTCAACTCTATTCCGCATATTTTCATGTTTCCTATGACAATTCACCCATTCCGGACAGCAGGAAGCCGGTCAGGAGCGCGGGCGCATCATTATCCCAAAGCACGGCGCAAACGGCCGCAGGTCCTCATCCGCAGCCCGGAAAATAAAAAAATGGCGGGTATTTCCCACCATTTTTCCATCTGAACGCCACTTCACATCCCGAAATGACATCGCATCAGCACACTTCCACCGTCCAGCCGTATTTGTCCGGAAGTTTCCCCCACTGAATCCCTGTCAGTGTATCGTAAAGCTTCTGCGTCAGTTCTCCGATCTTAAAATCATTGATGACAACCGTGTCATCCCGGTAGCGCAGCTCCCCGACCGGCGAGACCACTGCCGCCGTGCCGGTCCCAAAGACCTCCTCGAGCGTGCCGTCATGTCCGGCCCGCATCAGCGCATCAATGGAAAGCTTTGTCTCATTTACCTTATAACCCCAGTCCCTTAAAATGTGAATCATGGAATCCCTGGTCACCCCGGCCAGTACCGTGCCCTCAATCGGCGCCGTATAGATTTCACCGTCAATCCTGAACATAATATTCATGGTGCCGACCTCTTCCACATACCTGCGGTGCTCACCGTCCAGCCAGAGCACCTGGGAATATCCCATCCGCTCTGCTTTCACCTGACCGAGAATCGAACCGGCGTAGTTGCCACCGCACTTGGTAAATCCGGTTCCGCCCTTTACCGCGCGCACAAGCTCGTCCTCCACGAGAATCTTTACCGGATTGATCCCTTCAGCATAATAAGCGCCAACCGGGCAGCAGATAATCATAAATTTGTATGCCGTCGCCATATGTACGCCGAGAGCGCTCTCAGTGGCAAACATAAACGGACGAATATAGAGAGAAGTCCCCGGCTCTGAGGGAACCCAGTCCTGCTCCACCCTGATCAGCTCTTTCGTCGCCTCCACGAACATATCCACCGGAAATCCCGGCATACAGAGCCGCTCATTGGAGACGATCATACGCTTCGCGTTCATCTCAGGGCGGAACAGCTGAATCTTCCCCTCCGCAGTGCGGTACGCCTTCATTCCCTCAAATGTTTCCTGTGCATAGTGCAGTGTCACGCACGCCGGATCCAGCGTGATCGGCGCATACGGCACGATTCTCGCATCCTTCCAGCCCTCATCCTTCGTCCAGTCCATCACGAACATATAATCTGTCATGTATTTTCCAAAACCAAGGTGCTTCTGATCCGGCTTTTCTTTTAACACATCTTTTTTCTCAAATCGGATATCCATTTCCACAACCCTTCCTTTCTCAACACAGCTTCCGGTTTTCCGAAGTTCCTCTGGACAACATTATGATACTTTCTTATTTTTGTGTCAAGATTATTCCGGGTACTTATAGACGGCATAGTTCCGGGTTATGCAGCGGCCCGCACAAAACGGCGGTCATTCTGTTTTTACGATCTTTACCCCCCTGCCCTGTCCTTTTCCCCTGAACAGCTTTTTGTAATCGCCCAGCTTCTTTGCCGGAACCCTGATTTTTGCAGCGCCGTCAATGCCTCGCAGCGCATTCTTTCCGACACTTTTTAATTTAGAGGATTTTATGGTCAGCTTATTTAATTTTCCGCAGCCCGAAAACGCTTCGCTGCCGATCCCGGTAAGCCCTGTTCCAAGGGTGACGGAAGAGAGCTTTGTGCAGCCCGAAAACGCCCTGCTGCCGATCGTTTTTACATTATTTCCAGCCGTGACTGTCCTCACTTTTGTATTGCCGCACAGCGCACGGGCGACGACCGATGTCACCTGAAAGCGCTTTCCGCCATACTTCACCGTCGCGGGAATCTTTACATTCGTGGTCTTCGTGTTTTTTATTCCCGCAAATGCCACCTGTGAACTGCCTGTGACCGTATATCTGTAACCTCCGGACGTAAACTCAGTTCCTTTTTTTGCCCGGATCGAAAACACAGCCTTCGCGCTGCCGCTGTACGCTCCCTTTCCAGCGATAAGGACCGTGGCCGTACCGATCATTTTGTTGTTCCGGTACGCAACCGTATAATCCCTGCCGGAAACAAGCGTCTTTCTGCCGGATATCACTATAACGGCCGGCTTTTTTGCCTTTCCATTGTAAAAATATTCTGTCTCCGTGAGAATAACCCGCGCGTCGGCGAGATGATTCTGAGCCGCGGCGTTCTCTGTGTTCTCCCCGCCGTTCCCGATCTTATTCAGCCACCTGGCATACAGCTCCCTGTCCCCGGTGCTCCCCTTCTCAATCGTCTGTATCTCCGTGGAAAAGGCGCCGTCCGCATACCAGCCGTCAAAAACACAGCCCTCCTTTGACGGGGCCTTCAGGATAATCGTCTCGTCCTCACAGGTATAGGATACAGGATTGCACGCGTTCGTTCCGCCGTCCAGATTGTATGTAATCCGGTATGTCACCGGTTCCCAGCAGGCATAGAGTGTGAGATCTTTGTCCACCCCTCTCACCGTCCCGCCTTCCGCGTAAAACGTGCCGCTTCCGTCCGCCGCCGTATTCCACCCGCAAAAAGTGTATCCCGGTCTCTCAAACAGGCTGACCCCGGTCACAAACGGCATGCCCTGAAGGAATTCCTGCGCAGCCATACTTCCCCGCACCGCGCCGTTTCCATCATAAGTCACCACGCAGCTTTTCAGACTTTCCGGGCGGACCTCAGCCACCCCGCTGTCCCGCTTTGCATCGCAGACCGCCACCGCACGGATGACCGCCGCTTTGTCCGCGGAAAACGGATTATAATATCTGCTGCACTTTCCGGCGGAGGGCGACGGCGCCTCCCCGTTCAGCGAATAATAGATAACCGCGTCCGGATGGCTGCTGCTTAGCGTAACGATTACCCCGCCGCCCGAAAACTCCAAAAGAATCTCCGGTTCCGGCGTCCGCTGCGTGATAACCGGCAGCGGACCTGGCGCCGCGTCCGTCGAACCGGTATCAAGCGAGCAGACCGGAAGATATCCCAGCCAGAAATCTTCTTCCGAATGGGCTGCGGAGCCATCGCGGTCATAGAACAGATCGTTGCGCTCAAAATAGAGGTAACTGATACCGCCCCTTCCCATATCCGCCCATGTACAGTCCACATTATACCAGGAATCATCAATGCGCACTTTATTCCACTCATGATCCGGGCTCGTGACGGCAACGGCATCAATCCCGGAGCCATTGCACATCATTTCAAACGCCTGCGCATATCCGGCGCAGACGGTTGTGTCCTTACAAAACACGCTGTACGCCGACTGGGTGTACGCCGTATTCTCATCGAAATGTTCCGTATCATAAATCTCTTCGTTGTAGTCCACTTTTTGAACAATCAGATCATGAATCAGCCTCACCTTTTCCGCGTCGGACGGACAGGCATCTATCTGCGACTGCCATGCGTTTGCCTGCGCCTTCACCGCTTCCGTCGCCGCGGCACGCGCTCCGCCATCCGCAAAAGCCGTGTACACGCCGAACGCCAGGTATTTCTTCCCGCCTGAAGTCAGTGTCCACGTGACATTGTTCAGAAAATAGTACTGCGGATTCGTATAGCGGAACATCGCGAGAAGCTCTTTCATTCTGGTGAGCTCCAGACTGTCGCTGCCGGCCGGGGTCGTGTAAAAGGCACCCGCCGCCGCATAGTATTCCGGCGCACAGGGCGTCAGCAGATACTTTGAACAGACCTGATCGAGCCCGTCCCAGTATGCTTTTTCGGGCCCGGACAGCTGATTGTAAAAGTAGTAGGTCTTATATTTATCCCACTCCGACTGGTAAACCGCCGCGCGGTAAAACCCCGCTTCCGGCGACAGGCTCTCCTCCCCGCTTATATACAGCGCTTCCCCGCCGTTAAGCTCTGCCTCCCTCTCCTCCACCGGTAGCAGGCCTGTCCGGTATACTTCCTTTGCAGATACCGCCTCCGGAGGATACATCCCCTGAAAAACAGACACCAGAATACACACGGTCATCAGAAACGCCGTCATTCTTCTTCGCATATCCCTCCCCCTCTCTGCCAGAAAAACAATTTCTGTATCAAGTCTAACATACAGGGGGCCTTATTTCCATTCCTTCTCCACTTTTTTTCTTCTGTTTTTCCAGGAACAGCCGCTTCCGTCAGTTCCTCAGCTCTGCCCGAAAAGCAGGAAGAACGCCCAGAAGAGTCCCCAGAGAATCCCTGTTCCCGCAATCAGCAGACCCGCATTGCTCCTGGTGAACGGAACCCCGATAAACGCGAGCCCGCCTGCTATGACTCCGAACGCCGTGATAAAAGCGCCGGCTGCACAGACTAACATTTTTTCCGCATCAATCATCTTTTTCACACGTCCCTCCATTCCTGCGCTCCCACCCAGGGCCCGCACGCCTTATCGTCAATGTATAAATCAGCCGATATCTTCCGCGATTCCGTACCGTACCGCTCGATAATCTCCCGCACATTTTCATTGACAGCGTCAAATTCCAGCCCGAATCTCCCGCACCAGGCAAGTGCCTCGCCGAGCGGAACGCCGCAGCGGCAGGTCCAGAGAATAATCTGCCTTCCCTGCTTCCTGACCTCCTTAAGCAGCCCGATCAGCGGCAGATTCGGCGCTCCGATCGCCGGGTAACAGTCCGTGCACAGTGTTCCGTCAAAGTCCACTGCTATGATCCTTATTTCTCTCCCGTCCACTTTTTTCCCTCCCTTCAGCACTGATCTGACAGCCCGCGGCAATTCCGGCCCGGACTCTGGCAGATCACTTTTGCGGACAGTATCGCACATTACGTGTCCCATAATCAGGACAGAAAAATCCGCCGCAAAAAAAATACGCTGCATCCGGGATTGTCCGCAAAACCAGTGACCCTCTGATTCACTGGTTTTGCGGTCGTTCTGTTTACGGTCTCCCTGCAGGCATCTGAAAATCCACAAGCGCCCTGTTCAGATAATCGTTAAAAGGTTTCATAATCCGGAAAATCTCTGCCGCCCTCGCAGTAAATACCCCGGCATCCCTCAGCTCTTCATCTCTCACCGGATATTCAACATACCAGCTCTTAAATTTCAGATACTCCGCCTGAGGATGTTCTTTCTCATATCCTGCGGGAACCTTCTTCAGCGCGGTTCCCTGAACCCTGAAATATTTTTCAAACTCCGGTTCATGTATGATCTCTTCCCACTCTTCGCCATTGCGGACGATGGCATCCCGTATCATTTTCGTCGCATCCTTAAACATATCCGCAAACAGGCCGCCTCCCAGAAAAGACTGGTCGCCGGGCTTTATCATAACATAGTAGCCGACGGGAACAGGCAGTTTGCCCTTTGAGGAAATGTGCGCGCGGAACGCGGGATTATAAGGCGATTTGTCATGGCTGAAACGGGTGTCCCTCACAATCTTAAAGGTGAGATCTTTCGGATTATTATGTAGTATACTGCTGTCATATTTTCCGATCTGCAGTATCAGTTCCTCTATTAATTTTTCAAATCCGGCATTCGCCATCTTATAATCATCCCTGTTCGCATGATACCATTCACGGTTGTTATTCATGCCTAGCGCCGTCAGATAATCTAAAATATACTGTATGTTCATAATCTGTCATCTCCTTTACGATTGCCGGATAACGGAAAGCTGTGTGGAACCCAGCAGCTCCAGTATCTGTTGTTTTGTGTATTCGGAACACCGGTAAGACTTACAGAACGAAAAATACTGCGCTAAATCGTCCAGATCTTCCATGGCATTTTTCACGTCCATCATGGTCTCAGCGGATATCTCCGTGGCTGTCATATAATCCTGCTGCAGCGGGTTTATCCTGTGGCTCTGGATCGCATAATTTACCCTGTCCCTGCATCTGCAGCTGCCGCCGCCGTATTCACCGCAGTACTGCCCGAGAAAATCTGCCATTTTTCTGCGTATCCGGGAAAGCCTCTGACGATACGCCTCCGGGGTGATTCCCAGAATATCCCCCGCGATGCGGCTGTCAGCTTTAAACATGGTCCCCAGTATGAAAATACATCTGCTTTCCACATCCAGGCACTGCAGCATCACGTTGGTACAGGACATTTTGAGTTCCTCCGCCAGGATATCCTTCTCCACATTCTGCGTCAGATCCGGCACATCCTGTGCTTTTCCGTTTTCTATGTCAGCCCCGTAATATTCAAAACTCAGCGGATAGCGGGCGAACATGTGCTTTTTGTAATTTTTCAGGTGATTCACCGCAATCCGGAACACCCACGTGGTAAATGAACTCTCCCCCCTGAAAGTGGACAGATGTGTGATCACCTTCAGCAGGATATCCTGCGTGGCATCTTCCGCGTCGGCAAATGTACCCAGCATGCGCAGGGATAAATTGAAGACAATATCCTGTACGCCTGTAATAAGCGTCTCAAGAGCCTTTTTATCTCCTGCCGTGGCTTTTTCAGTCAGAACCTGTAATTCCTCATTCGTTTTTTTATTCATAGATTTTTACCTCCTGTCTGATTAGACAACGCTTCCCCGCCTTTGTGACATCTTCTCTCATAAAACATATGAAAATCACACTCCGCGAGCTTTGTATTGTCATGAATAAAGGGCCTTCTGCGATTATTTTATCACAGAAGACCCTTTGGAATACGATGTACAGGCATCCCTCACACGCACATTTTTTATTCCCCGGACTCAAATTCCGGGATAAAGCTCTCTTCCGCCGTCTCTCCTTCCTGAATAAAACCGTTTTCCACGCCGAGCCCGATCGCGTAATCCACAACTGCATCGTACTCCCTCTGTGTAATCTTACGGTTCAGCTCAGGGTAATCCGCAAGCCACGGACGGGGGGTAAACTGATTTAAAATACTGATAAAAATAGTGTTTCCATATGTCCCGTAAAGATAGCGGATCACCGCCCGCGCGTCACGCACACAGCCCGGCAGAACCAGATGCCGCACAATTGTCCCGCGCTCCATCAGGGTCTGTCCGCCGCGCTCCGCAAATACCGCCGGTCCCGTCTGGCGCACCATCTCCGCAACCGCGGCCTTCGCGACCTCCGGGTAATCCCTCACGTGCGAATACTTCCTCCCCAGCGCGGCATCCATATACTTAAAATCCGGCAGATAAATATCCACAAGGCCTTCCAGGGACCGGAGCACCTCCGCCTTCTCATAGCTTCCGGTGTTGTACACAATGGGAATCGCAAGCCCCTGGCTCTTTGCCGCCTCAAGTGCCTGCGCCACCTGCGGCGCAAAATGCCCGGCTGTGACCAGATTGATATTATTCGCCCCCTGCTCCTGCAGCTCCAGAAAGATCTTTGCAAGGCGCCCTGTGGACACTACCTTTCCCGCGTTTCCATGTGCAATGCTTTTGTTCTGGCAAAATACACAGTGAAGCGGACAGCCGGAAAAAAACACGGCCCCCGATCCTTTTTCGCCGGATATGCACGGCTCCTCCCAGAAGTGGAGCGCCGCGCGCGCTACCTTTATCTCATAAGTCTGCCCGCAGATTCCTGTATCCCCCGGCCTGCGGGAGATGCCGCAGTTTCGCGGGCACAGCGTGCACACTGCCATGACTCTCTCCTCCTCTTCCACCCGGCAGCCGGTCTATTCCCGCAGCAGCACGTCCATGAATTTTCCGATCTCCACCCAGGCACGCCTTGATTCCGGCAGCATTTTCGCAGCCATCTGAAACACATGGAACATTCCCTCATAAATACTCAGACGGACTTTTACGCCCTGCTCCCTGGCCTTTGCGGCTACGCTGACCGAATCCGAGAGCAGCATCTCGTAAGAGCCGACCTGAATCAGCATGGGTGGAAACTCCCTGAAATCGCCGAACAGAGGGGAGATATAAGCATCCATCGGATCGTGATCCCCCACATAATCCTTATTGAAAATCAGGCTGTCCCTCGTCTTTCCAAACAGAGGATCTTTTTCAAAGTTTGTTTCATACGATTCCCCGCCAGCCGTCAGATCAGTCCACGGCGACATCGCCACAATTCCGCAGGGAAGCTGCATCCCCCGGTCTTTGAGGTAATGGCAGAGCGCCATTGCCAGCCCTCCTCCCGCAGAATCTCCCGCCAGAATAATCTGTTCGGCAAACCAGCCCTGGGAAATGAGGTACGCATACGCCTCATAGGCGTCCAGAAGCGCCGCCGGATAAGGATTTTCCGGCGCCACGCGGTAATCAATGGTCAGCACGCTCATACCGTGGCTGACTTCATTGTAAAGTCCCGCGAACATCCGGTAGGCATTACGCATCGCCCCGACATAGCCTCCCCCGTGCAGCTGAAGGATGATTTTGTCCGTACTGGCCCCTTCTTTTGATTCCAGAAGCTCCATTGTAAAATTCTCCAGCTCTGTGACAGTCAGCGTAAAACAGGCCGGACATTTCCAGGGGGGCTCTGTCTCCCCGATTTTTTTCCGCAGTTCCCCGCTTTTTATTCTTTTTCCGATCAGGTGATCATTTGTCACGCGGGCGATCATGTCACGCATGAACTTTCCGCTGATACTTGGCTCACTCTCCCGCATTGTGCTTTCGTGCCTCCGTTTTTTCTGAATCTGTGCCGCCGCATTCCCCGACAGCGCCTCCCGCCTGTCCGCACCCTCGTCTGTGCAGTCAGCGTGATCCCCCTGCGAGGATCTGTCTTCTACCGGATATGAAATCTCCGCTTCAGTTCCAGCCTTGCCCGGCGGTCGCCGATAATCACGGTCCCCAGAAACAGGGAGGCCGAAAACACCAGCGGAAAAAAGGCAAAATACGGCTGCGTCGCAAGCTCCGCCAGATACAGCCCCATCGGCACAAGACTGAACAGAATCATCAGAATCTGCCACATCAGATAGCTCTGCCAGTTCCTGCGGTTGGTGATCATCAGAATGATAATACCTGTATCCGTCAGGATAATCCCGGAAGGCAGCGCGTAATTGACCGACCAGCCCCGGTATCCCGACACAAAATCGATCGCGATCACCATCAGCACCGCGATCAGCGTCAGTATGATAATCTTGCTCTTATAACCTGATTTCCCCAGAATCGCAAAGCGGATCAGCATATAGACATACAAAAGCGACAGCCCGGTGATCGCGCTCCACCAGGTCTGCGATTCGGTGAGGGCATTGACCGCGATCAGCGCCGCTTCCGTAAGAATCGCACAGAAGAGATAGATCCGCCCGATCAGCGCCATCCGCCTCGTCATCACCCTGACATCCGGATACATATTTTCCACTTCCACCGTCTTCTCCAGAACCGAATCACAGAGCGGACAGCGCTCCGTCTCATCCAGCACCTCGATTTTACAATTTCTGCACTTACTCATAATTCACCCCGTTACTCTCCACCTCAACGTGTATCCCGTCCGCCGCAACCTTGCGGAAAAACCCACGCTGTACCGACGGATCCACCAGGTCATAGCTGAAACTGAACACCAGCGTGTCCCCGTAGGAACAGATATTTCCCTTTATGTGCTGCCCCTTTGACATCGCCAGAAAAGAGTGAAACATCTCCACATACGGACGGTATTCCTCCGCCACCGTGATATTCCCGATATTGGTCACAGTCGTCGTGTTCGCCAGCGCCGACGTCGTGTAAATGTAACGCATAGCGATATTTTTCAGAAAAAGCGGCACCGCGCGGGCAATCAGGAGCTTCTCGTTGGAGACATTGTAGGAAAACAGCTCTTCAAGATGTTCCCTGTTAATCTGACTGCGCAGACTCTCCCGCACTTCCCCGAGCACCTCCTCAAATGTGTACACATCTTTCACCGGATGAAATTCCGCGGAAACCATGACAAAAAAATTTTTTGTGGTGATGGAATTAAAATACGGGCGCAGATTGACGGGAACCGCGACCCGGACCGGACGCTCCGATGCCATTCCGTGAATGCACTCCGTGTAAACACTCCAGATAAAGACCCCGACAAGGTACTCATTGATGCTGACGTCATACGAACGGCAGACTTTCTTCAGCTCCGGTATCTTCATGTAGCCGTGCATAACCCCGAACTCTCCGGGCCGGAGCTTCTCCCCCCTGATCAGGTAGGCCTTTTTCGTCTGATAGCCTCTCGCATGGCTCCTCTTGTAATTTTTAAGAAAACTGTCCTCCCGGTTCAGCGACGTGTCGCTGCTCAGGGAGTCTCCCACCTGGCTGGCCAGCTGCGGGTGCGCCAGGCGCAGATACTGATAGGTCAGCTCCTTTAAAAAACTGATTCCTCCCATGCCGTCCGTCAGCACATGAAACACCTCGAGATTTATGCGGTATTTATAGTACGTCACGCGGAACATGTAGCTCCTGTTTTTATTCTGATGGATAAACCGGCACGGAAAAACCGTTTCGCTGCGAACCCGCGGGGCGGGCTTGCCATTTTCCTCAAAGTAATACCAGAATACCCCCTGTCTTAAACGCAGGTTGAAACCATCAAACTTGGGAAGTACAATATCCAGCGCTTCCTGAAGCAGCTTCTGGTCAATCAGCTCCGTCAGCGTGACGCTGATACGGTAGACATTGCTCATGCTCTCCCCTGCGATCACCGGGAAAAGGTGAGCGGTATTGTCCAGCCGGTCCCAGCGGATATCTCTTTTTACCACTCTTCCTTTTCTTCTGCCGTTTTCTGTCTCCGGTACTTCGCTGACCGGTTTATCGGATTTTTTCTTTTTCATGTCATGATTCCTGCGCGCCGTCTGCCGGCGCTCATCTCCCCTTCATCAATATGAGGCCTGTTCCTGTCCTGTCAGTACTGTGGTTCTTCCCTGATTATAAAATAAGATGTGCCGAATTACAATGCGTCAGAAGAAATAATATGATTCAGAAAATGCAGATTATTTATCTCCAGTGATCTCCAATTTTAACAACAATAATATTATGATTGTCTATGTCATCCCGCCCCCAGCAGAAATAAATTCTCTGATTACTATATTCTGTAAACAACTTTGTATGAGGATTACAGGTAAGTTTTACCCCATGATAGCTGATTTTAAATTCTTTCTCATTTGATCCCTTGCCTGAACAGTAAATCCCATAACCTGCTTTTAAAGAAGAAAAGGTCTCCTCCTCTCTTCTCCCGCACTCAAAATAAATCCGTCTGGCATGATCACACAGAACAACCAGATGTCTGTGAAGTTCATTTTTCACATCCGAAAATCTCCCGAGTTTTTCAATTGAATGGAACGCATTCTCATGAAATACAAGCTCCGGAAAACAATCTTTTATCCTTAAAAGGTATTCATTGTAAGATACCGTCTGTATGATATAAAAACGCTTCACTTTTACGATATCCTTTCCCGAATCATAAACGCAGATCTTTTCTTTTTCCGCTTCCGGAACCTCTCCGGCGAAAGCAAGATATCCTATGTTTTCCTGTCCGGCAATTACTTCATATTTTTCTCCTGCAGAGGGTTCTTTCGAAATAATATCCAGCAGATATGCACTCGCGTCACTCTGCTCCTGATCATACAGATATTCAAGTGCCGTTACATCCTGATTATCTTTCTGATCATAAAACTCATGTGGCACAAAGAAGAGATCTTTTTTCTTTATCGCTGTCAGATTATTTTCAAATATCAGCAGACCATCAACCGTAATATTACGGTAGCAGACCGACGGCAATAAATAGAACTTTACTCTGCACATTTTCTCATCTCCAGTAATTTCCGTAAATCCATCCTTTTCTGATCAAAAAAACCTTCCGGCCAGTTCTCCAGTTCTCCATTCTCCAGTGTCGCAATATTCCTGTAAACACTTTCCTGATAATTTTTGCTAAAGAAAATTGTTTTCATCAGGTTACATTTTTTCAGGCATGCCAGCTGCAGCCGGCATCCATCAATCACATGTTCGCTATGTGTTTCCACAATAATCTGAACTCCACAGGCTGCAACATATGCCAGAAATTTCCCTATAGCAGACTGGCTGTAAGGGTGCAGATGCGCCTCAGGGTTTTCCACGAGCAAAACCGCATTCTCTTTCATACCAGCCAGCAGTGCCTGTACGATAATGGGGAGCACATATGAAATCCCAAACCCTGTCGCCGGAGGCAGATAATAGTCTCCGTCATTCTGAAACTTCAATACTGACATATTTTTTTCTGTATCAACCACACATTGCAGTGATGTACCCGGAATGATCATTTGAAGCCACTCTTCACAGTTCGCAGAAAATCTCGATATAGCCGATATTTTCAACATTTCCGGCAATGAAAAGTCCGGATTTAAGCGCTGTCTTTTATCTGTCTCATGTATGACATATCCGGTATATTCACCGTATACTCCTACATAATCGCTCCTGTCATTATTCATATCATATACGATTCGGGGACCAAGACGCTCCGCATTCAGATAATAAATATCCCCCCTGAGAATCGACTCATGTGCTTCCAGAGCCAGCAGCATCTCATCATAATTGCACAATTTAAAAGATGTTTCATCAAGATCATCCAGTCTGTAAACAACATTATATACATCTGACCCGCAATCCGACATACGAAGGCAAATCTTCATCTCCTGCCCTTCAAAATTTTCTGATATAATGTTTGCCGGCAAACCAAGATTCACACCGCCAACATTACTGGTCTTTACACATTTTCTGTCAAGCTCCTGATAACTTCTGACAGCAAGGAGAATCGCCTGGATAACGCTTGACTTTCCTGCCGCATTTCCTCCCGTCAGAATTGTAATATTATTTAAATCTTCCCTGAACATTCTGTGACATTTGAAGTTCTCCAGTTCTATCCGTTGAATCATCCACTCACCCCCTCTTCCAGCACGCTGCGCGAATAATAAAAATTACATCTAACCTTGCTTTTATCTCCTGTTGCGGCTGTTATCGCATTGACATATTCCGGGTTTTCCAGGGTTTTTGCAAGCACACGGAGAATATGTTCCCTGTATTTTCGCAAATCCAGGCTGTCGTATCTGTGTTCCATAATAATGACCGAAAACGAAGTAAACAGTGATTTATTTATATAGTCTCTTGAAGATAATTGTATTTCATCGTCCCGTATTCTGATTTTAGCAAAACAAAATGCTCCAAATGCGTTATGGCAACGCCTCATTGCCTCGTCAAACTTCCAGTAAAGTTCTGTAAGCTCCTGTTTATCCAGCAAACGCAGTTTTTCTACTGCATCATCCAGCATCATTGCAACACTGCTGTACTCATTCACAAGTTTATTTTCTTCATAATCATACAGCCGGCTGAACGCATAGAATCTTAGTACCAGTTCCTGGGCATCCATGCGTTCATCCCTTACCAGTCTCCGGGTTGCCATTAAGAAATTACTGTTTTCCGTACTTTTCTTTAAAAACTCCCTGACAGATGGTTTACAAACAGCATTTCGCATCTCCTGTGGATTCAGTTTCATCCCACCGGTATTTATGCGCCTGAAAATATCATAAATCACCTCTTTGGGTGAACGCGCATCCAGAATGTTTACGGCTATCTGTGTCCGATAGATTCTCTGCTGGTATCTGAGATCAATATCTTTAAAGAACTTCCTGTCACATGTATCTCTCAGATATTCAAGTCCTGTCAGTCGAAATTGATTATTCACAAACTCATGTATTGTCGCCAGTCTCTGCTGACCATCGATAACCTGAAATCTTGTATCCTCATTTTCATAAAAATAAAAAGCCGGAATTGGAATTCTGAGCATCAGTGATTCAATCAGCAGCGATTTTTTCTTTTTATCCTTCCATACTCTGTTTCTCTCATATCCGGGATTCAGTTCCATCAACCCTGCATCTATCAGCTCCATAATATATTTCAGAGACAACATCTGCTGATCAATTCTTATTTTATCTGCGTTAAAAGGTACTTCACCCGTATCACCTTCATCATTTGAATCCACGGACTCAGGCTCGTATTCCAGACCGGCAAATTCCGATTCAGCCTTCTGCAGAACATCCTCCAATTCAATTTTTCTCTTCTCCATACACTCCTCATTTCTGCGCTGTATTATATACCGGCAAAACCTTTCATTCAGCTCCATAAACAGTATATAAAATTAAAGAAATCATATCACATGCCACAATATTTTTCAATTCAACGATAAAAACAGTCCCCGTATCTGTCTTCCCCACAGATACGGGAACTGTCTTTCACTTTCTGTATTAACTATTCGCGGTGCATTGAGAAACTATTCATATCATAATTTCCAAGGTTTTCGTGAATTCCGCGCGCATCCGCCTGCGCGATCAGCGCGTCACGGTTCTTTCTGGATGAGAGCTGATCGTTAAAAGAGCTCGGTCCGCCGACGCAGCCGCCGTCGCAGATCATTCCCTCGACAAAATCTTCGGGCAGTCTCGCCGCCTTTAGGAGGAGAAGCGCTTTCTTACAGTCCGCCGCCCCGTTTGCCCGGCAGATCTTCGCATCGATCTCATGTCCGGATTCCTTTAAGCTCTGAAGCACAGCCGCAGTCACTCCGCCGGAATTTGCAAAGCGCTTGCCGTACACCGACGCAATCTGATCGTCATTTGCACAGGGCTCGAGCGCCACGTTCCTCGCCTTCATAATGGCGCGGATCTCACTGTAGGTCAGGACGTAATCCGCGTTGCCCGGAATCTTCTGATCGGCAACCTCGGACTTCTTTGCCATGCACGGCCCGATAAACACAGTCACGGCATCCGGCTCCTTCGCTTTGATCAGACGGGATACCGCGCACATCGGGGATACCGTGGTGGACACACAGTCCGCCAGCTCAGGATAGTGCATGCGCACCATATTGACAAACGCCGGACAGCAGGAAGTCACTTTCTTCTTTCCTTCCTGATAAGCTTCCGCCCACTCTTCCGCCTCATAAGCCGAGGTCATATCACCGCCGAGGCCGACATCATAAAAGTCGTCAAAGCCCACTTCCTTCATGGCCTTTCTCCAGCTCGCCATTGTGATATCCGGGCCAAACTGTCCCTCCGTCGCGGGCGCCGCCATGGCGTACACTTTTCTTCCGGATTTTAACGCCTCCACGACGTCCACAATCCATGTTTTCGTGCCGATCGCCCCGAACGGGCAGCTGTGGATACACTTTCCGCAGCGGATACATTTATCTTTGTCGATGATCGATATCCCGTGCTCATCGTATGTAATTGCATTCACCGGACAGCTGAATTTGCATGGTCTCTTCAGATGCGCGATCGCATTGTAGGGGCAGGCCTGCGCGCATTTTCCACACTCTTTACACTTGGAGGCGTCAATATGAGAGCGCTCCCTTCCCGTCTCGATCGCACCGAATTTGCACGCGTTGATACATGCCTTTCCGATACAGTTCTGACAGTTTTCCGTGACCGTATAGCTGGAAATCGGGCAGTCCTCGCAGGCAGAGCTGATAACCTGAATGATGTTTCCATCATCAACGGCGCCCGGCGCCTTCCCCTCCGCCAGACGCACTCTCTGCCGGATAATTTCTCTTTCTTTGTAGATACAACAACGAAACTGCGGCGTCGGGCCCGGGATCAGTTCCAGCGCGATGTGATCTCTTCTGGCATCCAGTTCCCCGGCAAAAGCCAGCTTTGCGACTTCGTAGAGCACATCATGTTTGATTTTAATCACATTTTCATCAGCATACATCGTGTTTACCTCGCTCTTTTCTCATCGTTAATAAATTAACTATCTCAGCTATTATATATGAAACGCCCAGACGTTTGCAAGGGGATTCGGTGTATTTCTTTGAAAACATAAAAAAGCAGCCGCTGTCTCTTACTCCAGCACCTCTATCTGGCACATCCTCATTGTGTCAAGCGCCGCCCTGTGACTCTCCGGCGTCACACCGGCACAGCAGGACGCCAGAACCCGCACCGGCGCTTCCGGCAGGTACGCTTTCAGCAAAAGAGCATTGGACACCACACAGATATCCGTACACAGTCCAACAAGCGTGATCCCGACCGGCTCATCCTTCGCGATCGCGGACAGCTTTTCCGCGAGAAGCAGCGAGCCGAACCCCGGCTTGTCGATAATCTCCGCCTCACCAAGGGCCTCCCTGATCATGGGGCTGATCTCCCAGCCCGCCGTTCCCCTGATGCAGTGCACAACCGGAAGCTTCCGCCCCTCCTGGGTGCTGCGGTAATCCGGCCCGTGCGTATCCCGCGTGGCAAAAATGTTCTGTGCCGGATAGTTCCGGATCTGCGCCGCCACCGCGGCGACAATCTCCTGTGCCTCCCGCGTTCCAAGCGCACCGTCCACAAAATCGTTCTGCATATCCACTACAACCAGTATCTCTCTCATCCCATCCCCGTTTCCGGCCGCCGCCGGACCATACGGCCCGCAGCAGCCATTTTCTCATTAATCTCCTCCGCCACATCGCACGGTTCAGCCCCTCACCTGTGTTTCTCCCGCCGCCCCGGCACCCGGTCAGGCAGCTCCGGCACTTTTTTCACCCGAATGCATGATTCTAAGGATCAGCCCCTCACCTGTGTTTCTCCCGCCGGTCCCAGCACCCGGTCGAGCACATCCGTCACTTTTTTCACCGGAATGATTCTGAGCTTCGACTTTATCTCCTCCGCCACATCGTCCAGATCATCCATATTTTCCTCCGGGATAAATACACGCGATATCCCGGCCCGCTCAGCCGCCATCAGTTTTTCCGGCAGCCCGCCGATCGGCATCACCGTCCCGCGCAGCGACACTTCCCCCGTCATGGCGCAGGCCGGACTCACCGCTTTTTTCGTCACAAGGGAAGCAAGCGCTGTCGTCAGTGTGATGCCGGCGGACGGGCCGTCTTTTGGCACCGCCCCCGACGGGACATGGATGTGCAGATCGTAATCCTCCCAGTCCGCCGTCTCTTTAGGATACAGTCCGCGCACCAGGCTTACTGCGATCTGGGCCGATTCCTTCATCACATCGCCAAGCTGGCCGGTGATCTGCGTTTTTCCGCTGCCCTCATTCTGCATGGTCTCGATAAAAAGAATGTCGCCGCCCCCCTGCGTCCATGCAAGCCCTGTGACGACACCCGGCTTCTTCTCCTCCAGGATGCCCTCATGGCGGATCGGCTTGCGGTCGAGATACTTCGGAAGCTTTTTCGGGCTCACGGTCAGGTGCTTTTTCTCGCCTTTTACCAGCTTCACCGCCGCATAGCGGCACAGCGTATCCATCCGCTTTTTCAGGCCGCGGACGCCGGATTCCATGGTATAGTCACGGATCACGGCCGTGAGCGCCTCATCCGTGATCTTTAAATTAGAGGCCTTAATCCCCATTTTCTTCATTGCCTCCGGCAGCAGGTGGCGTCTCGCAATCTGAAACTTCTCCAGCGCCGTATAGCCCGGAAACTGAATCACCTCCATGCGGTTTAACAGCGGCTCCGGAATCGTATCCGTACTGTTGGCCGTACACACAAACAGGACGTCGGACAGATCGTAGGGCACATTCATATAGTGGTCCGTAAAGGAATGGTTCTGCTCCGGGTCGAGCACCTCGAGCAGTGCGCTCGCCGGATCCCCGCTGTAATCCTTTGAGAGCTTATCAACCTCGTCGAGCACCATAACCGGGTTGGATGCGCCGCTCTGCTTCATTCCTTCCATGATACGCCCCGGCATCGCCCCGACATACGTCCGCCGGTGACCGCGGATCTCGGCTTCGTCGCGAACCCCGCCCAGACTGACCCTCACATATCTGCGCCCGAGCGCTCTGGCGATACTTCTTCCGATACTGGTCTTGCCGGTTCCCGGCGCGCCGACAAACAGCAGTATGGAACCGGACTGCCGTCCGCAAAGCGCCATCACCGCCATCTGCTCGACGATCCTCTTTTTAACCTTTGCAAGCCCGTAGTGATCCTCGTCGAGAATCTTTTCCGCCTTTTTTAAATCCACCTCCGGCACTTCCTCTTTTTTCCAGGAAAGACCTGTCACAAAGTCGAGATAATCGTAGAGAATGCCGTACTCATGGCCATCTTTGCCCTCCTGCTTCATGCGGTTTAATATCTTTTCCGCCTCTTTTCGCGCCGTCTCATTCATCCCCGCATCCCGAATCTTCGTCTCGAAGCGCCGGATATCCGAGACATTCTCCGGATGCATCTCATCGAGCTTGTTCTGCAGGAAGTCAATCTGCCTGCGGATGGCATCTTCGCGGTATACCTGCTCGTGTGAAGCCTTCTGTGCATTCTCCGCCTCCTGGCGCACCAGGGACTGCTCGACAAACTCATAGATTGCACGCTCCATGTGCTCTGCCCGCGCGGCGCGGGAGTCCGTCCGGACAATCTCATACCGCTCCTCATCCGTGAGGTTTAAGTATGCGGACAGGGCGCAGACCATCTCCGCCATATTTTTCCAGTGCAGAATATACCCGCGCGCCCAGAGTCCCCACTGGAAATTCTGCGCAAAAGCGAGCAGACTGTTCTTCATCCGCTCAAACCTCTCACGTTCCTCTTCCTCAGGAAGATCCGCATCTTCCGGGAGAACCTCCACCGAGGCAGAGATCGTATCCTCCGTCACCTCAATCTCCGAAACCGCGACGCGTTCCTTCACGCGGATACTGATATTGCCCTCATCATCCGGCTTCTCCACCTGACCGGCAACACCGACCGGATAAAAATCACCGGCTGTCAGCTCTGCCCTGGCCTTCTCTCTCTTCTGCATCAGGAACACAATCTCCCTGCCCTGTGCGATATCGTCCGGATTCATACCCTCAAAAAATTCTTTCTTAAAATAGAAAGTAATATCGGGCAGAAGTATCATATCATAAATCGGTATTACCAGCATTCACACCCCTCCTGTCTGTCAGCACTCAAAAGCAACGAGTGCTGATTGATTGTGAAAAAAAGATGCGGTCTCCCGCAAATACAAAGATTCTTTTAATTCCCCTATATCATAGCACAACGGAGGTCCTTGTCAACTGATTTTATACTTTTTTTCGAATTGACGCCATACACAAAGTAACCACCCGGCCTGCCGGCATCCCCCGTCAGAAGACAGGGGATGCCGGGACCGGGTGATTGTAATCTGCGTCAGCCGGAATTTCTCCCGTACACTTCGATCTGTGTCAGCGCCGGAAACGGCGACGGGTCGTCGGCTTTGATCAGTTCTCCCAGCTTCAGCCACGTTATTCCCTTCCGCTCAATCTCAAACACATGCGGCCTGGCACTTTTTTCCATGTGCACCACCTCGCGGCTCCCGTCGGAAAACGTGACCGTCGCCTGCACCCACCAGTTATCGTGCGGAAAATCCGCCCTGGTGCACAGCACGAGTTTTTCCATATCAACCGGCCTGCCGAACTCAAGCGTGAGCTCCGCGTCATCCTGCCGGTTAATCCCCCACGACTGGTAAGGCCATGGCCAGTGGGACTCATTTGCCAGTACGCCGTCAATCGCGTTGCGCACCGCAAACAGAGCCTCCCCGCGCGTGTTTGCATTCGCGTGAACGTGCGGATAGCAGCCCGTATCCTTCTCCTGATCCATCACATTATATGCCAGATTGCGGTAATTTCCGCTCTCCGCTTTCTCCGCCCTGCGCATAGTGATATAGTGGCGGCCGCCGGTGAAACAGGCGGGATTATAGGAAATCTTCTTTTCCGCAAACGGAATCACATACTCCACCTTCCGCTCCTTCAGGTACACATACGCCTCGTCCATGGAGCTGTCCACCCGGATAACGTAAAAGGTATCCGTCTCATCCGTTTCAAACACAATCCGGTCCCCGGGTTCATACTCCCCCTCGCAGACCATCAGAATCCTGTCTTCACCGCACACCCGGCACTTCTCCTCCCCGGCTCCGCCAAGCACGGTAATTCCCAGTTCTGCCATAGCAATCCCTCCTTCTCTTTTCCGCTGGTTTTGTCTGCCCGCCCTACCAGGTAAACAGCGCTTTTCCTTTCAGACGGAGCACCGCCTCAATCAGATAATAATCTGCATAGATAATCGGAACTTCCGTGTTTTCCCCTGACGGATCATGGTAAAAATACGTTCCACCGTCCACAATGGAGTCCTCCTCCGGATTCCAGTTGCTGAATTTCGCGTCGCAGGCGCGCAGAATCTTAAACGCCGCCTCCGTATAGAATCTCTTCTCGTGCTCCCCGACATGCTCCGCCAGCTCCAGGAGACCGCAGGCCGTGATCATTCCAGCCGTCGAATCATATTTTAACGGTTCTTCGGGCGCGCGGTAATCGACAACCGGCAGCCAGTCATTGACGGCCATATTGGAAATACAGTAATGAGCGCACTGCTTTGCCGTGTTTAAGAAAGAGACATCCCCCGTATGGCGGTAGCTTAACGCAAAACCGAACACCGCCCACGACTGTCCGCGGCTCCAGGACGAGCCCTTCTCATAGCCCTGTCCGCCCGGGTTATCCACAAATTCTCCTGTCTGGGAATTAAAGCCTACAATATGATTGCAGCTTCCGTCCTCACGCACGACATACTGCTGCGCCGTCTTCGCGTGGCGCAGGGCAATCTGTGCAAAACGCGGATCTTTTGTCTCGCGGCTGGCCCAGTACAGCAGCGGGATATTCATCATACAATCCACAATCATCCAGCCGCTCACGTCGCCCTTTCCAAAGAAAGCGGTCATGCCGTCGCCCCACGCGCGGATAAAATTCCCCACAGGGTTAAAACGTCCTGCCAGCAGGTTGGCGGCGTAAATCCCGCGCTGGCGGGACTTCTCATTTCCTGTTTTCCGGTAATCCGCCACTGCGGAGAGCAGAAACAGAAAGCCCGCATCGTGATCCACGCCCTCAAGCCCCTCCAGAATCTCATCCATGCGCTCTTCCACGCCCTCCGCGGCCCTGCGGTACGCTTCCTCACCGGTCGCCTCATACATCTGCCAGAGCATGCCCGGCCAGAAACCGTTTGTCCAGTTGTGAATCCCTCCCATGCCGTCCAGATCATGATACCGGCCCTCGCGCGGACTGTAGGGAATCATCGTCCCGACCCTCTCACACTCCGCGTGCATCTTCACAAGCAGCTTCTCATACACCCCGTCAAGCCATTCCTGATTGGAACATCTGATATCCGTTTCTCCCATATGATTTCTCCTTTTCCTGTTGCAGATGGACGCTGTCCGGGAAGATTCCGCCAATTTTGCAATTGCTGAAAAATTTTTTTGCTGTTCCTGAAAAATTTTTTGTTTTTTTGCAGGAGTTGCAGATTTTTCTGTGCCTTCCGAAAATTCTTTGTGCTTTCTGCAAAAATATCCGCCCGGAAGCTATACATTTTTGTCTGTTATAGTCAGTATAACATGGAAAACAATCCGTTTCCTGTCATATTTTCACAGAAATATTGCAAATCTTCTTTTTTCATCCCAGTATTGTCCTTCTGTTCAGGAACGGCCCTGTTTCCCGGCTTTTTCCCCCACCGGAAAACCACCCGCGGGCTCCGGATACCGGTCCGCGCTCTCCTCCTGAAAAACCACGCTCCTGACTTTCGCCAGCGCATTTAAAAGCACCGTTCCCATAACGCAGCAGCAGAGCACTTCCCCGATCCCCACCGTCAGCATATAAAACGGAACGGACCAGTCTCTCCCGCCGTACTCCATCACCAGGCCATAACCATACCGCAGAACGAGCGGAATAATCACCATATTCGAGATAACCGGCGGCAGTGTGCACAAAAACTTATGTCTGCGCAGCAGATAAGTCCCGACTGCCCCGAGCAGAGTCGCAAAGCTCCCGAATACCACATCATAAACAGGCGCGCCCGTCAGCAGATTTGCCATCAGACAGCCTGCAAAAAGCCCCGGAACAGCCGCCGGCGTAAAATATGGCAGAATGGTAAGTGCCTCTGAGATGCGGATCTGAATCGCGCCTGAGGCGAGGCTGAATGCGCTGACAAAGCAGGTCAGCACGACATAGACGGCTGCGATCACGGCAGCCCTGACGATCATTGATACATTTCTGTTTCTCATATTCTGTTCTCCTTTAGTTTTGTTTTAGGTGAGGAAGGTCACGAACTCACCGTATTGCGGGATGCCCGTCTGGCGGGACGCCCTTCGGCGCCCCGGAATCTGATTATACCGGAAAAGAGGAAAATGTCAAGCTGCACACAAACCCCCGCTTTCGCAGATCTTTCCGCTCACACTACGAGAAAAAATTCTCCGCCAGCGTAATCTTCCCGACATACACAACCGGACCCGTCATAAAAATCCGGCCGTCCTCCCCGAATTCCACCAGCAATTCTCCTCCCTGCATGTGCACGGTCACATGATCTCCCGTCAGCCCGAGCCTGTGGGACGCCGCAGCTGCAGCGCAGGCGCCGGTTCCGGAAGCATACGTATACCCGGCGCCCCTCTCATAGATCTCGATCCGGATATTCTGTTCATCCAGCACCTGACAGAGCTGCATATTTATGCGGTTCGGAAAGTACCTTGAATTCTCCACATAAGGGCCGAGCTGTAGCGCCTTATTGCGGTCGGCTTCCTCGAGCATCAGCACACAGTTCGGATTGCCCATCGAGACGCAGGTCGCGTTATAAAAATTGTCGCAGAAAAAAATAGCTTCATTCACAATTTCCTCCCCGAACCCAACCGCCGGAATCTCCTTTGACGTGAACTTCGCGTAACCCATATCGACACGCATCCGCCCGCCTTCCCCGTCCAGAAATGTAACCCCGGTTCTTCCCGCCTTCGTCACCAGCACGCAGGAGTTCCCCTTCACATATCCCGTATCCTTTAAGTACCTGGAAAAAATACGGATCCCGTTACCGCTCTTTTCCGCCTCGCTTCCGTCAGGGTTAAAGATACGCACTCTGATGCCCTCATCACCGGATTCTTCGTCAAAAAAAGGGCCGTACAAAATCCCGTCTGCCCCGACCCCGATATTGCGTCTGCACAGCTTCTCAACCTGCCGTTCTGTGAGAAGTGTTTCATTCCGCACCGGGTCGTACACCAGATAGTCATTTCCCAGCCCGTGGTATTTACGCAGAGTAATCTCTGACATAAACGCCTCCAGATTCTTTTATTCTATTATATGTATTCCGCTCTTTTGTGGCAATAAAAATCAGATATTTCCCGCACTCTCCACAAGCTCGCGGATAACATCCTTCTTCTCGCGCAGAATCTGATCAATCTGTCCTCTCGTGACCTCGCTGACCTCTCCCTGACCGTAGGTACCGGAATAAGACCCGGTCGCCGCGTTAAACAGCCGGTCCCTCCCTTGTCCCGCCGCACCCTGCTGCGCCCCGCTCTCACACGCATTCTCCGCGGCCGCCTTCTCTGCATCCCTCTGCCGCGCGCCAGCGCTCTCCCGCCCCTCCGGCACGCCGCTCTCCTGCTCTTTCGCGGCCTCTTCCGTCTGCCGCACCGCAGACACGGGGACATACTTTACATTCCAGAATTTGATGATACTTTTTCTCAGCTGTTCTTTTTCGTTTCTTTCGTCAATAATATCCTTCATTGTCCCAACTCCACTCATCCAAACTTTTATTCTTACCGCAACCTTCTGTTTTCTGTATAAAAATCCTTCAAATGAAGCATCCTCTTAAATGAAAACAATGTTCAGGATACCGGAGGATTATAACATGGCTTCATATAAAGTAGAAATCTGCGGCGTCAATACCGCCCGGCTTCCCATCCTCAAAGACGAGGAAAAAGAAGCTCTCTTTACACGCATCAGACAGGGGGACCAGAAAGCCAGGGAAACCTATATCAAGGGAAATCTCCGCCTTGTCTTAAGCGTTATCAAGCGCTTTTCCGGCAACCATGAAAATGTGGACGACCTTTTTCAGATCGGCTGCATCGGCCTGATCAAATCCATTGACAATTTTGACCCCTCCATGGGTGTAAAATTTTCCACTTACGCTGTCCCGATGATCATCGGGGAAATCCGCCGCTATCTGCGCGACAACAACTCCATCCGCGTCAGCCGCTCCCTGCGCGACACCGCCTACAAGGCAATCCATACCAGAGAACTTCTCTCAAAAACCTCCTCAAAAGAGCCCACCATTGAGGATGTTGCAAAGGAGACCGGTCTGACAAAAGAGGAGATCGTCTTCGCTCTCGACGCCATCCAGAGTCCCGTGAGCCTTTACGACCCGGTCTACACCGACGGCGGCGACACCCTCTATGTGATGGATCAGATCAGCGACA
>CAMSQM010000019.1 GCA_947062675.1 uncultured Roseburia sp.
AATCCCTTGATTTTACGGGGGTTCTCCGATTTGTCTTTATTATACTGTATGGGCACTCCTCCGTCAGTCTTTCAATGACATCATCCGGGCGGGTCAGCTCCGCAAGCTCCTGCCTGAGCGGGCAGACAGGGGAAACCCGCGCGATCACCGCGTCCGCTTCCACCCGGAGCACACCGGCCACCCCGGCAGATGCGGAGGAATTTCCCACCAGGATAGCATACTCCCCTTTTTCCACAATCCACGACGAGGTGCTCTCCTGATAAGACGCCATGGACTTCGTCGGAAACGTGATCGTCATATTCTGACTCTCCCCGGGAGCGAGAAGCTTTGTCTTCGCAAATCCGGTCAGGCGCCTGAACTCTTTTTTCATACCTGACTGCGGCGGGGCGGCGTAAACCTGCACCACCTCTTTGCCCGCATAGTCCGCCCCGGTATTGGTCACCGTGACCGGTACGCAGACAGAACTCCCGTCACACGACACCGCACCGCATGTGACTTCAAACTGCGTATAGGAAAGACCATATCCGAACGGATACTGCACTTCCACGCCAAAACTGTCAAAATAGCGGTAGCCCACATAGATGCCTTCCTCATACCGCTCGGATTCCACATCGCCGTTATTATGGCTGAACGTGGCGGAAGACGGAAAATCCTCATACCGCCTGGTCCATGTACCGGTCAGCTTTCCCGAAGGTGTCACCGCGCCGGTCAGCACATCCGCCACCGCATTTCCCGTCTCCATCCCTGCCTGTGAGATACTGACCAGACCTTTTACACTGCGGTTCGCCAGAATCGCAGTGAGATCTATCTGCCCTCCGGCGTTGATCAGCACCACGATATTTTCAGAGTATCGCGCCAGCTCCGAGAGCTCACTCTCCTCCTTTTCACTGAGATAATAATCTCCCGCCTCACAGAAACGGTCCCTTCCCTCACCGGCCACACGGCTGATCACATAAATCACCACATCCGCAGCTGTCACCGCTTCCGGATCTATCGCATTGCATTCCGGTTCCCGGAAAGGATTTTCCGCGAGCACTCCAAAAAAACCCATGTCGCTTCCGGTCTTTCCTTTTCCCATTTTATCGAGAACCCGGTCCCTCCACGCACACTTTTCCGCCGTATACTCCTCCACGGCCCGCAGCAGCGCTTCCCTGTTCACCAGTACCACTCCGGCATCCAGAAGCCCCTGCTCAATCGTCACGACCTCCCGCTCGTTCACATCGCCGGAACCGGTACCTCCCTTGACCAGATGCACGGCGCCGTTTCCGTAAAGCGCCGCTTTCTGTCCTTTGCCAAGCGGCAGGATCCCCTCATTTTTCAGGAGAACCATCCCCTCCGCCGCAGCCTCCCGCGCAAGCTTCCGGTTCCTGCTCTCGCGTTCCGTCACCCCGGCATCCCTGGCGCCACTGTAGGTCCTTTGTCTCATCTGCATAACACTCTCCCCCTGTTATTTTATGATATCTCTCATTATATAACAGCCCGTTCCCCTTTTCAAATCCCTTTTTCTCCCCGTAAAAATCCCGCTGCTTATCCCCGCGGTTCCTCCTCACCGTCTCCTCTCAGCACTCCGATCAGATTATTGCTCTGCGCCCTTTTCTGTCCGTACCACATTGACAGATACACTACCAGAAACACGCACCCGGCTGCGATCACAAAGTATGGCCACGCCAGGTAAAACCCTTTCATCGAAGCGTTATGGCTGAAATAATACATCGCCGCCGTGCAGGGAACGGCCGACAGAAAGCCCAGCACCAGACCGCGGGTTCCGTAAATCAGGCATTCCAGATTCAGCATCCGCACAAACTCTTTCTGCGTCATGCCAAGCGATTTTAACATGGCAAATTCCCGTCTGCGCAGATTCATGCCGGTGGAGATGGTGTTAAAGATATTCGCAGCCGCAATCAGGGATATCAGCGCTATAAACCCGAAACAAAACACATTTACCATAATGTAGATATCACGCCTGTTCTTCTCTTCCGCCGCGACATCATAGATGCTGTAGCTGTTTTCCTCATCTCTGAGGAGTTCCCTCATCCGCCCTGCGGCCTGCGCGTGATCCTGTGCGCGGAAACGCTGTTCCAGCCGGTATCCGACGGCAGTATGATTGTTTTCGCGGAAAAGTTCCATCACCGTCTCCGTCACGGATGCCGGATACAGCAGTCTGATCATATTTCTGCCGCCCGGAAAATGAAAGCTGCCGCCCACAGGCTGTGCATCACCGGAAACCTCATTTTCCACCACGGCCCCGATCGCAAGCTCCGTTTTCCTCTCCTCCTCATCCTCCCGGCCACTGATACAGCTCACGGTCTGCGGGGATGACTGGCAGACGGCGATCTCTGTCTCCTCCCCGTCCATCCATTCCAGAATGTTGTTAAACAGGAGGGCCTCCGGATGATCCGGATCCCGGAAGCTGTCCTGGGACACGCCGCATTCTGCCGCTATTTTCTCAAAATCCGCATCCTCCGGAAAGCAGACGACCGCGGATGCATATGCCACACCGTCCCTTTCCCCGTAGAACGCAGCCGCCTCTTCCGTCAGCATCTCAGGAGGCAGCGCCAGCATCACATAATTGTAGATGATCCCGTGCAGGTATTCCGTCCCCCCTGCACTCTGTGTCATTTCCGAAAGTTCTGTGATTTTATCGTACGTATCCGCATAGAGAGAGACTTCAATATCATAGTCGCGCATCTTCGCGGCGAGACGAAAACTGCCAAACAGATATTCGGAATAACTTCCGACCGACACAAACAGCAGAATACTCATGGCCAGCGACAGAATCGTCGCACGATAACGCTTCCGGTTCCGCTGAAAGGTCCGGAATGCAACCATGCCCTCCAGCCCGAAACGCCGGTATACCCAGCCCGGGATCCGCAGCCTGCCCTTTGTCAGCCGGATATCGTCCTTCTGCCGGAGGGCGTCGATCGCGGACAGTTTAAGGGCACGCCGCATGGGCAGATACGCGGAAAACAAAACCGTTGTCATACAGATTCCGGCCGCCAGCGCCAGCGCCGGCAGTGAGACAATCATCTTCATTTTCACTTCCGGACCGCTCCCGATCAGATATTCAAAAGTACCCGCAAGCGCGGATAATGTAATACCGATCCCGGCAAGGCCCGCGAGAACACCCGCCGGAATCCCTGCAAGGCAGAGCACAAACGCCTCGTGGCAAACGGTCTGTTTCATCTGTTTTCTGGTCGCACCGATGGACGAGAGCAGGCCGAACTGTTTCGTGCGCTCGCTCACGGAGATCGCAAATGCATTGTATATCAGCGCCACGGAACCCAGAATAATAATAAAAATCAGGATACCGCCCATCCCGTAGAGCAGCAGAAGAAAGCCGGACTGCGACGAATAACCGTAAAACCGCAGCAGCATGTTGTTACATGACGACTGAAAACGTCCCTCCTTTGCGATTTCTTCCCGGAAGCCGGTCGCATCCTTCGGATGCTTCATCACAACATATGCGTCATAGTAGTCCGACCGGACCTCCCCGGAAGTCAGTGAGAGCACGGTATACCCGGGCGACGTATAATCCTCAAACTCCGGCCTGTCGTAAAAACCGACCACCGTATATGTTCTGACCTCCTGTTCCTCAAGACGCTCTTTCACGATCAGATCTTCATCCGGGTTTTCCCCCGTTTTCTCCTCATGGCAGAGCGGCGTATTCTGCCACAGGGCTTCCCCGTCCTCCCCCCTGCGATATCCGGCAGCGAGCTCCAGCCGGGCGCCATTTTCAATCTCCACGCCACCGTCGCGCACATGGCCCGGAATCAGCACCTCATACTCATTTTCCGGCAGACGCCCCTCCGTCAGATACACCGGCATATGCGCGGCAAAATCCGCACTCATCTCCTGAAGACACAGATATGGTTTAAAGAGATTCTCCAGCCCGTCCAGATATGCATAGCCGGTGGTCTGCAGTTCATATACCCGCTCCACCCGCCCGTCGGCACGCAGCCCGGACAGTTCCTCTGAATCCACCCCCTGCACTTTCACATGCCAGTCCCCCAGCACGGCTTCCTCATACGCGATACCATACCCCCGGACCGAGACGACTATCGTCGTCACCGCCGTGAACATCGCGGCGGATAACACAATCCCGATCACCGTGATAAGCGTGCGGGACCGGTTCGCCTTAAGGCTTCTGACTGCAAAACGATGAAAAATATTCATGAGCGGATCACCTCATCCCTGACGATTTTTCCATCCTCAATCCGGATCAGCCGCTTCGCCTGCAGCGCGATCTCCTCATCATGTGTGATCACAATCAGGGTCTGCTTATATTTCTCGTTGGAAGCGCGCAGCAGTCCCATGATCTCCCGGCTGTTTTTTGAATCGAGATTTCCGGTCGGCTCATCCGCGAGAACGACGGCCGGGGCATTCATCAGAGCCCTCCCGATGGAGACACGCTGCTGCTGGCCGCCTGAAAGCTGGTTCGGCAGATGCTTCTCGCGCCCTGTAAGCCCAAGAAGCTCAAGGAGCTCCAGAAGGCGCTCTTCATTGACACTGCGCCGGTCCATCAGAACCGGCAGCGTGATATTCTCCACGACATCCAGCACCGGAACCAGATTATAAAACTGGTAAATCAGTCCGACCTGGCGCCTGCGGAAAATCGCAAGCTTCTCTTCCTTCTGCGCGTAGACGTCAATCCCGTTGACATACACTCTTCCGCCCGTCGGCACATCCACTCCGCCCAGAATATGCAGAAGTGTCGATTTTCCGGAACCCGACGGACCCGTGACCGCGATAAATTCGCCCTTTTCCACGGAAAAGGATACGTCGTCAAGCGCCCTGACCGCGCCAGCCCCTTTCCCGTATACTTTGCTGATATGTTCTGCTTTAATCATCCTGTACCTCCCGTCTGTTGTATGATTCTATTGTAGCAGTGCAGGATGAGTTTACAGTGACTTTCCGGTGACAGTTCTGTCACCGTCCCCGGCTGATCCCCGGCCGGAATTCACGCCGCGCCTCCGGCGCCGCTGGGCAGTTTCCTTCTATGAACGGTACAGCCTGATCACAAATTCCGCCCCGCCGTTCTTTCCGTTTCCCGCCCTCAGCATACCGTTCTGCCGCGAGACGATCCGCTCCGCCAGCGCCAGTCCGATGCCCGCGCTCTCCATCCCGCTGTTTTTCCCTTTATAAAATCGTTCAAAAAGATGCGGCAGATCCTCCCTCGCAATCCCCTCCCCGTTATCAGATATGACAAGCGCGGTGTAGAGCGCATTCTGTTCACCGCGAACCGTGAGTCTTCCGCCGTGCGGCGTGTGCTCCGCACAGTTTTTTAAAATATTTGCCACAGCCTCCCCGGTCCACCCCGGATCACAATTTACCGTAAGCCCTTCCGGAATGTCCACGCAGAATTCCAGCTCCTTTAATTCCATCGGAATTCCGAGCGGCAGGACCGCCCGCTCCACCAGTGCGGCCACGCTGCACGGCTGCTTTTTAAAGACAACGGCATCCGCCTCCAGTCTGGAGATTTTTAACAGCACATCAATCAGCCATTCCACTCTTCCAGAGAGTCTTTTCAGTTTCCCCAGGTATTCAAACTGTTTTTCGCAGGAAAGATTCTCCTCCCCGAGCATGGATAGCAGAAGATTCATCGAGGTGAGCGGCGTCCGCAGCTGGTGGGAGAGATCGGTCAGGGAGTCCGACAAATACGTTTTTTCCCGCTGAAGTTCCAGATTCTGCTCCCTGAGGCGCACCAGCATTTTATTGATTTCATCCTCCAGAATGGACAGTTCTCCCTCCTCCATTTTCTCAATCAGAATCGCTTCTTCCCTGTGAAGAATCCGGTCGATCCTCCCCGCTGTCTGCGCAATCCTCCGGTAGCGCGACCAGGATACCGAAAAATGAAAAATTCCCATGCTCCCCCACATCAGAAGCACAGGAATCACAGAAACAGGAACAAAGGCAGCACATAAGAAAATACAGACGGCGCCGGAACCCGTCATCCATATCAGCTGCTTTCTGACTTCCGGATTGCGAAGGTATTCTGTTATGGTATATGCGTATCCCGTTTTCATACAATCATCTCCTTCCTGCGCCCGGCAGGGATCGCCTCCGGCTTAGTTCCCCGGATTACCCCGCCTGGTTCCCCGGATTGCCTCCCGCCCCGCCCGGCTCCCGGAAAGTCTCTCCCGCGATACCGGATACGCGCCCCTGTGCACTGTCCGTCAGAGGGACGCGCATCCGGATGAAATATTTTTGCTTAAGAAACAAAATATCCGCGTCCCCGCACAGTCTTAATCACCGCGGGATTCTGCGGATCGTCTCCGATTTTTTCCCGCAGACGTTTGATATACACCGTCAGTGTATTATCATTGACAAATTCTCCCGCCATGTCCCAGATCTCGCCGAGAAGCTGTTTTCTGGTAAATACTTTCCCCGGGTGGGAGGCGAACAGGAGAAGCAGGCGGTACTCCAGCGCCGACAGGTACAGCTCCTCCCCGCCCTTCTCCACAATCCCCCTCGCCGTATCGATGACGAGATCTCCCAGCCGGAGCACAGACTGCGACTTTCCATAACGCCGGAGCACGCTCTTCATCCGCGACAAAAGCTCCCTCGGGCGGAACGGTTTGCCGATATAATCATCGGCGCCGATGTCAAGCCCCGTCACCACACTGAATTCATCCGCGGAGGCTGTCAGAAAAATCACGGGAATATCCCTCAGCTCGCGAATCCCCCTGCAGACGGCGTAGCCGTTTCCCTCCCGCAGTGTGACATCCAGAAGTACCAGATCGCAGTCTTTTTCCTCCACAAACGAAAGCGCCTCCTCCTGTCCGTCCACCGCCGTCACAAAAAAACCCTCCCGCCTGAGAAAATCCGACAGTGTCTCCACGATCATCACATCATCTTCCACGAGTAAAATCTGCATCACAGACCCCGGACTTATTTCTGAACAAGATTCACAAGCCTTCCCGGCACGTAAATCTCCTTTATAACCGTTCCGGTCAGCTTATCCGCGACCGCTTCTTTCGCCTGCGCGATCACAGATTCCTTCGCGTCATTTCTGCCGATCGCAAGGGTCGCCCGGATCTTCCCGTTGATCTGCACCGCGATCTCCACCGTGTCCTCCACCGTCTTCGCCTCGTCATATTCCGGCCAGGTCTGCTGCCAGACTCTCCCCTGTGCACCGATATTCTGCCAGATCTCCTCGGTGATATGTGGCGCGACCGGATTTAACAGCACGAGCAGCGTCCGGTATTCGGCCTGCGTGATGGCATTTTTCTTTGTAAAATCGTTTAACAGTGTCATCATCGCGGCGATCGCCGTGTTGTATTTGAGATTCTCATAATCGCTGCTGACCTTTTTGATCGTCTGGTGCATTTTCGTCTCAAGATCTTTCGAGTACGCATCCTCCTGCGTCAGAATATCCTGAAGCTTCCAGATACGCTCCAGGAAGCGCCGGCATCCCTTGACGCCATCCTCCGACCACGACGCGCTTAAATCGAAAGCACCGATAAACATTTCATAGGTGCGCAGCGTATCCGCGCCGTATTCACGGACAATATCGTCCGGATTTACGACATTCCCCCTGGATTTCGACATCTTCTCTCCGTTTTCCCCGAGAATCATGCCGTGCGACGTGCGCTTTTTGTACGGCTCCTGGCAGGGAACCACCTTCTCATCATAGAGAAATCTGTGCCAGAACCGGGAATAAAGCAGGTGCAGCGTCGTGTGTTCCATCCCGCCGTTGTACCAGTCCACCGGCATCCAGTAGCGGAGGGCCTCCGGATCCGCCAGCGCATTCTCATTTTTCGGATCACAGTACCTTAAAAAATACCAGGAGGAACCCGCCCACTGCGGCATCGTGTCCGTCTCCCGCTTCGCGGGACCGCCGCAGCACGGACAGGTCGTATTTACCCAGTCCGTCATCGCGGCAAGCGGCGACTCGCCGTTATCCGTCGGCATATAGCTCTCCACCTCAGGAAGCATCAGCGGAAGCTCGCTCTCCGGAAGCGCCACCGGACCGCATTTGTCACAGAAGACAACCGGCACCGGCTCGCCCCAGTAGCGCTGGCGGGAAAATACCCAGTCCCTGAGTTTGAAATTGGTCTTTGCGCAGCCGATTCCGTTCTCCTCCAGATACGCGATCATTTTCTCTCTGGCGTCCTCCACCGAAAGACCGCTGATAAAGCCGGAATTGATCACGGTACCGGTCGCAACATCGGTAAAGGCGGCCTCGCTGATATCGACTTCCTCCCCGTTTTTCGCCACGACCTGGAGCAGCGGAAGCCCGAATTTTTTCGCAAACTCCCAGTCCCTCTCATCATGTGCCGGAACCGCCATAATGGCGCCCGTCCCGTAAGACATCAGCACATAGTCGGAGATCCAGACCGGAATTTCTTTGCCGTTGACCGGATTGACTGCACTGATCCCGTCCAGGACGACCCCCGTCTTCTCCTTTGCCAGCTCCGCGCGCTCAAAGTCGGACTTCTTCGCCGCCTCCTCCCGGTAAGCCGCGATCGCGTCCCAGTTCCTCAGTTCATCCTTATATTTATCGATCAGCGGATGTTCGGGTGAAACCACCATATAAGTCGCCCCAAAGAGCGTGTCGCACCGCGTGGTGTAGACGCGCAGCTTCTCATCTTTCCCGGCGATCGGGAAATCGACCTCCGCCCCCGTCGATTTTCCAATCCAGTTTTTCTGTGATACTTTGACGCGCTCGATATAGTCAACATCCATAAGCCCGTCAAGCAGCTGCTGTGCATACTCCGTGATTTTCAGCATCCACTCGCTCTTAACCCTGCGGACCACCGGAGAGCCGCAACGCTCGCAGACACCGTTCACCACCTCCTCGTTCGCGAGCCCGACCCTGCAGGAGGTACACCAGTTGATCGGCATCTCCTTTTTATAAGCAAGCCCCGCGTGAAACATTTTCAGAAAAATCCACTGCGTCCACTTATAATAGGACGGATCCGTCGTATTTATCTCCCGCTCCCAGTCAAACGAATAACCGAGCGCCCGAAGCTGCTCCTTAAACCGCTTTACGTTATGCTCCGTGACTATCTTCGGATGGATCTTATTTTTGATCGCGTAATTCTCTGTCGGAAGCCCGAACGCATCCCACCCCATCGGGTAGAGAACATTGTACCCCTGCATTCTGCGCTTGCGCGCGACAATGTCAAGCGCCGTGTACGGCCTTGGATGGCCCACATGAAGCCCCTGACCCGACGGATACGGAAATTCCACCAGCGCATAATACTTCGGCTTTGTAAAATCATCGGTGGCCGCAAACGCCCGCTCCTCATCCCAGATATCCTGCCATTTCTTCTCAATCACTTTGTGGTTGTATGGTTGTGCCATCTTTTCCCTCATTTCTGCACTGCTTTTCTGATGGAGAGTCTGCGGATGCAGTGCGGACGCAGATCCCTCTTCTTTCCTGAAACCGGTATTCCCCAAAAAAGGTCGCCCGGCAGCCATATTTCCCTGGCGCGAAACACTTCGCGCAGGCACAATCGCCCGGAAGTATTTTGTTATACATAAAAACGGCGTTTCCTGATATAATAACAAAAAATCTCCGCCTCCGGACAGCTGCTGTCCAGAGACGAAGATCTGAAAATCCCCGCGGTACCACTCTGCTTCACATGACTCTTCATGTGCTCTCTGCGTCCTTAACGCGGACTTATCGTCCCGGCCTACCCACTTCTGCTTCAGCCGGAAAACTTGAGGGCGAGTTGGGAACTTCGGAATACCGCCTCACACCAGCCGGCAGCTCTCTGAAAATCTTCCGCTCTTAATACTCCCTGTCATCGTCTTTAACTTTTCTTACTATTCTGTCCGTCTGCACGCGCAGCGACACGTCCACACGTATCCTGGCATGCATATATGGAGCGATTTTGCTGTGAAATATGATTTATTTTAACATAACGGGGATATTTGTCAACCAGAAATTATGATTTTATAAAAAATCCTGACAATTTGTTTCTCCCGTTTACGTTTCAGATACTTCATGTTATAATCCGGATAATCAGTGAACATACCCCGCTTGTGACTCACCTGCAGGAGGATTTTATGACTTACAGCGAATTTATCAGCGAAATAAAATACTTCTGGCATCTGCGCGGCAAAGGTCTGAAGAAGCAGGCCAACAGCCATCTATCCGGATTTGCCCGTCATTTCCGCGAAAGCGTGCCCGAAAGCGCTGCAGATGCCATACTGTGCCGGTTCTGCCGGGAATATATAGATGAGCTGAAATACCCGGGAGACCAGCTGCCCCGCCGCCACCTGCCGTTTCAGATCTCAGAGCTGCTCCGCCGTTATCTCACCCGGGAATGTGCGAAAAATCATATGCCCCAGATGCGCTGGGCGTGCCAGCTTTTCGGAAACTGTTACGATCCGGAGAATCCGGACACGCACTGTGCCGCGCACAGTCTTCTGGAGCGCGCGTATGCACACGAGGCGTGCGACCAGGAGACTGTGGAACTCTTCTTCGGAGAACAGTTATCCATTCTGTGGTGGGGGCAGCATCATTTTCCGGATACCTGCCTGATTACCCCTGACACCTTCCGGAATACCGTCCGGACAGCCGGAAAAATCCTCAGCGAAAAATACGTCAGCCCGTCAGCTGCGGCGGATCTGGAATATTATGTAAAGTTGTACCAGCTCTATTTTACATGGGATGAAAACGGCAGAGACGGTGAATTCAGCGAATTGTGCAGGGCCGGAGGACTTGATTTTTCACCGCTCCCCGCATACTACATCAAAGACTGACAGGCACATGCCTTTCCGCCGTTTTCCCGGAATTCTTATCCATACCCGCTTTCATCAAATGCAGGCGATTCTATTTCATTTACTATAAAGCCCCGCACACCACGGCCCCCGCACTCATAATATAAACAAAAAGAGACGTTTATTATGAAAGATTCAACTCCCGGACTCTGCTTTGCCCGCATCCTGATCAGCAGTCCGCCGGATGCCAGCGCCTGGGTCACCGGAAATCAGTCCTTCCCGGAACTCTCCGGCTCCGTAAAATTCTACTTCACACCTCACGGCGGAACACTCGTCATGGCGGAATTTTTTGGTCTGCCGGACGACTCCGCCCCGGATTCCTCCGCATTTTATGGAATGCACATCCATGAAACCGGAAACTGCACGCCTCCCTTTGAGAACACCGGAAACCATTACAATCCGTCAGATCAGCAGCATCCGTACCATGCGGGAGATCTCGTCCCGCTTCTCGGAAATCAGGGCTACGCGTGGACCGCGTTCTTTGACAAACGAATCGAAATTCCGGGCATTATCGGGCGATCTGTCGTCGTCCACCGGCTGCCCGATGATTTTTCCACACAGCCCTCCGGCAGCTCCGGCATGAAAATTGCCTGCGGGGTAATCCGGTAAAACCGCGGTCTGCTGATAGGATGAAAAGTCTTTTTAACTCTTTCCTGTAAAAAATAAAAACCGGCGCATTAAAATGCGCCGGTCCCGGAATAGCGCGCCCATCACATGGACTTCTATACCGGATATGCTCCGTTTTTCGTATCAGCGATCGTGACATCCACTTTCTTCTGCTGTGCGTCGCGGTATTTGAAGAACTCAGTGGCTACCTGCGGGAACAGTGCGTAAGAGAGCACATCCTCGTCCTGCTGCTTCCACTGCTTCATCTCCGCCTCGATCTTGTGCAGCTCCGGCTCCAGAAGATCTGCCGGACGGCAGGTAATCGCGTTTTTCTTCTCCTCACCCAGCACCTTATCGACGACTTCCGGATTAAACGGTTTTACCGTCTGCCCGTATTTTCCGAGCAGAACATCCTTCGTCTCCTTCGTCGCAACCTTATAGCGCTCGCCCATCAGCACGTTAAACACTGCCTGCGTACCGACGATCTGTGAGGACGGCGTTACAAGCGGCGGCTCACCCAGGTCTTTGCGGACCCTCGGCACTTCCGCAAGCACTTCCTCGTATTTATCCTCTTTTCCCTGCTCCTTCAGCTGGGAAATCAGATTCGAGAGCATACCTCCCGGCACCTGGTACAGCAGTGTCTTGATATTTACACCGAGCACCTTCGGGTTCATCAGCCCGCTCTCAAGAGCCTGCTCACGCATCGGGCGGAAATAATCCGCGATTTCTGCCAGCTTATTCTGGTCAAGGCCCGTATCGTACTCTGTGCCCTTAAAAGCCTCCACCATAACCTCTGTCGCCGGCTGGGAAGTGCCGAGCGCAAACGGGGACATCGCGGTATCCACGATATCGCAGCCCGCTTCCACCGCCTTCATCAGTGTCATCGACGCGACGCCAGACGTATAATGCGTGTGAAGCTCAATCGGAAGCTTTGTGGACTCCTTGAGCGCGCGGACCAGACGGTCTGCCTCCTGCGGAACGAGAAGACCGGCCATATCCTTGATACAGATGGAATCTGCCCCCATCTCCTCAATCTTTTTCGCCATGTCCATCCAGTACTCCAGCGTATATGCGTCGCCCAGCGTATAGGACAGGGCAACCTGTGCATGCCCCTTTTCCCGGTTGCATGCCGTTACCGCGGTCTGAAGATTGCGCAGATCGTTCAGACAGTCAAAAATACGGATAATGTCAATCCCGTTTGAAATGGATTTCTGTACAAAATATTCCACCACGTCATCCGCGTACGGACGGTAACCTAAAATATTCTGTCCGCGGAAAAGCATCTGTAACTTTGTATTCTTAAAGCCTGCGCGAAGTCTGCGCAGACGATCCCACGGATCTTCCTTTAAAAAGCGCAGCGATGCATCAAATGTCGCACCGCCCCAGCACTCCACCGCGTGGAAACCGATCTGATCCATTTTTTCGACGATCGGCAGCATCTGCTCGGTGGTCATTCTGGTCGCAATCAGGGACTGATGCGCATCGCGCAGAATCGTCTCTGTTATTTTTAATGGTTTTTTTCCAACTTCTGACATCACTCTCTCCTCCTAATCTAAATCCCAAAGATTGCCATAAATACACCGGCCGCGACTGCCGTACCGATTACGCCCGCGACATTCGGTCCCATCGCGTGCATCAGCAGGAAGTTTGTCGGATCTTCCTCCGCGCCGACCTTCTGGGAAACACGGGCCGCCATCGGAACCGCGGACACGCCTGCCGAGCCAATCAGAGGATTAATCTTACCTTTCGTAATCCAGCACAAAAGCTTTCCGAAGAGAACGCCCGCGATCGTGCCGAACATAAACGCCACCAGACCGAGAATGACAATCTTGATTGTCGTCCAGTTTAAGAACGCCTCGGCACTCGTGGAAGCGCCGACGGAAGTCCCGAGCAGAATGACGACAATGTACATCAGCGCATTGGAGGCAGTCTCCGAGAGCTGGCGCACCACGCCGCTCTCGCGGAACAGATTTCCGAGCATCAGCATACCGACCAGCGGCGCCGTCGTCGGCAGAATCGTACAGACTACAATCGTCACTATAATCGGAAACAGAATCCGCTCAAGCTTTGAGACCGGACGCAGATTCTCCATCTTGATCGCCCGCTCTTTTTTCGTCGTAAAAAGCTTCATAAACGGCGGCTGGATAATCGGAACCAGCGCCATATAGGAATATGCAGCCACTGCGATCGGCCCCATCAGCCCGGACTGACTCAGCTTTCCGGCAAGGAAAATAGAAGTAGGACCGTCCGCTCCCCCGATAATTGACACTGCTGCGGCAGCCTTATCGTTAAATCCGAACAGGATTGCCAGGAAATAGGCGCCGAAAATACCAAACTGTGCCGCCGCCCCCAGCAGGAAACTGATGGGATTGGCAATCAGCGGCCCGAAATCTGTCATCGCGCCGACACCGAGGAAAATCAGGGACGGCAGGATGGACCACTCGTCTAACAGATAAAAGTAATGGAACAAACCACCGATACCGTTGCTCATCTGCTCCGGACCTGCAAAAATATCCGGATAGATATTCACAAGCAGCATTCCGAACGCAATCGGAACCAGCAGCAGCGGCTCAAACCCCCTGCGGATCGCCAGGTAAAGAAACACGCAGGCAACCAGGATCATGATAAAATTGCCCCCTGTGAGGTTGAAAAAGGCTGTCTGGTGCAGGAGGTTGGTTATCGTCTCCGTAATATAACTCATCGTTATCCTCCTAAAATCAGTTGTTTAAAGTCGCAAGCAGCGCTCCCGCTTCCACCATCTCTCCGACATTGACGTTGATGCTCGCCACTGTTCCGTCTTCCGTCGCGACGACCGGAGTCTCCATCTTCATGATCTCCAGAATCATCACGGTATCCCCCTTCTTCACGGAAGCTCCGACGGAAGCTTCAATCTTAAACACCTTGCCCGCCGCTCCCGCTTCAATCTTTACATTGCCTGCCCCTCCGGCAGCCGGAGCCGGCTTCGCTGCAGCCACGGGCGCCACGGCCCTGCGCGGTGCCGGCGCCGCGGGCGGTGCGCTCACCGCGCCGTTCTCTTCCACTGTCACGTCATAAACATTTCCATTTACGGTAATTGTATAGCTTTTCATTCCATTATCCTCCTGAAATCTCTATTCACTGGTTATCTGACTTCCAATCTTTTCTCACACAGAACATTCCATCAAAACGCTCTCCGGCATGGAATCCGGAAATTCTTTATTTACTTTCTTCTGCGGATCGAACGCACCACAAAGGAATCTGCAGATGCTCCCGTCCCTGCCGCAATCGCAGCCGTGATCACCGCGACAATCTCCAGATCATCCGTGAGCTGCTCCTCCCGCTGCTCAATCTGGGAGACCACCGCATTTTCCACCTTCACCTCCGGCGCCCTGCTGCCTGCCAGCCGGTTCTGAATATAAGGGATCAGACGGAACCCGTATATTATCAGACTGATCAGAATCAGTACCGCAAATACCGTTCCCATTCCCATCAGGGTGTTTAACGCCGCTTTGGACATCTTCTCTCCGAGCGTATAAACCAGATCCACATTCGCATCCGTCAGCTCTGCCTGCTCCATCTCATAGTCATACGTGTAGACATATGTAACGGTGACTTCACGGGTCTCAAACAGCGCATTCTGCTCGACTGTCATCGTATCCTGGGCTTTTGAGACGGAAAATCTGCCAAGCCCCTGATAAGCTCCCAGCTCCGCGGTGGACTCATCCCATGTCGTGACCAGCTTCACCGCCGGCCCCGCGCCATAACTCTGAATATAAGCCAGGTTCTCCTCATCCAGCGCCACCAGGGCCGAAACCTCCTGCTCCATGTTTCCCTGAAGCTCCTGGTAAGTCATTCCGAAATAATCGACCGATTCCGGATCCTCGCCGCACGCCGAAAGAAGCAGCATCAGCCCCATGAGGCAAAGTATAAGAGATATTTTTTTCTTCATAACCTCACCTTTCTATTTTGTTCCGTGTTTTTTATCCGGTATGCCTGCGCACTTCGTAAATAACAGCTCGAACGCAGCCACCAGATACTTTCTGGTATCCGCAGGTGCAAGGACCAGATCGACATAGCCTCTCCGGGCCGCGGCCATCACGCTTCCCTGAAGGTCTCCGTACGCTTTCGCCTTCTCGGAAATCACATCCGCAGGAGCGTCCGCATACATGATCTTCGCCGCAAGCTCCGCGTCCATCATTCCCGTCCGCGCACCTTCCCACGCATAGACAAAATCAGCGCCAAGGGATTTGGAATTCATAATCACAGACGCACTGCCGAACGCATCCCCTGTAATCAGGTTCACCTTCGGACAGGTCGCCGACGCAAAAACGGAAACCATCTGCGCAAGCGCCCTGGCCAGATGCTTCTCCGCGTACATACAGGTGCGGAATCCCTTTACATTGGTAAGCGTCAGCACCGGAATATCAAACGCGTCGCAGTACCGCACAAAATCGGTCGCTTTATTACAGCCTTTTGCTGACAGCGCCGCGTCAAACGTCTCCGTCAGCTTTCCTTCTTCATCGTAAAGCTCCGTGCGGTTTGCAACCGCCCCTACAGTCATCCCGTTGAGTCTGAGAAAACCGGTCACCATATTTCTGGCGTAATCCCTCTTCGTCTCCAGGAAAACGTGGTTGTCGGCAATCTCTCCGAGCAGGAATGCCGGATCTCCTTTCATCTGCTCCATATTTTCGCAGACACGGTTGAGATCATCCGTACACTTCTCCGTATAGCAGCTTCCGTCGTTACTGAGCGGGAGCATTCCGACCAGCTGCCGGATTCTGCAAAGAATCTCATCTTCCGTTCCCACCGCGTCGATGCAGCCGTTCTCGCTGCTCTGGAACGCGGCCGCGGAGGTATCGCACTTTTCAATCCGGTTGCCTTCCACGGCGTTCGGAGAATTGATAAACATTTTTCCGTGGTCTTTCTCAATAAACGCAAAATCACAAAGAGCCGGAACAACAGCCATCCCGCCGCCGCAGCTCCCGAATACAGCCGCAATCTGCGGGATAATCCCTGACGCCGCAGCCTCCTTTGCATAAATCTGCCCGAAACCGTCCAGCGCGTCAACCGACTCCTGCAGTCTCATTCCCGCACAGTCAATAAATCCGATCACAGGCGCGCCCATTTTCATCGCCATATCATACACAGCCGCGATCTTCTTCGCATGCATCTCGCCGATCGTTCCTCCCAGCACAGACGCATCCTGGCTATAGACAAATACCAGGCTGCCTTCGATCAGGCCGTGACCCGTGATGACACCGTCGGAAGGTGTATTCATGTCTGCAAGATTGAAATCCGTGTTTCTTGCGGTTACGAGAGAACCCGTTTCCATGAAACTGTTCTCATCGACTAACCTGGTAATGCGCTGCATGGCCAGACTGTCATTGCTACTATTCATTCCTTTTGCCCTCCATCTATAAAGTAGTTACCATTGAAAAACAGACGCGTCTGCACAAAAAACGGGAACGTATCTGCCCTGGTTTTGGTAATTTGTCACAAAAAAGCAACAAATTTCGCTATGGTATATTATAGTGGATTTACCCGGACATTTCAAGCAGATTGTCGCTTCTTTTCCAAAAAAAATGACCGGCGGGAATTTCATCCCACCGACCACAGCTGTTTGATCTGCCCCTGAATCGTCTCGAACGGCCACTTCTGTCTGCTCCTGGCCACACAGTTCGGGTCATTGACCCTGAACCCTTCCCCGTCATATCCGTATATCACGATAAAATGCCCCGACGCGGTGAAGTCTCCCGGCCTCATGGCACAGATGATAATCCTGCCCGCATCCAGCTCCCGTTTCATAATCGACGGACTGATTCCCGGCCGGCTGACTTCCTGCCCGTACAGCCCCGGAACATCATCCATCAGCGCCCACTGCGTCCCTGTTCCGGACATATAATACCCGTTTTCCATACTATACTCCGCAATCTTATCCGGCGTCAGCGTCTCATTTCCGGTCAGATAATAAAGCGCCATCGACAGACAGGCCGGTCCGCACCCGGCAAGTCCCACATTGCTGTCATCCCCGTATGACACATATCCCCACCTTGGGTCCCACTGTAAAAACAGGGGATATTTCTGCTCACGCTCACTCTCCGTGAGCCCTCCGTTCCTCTTCCCGGATGATTCCGGGTACCCCGCCACAAAATCAGCCATTTCAGGATTATTTGCAAGCGCCTCCAGCAGTTTACCGGTATATCGCTCCGGTTCCTCAAGAATCCGGGCAATCAGCGGATAATCCCCCGCCAGCTCACCCAGCCGCTCCGTAACTTCCCACGATTCCCGCTTCACCGGCCGGTCCACGGCGTCAGCAGCGCACAGATCCGGATAATCCCCGCCGGCCTCACCGCCTTCATTCCAGACGCCGCCTTTTTCTGCGGTATCCCCCGCATCCGCACCATTCCATCCATCCTTTTCTTCTCCCTGAGTCAGACCGGAACGGATGAACCCGTTCCATATGTAATGATTTCCGATATTCACAAGCAGAAGCACCGCCGCCACGAAAACAATACACTGCCCTCCGAAAAAGAGCAGCTGTCTTTTTCTCTTCCGCCTTCTCAGCTGCGCCCTGCGCTCTTTTTCGGCCCTGCGCCGCCTCTCTGCGCGTCTCCGCAGCCTTTCGCGCTCCGCTTCCTGCTCCGCCAGTTCCCACCACAATACTTCTGCCGTATTTCTGTCCATATGTCCTCCTGGTCTTTTGTTCTCCGCGCTCTCTCCGCGCCTTATCATGTCCCCAGTTTACAGGCATTGTCTTTAAATATCCTTGAAACTGTCTTGAATTTTAATCAGAAAGTGTATAATCCATAATAAAGGCCAGTCTTTTCCAGTATTTTAACAAAAAGGAAATAAAATGCTCTTTTTTTCTTAAAAATATTTTAACTATAACCATTTTGATCCATAAACGCAAAAAACAACCGCTTGTCCCCGCCCGTATTCAATGGTATGATACAAAAAAAAGCAACAGTGCAGAAATGAGGAAAATATGAAATATATCAGACAGTCCGCAATTATCCTCGCCGCAACCTGCGCCGGGGAACTGCTCAGATATCTGATCCCGCTGCCGGTTCCCGGCAGTATCTACGGCCTGCTGCTCCTGCTGGGTCTGCTGTCCTTACAGATCATCCGGCTGGAACAGGTCCGGGAAACGGGGGAGTTTCTGATTGAGATCATGCCGCTCATGTTTATTCCTGCAGGGGCGGGACTGATAACTTCGTGGACCCGGATGAAAGGTATCCTGCTCCCGCTCTGCGTCATTATCCCGCTCTCCACCTGCCTTGTAATGCTTGTGACAGGAAAAGTAACCGGATATCTGCTTGAAAAAAACAGAAAAGAAGGGAAAGAGCATGAATGATTTTTTTCACAACTCCGCGACCGCCGGGGTCGTTCTCAGCTTTCTGGGTTATTTCGCCGGAACAGCCATAAAACAAAAATGGAAACTGCCCGTCCTGAACCCGCTATTAATCTCCATCGCCCTTGTGACCGGTTTCCTGCTACTTTTCCGGGTCGACTATAACGCTTACAGCAGCAGCGCCGGATATCTGAGCTATCTGCTGACCCCTGCCACCGTCAGTCTGGCAATCCCGCTCTATCAGCAGCTGGAGCTTCTGAAGAAACATGCCCGGGCCATCTTCGCCGGAATTCTGGCCGGCGTGATCACCAGCCTGCTTTCCATTCTTGCCCTGGCATATCTGTTCCATCTGTCACATGAAGAATATGTCACACTGCTCCCGAAGTCCATCACAACAGCAATCGGCATGGGCGTCTCAGAAGAGCTGGGCGGGTACTCTGTGATCACCACGGCGGTTATTATTATCACGGGAGTCTTCGGAAATATGACGGCGGATCTTCTGTGCCGCATCTTCCGGATCCGCCATCCCGTCGCAAAAGGCATCGCGATCGGCACCGCAGCTCACGCAATCGGCACTGCAAAGGCAATGGAACTGGGAAAAGTCGAGGGAGCGATGAGCAGCCTTGCCATCGTGATCACCGGTCTGTGCACCGTCGTCGGAGCGGCCGTTTTCGCAGGATTTTACTGATGCCGAAAAATAAAAGCTGCTTTCTGTCAGATACTAAAAGAGCTGTCCGCATTATGCCGTGCGGCAGCTCTTTTAAAGCATCTTTTTCAGTTCTTCTTTCCGTTCTTTTTCTTTTTTCTGGATGACCAGCCCGTACCATTCCGGCCCTTCCCCTTATCCGCAGACTCTCCGGAGCCGTTCTCCGGCGCCACGGCGTCTTCTGCATCTTTCGCACAATCTGCCTGTGTCTCACTCTCATCTTCCGCCTCTGTCACAGCAGCCTCTGCGCAATCCCCGCCGGCCGTCTCTTCTTCTGTCACAGCAGCCCCAGCGTTGTCCGCTGCTTCATCTGCCGCGTCCTTCACGTCCGCCGCCTCCGATCCGTCTTCTTTCGCCGCGTCCTTCACGTCCGCCGCCTCTGTTCCGTCTTCTTTCGCCGCGTCCTTCACGTCCGCCGCCTCCGATCCGTCTTCTTTCGCCGCGTCCTTCACGTCCGCCGCCTCTGTTCCGTCTTCTTTCGCCGCGTCCGCCGTCTGCCCTGCGCTCTCTTCCCCGGACGCATCTTCCGAAACCGAGAGCTCTTTCAGCAGAAGCGCCTTTTCGATACTTCCCTGAACTTTTAATTTTCCTGTCGTATAAGCCCAGACCGGATCCAGTTTGCCCATGGCGATTTTGATCAGCGTCTCGGCTGTCGTCGTAAACAGCACGTCTCGGTCAAAATATTCATAGGGCTCAATGTTCACCTTTCCGTCGCTGACTTCCAGGTAAAAGGCTCCCTCCGCCTCCCCGGTAATATTAAACTGATAAGCGACATGTCCGTCGATGCCGCTGGCATCCGCACGTCCGTAAGTCTGTCTCGCCTGCTCCACTAATTCTTCGTAAGTCATTTCTGTTCCTCCTCAACTATGTAATCCAGAATCGCCAGCCCCCGCTTCATCTCTGTCTCGTTCAGTCCTCCGTAGCCCAGAAGCAGTTGCGGCGCACACCCTCCGGTTTTCTCACAGCACCCCCTGGAAAGATCGTACTGTGAAAGCCCGGAAATGATTATCCCCTCTGCCCTCGCTCTCCGGCAAAGCTCCCTCTCGTCCATTTCCGTCCGCACCTCCACCAGAAGATGAAGACCGGCATGGTCGCCGCTGATTTTTCCCACCCAGCTTCTTTTTTTCAGCTCTCCAAGCAGAAAGTCATGCTTAACACGGTAGATTCCCCGCATCCTGTTGAGATGGCGCTCAAAATGACCCTCCCGCAAAAAGATATGCAGAATTTTCTGCTGCATCACCGGCACCGTCACTGAGTAAAAACCGCATTTCCTGTGATAGCGCTCCAGCAGCACCGGCGGCAGAACCATATAGCTGACGCGCAGGGAAGGTGCAATACTCTTGGAAAAAGTGCCAAGGTAAATTACTTTCCCGTGACGGTCCGCACTCTGGAGCGACGGCACCGGCTTTCCCCTGTAACGGAACTCGCTGTCGTGATCGTCCTCAATCAGAAAACGCTCCTCCTTTTCCGCCGCCCACGAAAGAAGCCTCAGCCGCTCCCGGAAAGGCATCACCGTGCCGAGCGGAAACTGATGAGACGGCATCACATAAATCAGACCTGCTTCCTCACCGCCGGACGCCGCTGCGGAAACGGTTCCCCTTTCAGCCGGAGCAGAGACTGTGGGAAATTCCGCGGATAACGCCTCCCCGGCAGAAAACAGTTCCACATGCCAGCCGGCGCCGCAAAATGTACGATATGCCTGCGTATATCCCGGATTCTCCATCAGGATTGTCCGTCCACGGCCCAGAAGCTGAACCATAAGCATCTCCAGATATTCATTTCCTGCTCCCAGAACAATCTGGGACGCACTGCAGACGACCCCTCTTGCCTGATGCAGATATCCGGCGATCGCGTCGCGCAGACCGTATTCCCCCTGCCCGTCGCCCGCGTCAAGAAGCTCTTCCCTCTCATCCGCCAGAATGTTTGCTGTAATCTTTCTCCAGATTGCAAACGGAAAATGCTCCGTGTCCACCGCATAGGGAGAAAAATCTGTTCCCGCTCTCCCCTTCTCCCGCTCCGGCTCTTCCGGTGACCGCTGCATTTGTCCCCCGGTCTGGTACAGCCCTGATATATCACATACAAAAAAACCCCTGCAGGGCTCCGCTCTGATATACCCCTCTGCCAGGAGCTGATCATAGGCCATTTCCACGGTGCTTCTGCTCACCGCCAGATTTCCCGCGAGAAGCCGCGTGGACGGAAGCTTTTCCCCCCGCGGGATTCTTCCTTCCACGATTTCTATTCTGATATGGTGATAGATCTTCTCATAGAGAGGTATCTTCCCCTCCCCCTCCAGATCAACCATGATTTCCGTCATGCCTGCTTATTGTTTTTCATCTCAGCCATAACGATACTCTTGAGCTCAAGCGCCTTATCCTTCATCTTACTGCTCGCCATGGAAGAATTCAGGATGTTTGCAATACAGCGGGACGCCATGTCAAACTTTTTAAAATGATAAGACATCACCGTCAGCAGATATTCGAACGTACACTGATCCATCCCGCAGATCGGAAACGGCTCCGTGGACATCGCTTTCACAAACCCCTCATACGCCTGCCCGTAGAACTCCTCCTCCTGCTCTTTACACTCTTTTTTCGCCGCTTCCGTTTCCGGTTTCCCCTCCTCCAGGGATTCCGCCTTACCGCGACAGAGCCATGCAAGATTTAAGCAGATATATGCCTTTTCGCTGGTCTTCCCCTTTTTCACGATCGTGTTAAAGAGGGAAAGCTTATACCGGTCGATCGCCATATCATAGGAAATAAGCGGCGGCTCCGGCTCTCCGGACGGTTTAAAGTTCGCAGATACCTGCTCGCGGATCAGCTTCTGCTGTCCCCCTGAGAGATGATCAAAATAACTGCTCATCGCCGTATAACCACAGTTCGGGCAGGAAACAACCTTATATTTTAACGTATCAATTCCCTCATGATGCGGCCTCAAATCCATGTCCGGCTCCATACGCCGTACCCGGCTCTTGACCGCCTTCGTCTTAAAGACCTTGTCGCACACAATGCAGCGGACCGTCTTATCCAGCAGAAAAGTCTCCTCAGGCGGGATCTCCACCTTTTTGGCCACTTTTACTTCAGCCTCCGCTTTCGCGGCCGCCTCCTTTTTATCTTCCTCATAGATATTCTTATTATTGTCCAGCTTTAAACCGAACTTTTCCAGACCTGAAAATAAATTCATAAATCAACCATGCCTTTCTTCCACCCCTGTCACTCCTGCTCCCGGTTTCTTCTTTCCGCTGTTCTCCAGTGCGGTCATACGGCCGGACCGGCAGACGGCTGCCCGGCCGGCAGCTTAAATGAGCTCTTAAGAGACACAATCCGGTTAAAGACCAGATGTTCCGGTGTTGTGTCTTTCACATCGACACAGAAAAATCCCTGACGCACAAACTGAAAACTGTCATAAGCCTGCGCATTCTTAAGGTTCTCCTCCACCATACTGTTCTTTAAAACCGTGAGCGAATCCGGATTCAGATTCAGGCTTCCATCCTCGTTGTAAACCCCTTTTTCCTCATCCACAATGTTCTCATACAGACGCACCTCGGCTCTGACCGCATGCGCAGCGCTGACCCAGTGAATCGTCCCCTTTACCTTCCTTCCGTCCGGACTGTTTCCGCCGCGTGAAGCCGGATCATAGGTGCAGTGGATCTCCGTCACCCTTCCGCTTTCATCCTTCGTGAAACTATGGCATGTCACAAAATAAGCGTTCATCAGGCGCACCTCATTGCCCGGATACATGCGGAAATACTTTTTCGGCGGCTCCTCCATAAAGTCCTCGCGGTCAATATAAAGCTCTCCCGAAAACGGAACCGCCCGGCTCCCCAGCGCATCGTTTTCCAGATTATTCGCGACAGTCAGATACTCCGTCTGACCTTCCGGGTAATTGTCAATAATGACTTTTACCGGATCGAGAACCGCCATCATCCTCGGCTTCTTCATCTTCAGATCCTCACGGATGCAGTATTCGAGCATTGCATAATCTACCGAACTGTTCGCCTTTGCAACGCCGCACAGCTCCACAAACATCCGGATGGAATCCGGTGTAAATCCCCTTCTGCGCAGCGCGGCGATCGAGACAAGACGCGGATCATCCCAGCCATCCACAATGCCCTCCTCCACCAGCTGCCTGATATAGCGTTTGCCGGTGACAACATTGGTCAGATAAAGCTTGGCAAACTCAATCTGCTTTGGCGGGACCTCATATTCCAGCTCGCGCACCACCCAGTCGTAAAGCGGCCTGTGATCCTCAAATTCCAGGGTACACACCGAATGCGTGATACCCTCGATCGCATCCTCGATCGGATGTGCAAAATCATACATCGGATAAATACACCACGTATCTCCCGTCCGGTGATGATTTATATGCGCCACGCGGTAAATAACGGGATCCCGCATGTTGATATTGGAAGAAGCCATGTCAATCCGGGCGCGCAGCACCTTTTCCCCATCGCCATATACGCCATTTTTCATATCCTCAAAGAGCGCAAGATTTTCCTCGACGCCGCGCTCCCGGAACGGATCCTCCCTGCCCGGAACGGTGAGAGTCCCCCGGTATTCCCGGATCTCCTCCGCGGTCAGATCCGAGACATATGCTTTTCCCTTCCGGATCAGCTTCACTGCAGCCTCGTACATCTGCCCGAAATAGTCGGACGCAAAGAACAGGCGGTCCTCCCAGTCTGCCCCAAGCCACCGGATATCCTCCTCGATCGCCTCCACAAACTCGCTGCGCTCCTTCGTCGGATTCGTATCGTCAAAACGCAGGTTGAACTTCCCGTGATATTTCTGTGCCAGTCCGTAGTTCAGCAGGATGGACTTGGCATGGCCGATGTGCAGATAACCGTTCGGCTCCGGTGGAAACCGCGTGCACACCGTCCGGCACCGCCCTTCCCCGATATCCTTCTCGATGATCTGCTCAATAAAATTCTTTGAGACATTTTCATTATCCATACTGTCCGCATCCTCCTCATTCCAACGCCAAAACGGGCGACTCACGTTCTATCATACATGATGCACACTAAAGGTGCAAGTATAATATAACATGAATTGCCCTTCCCGGCTAACGATTTCTGAAATAAACTGCCTTCCTGATCTGTCAAAGGGAGTAATCAAAAGAACCTCCGACCGCTTTCTCCGCGTCTGTCCGGACAAAATCCTGCCGGCCGCCAATCACGTGATCTATTTTCTGAAAAAGCTCATCCCATGTCGGCGCTGTGACCGTGACCGTGTCACGCGCATCTGCAGCCGTCACCTCATCGTCATCCCGGAACACGATCTTATCCGATGGATTTCTCCACTTCTCCGCCCGCTCCGCGGCTGCCTCCTTTGCCGCGTCTTTCCTGTCCTCCGCGTTCTTCTCCTTTTTATCAGCAATGCGCTCGCGCTGCTTCGCCAGCGACCGGTCGATCACGGCAAACAGGGAAGCCGTCCCATTATCATCAAATGTCATACCGAAAGACCTGACATGTTTTGCCCTCGACCCGAGCCTCTGCTTCATCTGATTCATTTTGGAGGTGGCGCCGCTTAAGATGGACTCGTACTTTTTACGGTAAGACTCATCCTCCGCCATCTTCTCGATCTTGTCAGCGTCGATCAGTACCAGGAGCTCCTTCGAGCTCTTGTACATCCCCTTATTCCGTTCCGCCTCTTCCTTCTTATCCGCGGATACAATGACAAAATCCATATTGCCATATTTTGCTTTCAGCTTCTCGTAATACTTCGCAGCCTTCTCTGAAAGCTGTACATCCCCGATGGTTCTGCCGCCCGGTCTGACTTTTTTCTCTGTCTTTCCGGATTTGTCTGTGTTTTCATTCTTTTTGGTCTGCTCTGTGCGGTACTGGTAATCCGCCATATAAGAGCCGACGGCACTGTTGCTCATCTGTCCCATATTCTTCCTCCCTGAAATGACCGGGTGTCCCTGTCAGTGTCTGATAACTCCGTTTATCTGAAAAGAATATCGGCAGAATTTCCCAAAAAGTAAAGATTATAATTTATATGATCCGCAAAAAACATCCCTGTTAACAATTCCGCTCACATCCGGAGGCCGGCATCCGGGTCATGCGTACCCATGCAATATCTGTCAGAAACCGGTTTCCTGCCTGATTATTCATTCATTTAAAAAGATCGGCGACCGGTCATCGTTTCCCTCCCGTCATTCCGGAATATTTCACCTGCTGACCGCATATACTTTATGGTGCGAGGTAATGTTATGAACAAGTTAAAATGCTGCGTCATCATCGGTATCCTTTTTGTCCTGGCCACAGGAGTACCTGCCCACTTTCTCTATGAATGGACCGGAAAAAACAAAATAGCCGGATTTTTTACACCTGTCAACGAATCAGTATGGGAACATATGAAACTGATTTTCTTCCCAATGCTGATTTATTCCCTTTCAGTAATTCCCGGACTGCGGAGTGATGTTCCCTGCATTACTTCTTCTCTTTGTTCCGGAATTCTGGCGGGTACCTTCCTGATCCCGGCACTTTTCTACACCTATACCGCTCTTCTGGGGAAAGATGTCTTCATTCTGGACATCGGCATCTTTGTTCTCAGTACAATCGCTGCATTTTATCTCTCTCTCAGACTTGCACGTTCCTGCCGGCTCAGACCTTATACTCTGATTCTGTGCGGATGTGTCTGTATTGTCTTTGTGTGCTTTCTTTTATTTTCTTACAATCCGCCGGACAGTAACATCTTTGAGGACCCGTCCATTTCCTGCTTTTTATTCCTGACGTACTGATCAAGATCACCTTTCATATGCAGATAGTTGTCTTTCTGATTTTGTATGTAGTCCGGGTTTCTCGCTTCATAATCAGCAAACCAGTCTGTCATCGTCTCATCATCACAATCTGCTTCATTCTGAGACGCATAGACTGCAATTGCAGTCATTGACGGCCTGTTTTTCCTGTCGTTCAGCTTTGAACTTTCTTTTATGCCGATTGTCCATGCCTCCAGATTGTCCGTATAATAGCCGATATCTTCTGCCGTGATTTTTCCGTCCACATTCTCCTTTAAAAATCCCAGGAACTCTGTCTCCCCTGAGTCCTCCTCATCAGCACTCAGAAATTCATACATCAGCTTTTCAAGAATACGCAGTTTTGACATAATCACTGTTTTATCCTTTGTACTTCCCTCTTTGTCCACTTCATTGAACCGCCTTCCTCCGACCGGCTTTTCCCGGAGTCCGTCGTCAAATGCCTTTAAAAAAGCTGAAAACCTTTTGTCATCGTATCCGTCCCCCGAGAACTTATTATAAAGCGAAAGCCAGATAAACGAATCCTTTACAGTAAAAATCTTTTTCAGAAGCTCATCCGGCACCGTGTCTGCCAGCCTGCACAGATTATCTCCCAGCTTTCTGAATTCCTCTCTGTCAGAATTAATATTTAAATATCTGGCGACATCAGCGGGACTTTTTTTCCAGTGATCCAGATGAAACATACACATGACAGATTCCAGCACAACCCGTTCCACCGTCCCGTTTACTTTTTCATTCTCGGTAAAAATATCATGCTCTGTAAAAAAACCCGTGTCCAGAATCCGGCGCACATCTTTTGCAAAATGATCAATGTGAGTAAATGCCCTCTGTGCGGTATTCATGGACGTGTGATTATTGTACCGCTTGATCAGGGTTGAAATCCGTCTGGTATTGCATTCCTCATGTATGACCGTCTCAATCTGGTATTCGTTGAACTTTTTCTTCAGCTCATCGGGAAGATCCCCGTACGTTTTGTTTCTGATACTGAACTCCACGTCTTCCCACAGTATATTGCCATTTCCGTCCAGCATGATCGCACCATTGTCGTCTTTGCGCCTGGTTCTGTAGGGAATCACTGAATTTTCGATCGCAGATGTGATTTTCTGGTTGCCATACCGGTACCTCATTAAGGAGGATGTCCTCTGGAGACCATCAATAATCCACAGCTGGGAGCTCTCCTCCTCTCCTAAAATAATCGGGGGAATATAGTCCTCTGTAAGCACCGTAAAAATCAGTTCATTCATCTGTCCGTTTTTCCATGCGCCAGCCATCCTCTGCACATCCGCATTATCACAGATATCTTTATCCCTGATTTTGCGCAGATACATATCCATGGTATAAGTCTGCTTACGGGGTTTTGCCATAACCATATCCTCCATCGTCTTAAAATAAAATTGAAACATTTCTATATGAATGGATTGCGGCATTACAGTCCGCATACTGCTTTTCAGTAATCTGCAGTTCCTCCCTGATCTCATTCGGAAGATATCCTGCCGTCAGAAGCCTTAGTACATTTTTCTGCATAGCGGAAAGTCTGTCGAGATATGACATCATCTTTTTACTGTACCCTTCTTCTCTCCTGTCAAAAAGTTCACTCTCAACCGTCGTTCCGTTCTGCAGAATATCCCCAAGCGTACTGTCTTCCTCATCTCCCAGAGGCGCATCGAGGGACTCATCAGGTATCATTCGGACTTTTTCCACTATCTTCCCGTCTTCCCCCTTCTCTTTCACCTTTATCTTCACACACCGCTTGTCCCTCATTCTTCCAGTAATTTCTGAACAGAACTTTTTGTACAGACATGAATACAAAAAACCGTCAAAGGACTCAGAAGGATCATAATGACGCATGGCGCTGAAAAAAACTTCATTCGCGAGCGAATAAAAATCGTCTCTGTCGTTATCCGGGAAATGCAGTTTTAATAAAATTTTATCAGACATATCATGCAGCTTCTTTGCATTATCTGCATAATATGCATTCAGTATCTGCTCCATTTTTCTCACCTTTCTGTCTCTTTTGTTGTCTTTATTATAGAACTTATGTTTGTTTCTGTCAATACTTTTTCGAATATATGTTTGTTTTTATGTGCACGGCTACTCTTCCATTCCAGGAAAAAATATCATACGCGATAACCTGTCCCATAAACCGGACCGTACTCCGGGCTTTACTAAAATTTTCAGCACTTCATCTTTTCAGATATTATTTTGCGGTTCCCCCGCATCATTTTTCCATTTTTTCCATTTTTTTCCATTTTTTCCTCAAAACGGATTCTCCATGGAGAAATATATAAATGTACCGGTGATTTCACAGAGAGAAAGGAGCACTTACCATCGCACATGACAGAAACATTTTACAGAGCACGATCTTTTCAGGCAGATCACACCACCTTTGGCGGCATCATCCGCCCGTCTGATTACAACACGGACTGCGGGGGAAAACGCAATACGGACGGTTCAGTGATTGCCCGCCGCATCCTCTCGGATCAGAGATTTGACGAACAGTGCAGAAAAAATGCAGAAAACAGAATCAGACAGCAATAGTTTTAAGAAAGGACTGGTAAAAAATCGCAGAGCAGAATCTGAAATTCTGCCCGCGTACTCAGCGCAAAGCGCTTCGGAACGGAGGAAAAAATGAAAAAAATTATCAGGGAAGGACGCACAGTCCGGATCATGCCGCCGGAGGAATGCGGATACGGGGGATACTCCGTAAAATGCACCTACCGGTATGATAAAAAGAAGGAAAAATATTTTCTTTCCATGTGGATGAACCGCGAGGATATCGAGGATGATTTCAGAATTGACGCGCAGGAAATTGACGCACAGTATATTCCCGGAACAATAGAAACGATCGAGGAGAATATCTGCCGGATTGTGGATTACATGTGCTTAAGCGGCCGTCTTGAACCCTACATTCAGCGATATGAATATACTTACAGGTGTTTTGACTATGGAAGCAGTTATTATGAGAGCAGACATCTGAAGAATCCGGAGGAATAGCGCTTGAAACAGAAATCAGTCTACATACCATCCATTGACGCGAAAGACATTTACCTGGCAGCACATTCCACGAAAGATCCGGCCGCCGGATATTCTTTAAAATACGGAGACGGACAGTACAACCTGCGAAAATTTATCAATACGCTTGATTACAGTCTGGATCTGACCGCGCTATACCGGATCTACCACAAGAAATACAGGCGGAAAGATTTCGCTTTTACGGCGGGGAATCATATGTATTCCGTCCAGGTAATAAATCTGACATTCCGGTATTCCGTAAAAGAATGGAATCAGATGGGCAGAAATGTTTATGTAAAATTCGGATATGACTCCGAGAAACTGATATTTGAGGACTGTATTGCAAAAAATGATGCGGGCGAAATCGTCGGCATACGGACAGGAGAACCTGTCTCCCGGAAAACCTGTCTCCCGGAACCGTTTATCTGCCGGGAAGAAACCTGTCTGCAGTATGCGAAACAGAAAGAACCGGAAACCCTGATGACAGGAGCCGCGCTCCGGGCTGAATTATATAAAAATGGTTTTATCTGTGATGGCGTAAAATACTGCCGCATGAAACGGTCAGCGGGCTCCGCCCGCGCCGGAAAATGTCTTTTTATCAATGAGAAACTGCAGAAACCTCTCTTAAAATTCAGTTCGGCCGGAATTAACATAAAGAAAGGACAGGAAATCGACCTGGCCGCATATGAAGGGTACATTGCCCTCCCGTCCAGCAGTATAACCGGCACACTCCGCATCCGCCCTGAAAACATACTGCTGATCGATGACTACACCAGCGTATTTCAGGAAGACGTCATAGAAACACACGATGATAACGGCCGCTTAAAAACAACGGAGAGCAGACGTGAAATCTCCAATTCCATCTGGGACGGGCAGTCCCTGATGGATCGTTCTCTTTTCGGTGATTATGCAGAATACGGAATGGTACTGCTGCGGAATCTGATGTTTAAGTCCTGCTGCTTTAACTGCAATATCCAGCAATGGTTCCGGGACCACAATATCACCAGCGTCTCACAACTGAACGGAAAAACCAGGGCCACCGCAATAGAAGATGTAAAACTGATCACCACCCCCAGCAGCATAAAATACCTGAAATTTGGCACATGGGACAGCTGGCTCGATCACCTGTATCCCGCTTTCGGTGTTGTAAAGCACGATAAAAAAACAAACTTTTTCGGCGGCCGTCTGGTGCAGACACATTATCAGCTGCTAAATACCCTGCAGATGTCAGAAGCGGAAGTAAGAGAATTTCTGCAGCCCTCTCTGGAATTCGCCCAGATGCTAAGAGACCGCCCGGAAGTCGTGCGGTACTATATCCGGTATCCGGATATTGACCAGTGCACTCCGCTCAGCCGTCCGATGTACGGCAGAAATGACGTTGTCTCCCAGTTGATGTGCATCAGCGACCGCTTTACAGAGACAAAATATTATCAGGATTTCCTGACAGACCTGCTGCGATCTTACTATAAGAACCTGAAAAGCGGACATGTTTATGTCAATGGCAACTATTCCACCCTGCTTGGAAACCCTGTCGAAATGCTCCGCCAGGCCATCGGAACCTTTGACGGAACAAGCCAGATCGGGCACGGAAAGATACACAGCACACGGTTTGAATATAATCAGAGGCTGCTGGCCTGCAGAAGTCCCCACGTAACGATGGGAAATCTATGGCTTCCATTTAATTCGGAAAACAGTCTGATCGACCGGTATTTTAACCTGACGGATGAAATTGTCTGCATCAGCTCTGTCGGAGAAAATGTTCTTCAGAGGCTTTCGGGCGCCGATTTTGACAGCGATACCGTACTGCTCACGGACGACAGCATTCTGACCCGCGCCGCCGAACGCAACTATCACCTGTTTAAGACCCCGACCTCTTTTGTATCCGCCCGCAAAGTGACGCGTTACTATACGCCGGAACAGCAGGCGGATCTGGATACAAAAACATCCGTAAATAAAATCGGCGAGATTGTCAATCTGTCCCAGGAACTGAATTCCTTATTGTGGGACAAACTGTATCACGGTGCCGGTTACGACGGGATCCGGGAATTGTACCATGATATCTGCCAGCTGGACGTCATGTCCGGAATCGAAATTGATAAGGCAAAAAAGGAATCCGGCATTGACAACGGAAAAGAACTCCGGGCCCTGCGCGCCAGATATGATCCCCTGATCAGGGAATATGAGGAAACAGCAGACGGGACCACCGTAAAAGGAAAAAAGAAAACGCCGCACTTTTTCTCCCATATTTCCAGACAGAAGGGCTATTACAATCCGGATAAAAAACACTACTGCAAATATCACACCTCGATGGACTATCTGCAGACGGTTATAAACGGCTTCCGGATAAAAAACCCTTACAAAAAAGACCGGCTTCCGTTTGTCGCAGTTCTGGATCCCGCCTTATACAGGACAAACCGCGTAAATCAGAAGCAGATCAGCAGAATATACGGTCTTCTGAATGAATACGTTCATGACCGCAATATAATTTACGCCTCCGAAACAGAATCCGGGCAGGAAAAAAGAGAACAGGCCCTGCTGCGCAAAGAGCAGCTCACAGAAGAAATCAGCCGGGAAAACATTGGATTTTCCACCATGTACCGTCTTTTATCTTCTATAGAAGAAAAGGAAAATTCACAGATCCGGAATATCCTTCTGGAAATCCTGTTTCTGTGCGGAAATGAAAGTTTTAAAAAAGCGATTCTTCAGTCCGAGAGTGAAATCCTTCAGCTGGAAGAACACGGAGACGATATCCGGATCTTTGGCGCCGGCTATAAAATGACAAAAAAGAAGGCCGGATGTGAAATCAGAACGTAAATACAGGACCTGCTGTGGCGCGAAATTTAAGTTACACAGGACGGGACTGCTGTCCGCGATCCTGATAATATGCAGAATTCAGGGGGGAACCTGCCATACAGAAACAAAAAAAATATTACAGTCAGAACGAGATTGCCCGCGCAGTCAGGCAGAAAACCGGCTGTCCGGATCATGAGGTCATGCGAATCCTCAATTCACTGGGCGAAGTGGTAAAGGAAAAATTTTGCGACAGAGATCATCTGATCGAAATAAAATTATTTCCCGGTTTGAAAATAACCTCAGAATACCAGCCCTCCGGACAGTCCGTCTCCAGAAGATTACAGATTGCATCAGATTATTCCATTTTTCTGTCCGCCGTCTTCACCGATGACTTCCGGAAAAAACTGAGAAAGATGCATAACAGTTCAGACACTGCAGAAAGGAGGTGAGCACATGAAACCAGAATCACTCCCCCGTATTCTGCCATGCAGAAACTATAACAGCAGAGACGCGCCGGTTGCGGACAGCCCCGAAGCACAGGGACCAGGTCCGGTCTGTCAGTACGGGGAGCACGACGATCTGAAACTGTATCAGGGATACAGCATCAGAATCAATGACTTTCTTGTTATCAGACAGCCCACTCTGGGCGAAATATGCCGGTACGGCGAAAGAAACTATTATAATATGATTCACACACTCTGTTCCGTCGGCGCCGACCTGAAATGGCAGCTGGATGAAGCGGGGATCGACTACACAAAAATACCGGACTTTGAACTGTTCTATACCCTGCTGGCCGGAAACTACACCGCAAAAGACACGGAAATTCTGTTCGGCTGTCTGCCGGACTTTTCCGGAATGAAAATCATGTTCCACAGCGAACTGAAGGAAAACGTAATGGTACAGTATGCGGACGGGAAACCTCTTATACAGATCGACCGGTATGTCTATTCCGCCATCGTCGATATACTGCGCAGAATGCACAGACTCAGACGGAACGACGAACTTCCCGGAAACGAAGCGACACGAAAAATCCTGATTGACGATGCACGCGAGGAATACAAAAAATTCAGAAACCAGCCCGTCAAATCTCATTTGCTGCCACTGATCTCCGCAATGGTTAATTCCAGCGGATTCAAACGGGACGACATCACTGTTTTTGATATGAAAATATTCGCGTTTATGGACAGTGTCGCACGGATCGGAAAAATCAGAAACGCAGATCTGCTGCTTTCGAGCGGCTATTCCGGATTCGGAATCAACTTAAAAGAAGTGGACAATGAAGCATTAAACTGGATGGGAGAACTCGATATATAAAGCGGGCTCTTCCTCAACAAAGAAAGGGGAAACTACATAATGAACGTAAACGAACTGATTCTCGACAAAGTACGCAGCCTTATTTTTACAGATCTCTCTGACGGTTCCGTGATCGGCCGTCTGACCAACCTGGAAGAGCCGAGCCTTCAGACAGCGGCCGAGGGGGAGGAAATCAAAGACGCGCAGGGCGCGTTAATTACCCGGTTATTCCGGACAAAAACCGGTAAATTTACAGCCAGCAACTCTTTATTCAGCACGGATCTGCTCGCGATGCAGTACGGCTCAGATAAGGAAATCGCGGATGACACGACAAAGATCACCGTTCCCATCGAGGAGACACTGACCGTTGAGAACGGGAAAGTCACACTCTCCCACACTCCGCTGAACGATATCCGTTACATCTACAGTCTCGAGAGCGGACAGCTCGCCACAAAATATACGCTCGGGGCAGCCGCAAGCGCCACGGAATTCTCCATCACGGATCAGGAAATCACGGTGCCGACCGGCGTAACCGGAAAAATTTATGTGGAATATGAGTACGAATCCACAAGCGCGGTGCGCGTGAAGAACAACGCAGAAAAATTCCCGGAAGCTGTCGGCGTGCGTATCTTCGCCATTTTCAAAGATATCTGTAATGAAAACATCAAATACGCGGGCGCCATCGTCGCCAGAAAAGGCAAAATCGACCCGTCTTCGATCGAGACTGCCCTGACAGGCTCCGGCAAGCACAGCTTCAGCATCGATTTTATGAAAGACTACTGCAGCGAAGACAGCGGGGATGCCGATCTCTTCAACGTCATCATCGCAGAGTAACCGGAACAGACATCCCGGGCGGCACCGCCGTGCCGCCCGGATAATACAGGGGGAATTCTTAATATCATATGGAAAACAATAAAAAAATAAATCACTGGTGTATCCTGTGCGGCGCCGGCTATCACAGCTGCGACGCATGCAGCAGAGAGCGGTCCTTTCTTCCCTGGAGGACCCTCACAGACACTGCGGAACACTACAAAATTTTTATGGTTTTAAAAGATTACAACAGCGGGAGGCTGGACAAAGCCAGCGCCAGGGAAATGCTGGAGGGTCTGGATCTGACCGGAAAAGAACACTACAGAGACGGCGCAAAGCGGGTACTCGCAGACATCGGTATGGATGACGAATCCGCCTCTGATACCCGCAAAACATCCAGAGGAGTCAGGGAACAGTGAGAAAAAAAATATATCTGGACAACGCTGCCGCCACAGAATTATCCGGTTCCACAAAGGAATATCTCAGATCCGTCCTCGATTTATGGGGAAACCCTTCCTCGCCCCACTCTGCCGGTGAACCGGTGAGACAGCTGATCGAAAAAGCGCGGTGTTCCGTCGCCGCTTTTCTCAACACGGCTCCCGGAAATATCTTTTTTGTCCCTTCCGGGTCCGCCGCAAATACCCTTGCAGTCAGAGGTCTGACTTCTGATAACCCGCAGGAAAACCAGTATGAGGTATTCTATTCCCCGACCGCCCACAAATCCATGCGGATGGCATGCGAATCCTGTATCTGCCACACCCCGCTGAAAGTCACTCCCACCGGCGAAACCGATCTGAATTATCTGGAACAGATCCTCACGCATCACAACCGTCTGAAACCCCTGGTCTGCATCGAGGCCGCAAACTCCGAAATCGGCACGATCAACGATATTCACGGGATCGGCTCCACTGTTCACAGACACGCCGGCATACTTGCCGTCGACGCGACCGCCTATCTCCCGTCCCTGCGGGCTGATCTGAATCTGTGGCAGAATGATGTGGATCTTCTGACCTTCAGCGGACACAAACTCCACGCCCTCAAAGGAACCGGCGTCTTATGGAAACGCGAAACAGTTACACTGAAACCCCTGATTTACGGGAGTCAGGAGGGCGGCATCGCAGGCGGAACCGAAAATGTTGCGGGCATCGCCTCGCTCGGACACGCGCTTGAAGGTTACGACTACTCTTCCGTCTCGCCTGACAGCCGGGATTATTTATACAATTCTCTCATGCGCGGGATACCGGACATCTATCCGGTAGGCCCGCCTGTTCCCTCCGGAAACAGACTGCCGCAGAATCTGTACCTCTGCTTCAGGGGTGTCGAAGGAGAATCGCTGACGTTTTTACTGGATCTGAACGGAATCCAGGTATCCACCGGATCCGCGTGCAGCAGCCGGGATCTCGCCGCTTCCCCCACCCTGACCGCAATCGGAATGAATGAGGAAGACCTTCACAGCTGTATCCGGTTCAGTCTTTCCGGGCAGGAAACAAAAGAAGAACTTGACTATGTCTGCAGAACATTAGAACAGTGTGTAAAACATTTAAGACTATTAAACAGCAAACACCAGGAGGAAACCACATGGCATACACAAACAGCCCTTTAGCCGTTTACCGCAGCATCAGTCCCCACAGTTCCCCGCGCACCCACGCCATTGACACCGTCACGATTCACTGCATGGCCGGCAATCTGACCATCGAAGCATGCGGTACATTATTTTCTTCCTCCTCCAGAATAGCTTCTTCCAACTACGGCGTCGGCTCTGACGGCAGGATTGCCCTCTATGTGGAAGAAAAAGACCGTTCCATGTGCTCCTCAGATTCCGTCAATGACAACCGGGCAGTCACGATTGAGGTGGCAAACGATGGCGGCGCGCCCGACTGGCATGTCTCCGATAAGGCGATGCATGCGCTGATCGAACTGCTCACAGATATCTGCAGGCGGAACCACATCGAAGGACTCAGATGGGAAGCAGACAGATCCCTGATCGGAAATACTGACAGACAGAATATGACCGTTCACCGCTGGTTTGCCCCCAAAGCCTGTCCTGGGAACTATCTGTACGACCGGCACTCATACATTGCAGAAGAAGTCAGCCGTAAACTTGGCACATCTCCCGCGCAGACACCGGAACCAGCCACGCCGCCCCTGCAAAAAAAACTGTACAGGATTCGCAGATCCTGGTCAGACAGCCGAAGCCAGACCGGAGCTTTCTCCTCACTGAAAAACGCAAAAGCAGCCTGTCCTGACGGATACACCGTTTTTGACAGCAGCGGAAATGCCGTATACAGCCGCGCATCCGCACAGACAGCACCTCCGGTTCCGGAGTCCGCCGGTACTGCTTATGAGATCTTTGTGAGAGAACTGCAGGCTGCGACCGGAGCAGTCGCCGACGGCTGTGCGGGAGCCGGCACCTTATCAAAAACCGTCACGCTCTCAAAAATCAGAAACAACAGACATCCTGCCGTAAAAGCCGTCCAGAAATACTTAAATTCCATCGGATACGATTGCGGCGCCCCGGACGGCATCGCCGGCCCGAAATTCGAGCGGGCCGTAAAAGCATTTCAGAAAGCAAACGGATGTATCGCGGACGGTGAGATCACCGCCGGCATGAATACATGGAAAAAACTGCTGAAACTATCGTGACATAAAATCAGTACAGAAATGAGGTTAATCATGCGTGAAATACTCACAAATACTGACTGGACACAGGTCATTGATACCATATGGACCGTCGTACTGTTACCTGTAATCACATACATCGGCATGCAGACCGGAAACTATGCCAGAGCAAAACGCATTGACCGGTACACGGATATTCTATACCGGAATGTGCTGGATGCCGTCAAAGATGTGCACGAGACAATTGTAAAGGATATAAAAGGAAATGTGGAACTATGGACACCTGAAATGCAGAACCGGGTGAAAACCACAGCAAAAACAAAAGCCCTTCGTGCGCTCACCACCTCGGCTTACCAGATCCTCACGGCTGCCCACGAGGATTTCGACGCATATCTCGACGGGCTGATCGGAACAGCGCTCTACGATCTCAAAAATCCGGAATCCTCAGGAAAGGATCCGTCATGAGTGCCATAAAAGATCTCACTGAGCTTGACTTTTCCTATCTGTTCATCTCTGTCTTTGTAATACTGACGGGATTAAAGTCAGCCCTCTCCGTCATGGAATGGGCCATTGACAGACTCGGCCTTGAAACAAGACAGATGAGACGCAGGCGCAAAGAGCAGGAACTGCTGTCCCGCACCTCGCACAACCTTGCGGCCCTGAAAGAATATTTTACCGATTCTATCCGTTCCGTATCCGAGCGGGAGGCGGAACGCGGAAAACAGATTGAAGCTCTTATGCGCGGAAGCAAAGAACTGCTCGGTGCGGAGATTGATAAGCGCTACCGGGAATACATATCGCTCGGGGGAATTCCCGAATCAGAGACAGATGAATTCGAAGATATCTTCTCTGCCTACAAACATCTGAACGGCAATCACAAAAGAGATGCGAAATATGACTATGTAAAAGATCATCTGCATGTGATACCGGTTGAAACAAAACTGATTACAGAAAAAGAAGGAGAAACAGAATGATACATTATATCAGAATGAAACTCGCAGAATGGAAGCTCAGGAAACTGTTATATGAAGAACTGGAGGACATGCTCCTCCTGATAAAACAGTTTTCTGCTTCCCTGAAAGATATACCGGCCGGGAAACTGCGGGATGAATTCCTGTCAAAATCTTCCGGTACGGAAAACCCTTAACAGAAAGGACGGTTCAGATACATGGATGAAAACGAAAACACTTCATCAAAGCTGGGCAGCTTCCTGAAATCCCAGCTGGAGGAGGCGGAAGAGACACTGTTACAGACTTTTTCGCTCAACACAGCCCTGGATTTCGCAATCTCCAAAGCAAAAGACTCCATTGAGGAACTAAAAACAATCCATGCACTCCTGGAAGAAACCGGTGAATCCAGCGCAGACCGCGCTTTCGCGGTTGCCGGAAAATACGGCAGGCAGGCGTCAGACTATCTGTCTGCCGTTTCAGAAGCGGTGCAGGCCGGTTACAAAAACGCCGGGGACATAGCCGGACTCTCCGTCGCCGCACAGAGTGCAGGCGATCTGTCCGCAGAACTCGCAAACCGGTATATTTTTGAAACAGATAAAGCATATGAACTTGGCGGTTCCGTGCTTAAACTGACAGAGCTTCTGGACGGATGCAGCGCAATCACAGACCACAATGCTGTCAGTATGACAGATCTTGCGGAAAGCATGTCGTCCGCCGCCTCCACATCCGCTTCCTGCGGCGTCGGAATCGCCGAAACCACAGCCGCCCTGGGAACAATGATTGCGGCAACCGGTCAGGGCGGCCAGAAAGCCGCGGAGGCATTAGAGACCATCCTGCTTCATATCCGGCAGATCTCTGATGAAGAGGCGGGAATCGACGCGGAAGGCCTTGCAAACTATGAAGCCGCTTGCAATGCACTGAATGTGCGCCTGAAAGAAACCAGAAACGGAATGTCCTATCTGAGGGATCCGGTCAATGTCTTAAGGGAGCTGTCCGCGGAATACAACAGACTGAACGACTCAGACGTCCGCAAAAAGAATCTTCTGGATTCTCTCGGAAGCGTTCCCGCCGCCACACAGTTTGATGCATTACTCAGCCAGTGGGACACTTATGAACAGATGCTCGCACAATACGCCGGCGGAACCGGTTCCATGGCAGCGCAGGCGGAAACCGCAGTCAGTTCCTGGGAAGGTTCCCTTGGCCGGCTAAACAATACATGGACTGCCACAGTCGGTTCGATTGCTGATTCTGACGCGATTGTCACTGCCATCAATCTTCTGAACAATCTTCTGTCCACAATAAACAAAATAACCGGAGCCCTCGGTCCTTTCAGTTCAATCGGACTTTTTGCAGGATTATTCGCCGGAATAAAGAATGTCGGTAAATGCCGTATGAGTGTACGGATTTCATAAACTGTTTTTGTTTTGAATATGCCCTTCATGCCTGAGTGATTCATAAAAAAACATGGATTTCAAAGGCAGGAATGTGTGAGTCTGGTCATCTCACGATATTCTTTAAAACAAATCGTAATTGGGGGCTGCTATCCCTCAGTGCTGGAAAGCCTGTGAATGAATAGTACCGCATGGCTACAACGTGACTGGAAACGGTGAGCGTGATATGCACTCCGAAAGGATGCCAGTAATGGCATGAAAACATGCGGCAGGTCATATGCGGAAACGCTAAGTGACAGGTCCTGTGGAGAGGACGAAACCACCAATCAGCAGCGGAAATCCTAAGTCTGATCCGTCAGATATGGAAGTGTTCAGAGAGTATAAACGATTTTGAGTCGGAAGGCTTGTAAGAGGTACTCCACACACAGTTGTCAGCCTGTCCCGTGACCGGGTAAAAACTGACAAGAGTGATGCTGCTCTTCTGTTTCTCAATAGCAACTGTATTATTACAGGGAGAAACGGGATAATGCGTCTGTATACCTGCCATTTTTTGTCAAAACATGGCTTATAATTTTTATTAAAATAAACATATCTGTATTTACAAAAATTTCTCATTGTGCTACTCTGAAAACATAAAAATTCTGATAGATTTCCGGAGGCGGCAGCAATGAAGACATCAAATAGAGAACGGACACTTCACTGGATAAACAACCAGTACAAAAGAGGGAATATCTCCTTTTCCCATAAACTCCAGCGCCCGATAGGACAGTGGAGCCCGAAAATGAAATCACTGCTGATTCACAGCCTGTTGTCAGGCTTTCCAGTGAACCCGATTTACATCGTGGAATATGACGGCACAATGTATACCCTGGACGGATCGCAGAGGACCTCAACCTGTCTTAGTTACATAAACAATGAATTTTCCCTCAGCAAGGACACCCCTGATATCACAATCAGCAGCAGGGAAAACGGCGGGACTGTGTTAAAAGAATATCAGATTGCAGGAAAAAAATTCGAAAAGCTCGATGAAGAAGTGCGCAATCTTCTCTACTCCTGCAGCCTTGAATTCTGCACCCTGTCCGATTATACCGATCAGGAAGTCAGGGAGATGTTCCGCAGACAGAATACCGGCAAACCGCTGAACGGAAAGCTGCTTCGGATCATAAATGAGTCTGATTCGTTCAGTGATATTGTATACTCTCTCGCCACCCATCCGTTTATGAACAAAATAATCACAAAAACACAGCGCAAAAACGGAACCGACAGGGATCTGATCATACAGACTCTCATGCTCATGGAGACTGATCAGGAGCAGCAGTTTCTCTCCTTCCGCACAAAAGACATTGACGCTTTTGTGGCAGGGCACCCGGATTCCATCGATCCGGCTAAAATTGATCTGTTCAGGGCGGCCATGGACCAGTTCAACGGGACCTTTGAAAACATAAAAATACCCGTCACCTCCATACCCATGGTTCTCTACAGCGGTTACTGTGTCATGAAAGACAACCGGTCATTCTCAAGGCTTTCGGAACTGATCCGCGACTTTCTGGAGCATTACAACGATAATGAAGCCTATAAAAAATATGTACAGGCAGGAACCGGCAGCGCTGAAAATGTCCGCGGCCGCCTTGAGTACTGGAGAGAGATCATCGGAAGAGTATAACCTGTTCTGCCGATAACCTTTCCCGTCTGTTTTTCTATAAAATTCCTGAAAACAGGACATCTGAAATGAATGTAAAAGAGAGCCGGTCAGCAGTGGCCGGCTCTTCTTTCGCTCTCAGAAGGTCTGCGCATACACCGCAGTCAGAGAGAACTGGCCGCCCGGACCTCCTGACAAACTTTATGCTCTTCTCCACAGCCAATACAGATTTAGTGTGATAATCAAAACATTAGAAACAGATTTATATGGTATCAGCAACAAATTAGGATTTATTTCACTGAAAAGACCGAAAACGGACTGGATAAAAAACAGTTTCAGTCAGATTGTTACGAGAGACAATATTGATTCATATCTGCCTGCGTTATCAGCCCCTAATGCCGCAACTAAATTAAATGAGCTTCAGGAACAGCGGATAAAGGCCAATGCGGGCACTGACCACTGGTACAATTATTTTAAAACCCTCGATGACAGAGATAAATACCTGATTGATTTTGTCCAGAATACAAACCTTCAGACTGCAGGCATCAAAGATCTTCAAAACGCCAACGAACAGGCCCGTGAAAAAATCATTGCTCATAACCAGGCAATCAAATCGCAGACTTTATCTGCCCGGGCAGGCGCCGCCGCCATTAAAGCACTCTCCATTGCAGGCAATATGCTTGTGTCAGCCCTGATCGCAAAGGGAATTGAACTGGCCGCCAAAGCGATTGACAACTGGGTTCACAGAGTAGAAAGAGCAAATGAAGCAATGTCTTCCGCTGTCAGTGAATATGACAGCGCCAAATCCCGCCTTGAAAATATCACATCCGAGCTCGAAGAACATAACAGGCGAATCGACGAGCTCAATTCCAAAGACGGCCTGACTTATGCTGAAAAAGGCGAACTTGAAAATTTACAGAAAATCACAAAAGAGCTCCTGATCCAGCAGCAGATCCGTGCGCGGGAAGCGGAAAATGCATCTTTCGAAGCAGCCGAAAAGACTGTGGAGGCCTATGAGGCACAGTATGGAAAATATGATATCTCAGAGGCCGGACTGGCCAGACTTCAGGCAAATGCGGAGGCATTCGGCACATTCACGGAACCGGGCAGTGAGTATGATGTGAATGGAAACATTCTGGCATACACGCAGACCCTGAAGCTGCTGGAGGAAGCACAAAGAGAACTGGAACAGGCTGCGGATGGTGAGAATACCGGATGGATCAGGGACAGAATACAGCATTACACTGACAATGCAGCCTTATATAAACGAACTATTAACGGGATTATTTCCGATCTGGAAAATAAAATGCTTGCGATGGAGGGCGAATACAACACAGCCATTAAAAGCCGCGAGAATGGGGAGAATCTTTCATCCTCTCAGACAGACTTTATCGCCAGATACGAATCCATGGCAGAGGCACGAAAATCGCTCTATAAATACACGGATAAAAATACGTGGAATATGTTCCAGATCGCGGATATCTTTCATACGGAGGACATCGAAAAAACAAAAGAGGAACTGATGGAGCTGGCGCTGGCGGGTGAACTGACCGCTGATAAGATTGAGAAAAGTTTTCCGAATCTGTATAAGGCAATCCAGGAAAGTGATCTGTTTCTGGAAAACGATCAGAAAACGGCGATGGATGCATTTCTGAAAGAGATCATATCCGGCGCTAAAGATCTGAAAAAAATATCAGGAGGCATCCGCATCACACCTCCGTCCTTTTCTGATACGCTCTCACAGATACAGGAGCTCACAAAAGGGCTTAACCAGCTGGATAAAATCTACGCTGATATACGCGACGGCGGGGAGTTCGACTGGTCTTCTGTTTTGAATGATAATTTTGCAGAAACATTCGAAAATCTGGAAGACTCCACGGGTCAATATAAGGATGTATATGAAAACTTTATTAAAACAGTATCACGCAGCCCGAGAGATATTGATGCATGCCAGTCTGCTTTTGACCAGCTTGTAACAGCTTATGTGCATTGTTCCGGTGCGCTGGATGGTGTGACAGAGGAAACGCAGGAAGCTACAGTCGCCATGCTCGAACAAATGAATATTGGCAACGCGGCGGAGGTCGTGGCAGGACAGCTCGCCGCGCAGGAGATGTTTCTGAAACTGGATATGGACAGCTCAACGGTTTCCATCTACGATCAGATCGGCGGTCTTCTCTCACACGTGGAAGCCTCTGGTTTGGCAGTGGCCGCACTGTATGATCTGATTGCGCAGGAAGAAATCTTTTCATCTACAGGACTGGGTGTAGATGAAAAAATAAAGGGCCTGGGAAAGCTTGCGGAAGCATTTGGCCTCACAGCAGATTCAGCTTTATTTTCACAGAAATACCTGGACGATGCAAAGTTTTCCGGAATGTATGGTACCCAGGAAGATGCAGAAGCAGTTGTAAATGAGATGAACAGCGATATTCAGAATAAGATCGCGGAAAAATTTAAAGCACTCTTATCCTACGCCCCTTCTGCCAGGCCTCCTGCAAAAAACAACGGAAGAGCAGGCGCCGCTTCTGAAAAAGCAGAGACAAAAGAAACATTCAACTGGATAGAACGTCTCCTGAAAGCAATTTCCGAAAAAACAAAGAAAGCAGCGGAGGCATTCACAAAAGCCTTCTCTCTCACCTCCGCACAGGAGAAATACGCACAGTATCTTTCACAGATTGAAAACGAACTGAGTGCGAATAATCAGGCAATTACAATCTATCAGCAGAAACTTGATTCCGTCGGCCTTTCACTGGAATGGATTGAAAAGATTCAAAACGGTGCTTTCTCCATCGAGGATGTGACGGACGAGAACCTCAAAAATCAGATCAGCGAATATCAGAAATGGTATGAAAAACTGGAATCCTGTTATGACAATGTCCGTGCCCTGGAGGAAGAGCGCCTTAAGGCGCAGAAGGAATACGCTGACAAGGTTCTGAAATCCCACGATGACGAAATCCGGTCATTTGAGAGAACCGCTGACAGACAGAAAGCCCTCGCGGACCTGAAGGAACTCCTCGGCGGCAGGGCATCGGAAAAGGATGTCCGTGTGCAGCTTGACAGCACGGCTGCACGGATCAACCGTATGGAGGAGCAGAACCGGTATCTGCAGGAACTAATACGGACAACGGAATACGGGAGCGACGCGTGGAAAACATACCGTGACCGCATGGAGGAAAACAGGGATAGCATCCGCGACCTGACCGGAACCCTTGCGGAACTCGCGCAGGAACTCATGAACCTCCCGCTGGAGCGGTATGAGGCCTTCCTGGATAAAAGCAGCAAAAAAACAGGGTACTTCGACGCGCGGATGGCCAACGCCGGTAAATCCGCCTGGAAGGAAACACTGCTGGACAAACAGGCTAAAAACATCGCGCAGACAAACAGTAAGGCGCAGGAAACCGCCGTTAAAACGGCCGGGAACCTCCGCAGCGCAGGAAACGCATTCAGTTCCGCGGCGGATACCGATAAACTGTATGCGGACAGCACACAGAAACCGGAGGTGGATGTCCTTTACGCCCGGATAGAAAAATATGTGAAATCCGGAAAGCAGATCCCCGCCTCCCTCATCACACAGCTTTCAGACAAGGGACACTCCAATCTCGCACAGGCCGCCGTGAATTACAACGCGGCGCTTGCAGCCGATCAGACGGCACAGGAAACCGCGAAGCTCATGGCCCACACCACACAGACGGAACTTGCGGAACTCGCAAAGCAGAAAGCCGCCCTTCCCTCTGACCGGTATGACCGGTACAGGGAAAAGAACGACGCAAAAAATGAACTCTACAGCGCGAAACTGTCAAATGCGACCGGTGCAGAGAGTCAGAACCGTATCATCGATAAGCAGATGGGGCTTGTCACAGGGAACAATGCAAAGGCACAGGAAACGGCACAGGCGACGGCAGAAAACCTCAGAAACGCGGTAAATTCCATCGGAAGCGCAAAGAAAATCGACGCAAAGGGTAAAACCAAAAAGCAGAAATCCGTCCTTGACTCCCTGTATAAAAAGGTACAGGGATACGTGAAAGCCGGAAAGGGAATCCCGTCCACCCTGATCGCAGAGATCGCGGAGGGGAATTACACGACACTGTATCAGGCAGCCGTAAACTACAACGAGATGCGGCTGGCAGACGATGCCGCACAGCAGGTAGCCGCACTGTCAGCGGAGACATCAGAAAAGGAACTCGCACAGCTCGCACAGGCAAAATTCAACAACATCCGGACTGAATACGAACGGAAACAGGGCGTGATCTCACATCAGGCGGATCTCACATCATCAGAACTTGACCTCGCCACGGAAAAAGGATACCTTACCGGACAGGGATGGTATGGCAGCCTGATCAGATTCGAGGAACAGAAAAATAGCAGTCTGTCAGAGAAACTGGCCCGGATGAGGGAAAACCTGGACGCGGCAGTTGCCAGCGGGGAGATTGAAATGTTCTCCGATGAATGGTGGGAGGCGGCAGATGCCATACATGCCACGGAAGAGGAAATTGCGCAGTCGGACCTTACCCTTCAGAAATACAGGAACGACCAGCGACAGGCCGGATTCGACCATTTCGACTACCTGCAGGAACAGATCTCACGTCTCACGTCCGAGGCGGATTTCTATATCAGCTCCATGAAAAACATGCAGCTGAAGGATGACGGGGGACTCAGCAGTCACGGGATCACGGCGGCAGGACTCCACTACCAGAATTATGACACCTACCGGAAACAGGCGGATGATTACGCGGGGCAAATCAGCCGCATACAATCCATGCTGGCGGAAAACCCGCATGACACAAAGCTTCTGGAACAGCTGCAGAAATATCAGGATGCCCAGAGACAGTGTATCCTGAATTCGGAGGACGAGAAGCGGGCCGTCGCCGACCTTGTGAGGGAGGGTTACGAATCACTCATCAGCTCACTCGGGAAAGCCATCAGTAAATATAAGGAACTGATCCAGAACGCGAAAAATGCACACGATTACCAGAACCGGATATCTGAACAGACTGAGACCATTGCCTCCCTCCGCAAGCAGCTCGCAGCCTATTCGCGCATGTCGGGGAATGAGGAGACGGCGGCAAGAATACAGACACTGGACAGGGAGCTTGCAGATGCGCTGAAAAACATGCAGGAGACTGTGTATGACAAATACATCTCTGACACGCAGGACGCGCTCGACGACATGTTAAGCGAACTCGAGGAATTTGTAAATGAACTGTATAACAATATCGACGCCCTGTTCCGGGACGGCGTGACACAGGTGAAAGGCTCCGTGGAAACGGTCAACTCCACCCTGGCTGAACTGTCCGGTTCCTACGGCACCACCCTGTCCGAAGCCATCGGAGCGGCGTGGGCGGACGGTTACTATAACCCGTCCGGGGCACTTGCATCCATACAGGCAAAGATGGACGCACTCATCGCCGCATCGGAGGCACAGGCGGCACAGGCCGCCGCGGATGACAGAAACGCGGGGAATGTGACCATCTCATCCACCCCGGACGGCACACAGGAGGAAACAGCACGTCCCGGCGGAAACATTTCCTCCCTCCCCGCACCGGAGAAAAAGCCGGTCATCCTCTCAGACAGTGCGGACGACAGACAGATAATCCTCTCAGACAGCACGGATGACAGTCTGAAAAGGAAGGCACTGTCATTTATTAAGAAAAACGTGCAGAATCCCTCAAAGAAATATGACAGCTATTCCGATGTCAACAGGGCGATCTGGAACAATGCGGCCGGGATCTACAGCGGAAAGGGAAAAGTACTCTCGGAGGATAACCTGCATAAACTGGCAAAGGAACTCGGCATCACATACAACAACGCCGGATCAGGCGGCAACCTGTATAAAAAGCTGAAAAATCTCGGGATCAGCGGCTTCGCCAGAGGTTCGGCACATATCCCCCGCAGTCAGCTGGCGCTGACGCAGGAAGAGGGAACAGAACTGATCCACCGCACGGACAACGGTGCCATGCTCACACCTCTCCGGCAGGGAGATATGGTATTCACCAATGACATGACCAGACGTCTCTGGGAACTGTCGCAGGCGGAACCGGACAGACTTTTTAAAATGACCGGAAACATCGCAGGCCTTAAAGTAATCCAGCCTGCTTTTACGGCCCGCGCATCTGCCCCGGAACGAAACCTGCAGGCCGGAAACGGCGATACATTCGTAACCATCGACGAACTGAACCTGCCAAATGTGAAAAATTACAGTGATTTCAGAAATGAACTGATTAAGGACAGCGGATTTGAAAAAGCAGTACAGTCGATGACCACCGGCAGACTTTCCAGAAAGGGAGCGGGAACTGGAGATATGGCAAAATACAGATATCTGAAACCCTGATCCAGCCGCCCCGGGAACGCATTCCGTTCCACTCTGCCGGAAAACAAAGGCCACGGAAAAATTCCGTGGCCTCTTTGTATTTCAGGAGGTAATAGTATACCGTGAAATTAAAACAGACAAACCATTACAGGAAAATCATACAGCGGCTGTCCGAAGAAAACAAAATACTCCGGGAACAGCGTGAACGGTACAGTGAAAAAAAATTTACGGAGCTCGTGGACGAAACCCTGAAGATGAAAAGTGAATATGAACAGCTCATAAGGCAGGCTTCACAGTGCAGGGACAGATACGAAAAGCTTCTGAAAAAGCAGCGCAGGCTGTACACAGAATACAGACCATAACCGACAGGAGGTGATACTACTTGGCACAATTATTATTAGATGCAAACGGTCAGGCGGATATTCCGACGCTTATCCTGGAAACAAAAAGCGGCGAACGGTACGGCGCAGTTGACGGGATCACAGGAATACGCTACAAAAACAATCTGAACAGCGCAAATGAGGCCGGATTTACCCTGCACAAATATGTGGACGGAAAACTGAATCCTCTCTGGGAAGACATCACGGACCTGAAAACGCTGTTCATTCCCGAATACCACGAAAAATTTGAACTGAACGTATCTTACACGGACGAGGAATCCGAAACAAAGTCCGTCACGGCCGTGTCGCTGTGCGAATCCGAACTTTCCCAGATCATTCTGCGCAGTTTTGAGGTAAACACAGAAACAGATATCGGGCGCGACGATTATGAGCTGACCGTATTTTACAACCCGGACAACCCGAAAGCCTCCCTGCTGCACAGAGTGCTTTCCACAAAAGCGGCATCCTTTCAGATCGGCGCAGTGGATTCATCCCTCCGGGACATGGCCTTTGAATATTCCGCAGATAACATAGATATTTACAGTTTTCTGACAGGGGATGTCGCGGAACAGATGCAGTGTCTGTTTCTCTTTGATTCCATGACGCGCACAATCAGCGTGCGGGATCTGTGCAGCACATGCAATGACTGTTACGAAGACACAATCATCAGGCAGTATGACGCGGACGGAAATGAAACAAGAAAACACTATCGCGGGGACTTCCGCGATGTATGCCCCGTCTGCGGAAGCAGAAACATAACTCCGGGATACGGAAACGACACTTCCATACTGATCGACAGAGAGAATCTCGCACAGTCTGTCTCCGTACAGGGCAACGCCGGCGCTCTCAAAAACTGCTTTTACGTAGAGGGCGGCGATGATGCCATCACAGCCGCTTTCTGCCTGATCAATCCGAACGGTACACAGTATCTCTATTATTTTCCCCCGGACGAGCTCGACAAAAATGCCAGAAACCGGATCTATAAATTTCCCGATGATCTGATTGACGCTATAAACGAATACAACAGGGATTACAAATGGTACTACTCAGAAAATATCTATGACCCGTCACGGCAATCCCACATTTATCATCCGGAGACAGAATCTTTTACCCCCGCCGTCTTCCAGCCTGAAAATGCAGACCTGAAGTACATAACGGCATATAACCGTATCGTAGACAAATTATGCGGGCTGTCTGATAAAAGCCCATTCCGTGACTGTAAAAAATACAGCAGCCCTCTCTCCTTCAGAGGGCACGGTTCCCTTGTAACAGCCTGTTACAATTCCGTTGATCTTGACGTCTTTATCCGTTCCGGCATGATGCCATCCTTTGAAATGGAAGTATATTCAAAGGAAGAAGCCATACTCAGACTCTCTGAGCAAACCCCCGGTTCCATCGCAATTTCCGGATTCGGCAGCGGAACCGTTAAAACCGTTGTGGACAACGCGGTTCTCATGACCGCAAAAACAGTGATCAACACCGCCCTTTTCAGTGTCGGAATTGAATCCAGCCGTTACAGCACCGGAAGCAGTGTCTGGACCGGAAAATTTGTGATCACAGACCTGCAGGATGACAACCCGCAGACAAACACCATTGTTTCCCCGCAGAATATCACTCTGACCATAAACGGGGATATGATCACATACTGCAAATCCAGAATCCGGTATATGCTGTCAAAAGAGGATCTTCCCTCCTTAAAAAATCTCTATGACCTGACAATCACAGACGATTATTTCCGTGAACAGATAAAACTGCACAGTATCGACAATCTCAGTATTCTTTATAATGTAATGCAGAGCTGTCTGGACATCTTACAGGATCAGACCGACAAAATCATCATCCGTGAGGGAAACAGCGTCGCAGACGAGCTGAACCGGTATTATGGCATCTACCACAGGCGCATGGGAATGATATCAGCAATGATTTCCGAAAGAGAGAATGATCTGAAAGCAGTACAGCAGTACGGCGCGCTGATATACAGCTGTATCGATGCCGTGAGAACATCGCTGGACTTTCCATCTTACCTGAAACGGTATTCGGAAACACATTCCCTCTCCACAGATCTCTGGGAGGTATTCAACCGCCACCGGCGTGAGGACACTTATCACAACAGCAATCTTATCTCCGATGCACTGGAGTCAAACAGCGACGTGATCCGGCACGCAGGATACCTGATGGAATTCGCGCAGAAAGAACTGGTTCAGGCCGGAACCCTGCAGTACACCGTCTCCGCTTCCCTCTCCAATCTTCTCGTGCTGCCGGAATTCGCCCGGTACGCCGGACATTTTGACACAGGAAACTGGATCCGCATCCGCACGGACATCCGTGATGACCGGGAAGAAGACTCCATATACAGGCTGCGCCTCCTCTCCTGGCAGATATCTTTCGATGAAATTCAGAATATTGAAGTCGAATTTTCCACGGCGGCAAAAACATGGAGCGGCATGCAGGACGCGGCTTCCGTGATCCAGTCCGCCCAAAACATGGCGACCTCCTACGACGGAGTAAGAAGGCAGGCCGAAAAAAGCAGTGAGGCCGCAGGAATCGTGGACCACTGGGTCACTGACGGACTGGACATGACAAACCGGAAAATTGTAAACAGTGCAGACAGCCAGTCACTTGTAATTGATGAACACGGACTCCTTGCGAGAAGTCACGATGAGCTCGCGGACATATATGATCCGTGCCAGCTGAAACTTCTGCATAACGGGCTGTATACAACACATGATAACTGGGAGACAGTAGATACCGGAATCGGAAAATTTATATACAATGACCCGCAGAATCATTTCAGGGAAACAGTCGGATACGGACTGATTGCCAAAACGATTATCGGCTCCCTGATTCTGGGTGAAAATCTTGGTATTTACAATAAGAACGGTTCGCTGAAATTTGACAAAAACGGTCTGTCCGTCTCAAACGGGAAAAATACCATAAATATAAACCCGGGCGGAAATGCATTTGAAGTGATAAAAGGTTCAGAGAAGCAGATGTATATAGACATGGACGGAAATGTGAATATCGGCGGAGGGGCAATGGTATCATGGTTTAATGTTACTGATACTGACAGCGTCGCAACCAAAAATTATGTCACGTCCCTTGGATACCAGACAGCTCCACAGGTAACACAGATTACAAAAGACACGGTTACAACATCCTATATAAACGCGCTTAATATAACCGCAAAGGATTTTTCTGCGGAAACAATCACGGGGAAAAGAATTATCGGGTCCTATATTGAGGGTGCCAATATGAACGGCGGAACCATAAATATCGGGAACGGAAATTTCCTTGTTGACAGTAACGGAAATGGAAATTTCTGTGGAAGCATACATGCAACAGACATTGTTGCCGAGGAGAGTTATTATATCTCTACCGGCAGTTACAGGGATAAAATCATAGATTACTTCATCAATCCACAGGGAGCCAGAAAAACACTTTCTTTCGGAATTGATGGCACATACATAAAAATCATGCCTGAATACAGCAATATTATAGGAGGCGGACACGCAGGAAAAATTGATATCAATGCCACTGCCGGTATAGATGTCACCGGACTTATAACAGGTACGATCACAAATGCAAAAAATTCAGAATATGCAAAAGGAGCGCATCTGACAAAGTTTATGTCCTGGATGGCCGGTAAACACGGGGAAGACGCGCAGTGCTCTGTCGCAATGTCCTCCGATTCCTATTTCAGGACCTATGATCTGGGCGATGAAAACAACCTCTACCATCAGCCTGTCAGCGATGCCGCCGCTCTCGGTTCGCCGAATTACAGATGGAAACAGCTGTATGTTTCCGCGTCATCTATATCAACCTCGGACCGCAGTTTAAAAAGAAACATTAAAAATCTTACCGGAAAACATCTGGAGTTTTTCATGCGCATCGAGCCCGTGTCATTTCTGTTCAGAAACGGCGGGTCCGGCAGAACACATGTGGGCTTTATCGCGCAGGATGTGGAAAACGCAATGAAAGAAACAGGACTTACAGACCTCGATTTTGCAGGTTTCTGCAAAGATATAAAAACAGTATGCCGCATAAATGAAAAGGGAGAGGAAACAGAAGAACCCGTGACGGATGAGCACGGCAGTCCGCAGTATATCTATTCTCTCCGATACGGGGAATTTATCGCGCTGAACACCCATGCAATCCAGCAGACCCGGAAAGAACTGCAGCTTTTAAAGGAACAGTACAGCCGGTTAGCAGCTTTTACCGGTTATCAGGAGGTGGTAAAATAAATGTACGCATCCGATTTTGAATATGCCGGAATGGCCCTGTCCGATTACGGGATGATGATATGCACTTTTAACCGGGCCGGACAGAAAACCGTATCATCCGGCGCAGACCTGTCATTTCGCACCGTAAAGCCTGCGGGCTCAGACCTGTTCCGCTTTTACGGTGCATCATACGGGGAATTCTATACCTGTACCCTTCAGATATGCAGATTATTCTGCCACGGCGACACGCCATATCTCGAACCGGAACGCATCTCCGCACTGCAGCGGTGGCTGTGCAGAAAAGACGGATATCACCCCTTCCGCGTCATACAGGATGATCTCAAAGACGTCTTCTGGAATGCAACATTCAGCAGTAAACAGATCAATTCTGACGGAAGACCTGTCGGACTTGAACTCACACTCTGCACCGATTCCCCGTACGCTTACCTGAAATCAGTACCCGTCTCCCACTCTTTCACTCCCGGGACAGCCTTTTCACTCTTCGATCTGTCCGATGAAACGGGAAGCATCTACCCTGTGGTGAAAATTACATGCAAAGGCAGCGGGAAAATACAATTACAAAACAGTCTGGACCGGAAAACCGTAAAGCTGACCGGCGTGTCCGCAGATGAGACTATCGCGCTGGACGGAAAAAACAAAATCATCAGCTCCTCTCTCTCCAGAAAAGACCTGCCGGACCACTTTAATTTCTATTTCCCCAGAATTATAAACACAATTGATACACGTGAAAACATATTTACACTTTCCGCAGACTCTGTCCCGTGCGACATCACGTTTATATACAATCCCATTATCAGCACAGGACTGTAGCAGTAACCATCCGGCACACAAACCCCGCTCTTCTATCATGGAAAGGAAAAAACAGTATGAATGACAAACCGGTATCCGTTATTCTGACAGAAGCAAAAGAAACCATCATTCACGCGATCAACAGCACAGGACTGGATATCTCCATATTAAGCTATGTGATCCGTGACATCAGCAGGGAAATCGACGCCGCGGCAAATGCCAGATACCTGGCGGACCTGAACGCGGCACAGCCCGGAAACTGAAGTATCCGTCCGGAATCCGCGCCCGCACTGCCATCCGCAGGCTCAGGCGGGATTCCGGCGATGGATACCCCGGGATGATACCTGCAACAGTCCTGCCATCCGCAGGCCCCGCGTGATATTCGGCAGCCGGCACAATAAATTTAACGAAGAAACGAGGTAAAACATGTCATCCATCCAGTACCAGCTCACCCTGGATCTGCGCCGCGACCTTCACCAGGTCCTTGTGATGAAGGAAGGCGACGCGGATTCAAGGGAAATCGTGATCACCATCACCGACAACGGAAAAATATACAATCTGTCCGGCTACTCGGCTGTCTGCAAATGGCACAAACCGGACGGGACATTCATATTCAGTACCTGTTCCGTTTCCGGCAACACGGTACACATACTGTGCACGGAACAGATGCTCGCGGCGGAAGGCGTGTCAAAGGCCGAGATCGTTCTTTACGGGGACCGGAATCCGGAATCCGGTCAGAAAACCGTCATCTCCACCATGAAATTCCACGTGAGCATCAGCGCATCCGTAATTCACAACAGGGACATTGAATCCACGAACGAGTTCAGCGCGCTCACGGAAATCATGCTGACAAACAGGGAGTTCGCCGAATCCCTGAAAAACCTTGAGGAAACGCTGGAAGAAAACGAGGCACAGAGGGGGGACGCGGAGGAAACCAGACAGCACAACGAACAGCAGCGCATCCTGAATGAAAATGAAAGAACCTCCGCTGAGAACGGACGCAGAACAGAGGAAACCATACGGCAGGAAGCCGAGGCCGAGCGGGACACGGCGGAAAGGAACAGGGAGTCCGCCGAAAATGAACGTAAAAATGCCGAAACAGACAGGCAGGAAAACGAAACAGACAGGCAGGAAAACGAAACAGACAGACAGAAGGCCGAAGAAGCCAGGGAGGAAAGCATTTCCTCCGCCATCGGAAATGCGAATGCCGTCATTGAAAGAATGGAACGGCTGATGGACGACAGCACCCTCGTCCACAC
>CAMSQM010000020.1 GCA_947062675.1 uncultured Roseburia sp.
ATAAATCTAATGCGACATCTAATATTTTTTGTTTTGTTTCATTCATTTTCCGCCCCCTGACAGTCGTTAGGTAACATCATACCTAACAACCGTTAGATTGTCAATCTATTTACTCCATGCTTTTCTGTTTTTTATTGATTAAAAGCCCTCAAAACGTCTTATAAGTGTTTATAGGTGGCGTCTGAAAGTGGCTTAAATCAAGGGGTTGCGCGTATCTTCTTATTTTTTGTCATATCTTCTTACAGCGTGCTTTTGGAAAGTCGGGCACCATTTGGGCACCACGGGATTCGGCAGAATAACTCTCAATTATCATTTTCGTTCCATTCCTTTCCGGCCTTTTTAATGTAACTTTTGGAATAGCAGGCATAGGAAGCGGGTACCCTCTTCCGAAAAACCGCTTGTTGGTAAGTGTCCCAAACCCTTACACATCGATTGAACTTGAAAACTGGCAGGAACAATGTTATAAAAAAATTATATAAAATCGAAAGGGTGATATGGTATGAAAAGTACAGCTATGGTTATCCTGAACAAAACGAGGATGGTGACTATATTTTAACCATCCTGAAAGATGGAGGATATTATGATATTAAAATTTAAAGATTTAACAATTAGAAATGCTACTGTTGATGATGCCGGGCAATTAGCAACATGGTGGAATGACGGTACCGTTATGGCTCATGCAGGGTTTCCAAATGGCACGGGTCAGACAGCGAAAGATATTGCCGATAGTCTGAAAAATGATAGCGATAATTCTCACAGGCGCTTAATTATTGAGGTTGCCCACATTCCTGTAGGCGAAATGAATTATCGTAACAAGGGCAAAGCCACGGCTGAAATAGGAATAAAGATTTGTGACTTTTCGTTGCACAATAAGGGTTTGGGTAAAAAGCTGCTTAGTATGCTTATATCATCATTATTTAACGACATGGGATATAAGAAAATCATTCTTGACACGAATGTCAACAATAAAAGAGCGCAACATGTTTACGAAGAACTTGGCTTCAGAAAGCTACGGGTTTTGGAAAACTCATGGAAAAACCAGCCTGGAGAATTGCAGTCGTCTATTGATTATGAAATGTACCAGGAGGACTTCATAAACTTCGCAAAATGAGCAGATCTCCATGTGCAAATAGCAGAGCCATCCGCCCTTGTCAACGATAAAATAAACGGCTTTGCCGTCGTTGACATGCCCGCCTGCCCCTGCCTGCCGGGCAATTAAGAGGGTGAAAGCAACAAGTGCTTCCGCCCTCTCTTCATAGTCGGGAACGAAAGTTACGCAGCAGAGGTTTATGGAGCCTTGATTTAAGCGGCTTTCAAAGCACAGGAAACCCTGGTTAAGGGTTTCTTGTGCTACCCCTTAAAACGCCGTTCTACCGCGAGACAAAACCGATGGAAAAAACCTGGTGTTCTGTGGTCTGATTTACCATATTACTTTATAACTTCTTATTTATCTGCAAAAATATGGTGTTTCGTTGATGACGGTGCTGATCTCTTGTCACAGTCCGTTTTAATAGACACTATAACTAATAAGATATGCACAAATGTAAAGGTGACAACATTTGTGCATATTACGGCATCCAATGGCCGGAATGTGAAGTTAATCAGTCAGAATTCATCTATACTTTGAAAGACAATTTTCCTGTGGCAGTATATTTTTTACAGGTGCAATAAAAGCTGATACCGGACTGTATGATCAGGATGGTCGCATAAATATCCGCTTAGCGCTTCCTTAAACCGGGGAATAACATTGGTGTTAGAACGCAGAAAAGCTGCGATATCAGTAACTGTTGACGCGACATCGGCATCGCTCTGCTGCAAAGCCAGATTGAACCAGATCAGAGCATGGCACAATTGAATCTTTCTATTTTGGGGATACCGGTCAAAAATTTCCATGGACCGGGCAAGGGTACAACGGATTTCGGACTCGCTTTTCTGATAAAGGGAGAAGTTTGCCAGAAAAACCGTAAAATATACCGCCATATCTTCCCGGTCTGGATTGTCCTGATACAGCTGATCCAGTCGTGCACATGTTTCAGTGCGGCCTGCCAGATCCTGTTCGTAGGAAAGGTTAACCAGTCCTTTTGCATATGAGACCATGACCTCCGGATTGTCCGGATGGTCCTGATACAGGTGATCGAGCCTTGCAACCGTTCCGGTACAGCCTTCCAGATCCTGCTCGTAGGAAAGGTTAACCAGTCCTATTGCATATGAGCCCACGACCTTAGGATAGCCCGGATGGTCCTGATACAGCTGATACAACCGCGCAACCGTTCCAGTGCAGCCTTTCAGATCCTGTATGGAAGAAAGGCTAACCAGTCCTTTTGCATATGAGCCCACGATCTCCGGATTGTCCGGATGGTCCTGATACAGGTGATGCAGCCTTGCAGTCGTTTCAGTGCAGCCTTCCAGATCCTGCCTGCAGGAAAGGTTAAACAGTCCTTCTGCATAGGGGACCACGATCACCGGATAGCCCGGATGGTTGTGATACAGGTGATGCAGCCTTGCAGCCGTTTCAGTGCGGCCTTCCAGATCCTGCTCGCAGGAAAGGATAACCAGTCCTGTTGCATATAAGACTATGATCTCCGGATTGTCCGGATTGTTCTGATACAGCAGATGCAGCTTTGCAGCCGTTTCAGTGCGGCCTGCCAGATCCTGCTGACAGGAAAGGCCAACCAGTCCTATTGCATATGAGACCACGACCTGAGGAGTGCCCGGATGGTCCTGATACAGCTGATCCAGTCGTGCAAATGTTTCAGTGAAGCTTTCCGGATCCTGTTTGCTGGCAAGGTTAACCAGTCCTTTTGTATATTGGGCCACGACCTGAGGAGTGCTCAGATGGTTCTGATACAGCAGATGCAACCGCGCAATCGTTTCAGTGCAGCCTTCCAGATCCTGCCTGCCGGCAAGGTTAACCAGTCCTTCTGCATATGAGACTATGATCTCCGGATTGTCCGGATGATTCTGATACAGTTGATGCAGCCGTGCGGCGGTTTCAGTGCAGCCTTCCAGATCCTGCTTGGAAGAAAGGCTAACCAGTCCTTTTGCATATGAGACTACGATCACCGGATCGCCCGGATGGTTCTGATACAGCTTCTCAAGCGCTCCAACGGTTTCATTTTGCTCTGACTGACTCTGCTTTAAGGACACAATAAGCAGGCCCGTAGCATAAGATTCTGCAACCCCTGTATCATGTTGCATGTCATCATATAATTGCATAAGCCGGTCAACGGCAACTCCTGCATCATCTGGATAATAGTCCGCATATCTCAACAGAATATATCCGTAAATTCTGGCGGGGCGAAGATTCTGAGGTTTTGCCTGAAAAAAAGTGTTCCAGTAAGCGGACTGTTCTCTGAGCCGGTCACTGTAATCACAAAGGAGATTTGCGAGGACAGACAGCTGCCCCGGGTCCTGCTCCCATTCCTGGGGGAATAGGAGTTCTTTCTTGCCTTCCCCGAGTGCCATGTTCAGAATCAGGTGTTCTTTTATAAGATCCGGGCAGGAAAGCGAAATCACCTTCAGCTGTTCTCTTCCAGCTGTTTTTTCAATGAGATTGCCAGACGGGTCTGATGTAATTGAACTGAGCAGCGCGGTGTCCAGAATCCCCAGTCCCTCTAAGAACTCTTGAAAGTCCATATCTGCGTCTTCTATTTTCTTCATGAGCTTTGGATAGCGTTCCATCTCTGCATCAGCCAAAAACAGGAATCCACGAACACAGGAACGGGCAAGTAATTCCTTCAGTTCCGAGCGCAGCGTTCTGGTAACATCCTTTCCGGTTATGCCCTGAAGGCGATTAAAGTGAAAATTCAGTTCCCGGTCCAGCAGAGTGTCCAACACCTTTTTACGATCCCAGTTAGCGGGGTCTTTGCCCTGACATTGAGCATCGGCAATGGCAACGGCATATATAGGTCGTTGCAACCCGGGGTCCACCCGTTCCAGGGTTTTTAGCAGAATCTCTGAATTAAGTTTCTGTCCGGCAGCAGCGGCATAATCATCCATGATGGCAATCAGGTCTGTATCGGTCATAGGTTTCAGGTACAGGAAATTTTCATTATAGCACCATTCACCCGGGATATTGTCACAAGGTTCTGCGCCCAGCCATGAGGAGGAATTCAAATCCCTGCCTTCCCGCTCCAGCAAAAGGATACGAAGCTTCTCGCTACGGGGACGGCGGACCACCCTGTTGAGCCACCGTCTGACCAATTCCATATGGGCCTGGACATCGTCCAGAACCACAATAGTGCGCGGAACCTCTGGATTCCATGTATCCAGGGCTTCAATGCAGGTAGCATTACTGTCTTTGGACGGGCGTGCCTCAAAACGCTCAATCTGCCAGCCGTCCTTACGACGGTGATTTGTAAATTCATAAACAAGGCGGCTTTTACCCATACCGCCGGGGCCCGTGACCGCCCACCAGCTTATGACATCGTCACTGGCGCAGAAAGCTTCCAGTGATTCCAATTCCTGCTTTCGTCCTGTAAAAGGGAAATAATCCGAATCAAACAGCAGGCGATGTTCTTCCCTGGTCGAAACGGAAACCATTCCGGATGCTGCCCAGAGTTTTTGATAGGATATCTGATCTGTCTCCTCCAACAGCCGTTCCAGGATAACACGGACAGCATCGTGGTCGCTGTCGTCATAAAAAACAGGCAGGATACCAAGGTCATTCATTTCCTTCAGACGTTGGGGAATTTCAAATTCTTTGCAGCCCAGGATAGCATAGTGACGGATGCCGGGCTGAGCCAGGGTCACGCTCTTTAGTACTTCCATCGTTCGGTCCACATTAAGACTGCATCCCAAAAACAGCAGTCTGCGGTTTTCAAACCATCGGGTTAACTCCTGAACCAGGGGGCTTTTGTCCGCATATTTTTCTGTATACTGTTTTCCGGTAAACACAAGATCGTTTATGGAAACGGTTTCGCTGCCAATATCGCCATGAAGCTTGAACAGTCCGAGGGACTGGTTTTGACGAAGCTGCTCCAGGCGGTCCTGTTGATTTGGCGTTACTACCTGAATTGACTTACCGCTCCTGTTCAGATAGATGTTTTCCAAAACGCGGTCGAAATTAGTTGTCATTATCAGCCCTTTTTGAAAGAGGTATGGCAACGTAAAGACTGCACTGGCATGGAGCCTTTCCGGCGGACAGGTATCGTATTTGTCTGGAGAAATCAGATCTGGAAGCTGATCAAGCATTGCCGGATATGCTTCAAGAATCATCTGTGCAGCTTCCTCGTAAGCGCCGTCATTAATCTTCTTCAGGGCAGCCTGGCGTTCGTCCGCTATCAGTATAAATTCTGCCAGCTCACGCAGGACAGCTCCCCAGAGCTTATAGCCACAAAACACAGACATTCCTGCACCGACGAATGGAATAAGACTGTTGTTTTTCTGTGCCCCGGCAATTTTGCTGTAAATTGAGCGATTATGTTTAGGGTAGAAATTCATCACATCGTCGAATTTAATCCTGTTCAATACGGACACCTGCCATTCTTTTGTAGTACATTTAGTGTATCATCGCATTCGGAAAATTTCAATTAATTTCGACATCCACCTTCGCCCGACTGTTTTTCGTTTTGCTTATGATCACATGATAAATGTTATTCACTGGACGGTTTTGCCTACAATGTAAAGTTCATTATCTTTCCTTTCAGAACAGGCTTTTCTGAGCGCCAGCGCTGCTGCCGAGACCATTGCCCCGTTTACTTTGCGGGCTGATTGCGGGCACTGTACAACACATCTCATGCAGGAAATACATTTTTTACTGTCCGCATATTTTATATGATCTCTGCTGATTGCCTGCGTCGGACACTTTTCGGCGCAAAGACCGCAACGGACACACTTGTCAGTGGCTTTTGGAACTAAGCCGCCACCGCCGGCTTTCCTGTACGGGCGATTGCCGGGTATCTGAAATTCAGACATATCTTCATTGCAGAATTCTGTCTTTTCAAGAATCTGTTCTGCAAAACGGCGCAGTTGATCCCTGTCTTTCTGATCGGGCCTGCCCGTTGCGTACTGGTGCATGATAGAATGTTCCGCGATTGCTGAAATAGCTGCAATAACATTAAAATTACTCTGTTCTGCAATATCCCGTAATTCAAGAAGCGTATCTTCGTATGCCCGGTTTCCGTACACGCAAACGATAACACACTGAGCATGATTTCCGTTTATTTTTGTGAGACGTTCAGCCGCAGGAGCGGGTACCCGTCCTCCATATGAGGGAACCGCAATTACCGCGATATCATCTTGTGAAAAGTTCAGGGCAGAATACTCATTTCCGGCATCGGTTAAGTCAATCTTTCTGACCTGATTTTCCCATGTTGATGTTATGGTATCCAGAACCTGCTGTGTTCCTCCTGTCGGGCTGAAAACAATCTGAGTGACTTTCATATCTGCCCCTCCTGTAATTTTAGATTTGCTCCATTATAGCAATCCTGTGATATAATGTCAAAATTTACACCGGCGCCAATATGTGTGCATACCCGCTATTGACGATGTTATTACCATATAGTAATGTTTAATATGGAAAGGTGACATGAATCAGGAATCGGCTAAAACTTATCATGACGGAAAATGGGTAATGTTTGAACCGGCTGAAGGAAAAGTAACCGGACTGACTGGCTGCAGGACAGTGCGGAAAATACAGGCGGGAGGGAGAAAATGGAATTTAAGCTGATTTCCATGGCAAGCCTGATAGCTTTCTACGGCTGCTATTTTGTGAAAATGTTTCAGCAGAAAAGACAGGGAATACAGACGGACCAGATTGGAAAGGACAAAGTTGGTTTTGTAAAATTCGTGGAAGTCACAATGAAGGTTGCGGCGATACTTGTTTTTACAGCAGATCTTATCTGTATCTTAACCTGGAGAGGTCAGGGGCTTACTGCTGTCCGGGTTACGGGCGCAGGGCTGAGCGTTGCGGGAACGATTGTATTTATTGCTGCAGTATGGACTATGCGTGACAGCTGGCGCGCGGGGGTTTCCAGAACCGATAAAACTGAACTTGTAACAGGCGGTATTTATCAAATTAGCCGCAACCCTGCTTTTCTGGGTTTTGACCTTTTGTATACCGGTATATTACTGATGTTTTTTAACTGGAGTTTGTTCAGCCTGACCGTCTTTGCGGTCATCATGTATCATTTGCAGATTGTCAAAGTTGAGGAAGATTTTCTGTCTGCCACATTTGGAGATGAGTATCTGCAGTATAAGAAAAAAGTTCGCCGCTATATTGGCAGAAAGGGATAACATTCATTTCATGGAGAGAAAACCGGACGGGAAACGCCGTCCGGTTTTCTCTGGTGTCTGAATGCGCTTTGTGAAAAAAATTAAAATATGGCATCATTTAAGGGAAGGAATCCGCACAGGGGAACGTCATGTGATCCTGAATGAAATCAGGCAGGGGTATCAGGCAGATAATACCGGAACCGCAATCTGAGCAATAAGAAATTTAGAAAGGTAATTCAGAATGAATACAAATATTATAGGCGAAAAAGATGGGTTTTTGATACGGCTGGCTAAAACAGAGGATGTGACGAATTACTATGAACAGAATTTTTGCCCGTTAGACAGGGAAGTGGCACGGCTGACAGGCTGTAAGGAAGAGTTTACGAGAGAAGAAGTAACTTCCTTTTTTCTGAAATCCCTTGAAGAAGATGACAGATACTTCTTTTTAATTATAGCACCGGATGGGAAAATTATCGGCGAAACCGTGATCAACGAAATTGACCGGGATTTGCGCTGTGCCAATTTCCGGATTGGTCTTTACCACATGGCAGAGCGTGGAAAAGGGACAGGAACCTGGGCGACGGAAGTAACCCGCGATTTTGCATTTGAAAAATTAAAATTACATCGTTTAGAGCTGGATGTGTATTCGTTTAATCCGAGAGCGGAAAAAGTATATTTAAAGGCTGGCTTTAAGCGGGAGGGTGTTCTCAGAGACGCTATTCTGGATGGCGGTAAGTATGCAGACGATATTCTGATGTCAATTTTAGAAGACGAATGGAGAACATTAAAGGGACGGAACAAAAATTCCGGTTTGTCCGGACAGCCATCCCGGCAGGCATAACCGGATTAGAAACACAGGGTCAGATTGCCGTTGTACCTGAATGTTAATATCTGTTGCTTGCGGCAACGGGCAGTTTTTCATATAATTCTGGCAAATACCAAAAGAAAGGAGGCCATCCCTGATGCTAAGCGAAAATATTAAAGCAGTCAGAAAGTCAAAAGGACTTTCGCAGCAGGAACTTGCTATCAGGCTGAATGTAGTGCGGCAGACAATTTCCAAGTGGGAGCAGGGACTGTCAGTTCCGGATTCTGATATGCTGATTTCCATGTCGGAAGCGCTTGAAACACCTGTAAGCACATTGCTCGGAGAAACTGTTATTGAAACGGAGGCTGATAACTTAAAAGCGATTTCTGAAAAACTGGAGGTTATAAATCTGCAGCTGGCACAGAGAAAAAACGCAGAAAGAAAAATTCTTCGAGGGCTGTGTATCTCATTGTGTGTCGTTATAACAGCAGTTTTCGTGATCTTATTTGTATTAAACAGCCCTTATCTGGGCTGGGATTTCAGTGATCCTGAAACCGCGGTTGCCGGAACTGTATTTCACGGATTTGAGTGGCTGTTTATCAGACTGGCGCCGGTTATCCTTTTGGGGGCGATAACCGGAATTTTCCTCACGCGCAGGAAAATGTAAAGCCGCTCCGGATATGAAAAAATATTCACCGGATAATGATTTTTTTCCGGAATCGCACTATTTCTATTGACAATTAAGATAAACTGTTTTATGGTGTATTTGTTGATATATAACAGTGCAATACGGAACGGCGGTGAAAAGTTGGAAATTATAGTGAGCAATAAGGCGGGACGGCCTTTGTATGAGCAGATTTCAACACAGATTAAAGCGGCGATTATGAGCGGGGAATTAAAAACCGGAGAAGCGATTCCCTCTGTGCGGTCTCTGGCAAAATCTTTACATATCAGCATTCTGACTGTTCAGAAAGCATATTCCACGCTGCAGGAAGACGGTTTTATTGAAACAACGGCAGGAAAAGGGTGTTATGTATCGGCGCATAATCAGGATTTTTATTTAGAAGAGCAGCAGAAAAAGATTGAAGAAAAATTCGCTGAAGCAATTGAGATCGCCCGCTCTTCCGGCATTAAACCTGATAACCTGATAAACTTACTTGCACTTATGTATGAGGAGGATTCGTGATGAGTGGAAATGCACTGACCGTATCGGGATTGACGAAAAAGTACGAGGCATTTACTTTGTCGGACATATCGTTTGAAGTGCCGAAGGGCACTATCGCCGGACTAATCGGTGAAAATGGTGCGGGAAAAAGTACGACGCTAAATGCTGTTTTAGGACTGATACACAGGGATAAGGGTGAGATTTCGGTTTTAGGAAGTCCGGTTGAAGAATTACAGCCGGAGGTCAGGGAGAATATCGGAGTGGTTTTTGACGGAACTAATTTTTCGGAAGAACTTACGCCCGGGAAACTGAACAGGGTACTCAGGGGAATTTACTGCTCCTGGGATGAAGAATATTTCTTTGCACTGCTGAAAAAGCTGTCCCTGCCTGCAGCAAAGAAGATCAGATCTTTTTCAAAGGGCATGAAAGCAAAGCTCTCTATTGCGGTGGCTTTTGCGCATCATCCGGGACTTTTGATTTTGGATGAAGCAACAAGCGGGCTTGACCCTGTCGTGCGTGACGACATTCTGGATATGTTTCTCGATTTCGTGCAGGATGAAGAAAATTCCATTCTGGTATCATCCCACATTACAGGCGATCTGGAAAAAATAGCTGATTATATTATCTTTATCCATGAAGGGCGGCTGATTTTTTCAAAGCCTAAAGATGAACTTCTTGAAAGCTATGGAATCGTCAAATGCGGAACGGCACAGTTTGAGATGATTGATAAACAGGAAATTATCGCCTGCCGGAAACTGGATTATGAATGGCAGGTTCTGGTTGCCGACAGAAACAGCGCCAGAAAGAAGTATCCGAAAGCCATGGTAATTCCGGCGTCAATTGATGAGATCATGTTATTATATGTAAAGGGGGAAAACCAGTGAACGGTCTTATTCGCAATAACTTTTACTCAATGGAAAGCAATCTGAAGATATCATTCATTATGGCTGCGGGGCTGGCTTTTTCGCCGCTGATTATAAAAAACGCGGCCATCTATCCTGCGATTATTGCGGTACAGGTCTTTTTATTTGTGGTAAACACGGGGACGGCGCTGCACGCTGATGAGGTGGCAAAATGGAATAAATTTGAGCTGACGCTTCCGGTTAAGCGCAATACGATTATAGGGGCAAAGTATATAACATTTGCCGCCCTTATCCTTTGTGGCCTGTTTACAGGTCTCTGCACGGCCATTTGTATCAGTCTTACCGGTCGGACATGGAATTTTTTATCGATCCTCTGGGGATATGAGTACGGATTGGGACTGTCAGTCATTTCCGTTTCCCTGATGTACCCGGTTATTTTGAAAATTGGCACAGAAAAGAATGAACTGATCCTGCTGCTTTCCGCTTTTACCGCTGTCGGTCTTATGTGTCTGACTGCGGCAGCTCTGTCCCCGGTAACAGGGGAAATGAACCTGCAGCACCCTCTTGTGGGAGCGGTGATTGTTTCCATAGCTCTTTTGATGTTCCCTGTATCTTTTGTAATATCAGTGAATATTCATAAAAACAAAGAGTTTTGAAAACTGCTTCATAGAGAAACCGGTTTCATCGTGGGGAATGAAGTGCTATAATAAAGCCATCGGTAAGGCGAAATCTGCAGAGAAAAGGGAGAGGTCAGAATGGATGTGAATACTGAAAAAGATAATGAGGAACTGGTTGGCGCCCTTGCAAAGGCCGCCGGCGCTGCATTTCTGTCTTTGAAAGAAACGTCAGAAGAACATTTTTATTTCTATTCATTTATATTTGACGAGGGTCTGCACCCGTATATTTCCGCATGGTCGTACGAGGCTCTGGAAAAATCAGTCGCGGAATCGCAGGTGCCGGATGATGAAAAAAGCTGGTGGAAATGGGACAGCACAGATTCTCCCTATGCGGCATACGGCTATGACGGTTTTTTTGGTGAAGTGAGCGAATTGCTGGACAAAAGAGCAGAAAAATTATCGGATGACGAACTATATGGGACAGAGTGGACCACACGGATTGCTTCCATGGAGGAGGCAATGAAAAGACTGGATGCTTCCGGCCTGTTTGGAACCGGTAAGGAACGTGAAGGCGTGGTAATCAATGTAGAACAGGCTCCGCCTGATGGCGACGGCTCGGAATATAACAGAGCGTTGCGGTTAAATCCGCCGTCTGCTCTGCTGTCTGAATATCTGGAAACATGTGAGTGACCGCAGGACTCTCTTATTCTGCGTGAAATATTACGGTTTTGCATGTGGAACGTAAATCTGCGAGAGATTGGGCGTAAACCCTGACGAAAGGTGTCAGGATATGTGTGTTATATTAAGTACCGTAACAGGAAAACCGGATATGAATTGTTAACACACTGGAAAGAGGGTAAGAAAATGAATGAAATGAATCAGAAATTTTGTCAGTGCTGCGGTATGCCCCTGGGAGATACGGATGAACTGTACGGCACAAATGCCGATGGCAGCAAAAATGAGGAATACTGCAGTTATTGTTTCGAAAACGGCAGGTTTTGTTTTAACGGTACGATGGAAGAAATGATCCGGATATGCACACCGCATATGACCGCGGCGAACCCCGGTATGAGTGAAGAGGAAGCGCAAAAAATCATGTCTGAGTGGTTTCCGACACTGAAACGCTGGAAAAATGAAGCACTGTAAGTATGATATAAGACAAAGGTGAAAAGCTGTTCCAAAATGCAGAAAAGGCTGTTGAAGAAAGGGGGGAGAGACGCTATAATAGCCACAGGCAATCCGGCCGCCTTTTCCGAAACCAGAACATACAGGAGTCAGGGCGGATACAGGTTGCGAAACTGTGAGACGGGGGGCTGTGGATATGTGGCTTTTATTTGCGATTTTATCTGCGCTTTTTGCAGCGCTTACTTCCATACTGGCCAAAATCGGTATAGAAGGTGTTAACTCTGATCTTGCCACGGCAATACGGACGGTGGTGGTAGTCGCCATGGCATGGGGAATGGTTTTTCTGACAAATGCACAGAAGGGCATTGCGGAAATTAGTAAGAAGAGCTGGATATTCCTGATTCTTTCCGGACTGGCGACCGGAGCGTCCTGGCTCTGCTATTACCGGGCACTGCAGACGGGAGAGGTATCCAAAGTTGTGCCGGTTGATAAGCTGAGCGTTGTGATAACGCTTATTCTGGCATTTCTGATCCTTCATGAACAGTTTACCGTTAAGTCGCTGATCGGCTGTGTGCTGATCGGCGTGGGAACGCTGATTATGGTGTTATAATTTTCCGGGCAGGTCCAGCCTGCAGGGCCCCGCTGGGCGGGGCATCCGGGAAACTTCCCGGCCGCAGGCGTCCGTTTTCAGGGGCGGGATGCGGCGCGGGGAGCGCTGCGGCAGCTGGAACGCTTTATCCGGCCCGCCGGCGGATTTTGAGCAGAAGCAGGATCATACAGACGCCTGTCAGAATATGACCGGTTCCGGCAATGCCGGAAATGGAGGCATCCAGTGCCTTTGCGGGGGTGATTCCCTGTACCTGTACAAGGCCTCTCATAAGAAAGCCGGCTGCGGTGATATGGAGACCGGCCTGATAGGCGATCAGGATTTTTCCGGTATTCTGACCGGAGAAGGATAGCGACTTTTCGGCCAGCATCAGCAGGAGAAAGAAGACCATGCCCAGCAGAAAATAGTGCGTGTGCAGGAGAGAGAGACTGGTCTTTCCTGAAAAGTGGCTGAATTTTGTGAATTCCCTGTAAAAAATGCCGGATATCATGGCGATGACGGCGTAGGCCAGGGACATATCTGCGTAGCGTTTTACCATTCTGATTTTCCTCCTCTTTATGCGGGTTTTAACTGTTCCTGCGGCTGCCGGTAAAGCTTCCATCCCATTATCACGATCCATACATAGGCCAGTGTCTTCGGAATCATCAGGGCGCCGACGGCGGGAAAGGTTCCGCTGAAAAGGACGACGGGCAGGTAGAATCCGAACGAGAGGGTCACGGCCAGGGGCATAAAACGGAATGTGCGGTCGCCCGCTTTTGCGGATTCCCTCGCAAAAATGATGATAACCAGGATTCCCATGATGGCGAACGGAATGTTGCGGAGGATTCCGGGCAGAAGCGGCTGGCGGTATACGGTCCACTGGTTCTGCGGGAGCAGGCAGAGGGCGATGCGCAGGATAGCCAGGACCCACATCGTTACGGTAAGGCGGGCGGAGTCTTTTATCTGATAGCGGTCCCGCCAGATATAATACAGAATCAGGTAAAAAATCGTCATTGTGATGGAAGTGATAAACTTTCCGATTCCCAGCGCGGCGGCGTTTGCCTCAGGCCCGGTGGTCCAGAGGGCATAGCAGCGCGGCACAAGATGAAAAGAATCCCCGGCGCCGAGCAGTGCGGCCATCAGCCCCGCCTTTCTTACGAGCGGGCTGGTTCCTTTTGCGAGCATGGTGAGCCCGGCTGTGAGTGCAAAGCAAAGATAGATTACATCAAAAACGGTTTCAGCGATTGCCTGTGTCATAAAAATCTCTCCTTTTCTTTCATTAATTCACATACATTTTTCAATAGAGGATGCGCCGGACGATCGTGAGAAAAAAAACGATGTCAGGCGATTGTGCCCTTAAGAGTGTCATCAGATTTATCATAATGAATCTGACAAACGCTTCTCTGGTGAAGGTATCGTCCCAGATATCCTCACGTACATCCTCATCCTGTTCCAGACGCCGGAGCAGAGAGGCTTCCAGTGCGGTCTGCATGGACAGCATGCGGGCCTGCCCGGCTGTTTCCGCGCTGCTGAGACTGTTCATAAGTCTTCCGGCGGAGCGGAGGATGTGCTCTCTGAGAAAGTGGAAGATCTCTCCGAGCTGTTCACAGAAGGATCCGCCGGTGACGGCGGTTTCAAGCTCAGGCAGCGTCTTCTTCCAGTATTCTTCTGTCAGGGCGAGAAGAATTTCATTTTTGTCCGAGAAGTAGTTATACACGGTTCCGGTCGCCACGCCGGCTCTCTTTGCGAGAGAACGGATGTTTACGGCTTCGATTCCCTCTGTGTCTGCGAGAGCGCGGGCGGAGTCGAGCAGAGTGCCGCGCAGCGTGTCATCTTTTTTTCTCATTTATGGTCGCATCTCCTCCTGTTATTTGTTATTTGAACATGTTCATTTATATAATAACAGCTGAATTCTGCTTTGTCAAGCATTAATGAACATGTTCATTAATATTTTGAAGTGAGGTGATTGTGAAAAATCATAAAAAATCGTTGCTGAACGCGTGAAAATTTTTTATAATGGTTGTAATAAGCTGCGTACAGATGCATTTTTATGGAGGAAGTTATCATATGAGGGGAAAAAATGAGATTCTGGTTGTGGATGATATCAGGATGAACCGTGTCACATTCACCGATATTCTCAAAGACAAGTTTGACATTCTGGAGGCAGAGAACGGAGAAATTGCGCTGCAGAAGCTGGCAGAGCGCAAAGAGACGATAGCACTGATTATTACGGATCTGATGATGCCTGTGATGGACGGATTTGAATTTCTGGAGGAGATCCGGAAAGTGGACAGTTACCGGAACATTCCTGTGATTGTCGCGACCACGAGCGATGATATGGCAAATGAATGCCGCTGTCTCGAGCTCGGCGCCTGGGATTTTATCCCGAAGACATTTCACCCGGAGATTATCCGCTTCCGCGTGCTGAATGCGATTGATAAGAGCAAAGTGCGCGTGCTGGAATATGACAGCCTGACGGGGATTTATAATCAGCAGAAGTTTTATCAGATCACCAGGGAGTTTCTGGACACGGCGGACGACGCGAACTGCGCGTTTGTTCAGTTTGACATCGAGCGTTTTACAATGATCAATTCATTTTATGGATCGGGGGAGGGAAACCGCCTGATCTGTTATCTGGCAGATGCGATCAAGGAGACGCTGGACGGGGCTTCTGTCAGATATACTTACGGAAGAATCGGTGGAGATGTTTTCGGCGCCTGCTTAAGCTATGATACAAAGGAAAGTCTCATGGAACTCGTGGAGGCTGTCAAGACAAAGGTGAAGTGCCATTCCGTGCATTATTATCTGGAAGTGTCGTCGGGGATCTATCTGATCGAGGACAAAGACATGGATGTCGCGGTGATCCATGACAAGGCCTCAATGGCGGCGGACCGGTGCAAAGGCCAGTATATGATGCACAACGCTTTTTACACGAAGGAGATGGATACCTGGCTTCTGCGTGAACAGCGGATTATCAATGAGATGGACACGGCGCTTGCGGAGGAGCAGTTTGTCGTGTATTTTCAGCCCAAATATGAGCTGGAAAGGCTGACGCCCTACGGCGCTGAGGCGCTGGTTCGCTGGCAGAGGCCGGACGGAACGCTGGTGCCGCCGGGAGAGTTCATCCCGATTTTTGAGAAGAATGGATTTATTATCAAGTCGGATTTTTATGTCTGGGAGAAAGTGTGCCAGTTTATACGCAGGGAGCTCGACGGCGGGAGGTGCCCGGCGCCGATTTCGGTCAATGTATCAAGGGTGAACCTGTATAATCCGAAGTTCCTTGAGACTCTTATTAATCTGGTGGAAAAATATAAGATTCCTCCAAAACACCTGAACCTGGAGCTGACGGAGAGCGCTTTTTCGGATAACACGGATATGATTCAGGATGCCGTGGATTATCTGCACAGGGTGGGATTTACGATTATGATGGATGATTTCGGGAGCGGGTATTCTTCCCTGAATATCTTAAAGGACATTAATCTGGATGTCCTGAAAATAGATATGAAGTTTCTCTCGAAGAGTAAGATGGCGGACAGCAGGGGAACCAAGATTCTGGAGGCTGTCGTCCGGATGGCGCAGTCGCTGAAGATGCCGGTTATCGCGGAGGGCGTGGAGGAGCGCGAGCAGGTGGATTTCCTGAGCAGTCTGGGATGCGACTATATTCAGGGATATTATTTTGCGGAACCGATGTCGATCGACCGCTATAAGAAGCTGATTGGAAGTCCCGACTGAGGAGGCGCAGGGAGACCGGCGGAATAAAAACGGCACCGTCTGCCATATAATGTGTAAAAAGACGATCTGCGGGGCTGTGTATGGATGTCATGATGTTTCTGTCGGACGTGATAATACCGCTTCTGATTTTCAGTATTGTGGGCTATGGTCTGATGGGCCGGCATAATATTTACGAGGAGTTTACGGAGGGGGCAAAAGACGGGCTGAGGACGGTGGCCGGGATTATGCCGACGCTGATCGGGCTGATGGTGGCGGTGGGGATTCTGCGCGCGTCCGGATTTCTGGAGGCGTTTGCGGGTGTCTGTGCGGTGGCGACGGAGCGTCTGGGGTTTCCGTCGGAGCTTCTGCCGGTCACGGTCGTCAAGATGTTTTCTTCTTCTGCAGCGACAGGCCTGCTTCTTGATCTCTACAAGCAGTACGGCGCGGATTCCCTGCTGGGGAGGATGGCGTCGATTATGATGAGCAGTACGGAGACGATTTTTTACACAATGTCCGTCTACTTTATGTCCGTGAAAATAAAAAAAAGCCGTTATACGCTGACGGGCGCCCTGCTGGCGACGCTGGCCGGAACAGCCGCAAGTGTCTGTCTGGCAAAGTGGATGTAGGCCGGAAAATGATTTTAGCGGATTTTCAGTTGAGTTTTTCCTGTACATATCATATAATGTATCAGATAAATCCGGAGGGGTTCTCCGGCGGAAAGGGATGTAATAATAATGATATGTGACAATATACTCGAAGCGATGGGAAATACGCCGCTTATCCGGCTAAGGCGTATGGTCGGGCCGGGAAGTGCTCAGGTGCTGGTAAAGTTTGAGGGGCTGAATGTCGGTGGTTCTATTAAGACCAGAACTGCATATAATATGATCAGGGAGGCGGAGGAGGCGGGCCTGATCGGGAAGGATACCGTTATCGTGGAGCCGACCAGCGGGAATCAGGGAATCGGCCTTGCGCTGGTCGGGGCGGTGCGCGGATACCGGACGAAGATTATCATGCCCGACTCGGTCAGCGAGGAGCGCCGCAAGCTGGTGGAGCACTACGGGGCTGAGGTGATTCTGATTCACGATGCCGGAAATATCGGGGCATGTATCGAAGAGTGCTTAAAGACGGCGCTTGGCATGGCGGAGGAAGATGAGCGTGTTTTCGTGCCGCAGCAGTTTGAGAATCCGGCAAATCCGGCGGTGCACAGAAGCCGTACCGGCATCGAGATACTGGAGCAGGTGGGCGGACCTGTTCACGGGTTCTGTTCCGGGATCGGAACGGGAGGCACGATCACCGGAATCGGAGAGGTCTTAAAAGAGCAGAATCCGGACATCGAGATCTGGGCGGTGGAGCCGGAACACGCGGCGATTCTCTCCGGCGGTTCGATCGGGACGCATATCCAGATGGGGATCGGGGACGGCGTGATTCCGGGTATTCTGAACCAGAGGATATACAGCGATATCTGTATTGTCACGGACGGGGAGGCAATCCGTGTGTCGAAAGAGCTGGCGTCTGAGGAAGGGATCCTCTGCGGGATTTCGAGCGGAACGAATGTCGCCGCGGCGCTCCGGCTGGCGGAGAAGCTGGGGGAGGGAAAAACGGTTGTCACGGTCCTGCCGGACACAGCCGAGCGATATTTTTCCACTCCACTGTTTGACAAATGATGGAAAAGGTATTATAATAGCAATTATAAAAAAAGACAGAGCGGCTTTACGGCCGGTGCTCTGTCGGCAGCGCGGGATGGAGCAGTCTGGAAGCTCGTCGGGCTCATAACCCGAAGGTCGCAGGTTCAAATCCTGCTCCCGCAACTCGGGATGGCAGTACCACGCATGTGGCACTGCCGTTTCTGCATTCTGTACGGATAAACAGAACCGTCTGTAAACAGAGCCTGTACGGTCTGTAAACAGAGCCTGTGATATCCTGCAGGCCGGATGGGATTCTGGTGCGGGGAAGCGGTGCTGTGCGGGGAGCGGTAAGCAGCTGTGTGAATACGGGCGGGAGGAGATAAAAGGATGGCGGATGAGAGAGAGAAAAATCCCCTGTGGACCAGGGATTTTACGATTATTACGGCGGGAACCGTGGTCTCCATTCTCGGCAATTCCATCTCGGGTTTTGCGCTCGGTCTTCTGGTCCTTGAACTTACCGGTTCGACATTTCTGTATGCGCTTTATCTGGTGATGTATAATCTTCCCAAAGTGGCTGTTCCGGCGCTGGCCGGCCCGTTTCTCGACCGCTTTTCCAGGAAAAGGACGATCTATACGCTTGATTTTGTCAGCGCGGGCCTGTATGGTTTTTTTGCGTGGCTGATCGTGAGCGGAAAGTTTAATTATGGATTTCTTGTCACGGGGTGTCTGCTGCTGGGGACGATCGACAGTATTTATCAGGTGGCATATGACAGTTTTTATCCGATGCTGATATCAGAGGGCAATTACACGAAGGCTTACTCCATTCAGAGCACGCTGGAGAGTCTGGCGATGTTTGGCGTGCCGGTGGCCGCGTTTTTGTATAATGTGATCGGGGTTGCGCCGCTGTTTCTGGCCAATACGGTCTGTTTTCTTGTGGCGGCGGTCCTGGAGACGCAGATAAAGGCGGAGGAGGATTATGCACGGCAGGCGGAGACATCCACAGAGGGCTGGTACGGGAAGACATTTGCGGAGGGGATCGCATACCTGAAAGAGGAGCGCGGGCTCCGGGCGGTGACGCTGTATTTTACCGTGAGTTCCTGTGCGCAGGGAGCGTTTTCCGCACTTGTTCTGCCCTGGTTCAAGCTGAATTTTGAGGGCGGCGAAGTCCTGTATCTGTTTACAATGGGCTGGATGGTTGTGGGCCGGCTGGCGGGAGGGGCGCTTCATTACCGGATGAATTATCCGCCGGAAAAAAAGTATGCGCTTGCGCTTGCTGTTTATCTGATAACGTCCGCAATCGACGGGACAGTGCTGTTTCTGCCGTGGAATCTGATGAAGTGCCTTTGTTTTGCGGAAGGGGTGCTCGGAGTGACTTCCTATAATATCCGGGTGTCCGCGACGCAGAGTTATGTACCGGACGGAAAAAAAGGGCGTTTTAACGGAATTTTTCAGATGGCGACGACAGCCGGCCTGCTGTCAGGACAGTTTCTTTCGGGACTGTCTGCCATTGTGCTGCCGCAGCGCGCCGTGCTCGCCGCTTTTTTTGCGGTCACGGTACTGGCCGCGATTGTTCTTATCGGAGGAAACAGGAATGCTGTGGAGAAAATTTACAACCGCAGGGCGTAAGGTGCCGGGGGAGTATGGCGTTCCGCCGCTTAAACGCTCGGGAATGGAGGCTTTTTATGGATACAGTGAAACAATTTCTTCAGATGCTCGGGGAATCGGATAATGTGGTCTTTTTTGGCGGGGCGGGCGTCTCGACAGAGAGCGGGATTCCTGATTTCAGGAGTGTGGACGGGCTTTATCATCAGAAATATGATTACCCGCCGGAGACGATTTTAAGTCATTCTTTTTATGTCAGAAATACGGAAGAATTTTATCGGTTTTACCGGGAGAAAATGCTCTGTGTGGGCGCAGAACCGAATGTAACACACAGAAAACTGGCGGAGCTGGAGGCTGCGGGAAAGGTGAAGGCGGTGATCACCCAGAATATCGACGGGCTGCACCAGCGGGCGGGCAGCAGAAAGGTTCTGGAGCTGCACGGGAGCGTGCACCGGAATTACTGCCGCGGCTGCGGGAAAGGGTTTGATATGGAATATGTGCTGCGTCACGCGGAGAAAGTTCCGCGCTGTGACGCGTGCGGCGGCGATATCAAACCGGATGTCGTGCTCTATGAGGAGGGGCTTGACCAGAGGACCCTGGAGGAGGCCGTGTTTTATATCAGCGGCGCCGATATGCTGATTGTGGGGGGAACATCGCTGGCAGTGTATCCGGCGGCAGGCCTGATTGATTATTACAGAGGAACAAAGCTGGTGCTGATCAACAAATCGACGACTCCGATGGACGGCCGTGCGGATCTTCTGATTCAGGCGGGTCTGGGGGATGTGTTCGGACGGATTGAGCTGTGATAAGTCCGGGAAAGGTGTGAGCGGATATGGACAGATATGATGTGGGCGATGTGATCCGCCTGAAAAAGAAGCATCCGTGCGGCAGCAGCGAGTGGGAGGTTCTGCGGGTCGGCGCGGATTTCCGGCTGAAATGTGCCGGCTGCGGCCATCAGGTGATGATACCGCGGAAGCTTGTGGAGAAAAACACGAGGGAAATCCGAAAAAAAGCTTGAAAACGCATGTAAAACATGCTAGAGTAAATATTCGTGATATATTATATTAATTCCTTGCTCGCTGCAGAGAGCGGCGGGCCAGAGACCAGAAGGAGGAAACATTCGCATGAACAGGTATGAACTGGCACTCGTTTTAAATGCTAAGATTGAAGACGATGCGAGAACCGCGGCTGTGGACAGGGCAAAAGAGTACATTACCCGCGCAGGCGGTACAGTGACGGAAGTGGAAGAGTGGGGGAAGAAGAGACTGGCCTACGAGATTCAGAAGATGAACGAGGGGTATTACTACTTTATCCAGTTTGAGGCGCCCTCGGAGACACCGGCGGCGGTAGAGCGCGATGTCCGCATTATGGACAATGTTCTTCGTTATTTATGCGTCAGAAAAGACGAGGCATAACAGAGAGGAAATGAGATGAATAAAGTCATTCTAATGGGACGATTGACGAGAGATCCGGAAGTGCGCTATTCCCAGGGGGAACAGTCCACGGCGATCGCACGGTACACGCTGGCTGTTGACCGGAGATTTAAGCGCGATGCGGACCAGCAGAGCGCAGACTTTATCCCGTGTGTGGCCTTCGGGCGCGCGGGGGAGTTTGCGGAGCGCTATCTGCGCAAGGGAACGAAGATCGCTGTCACCGGCCGTATTCAGACGGGAAGTTATACCAACCGGGATGGACAGAAAGTATATACGACGGAAGTGATCGTTGAGGATCAGGAGTTTGCCGAGAGCAGGAATGCCGGCGGCGAGAGCTCCGGCTATATGCCGGCGGAGCGTCCCTCGCCGGGCAGTGCGGCAGGCGACGGATTTATGAATATTCCGGACGGAATTGACGAAGAGTTACCGTTTAACTAAATCTTAAAAGGAGGCAGAAACCATGGCTTTCAACAAAGCAGCAGACAGGGAAGGCGCTCCGGCAAAGAGACGCCCGATGCATAGAAGAAAAAAGGTTTGCGTATTCTGTGGCAAGGATAATGTGATTGACTACAAGGACGCGAACAAGTTAAAAAGATATATTTCTGAGAGAGGAAAGATTCTTCCGCGCAGAATTACAGGTAACTGTGCGAAGCATCAGAGAGCGCTTACGTCAGCGATCAAGAGGGCGCGCCATGTTGCCCTGATGCCGTACGTATGTGACTGATTAAGTTTTTCCGGATAATTCCAGTGCCCGCCACGGGCTCTGGAATTTTTTGTTGTTTATGAAGCTTTTATTAATATTGGGAAATGGACTTGGAATTTCAGGGGGAATCGTATAATATAATGTTTGTTACATTTGTCCGGGGGAAGCCCGGATTTTTCTCGGAATGTGTGTGGAGGGAGATATGAAAAAGAAGGCTGGCGTCTTGTCTGTGATGGCTCTGGCTGTACTGTCTGCCGCCGGGTGCGGGGATACGCCGGAACCGGCAGTGCAGGAGCAGGCACCTTCCGTCACAGAGGAATTTGCCTGTGAGACGGATTACAGGGGGCTGGCAGATTTTCTGGCAGAATATTACCGGATTCCGGAGGAAGACTGGGGGGCCACCCGGTATTATTATAATTATACGGATCTGAATGACGATGGGACGGATGAGATTTTTGCGACGGTGATCGGCGACTACACGGCGCAGGACCATGGAGATCCTGCTCTGCTGCTCCTGGAGGATGACAGCGGCGGATTTGAGGTGCTGGGGGCGTTTGACGGTATCCGGACACCGGTTATGGTCAGCAGCCAGACCACGAACGGCTGGCATGATCTGATTTATCAGGTGTACGGCCCCGGCGCGGATACAGGATACCTGATCTGCCGGTATGACCCGCAGGAGGGGTACCGCGCGGACGGGGATGAACTTCTCGACGAGATGCCGCCGGTCTCCGGGACGCAGATTCTGTCAAATAATCTGATTGATGATATGGACAGGGGCAGGTATCTGACGCTCTCCCCGGCGGAAAAAGAGGAGTAATTTTCACAAAATGCTTTCTATCAGGCCGCCGAAATGTTATAATCAGCAGTGAGCGCCATTTTTGAGGTGTGGCAGCTACTGGAAACGGGGAGGCCTCTGATTATGAAAAAAACGAATCTGAAACTAAAAGGAAAGCTCCGTACATATTTCTGCTGGCCGCTGATGCTGAACATTCTGCTGATTGTAATGAATTTTTTTCTGTATCTGTATCAGATCGTGCCGGGAATTGTCTTTTCCGGGTTTGTGATAATTTACTTTCTTGTGACGCTGATGGCTTACCGGGGAAGCAGGCCGGCGCTGGCGGAGGAACTGGTCAATTTTGCGACGCAGTACGGTACCGTTCAGAAGCAGCTTCTGAATGAATTTGAGATTCCCTACGCGCTTGTGGATTACAATGCAAAGCTCCTCTGGGTGAACAGACAGTTTACAAAGATTACGGGCAGGGACAGGGACTATCACAAGTCCGTGATGACGGTTTTTCCGACGCTGACAAAGGAGATCTTACAGCGCGCAGAGGCGGTCGGGACGATGAATCTGACGCTGGATGAGCGGTATTACCGCGTTGTGATGAAGCGCATTTATTTCGATGCGATGATCCCGGACAGCACGATGATGGAGGTGGACGGGAGCGACGAGTATCTGACCGCGATTTATCTGTTCGATGAGACGGAACTTTACAGCAGTCTCCGCCAGAATGAAGAGCAGCAGCTTGTCGCGGGGCTGGTCTACATTGATAATTATGATGAGGCCTTAAACAGCATCGAGGATGTAAAACAGTCGCTTCTGATCGCCTTAATCGACCGCAAGGTAAATAAATATTTTACGGAAATTGACGCGCTTGTGCGAAAGATAGAGAAGGACAAGTATTTTGTGATTTTCCGCAAGAAGTACCTGGAAAAGGTGAAGGAGGACCGTTTCCGCATCATAGAAGACGTCAAAACAGTGAAGGTCGGAAACGAGATGGCGGTTACCCTCAGCATCGGAATCGGTGTGGATGGAGCCAGCTATACGCAGAATTATGAATATGCCAGAATGGCGATTGATCTCGCGCTCGGACGGGGCGGTGACCAGGTCGTCGTGCGGGAAGGCGAGGATGTTTCATATTATGGCGGGAAGACCCAGCAGGTAGAGCGGAACACAAGGGTTAAGGCGAGAGTCAAGGCGCATGCGCTGCGGGAGATTATCGAGAGCCGGGAACATGTCGTCATTATGGGACATCATATCAGCGATGTGGATTCCCTTGGAGCTTCAATCGGTGTGTTCTGTGCGGCCCGCGTGCTCGGGAAGAAAGCGCAGATTGTTTTAAATGAGATTACTTCGTCGCTCCGGCCGCTGGTGGAGCTTTTTACAGAGGAGAACGGGTATCCTGCGGATCTCTTTATACGGAGTGAAGAGGCGATTCTGATCACGGACGAGAACACACTTGTGATGGTTGTGGATGTCAATCGCCCGAGTTACACGGAGTGTCCGGAGCTGCTTAAGAGGAGCGGCACGGTCTGTGTTTTTGATCATCACAGGCAGGGAAGCGAGGTTATTGAGAATCCGGTGCTCTCCTATGTCGAGCCGTATGCGTCGAGCGCCTGCGAGATGATCGCGGAGGTATTGCAGTACTTTTCTGAAAATATCAGACTCTCGCCGTGCGAGGCAGACTGTATTTATGCCGGGGTTCTGATCGATACCAATAATTTTATGACGAAAACGGGGGTCAGGACGTTTGAGGCGGCGGCTTATCTGCGGAGAGCGGGCGCGGAGGTGACGCGGGTCCGCAAGCTTCTGCGCAATGATCTGGGGGATTATAAGGCGAGGGCCGAGGCGGTGCGCCATGCGATTGTCTACCGCAATTCCTTTGCAATCTCCATCTGTCCGGCGGATAATCTGGAGAGTCCGACGGTCGTCTGCGCGCAGGCGGCGAATGAACTGCTCAATATTATCGGAATCAAGGCGTCATTTGTGCTGACCGAGTATCACGGAAAGATCTATGTTAGCTCCAGATCCATCGACGAGATCAATGTCCAGCTCATTATGGAGCGTCTCGGCGGCGGCGGTCACATGAATGTGGCCGGGGCGCAGCTGACGGACTGCACGGTAATGCGCGCAAAATGTATTATCCAGGATACGATCGATGAGATGATAAAAGCGGGCGATATCAAAGAATAAAAAGACGGAGGAGTGTCATGAAAGTAATTTTATTACAGGATGTAAAAGCCCTTGGGAAAGAGGGGGACGTTGTCAATGTGAGCGACGGCTACGCGCGGAATCTGCTTCTGCCCAAAAAGATGGGGGTTGAAGCGACCCCGAAACATATGAATGACTTAAAGCTTAAGAAGCAGCATGAAGCGAAGGAGGCGCAGGAGCTTTATGAAGCGGCGCAGGCGCTCGCAGAGAAGCTGAAGGACAAAAAGGTGACGGTGAAAATGAAGGCGGGCGAGGGCGGCCGCACGTTCGGCTCCGTCTCGACGAAGGAGATTGCGACGGCGGCAAAGGAGCAGCTCGGTCTGGAGCTTGACAAGAAGAAGATGCAGCTGCCGGAGCCGATCAGGGCGTTCGGGATGACAGAGGTATCCGTTAAGCTTCATCCGAAAGTGACGGGAAGCCTGACGGTACACGTTGTGGAGGCGTAATCATTTATGGAAGAGGCGCTGATAAAACGCATCATGCCAAACAGCCTGGAAGCAGAGCAGTCGGTCATCGGTTCCATGATTATGGATAAGGATGCGATTGTGGCGGCGATGGAAATGCTTCTCGCGGAAGATTTTTACTATCAGCAGTACGGGATTCTGTTCGACGCCATGATTGAGCTTTACAATAAGGGGATGCCGGTGGATCTGGTGACACTCCAGAATAAGCTGAAAGAAAAGGATGTGCCGCCAGAGATCGCGAGTCTTGAGTTTGTGAGAGATCTGCTGACGGCTGTGCCGACTTCTGCAAACATAAAATACTATGCGCAGATTGTGAAAGATCATTCCATGAGCCGGAAACTGATCCGTCTCATGGAAGAGATTGCGAATGAATGCTATATTGGCAGAGAGAGCATCCACACGATCATGGACGTCGTGGAGAAGAAAGTATTCGAGCTTCTCTCGGCGCGCGGCAGCGGCGGTGATTTTGTGCCGATCCGCCAGGTGGTTATGAATGCGCTGGAGAAAATAGAGAATGCGGCCAGAAATTCCGGCGCTGTGACGGGTATCGCCACCGGATTTATCGACCTTGATTACCGGACTGCGGGGCTGCAGCCCTCGGATCTGATTCTGATAGCGGCCCGCCCTTCCATGGGGAAAACGGCGTTTGTACTCAATATAGCCCAGTATGTCGCGTTTCACGAAGATTTATGCACAGCTATCTTCTCGCTGGAAATGTCAAAAGAGCAGCTTGTGAACCGTCTGTTTTCCCTGGAGGCGCGGGTGGACGCGCAGGCACTCCGCACCGGAAATCTCTCCGATGTGGACTGGGAAAAGCTTATCGAGGGCGCCGGTGTTATCGGGAATTCAAAGCTTATCATTGACGATACGCCGGGGATCACGATTCCGGAGATGCGGAGTAAGTGCCGCAGGTATAAACTGGAATATGATCTGAAGCTGATCATTATTGATTATCTGCAGCTGATGTCCGGTTCCGGTCGTTCCGGCGACTCGCGCCAGCAGGAGATCTCCGATATTTCCCGTTCCCTGAAAGCGCTTGCGCGTGAGCTTGCCGTTCCGGTGATTGCGCTCTCACAGTTATCCCGTGCGGTGGAGCAGCGGCCGGATCACAGGCCGATGTTATCAGATCTGCGCGAATCGGGCGCAATCGAGCAGGATGCCGACGTGGTTATGTTTATTTACCGCGATGAGTATTATAATCATGATTCCGAGATGAAAGGAATCTCGGAGATTATTATTGCAAAACAGAGGAACGGTCCGATTGGAACAGTTAATCTTGTCTGGCTTCCGCAGTATACAAAATTTGCAAATATGGAAAAATAGTGTCATAAATATAAAATGTGTGTGGAAATCTGTACATTCACATTTATCAGCCCTCCTATCGCCGGTTGCCGGAAGATATGAGGGCTGACGCATTTACGGCGGGAGAAGCAGAAGAAAAACTGAGGATAATTTTTGAGGAATCTTGTCATACTGCGGTTATGTGGGTATAATAAGACGGTATCAGATAGTATGTGGAAAGGATGCGTGGCCATGTATCAGCAGATTGCAGAATATTTTCAGACAAGCAGTGAACGGTGGTTTTCGATGCTTGCCGGACATATCGGGCTCAGCGCGGGAGCGCTGCTGCCGGCGATTGTAATTGCAGTGCCGGCCGGATTTTTGTGTGTCCGGTACGCGCGCCTGAACCGGCCTGTCACCGCGCTGTTTGGCACGCTGCGGATTATCCCGAGTCTGGCGGTTCTTCTTCTGATGCTGCCTGTTCTGGGTACCGGGGCGCTGCCGGCCATGGCGGCTCTGGTGCTTCTGGCGATCCCGCCGATTCTGGCAAACACAATCGCAGGACTTAACGGTGTGCCTGATTTTATGCTGGAAACCGCGGTGAGTCTTGGGATGACACAGGAACAGGTCTGGTGGAAGATACGTTTTCCGCTCGCACTGCCGCTGATTTTTGCCGGCGTTAAGACGGCTGCGGTGGAGATTATCGCGAGTGCTACGCTGGCTGCGCGCATCGGCGCCGGCGGTCTGGGGGATCTGATATTTACCGGCATTGGTCTGTTCCGGACAGACCTGCTGCTGATCGGCGGAGGTTCCGTTGCCGTGCTCTCGCTCCTGGCCGGTCTGCTGTTCGGCCTGCTGGAAAAAATGTGCATCCGGTATAAAACGATATAAAGGAGATTTACAGATGAAGAAAAAAAATATTGCGGTTTCAGCCGCGGCGGTGTCTGCCGCGGGTTTCCTGCTGTTATCAGGATGCGGCGGTACGGACGGCGCGGTTGTGCGCGTGGGTTCCAAGGATTTTACGGAAGGGCTGCTGGTGAGCGAGATTTATGCGCTGGCGCTGGAGGATGCCGGGTATAAGGTGGAGCGGAATATGAATATTGCAGGGTCTGTCGTTCACACGGCGATCACCAGTGATGAATTCGACCTCTATCCCGAATATACCGGGACGGCGCTGCTGTCCGTATTACAGATGGAGATGAACAGCGACCCGGATGTGGTCTATGATACGGTGAAGGCTGCCTATGACGAACAGTTTGATCTGACCTGGCTGGATTCCACGCAGGTGAACAACAGAAACGGGCTGGCAATCCGGACGGAGCTTGCGCAGGAGTACGGTATTTATACGATGTCGGATCTGCAGGCCGCTGCGGATAAAATAAAGGTCTGTTCCCAGGGGGAATTTGAATATCGTGAGGACGGGCTTCCGGGACTTGCGAAAGTGTATGGGGAGTTTGACTTTGCGTCGATCAACCTGTACGACAGCGGGCTGAAATACGAGATTCTGGCGAACGCGGAGGCGGACGTGTGCCCGGCTTACGCCACTGACGCGCAGCTTGTGGACAAGGACAGATTTACGTTCCTTGAGGATGACAAAAAATTCTGGCCGCCGTATTATATGGCTCCTGTTGTGCGCAATGACCTTCTCGGGGAACAGCCTGAAATTGCGGAGGTTCTCAACCGCGTCAGCGCCAGCCTGGATACGGAAACAATGATTTCGCTGAATGCGAAAGTGGATATTGATAAACAGGAATATGAGGATGTGGCAAAAGAGTTTTATGACAGCATCCGCAGATAAGGCAGGGGGGCGTTACAGTGGTGCACGCAATTGAATTCCGGGATGTGACAAAAACATTTAAGGGCGCAGGTTACAGCGCTGTGGATCATGTGAGCTTTACCGTCGAAGAGGGGGAATTTATCACGATTCTCGGATCTTCCGGCTGTGGGAAGACGACGCTTCTTAAGATGATCAACCGGCTGTATGAGCCTGATGACGGAAAGGTGCTGCTGTCAGGCACGGATATCAGTAGCGTGGATGTCGTCAGTTTAAGGCGGCGTATCGGTTATGTTATTCAGCAGATCGGCCTGTTTCCGCATCTCACCGTCGGTGAGAATATCGCCACGCTTCCAAAGCTTCTGAAATGGGAAAAAGAAAAGACGGCCGCCCGCGTGGACGAGCTGCTCATCATGGCGGGGCTTGCGCCGGATGAATTCCGAAACAGATATCCGTCGCAGCTGTCCGGCGGCCAGCAGCAGCGCGTGGGGCTTGCGCGTGCGCTGGCGGCGGATCCGGGGATTATGCTGCTGGATGAGCCGTTTGGAGCGATTGACTCCATCACGCGCACGAAGCTTCAGGACGAACTTCTCGCGCTGCACGGCGGGATGAAGAAAACATTTCTGTTTGTGACGCATGATATCGAGGAAGCATTGAAGCTTGGGACGCGCGTTATGATAATGAATGGAGGAAAAGTCATACAGTATGACACGCCGGAACAGATTATCCGGAATCCGGCGGATGCATTTGTGCGCTCCCTCGTGGAGGCGGCGCGGGCAAAAGAACAGTTCTGGGAGAGATTCGTATGACAGAGTATCTGATAAAACATTATGATGATCTGGCGGAGGCGGCGCTTGTGCATCTGCAGCTTGTATTGCTGGCGATGGTGTGTTCCCTTGTTCTGGCCGCCGCCCTGACTGTGGTGTGCAGCTGTTCCGGGAAGATTGCGGGAATTGTGACCGGACTTCTGGCGATGATATATTCTGTTCCGAGCCTTGCAATGTTCGCCCTTCTGATTCCGCTGACCGGGCTGGGAAAAACCACAGCTGTGATTGTGCTTGTAATCTACAATCAATACCTTCTGCTGCAGAATTTTCTGGCAGGACTCGACAGCGTGGACAAGGGGGTGACGGAAGCGGCTGCCGGCATGGGGATGACGAATCTGCAGATTCTGATAAAAATCCGTCTGCCCCTGGCGAGAGAGGCGCTGGCTGCCGGAATCCGCATTGCGCTGGTCTCTACCGTGAGCATTGCCACAATTGCCGCGTCAATCAATGCAGGGGGACTCGGGACGATTCTTTTTGACGGTCTGCGCACGATGAACATTCCCAAGATCGTGTGGGGCAGTCTGGCGTCGGCGCTGCTGGTTATTCTCACGGACCGGGTGACACGCTTTATCTCACCGCATCGCGGGCCGGCCTGACCGCCGGCTTCCTGTGAAGAGTATCCGAAAGAGAAGGAGCTGTATATCCTATGGAACGTGACCTTACCAGCGGAAGTGTACCCGGAGTCATTTTCAGTTTTTCGCTGCCATATCTGCTGTCCTATTTTCTGCAGACGCTTTACGGAATGGCGGACTTATTTATCATCGGTCAGTTTAACGGGGTGGAGAGTACCACGGCGGTTTCCATTGGCAGCCAGGTGATGCATATGATCACGGTTATGATTACAGGGCTTGCGATGGGCTCCACGGTTCTGATCGGCCGCGCTGTCGGGGCAAAGGACCAGAGAGGGGCAGCGCAGGCGGCCGGGAATACCGCGACAATGTTTTTTGCGCTGTCGGCGGTGCTCACCCTGTGTCTTCTGGCTTTTGTAAAACCGGTTGTGGCGGCTATGGCGACGCCGGATCCGGCGGTGCCCAGCACAGTCAGCTATCTGACAATCTGTTTTGCAGGGATTCCGTTTATCACAGCTTATAATATTATCAGTTCCGTGTTCCGGGGGATGGGGGACACGCGAAGTCCTATGTATTTTGTGGCTGTCGCCTGCGGTCTCAATATTGCACTGGACTATCTTTTTATCGGCGCGCTTCAGTCCGGAGCGGCCGGCGCTGCGCTCGGCACAACACTTTCCCAGACGGCGAGCGTACTGATTTCATGTGCCGCCATAAAGAAAAAGAAGATGATTCCCGGCATGGAACGGCAGGATTTTTACCCCCGGAAACAAATCTGTGGCAGTATCCTGAAAGTCGGGGTTCCCGTCGCGCTTCAGGACGGGTTTATCCAGGTGTCTTTTATACTGATTACCGTTTTTGCAAACAGGAGGGGGATCAGCGATGCCGCGGCAGTCGGAATTGTGGAAAAACTGATCGGAATTCTGTTCCTGGTCCCGTCCACCATGCTCTCCTGTGTATCGGCGCTGGCTGCACAGAATATAGGAGCCGGAAAGCATGACCGCGCGAGGGAAGTGCTGAAGGATGCCATTCTGATTACGGTTGTATTTGGAATAGGAGCCTCATTTCTGATGCAGCTGTTTGCGGAAGAGGCGGTCGCGCTGTTTGCCACATCGAAAGACGTGATTGCGCGCGGCGGGCAGTATATGAGGGGATATGTGTGGGACTGTATATTTGCGGGGATTCATTTTTGCTTCAGCGGATACTTCTGCGCATACGGGCTGTCGCAGATCTCTTTTCTGCACAATGCCGTATCCATTGTCTGCGCCCGCATTCCTCTCTCGTACGCGGCGTCCGTGTACTTTGCCGGGACGCTGTTTCAGATGGGGCTGGCGGCGCCGGCGGGCTCTGCGCTGTCAGTGGCAGTATGTCTGGCGGCGTTTCAATGGATGAACAGACGCAGCGGGGAAAACGGAAAAAACAATTCCGGATAATGCAAGGTTTTACCTGCCTGTATCGTATTATAAGTAGAAAGGGAATCAATGTACAGCAACAGACAAATTAAAGGAGGTTTACAATGAAAAAAGTACTGGTGGCAGGGCTGGCGGCCCTCGTGGTGGCGGGGATCTCCATTCCTGCGATTGCACTGGGAACACAGCGGAGCAGTATCCGCACGGAGACAGGGATTGTGGAGACGGATGTCAGGGCCGCGGAGAGTGCGGTAACTGCCGTGGGGGTTGGACGGACGGTGGCCGTGGCTCAGACGGCTGTGGCTGAGATGAAGGAGCTTGCGGTGAGCGTTCCGGAGGAATCGGAAGAGCCACAGGCGGATGTTCCTGCAGAATCTGCTGCGACTACTCCGGGTACAGTGCCGACGACGGCGGCTGGTATCTGCGGTTATTTTGTGGATAACAACGGAGACGGTATCTGCGATCACTGTGTGGGCGGCAGCGGATACAGCAACTGCGGTTACTATGTTGACAGCAACGGAGACGGAGTCTGCGATCACTGTGTGGGCGGCAGCGGATACGGCACCTGCGGTTACTACGTGGATAGCAATGGGGACGGAGTCTGCGATCACTGTGTGAGTGGAAGTTACAGCGGAAGCAGAAGCTGGGGCGGACATCACGGAGGACGTCATCACGGAGGGCGTCACCACTAAAGAAAAGAACGGGGATAGCATGCGTAGCGAACGGGAGGTAAACCGCGCAATTGAATTATATGCGGATATGATTCGCAGAATTTGTCTTCTGCATCTGAAGAATCATGCCGATACGGAGGATGTATTTCAGGAAGTGTTTTTGAAGTACATCCTCTATTCTGGTGTCTTTGAGAGCGGGGAGCATGAGAAAGCATGGTTTATCCGCGTTACCATCAATGCCTGTAAGGACTTTATGAAAAGTCTGTTCAGACGCCGGACGGTTCCGCTGGAGGCTCTTTCAGAGGATACCGCGAGTGTAATGCCGGAGCATCAGGAGGTGCTCGAGGTAGTTTTATCCCTGCCGCCCAGGTATAAGGACAGTATTTATCTGCATTATTATGAAGGATATACCGCGAGGGAAATCGGCAGCATATTACATAAGAAGGAAAATACCATCTATTCACTTTTGTCGAGAGGAAGAGAACTGTTAAAAAAGGAGCTGGGAGGTGACGGCATTGAGTAATAAGATTCAGCAGGCATTCGGACAGATACATGCGACAGATCAGATGAAATATGCCGCGGCTCTCGGTGTGCTGGAGAGAGAGCCGCAGAGGCTCCGTCCGGCTGTACGGTTCAGGAAAGTATGGCGCCCGCTGGTGCTGGCGTGCTTACTGCTGTTTTCCGGAGCCGGATTTGGAGGATGGTATCTTCTGGAGACGCCTGTTTCCTATGTGAGCGTGGACGTCAATCCTTCCATAGAGCTGACGCTGAACCGCCTGAACCGTGTAACCGGAGCGGAGAGCCGCAATGAGGCCGGGGAGATGATCCTGAAAGAGGTGCAGGTGAAAGGGCGCAGTTATCTGGAGGCGGTCAGGCTTCTGGTGGAGAGTGATGTGATGCAGCGTTTTCTGACAGAGGATGCGGACCTGATTTTTACGGTTGCATCCCCCCGGGCGGATGAACTGCTCACGGGGCTGGAGAGCAGCGAAGTGTCCATACTTTATCAGGGAATGTGCCGGCAGGCGGATATGGAAACCGTGGCGTCCGCGCACGAGTGCGGGATGTCTCTGGGGAAATATACGATCTATAAACGCCTTTCCGAGTATGACGCGAGTGTTACCGCCGAGGAATGTCAGCACATATCAATGCACCAGCTTCACCTTCGCCTGTCCCAGTATGAGGACGGGAATGATGAATACCACAAATGCGATGATACAGGAAGTGCGGAGGACGGATGTGCGGAGGGAAGGCATCACTGTCAGGAAACACACCGGTAATGTACGGCGGATGCGCATTTTGTCATAATAAGACGAGCGATTTTCGTTGTGTGAGATATCACGTACGATTATAATATAGGTTAGTAGTTGATTGGTAACGGTAACCACAGACACGATGTCACCGTTACGCTTAACCTGAGCGCATCCAAAAAGGAGGAACTGGAATGGAAAAGGTACGTTACATGATTTCCGATGCGGCGAATATCGTCAATGTGGAATCGCATGTACTACGTTACTGGGAGGATGAACTGGAGCTTGACATCCCGAGAAATGAGATGGGGCACCGGTACTACACGAATGAAAACATTCAGGAGTTCCAAAGGATAAAGGAATTGAAAGAACAGGGATATCAGCTGAAAGCAATCCGCATGATTGTACATAACGGGTCACTCGAAGGGCAGATGGCAGAGCTGGCGGCGGGGGTGGAAGCCGCTCCCGACCTGCATCAGGTACAGACAGGACGCCAGGCAGCAGGGAGCAGGGCGCAGCAGGGCCCGCAGACTGCGGGAAACAGGGCGCAGCAGAGTCAGCAGGCTGCAGGAAAGGAACAGCAGGGCAAAGTGCAGCCCGGGCAGGTGCAGAAAATACAGCTGCTCTCAGGACATCCGGCGGGGAATCAGCAGCCGGTTACACAGTCTGATCAGAAGCCGGAAGCATCGCGGGCGGCAGAGCGGATGCGGGAGCCCGGAGCCGTGTCGCGTGTGGAACAGCCGCGCCAGACAGATCCCGCTTTGCAGCAACGTCCGCAGCAGCCGGCGTTTCACTCACAGACACAACAGCCGCAGCAGTTCCCGGCGCAGCCGTCTGCCCAGGCGGGAGGGGCGCACCAGACGGGAGGGGCCGCGGGCTTTTCACGGATGGACGGTCAGCAGACTGCGGGATTGTCCGCACAGGCAGGGCAGGCAGCAGGGCTGGTACAGTCGCAGGCAGAACGGGCAGAAGGTCTGCGCGGGGCACAGGCTGCGGGGTTATCCGCACAGGCAGGGCAGGCAGCAGGGCTTCAGCAGGCTGCCAGAGGGGATATAACAGGTGCTGCGGACGGACAGCTGCAGGTGCGGGAGTCGCGTCAGAGCATTTTAAATAATACAGACAAGATGGCACAGTTTACCGATCTGATGACACAGATTGTCGGCAGGGCAATCGCGGCCAACAACCAGGAGCTCAGCAGAAATATCAGTGACGGCGTGGGCGAACAGGTCGTCAAGGAGCTGAATTATCTGATGAGGGAGCGCGAGGAAGCAGAGGAAGAGCGGTTCCGGAAGCTCGATTCGGCAATCAGGGGAAGCCTTAAGAAAAAAGAGCCCCGAAAGAAAAAATGGAAGCAGAAAAAAATGGTGGAGGAGCCGGAGAGCATCTGAACAAAAAAAGCCGTCACATCCGTGACGGCTTTTCAGTGCGCTTTACTCCTCGCTGATTGCTCCTGTAGGACAAGCGCCTGCGCATGTACCACAGTTGACGCAGGAACCTGCATCGATTACATACTGGCTGTCTCCCTGGGAGATTGCGCCTACCGGACACTCCGGCTCGCATGTACCGCAGCTAACGCAGGAATCGGAAATTACATATGCCATCTTGAAATCCCTCCTTAAAATAGAATCTGAACCAGCCATCACCTGAATGGCAATTGATAGCTATGAGCTTATTCTAATACAAAAACCGCCTGATTACAAGCCTGAAAAAGATTGTATTTAAATTTACACAAATGCAGAATCAGAAGGTTGAAAAATGGTACAGGGTCTTCGAGCAGAACGGCTCCCCCGGCTTAAGGATGATATCAGGAAAATTCTCATGGTTGATGGCATCCGGAAAATGCTGTGTCTCGAGGCAGACGCTGCTGCGGCTCCCATAGGTTTTCCCGTTTTTGCCGGGAAGGCCGATCGGCTGTCCGGCCATGTAGAGCTGGAGTCCGGGCTGATCTGTAAAGCAGGTCATGCGGATGCCGCTTTCCATGGACTGCAGCACCGCGGCCTCGCGGAAACCGGTGCCGTTTATCACGAAATTGTGGTCGTAAGTGCCGAATCTGCGGTATTGTTCCTGTTCTGAACCGATCAGCTTTCCGATAGCGTGCATGGTACGGAAATCAAACGGGGTGTCTTCCACGGAAATCAGTTTTCCCGTCGGGACCTGTGTGTCATCAAGCTCCGTGATCTCGTCCGCATCGATAAAAAGTTCATGGGAGAGTATCTCCCCGCTGCCCGCGCCGTTCAGATTAAAATAGCCGTGGTTTGTCACATTGATCAGCGTGTCGGCATCCGTTTCGGCTTCATAGAGAATGGAAAGTTCATTATCCTCCGACCAGCCGTAGGTGACAGTCAGCGTCAGGTTTCCGGGATATCCTTCATCGCCGTCCGGGGAGAGCAGCGTCAGTACAAGCCGGTCATTCCGGATCTCTGATGTCCAGACTTTTGAGGCGAAACCGGTATTGCCGCCGTGCAGGTGGTTCGTTCCGTTGTTGCAGGCGAGCTGGTAAACTTTTCCGTTCAGGGAAAAACGGCCATCCTTAATCCGGTTGGCAACGCGGCCGCAGACGGCGCCGAGGCTGTCCCTGTCATTTTCATAAGCGCCAATGGTGTCAAGTCCGAGACAGATATCCACAGGCCGTCCTTCGCGGTCAGGCACGACCAGACTCACAAGGCGGCAGCCGAAATCAGTCACTTCGGCATAGCTGCCGCCTGCGTTTTCAAGGCGGTAGAGGTGGGTCTGTTCTCCGCTTCCTGTGGTTCCGAAATCAGATTTTGTTATTTTCATGAAAACTCCTTTCCGGGAAATCAGACTCCCGTGGAACGAATGATTTCGCAGAACTTATATCGTACAACAGTCCCATTATGCCATATTTAGAAAAACATGGCAAGTAGGTTGCCTATTTTCCTGAATTGTGAGATAATGATTAGAAATAGCGGCGGAAAGGCAGTTGTCACATGCATACGAGACGAATCCCGATTGATCCTGCGAATATTGACAGAGCGGTAATAAAAGAGGCTGCAGCCCTGATACGGGCGGGAGAGCTGGTCGCGTTTCCGACCGAGACTGTATACGGCCTCGGTGCGGATGCCCTGAATGCTTCCGCGGCGTCAAAAATATACGCGGCCAAGGGACGTCCTTCGGACAATCCGCTGATTGTGCACATTTCCCGGTTTGAAGATCTGTGCGCGGTCGCTTCCGGGGAAGCTGCACGTGCGGGCAGGCTTGCGGAGGTGTTCTGGCCGGGACCGCTCACCGTGATAGTTCCGGGCAGCGATAAGGTTCCGCGGGAGACGACGGGAGGACTTAAGACGGTCGCCGTCCGTATGCCGGGACATCCGGTGGCGCTGGCGCTGATAGAGGAGAGCGGCTGCCTGATCGCGGCGCCGAGCGCCAACACATCCGGCAGACCAAGCCCCACGGAGGCGGCGCATGTAGCGGCGGATATGGATGGAAGGATACCGCTGATTCTTGACGGGGGGGCGGTCGGAATCGGGATCGAGTCCACGATTCTTGATCTGACGGAAGAGATACCGCTGATTCTGCGTCCGGGATATATCACAAAAGAGATGCTGGAGGAGGCGCTCCGGGAGGAAGTCCGCATGGACCCGGGCCTGTGCGCTGCAGGGGATAAAAAAACTACATACAGCGAATGCTGTGGCGGCAGCCTGCATGTATCTGCCGCGCCGGGAGCCGGGACAGGGCTGCGGCCGAAGGCGCCGGGAATGCGCTACCGGCATTATGCGCCAAGGGCAGAGCTGATTGTGCTTGAGGGGGAGCCAGGGCGCGTGGCGGAGGAGATTAACCGGCTGGTGCGCAGCAGGCAGGCGGAGGGAAAGCGCGTCGGTGTGATAGCCGCGGATGAGACCAGATCCTGTTACCGTGCGGATGTTGTGGCAGGCGCGGGCGCGCGGGCGCAGGAAGAGGTGATTGCGAGAAGGCTCTATGGTATCCTGCGGGAATTCGATGATCTGAATGTGGACGTGATTTATTCCGAGAGTTTTGATACGCCGCGGATGGGACTGGCGATTATGAACCGGCTGCTGAAAGCGGCGGGACACCGTGTGGTACATGTCTGAATGCCGGACGTCAGCCACAACCGTATTTATGGATAAAGTTATGGAGGAGATCGAAAGATACAGGGAGGAATTGGATTTTTATTATGAAAGAATACCGTAGAATTATGTTTGTCACGGAGAGCGGGACGTGCAGGGCGCCCATGGCAGCGGGAATTCTCGCGGATTACAGCCTGAAAAGACCGGTGGAGATCCTCACGCGGGGGCTGGTCGTCCTGTTTCCGGAGCCGCTGAATCAGAAAGCGGAGGCCGTAATGATCAGCAACGGAATCAGCATGGAGGGATATATGTCCGCCCAGCTTCTGGAGGAGGATTTCACGGAGGATACGCTGGTGCTTGTCATGGAACGCACCCAGCGGGAAAAAGTGCTGGAGAAATATAAAAGCGCGCGGCCGGAAGATGTATTTGTACTTACGGATCTGGCCGGTGAGGAGCTGGAGATCATAGATCCTTACGGCGGGACGCTGCAGGCTTACGGCCTGTGCTACGAGACGATGCGAAAGACAATACGCAAACTGGTAAATCTGTTAAATGAAGGAGAATAGAAGGAGAACAAAATGTCTAAAGTAGTGGTAATGGATCACCCGCTGATACAGCATAAGATCGGAATTATCCGGAAGGAGGAGACGGGAGCGAAGGATTTCCGCACGCTGGCCGGTGAGATTGCGATGCTGATGTGTTATGAGGCGACCAGGGATCTGAAGCTGGCGGATGTGGAGATCAGGACGCCGGTCTGCAAAACAACTGCGAAGGAACTAAAGGGAAAAAAGCTTGCCGTCGTGCCGATTCTGCGGGCGGGGCTTGGAATGGTGGACGGGATGCTTGCGATGATACCCGCCGCCAAGGTAGGGCATATCGGTCTCTACCGGGATCCGGAGACGCTGGAGCCGGTGGAGTATTACTGCAAGCTTCCGGCGGACTGTGCGAACAGGGATGTCTTTGTGGTGGACCCGATGCTGGCGACCGGAGGTTCCGCGGCGGCGGCGATCCGGATGCTGAAAGACAAGGGCGTAAAAAATATACGCATGCTCTGTATTATCGCGGCGCCGGAGGGCGTGAAGAAAATGCAGGAGGCGCATCCGGACGTGGATATCTATATCGGCGCGCTCGACGATCACCTCAATGATCACGGTTATATTGTTCCGGGACTCGGGGACGCAGGAGACCGGATTTTCGGGACGAAATAGACAGAAGGAAAGCCGGGAAGGAGTGCAAAAGGGAGAGATGGGCGGAAAGAGAGAAGATTATATCAGCTGGGACGAGTATTTCATGGGAGTGGCGATATTATCCGGCATGCGTTCCAAGGATCCGAATACGCAGGTGGGGGCATGCATTGTCAGTCCCGATCATAAAATCTTATCAATGGGATATAACGGATTTCCGACGGGGTGTGCGGATGATGATTTTCCGTGGGAGCGGGAGGGGGAGCCGCTTGCGACCAAATATTTTTACACGACCCACAGTGAGCTGAATGCCATACTCAATTACCGCGGCGGGAGCCTGGAGGGGGCGACTATGTATGTGACTCTCTTTCCGTGTAATGAATGCGCCAAGGCGATTATTCAGGCGGGAATCCGCAGGCTCGTGTACGGGAGCGATAAGTACGACGGGACTCCGGGGGTTATCGCGTCGAAGCGGATGCTGTCCGCGGCCGGCATTCTCATGGAGGCATACCGTCATACGGGGCGTGAGATCCGCATAAATCTGTGATACCGCGGCCGCGGAATAAAATTAGGATAATTCATGGACAAACAGAGGAAAAATGATATAATATAGCTATCAGCCTGTTTCGGGCAGAGAGGGGGCGCATGAAAAATAACAGAAAAGTGTTTCAATCCCTGACGCTGATTGTGCAGTTTGGCCTGAACATGATCGTACCCATTTTTCTCTGCACGATGTTCGGGGTGTGGCTGGGGGAGAGGTACAATATTCCGGTTATCACGGTGCCGCTGTTTCTCATCGGTGCGCTTGCAGGATTTACCAGTATTTTTAAGATGGCCGGAAAAATTTACAGACGGGATGGTGGATCGGACAGAGATCATGCTAAGAAGACTTAATGATGCATTGCCGGGACTGGTTCTGGGAATTCTTGTATACGGGGTTCTGCTGGAGCTTGCCGGCATCTGGTTTGTCGCGGATAAGCTGCGCTATTCGACCGGACTGGCGATCGGAATCGCGCTCGCCTGCGGGATGGCGGTCAACATGGCGGTCGTGCTGCAGGATGCGGTGGACATATACGGGGAGTCCCGCGCGCAGGCGAAGATTATCGGAAAATCCATTCTGCGCTATCTGGTCGTTGTTATTGTGTTTTTTGTCATGATGAAATGGAACCTTGGAAATCTTATTTCCGCATTTCTCGGTGTCCTGGGGCTGAAAGTGTCAGCATATGTCCAGCCCTTTGCACATAAACTCATTTTTCATTGGAAACAGCGTCGCGCAAAAAAGTGATGCGTCTTCGGACAGTGGGAAGTTGAAATTTTCAGTTAAGGAGGTGAAATCTTGAACAATGCAATTCTGATGTCATCCGGTGCTGACGATATCGATTTTATGATTCACGGGGTATTTTCCTATGAACTTTTCGGTCAGACGCTCTGGATTACAACATCACATGTCTGCATTCTCATCGTGGTACTGCTTATTGCGGCACTCGGGATTGCGGCAAACCGCACGATGAAGCATGCGAAGGAAATACCGGAAGGCTTCCAGAATGTTCTGGAGATTCTCGTCGAGAAGCTCGACGGAGTCGTGTACGGGACGATGGGAAAAGTCGCTGCTCCGAAGTTCGTGAACTATATCAGCACGATCTTTATTTTCATTTTTATGAGCAACATTTCCGGTCTGTTCGGTCTGCGGCCGCCGACCGCTGACTATGGAACCACGCTTGCGCTGGGACTGATCACATTTTTCCTGATCCATATCACGCAGTTTAAGAATCTGCCGCTGTCGCAGATCTGGAAAGACATGTGTTCGCCGCTGCCGCCGTGGCTGCCGATCTGGTTCCCGATCAACTTAATCAGTGAGATCGCGGTTCCGATATCCCTGTCGCTGCGTCTGTTTGCAAACGTACTGTCAGGGACGGTAATGATGGCGCTGGTGTACGGTCTGCTGAGCAAAATTGCTCTTGTATGGCCGGCAGCTCTTCATGTGTATTTTGACCTGTTTTCAGGAGCAATTCAGACTTACGTGTTCTGTATGCTGACGATGACCTATATCAGCCAGAATTACGAGACGGAGTAGGGTAAAAGTTGAAACAAGAAAAAATATTTCAGGAGGAATTCAAAGTATGAATATCACAGGTGAAGATTTAATTTTAGCATGTTCCGCAATTGGCGCCGGTCTGGCAGTTATCGCAGGTATCGGACCTGGTATCGGGCAGGGTATTGCAGCCGGTCACGCAGCGGCGGCAGTGGGCAGGAACCCGGGCGCAAAGGGTGACGTTATGTCTACCATGTTACTTGGCCAGGCCGTGGCGGAGACAACCGGTCTCTATGGTCTTCTGATCGCGATGCTTTTACTTTTCGTGAAACCGCTGGTATAAGAAAGCGTCAGATTATGACAGAAAGGAGGCCAGACTTTGGAGGAGATGACAAGACTTTTTAATCTTGATGCCCAGCTGCTGCATGATGCCATCTTGATGGCGCTTGCCGTATTCTTTCTGTTCATGTTCCTGTCAAAAATGCTTTTTAACCCGGTCCGCAAAATGCTGGAGGACAGACGGGAAAAAATTGCAGGCGATATTGACGCGGCGGAGAGCGACAAAAAAGATGCCGCAGCCTTAAAGGCAGAGTATGAGTCAAAAATCAGGGATATCGATAAAGAAGCAGAACAGATTTTAAGCGAAGCCCGCCGTAAGGCCCAGAGCAATGCATCACGCATTGAGGATGAGGCCAGGGGGGAGGCTGCCCGCATTATCCAGAGAGCGAACGAGGAGGCTGAGCTGTCCAGAAAGCGCGCAATGGATGAGGTGAAGCAGGAAATGATCACGATTGCGTCCATGATGGCGGCAAAAGTGGTCGCAGCGAACATCAATGCAACGATACAGGAGACGCTCGTAGAAGAAACATTGAAAGAAATGGGTGATTCAACATGGCAAAGCTAGTATCCAAAACATACGGTGATGCATTGTTTGAGGTTGCCCTGGAGAGCGGTAAGCTGGACGTGTACTGGGAAGAGGTGAAGGCAGTCAGGGCTGCCATGGTGGAAAATCCGGAACTCTTCAAATTAATGAGTCATCCGAAGATCGTAAAAGAAGAAAAAACAGGAATCATCGAGAGCATTTTTGCGGGAAAAGTTTCCGGAGAGCTTGTGGGCCTGCTCAGAATGATCGTGGACAAAGATCATTTTGAGGAAGCGGACAGCGTGCTCGCACATTTTGACAGTCGTGTAAAGGAATACAAAAATATCGGGACGGCGTATGTGACGACCGCCCTGGAGTTGTCCGGCGCACAGTGCGCAGCGGTGGAGAAGCGGCTGCTCGAGACGACAAAATATGTGAAATTTGAGATGCATTATGCTGTGGACCCCGCCCTGATTGGCGGGATGGTTATCCGCATCGGCGACCGCGTCGTTGATTCCAGCGTCAGGACAAAACTCTGTGACCTGACCCGTGAACTATCAAAAATACAGTTGAAAGCAGGTGAATGCGCTTCATGAATTTAAAGCCAGAAGAAATAAGCTCCGTGATCAGGGAGCAGATTAAACGATATGCAGCGCAGTTAGAAGTAGCTGACGTTGGTACTGTTATTCAGGTGGCAGATGGTATCGCACGTATTCACGGACTTGACAATGCAATGCAGGGGGAGCTTCTGGAGTTTCCCGGCGAAGTATATGGAATGGTGTTAAACCTTGAGGAAGATAATGTGGGTGCCGTGCTTCTGGGCAGCCAGAAAAATATCAACGAGGGCGACACCGTAAAGACGACCGGACGAGTGGTGGAAGTGCCGGTCGGCGATGCCCTGTCAGGCCGTGTGGTCAACGCGCTGGGACAGCCGATTGACGGCAAAGGACCGATTCAGACCACAAAGTACCGCCAGATCGAACGCGTCGCATCCGGCGTTATCTCCAGAAAGTCCGTGGACACACCGTTACAGACCGGTATCAAGGCGATTGATTCCATGATTCCGATCGGCCGCGGACAGCGTGAGCTGATTATCGGCGACAGGCAGACCGGTAAAACAGCGATCGCAATTGACACGATAATCAACCAGAAGGGTCAGAATGTAAAGTGCATTTACGTTGCGATCGGACAGAAAGCGTCCACGGTCGCGTCCATCGTAAACACACTCGAAGAGTTCGGGGCAATGTCCTATACAACCGTCGTCGCATCCACGGCGAGCGAGCTTGCGCCCTTACAGTATATTGCGCCGTATGCGGGCTGCGCGATCGGCGAGGAATGGATGGAGAACGGACAGGATGTTCTCGTCGTATATGATGATCTTAGCAAGCACGCGACGGCATACCGTACCCTGTCCCTGCTCTTAAAGAGACCGCCGGGACGTGAGGCATATCCGGGAGACGTGTTCTATCTGCATTCCAGACTTCTGGAGCGCGCGGCGCGGCTTTCCGACAAGCTGGGCGGCGGTTCCCTGACGGCGCTTCCAATTATCGAGACGCAGGCGGGGGATGTATCCGCTTATATTCCGACGAACGTGATTTCAATCACTGACGGACAGATTTACCTTGAGACAGAAATGTTTAACTCCGGATTCCGCCCGGCAATCAATGCGGGACTTTCCGTATCCCGTGTCGGCGGTTCGGCGCAGATCAAGGCGATGAAGAAGATCGCGGCCCCGATCCGTGTCGAGCTGGCGCAGTACCGTGAGCTTGCCGCATTCTCGCAGTTTGGTTCCGAGCTGGATGCCGACACAAGTGAGAAGCTGGCGCAGGGCGAGCGTATCCGTGAGATGTTAAAACAGCCGCAGTATCAGCCGATGCCTGTCGAGAAGCAGGTTATTATTATCTATGCCGCGACGAAGAAATACCTCATCGACATTCCGGTTGCACAGATTCTCGCGTTCGAGAAGGAGCTGTTTGAGTATATTGACACAAAATATCCGGAGATTCCGGAGTCCATCCGCACGGAAAAGGTGATGAGCGAGGATATCGAGGCAAAACTGGTGCAGGCGATCAGGGAATGTAAAGCTGAGTTTGTGAAATAATTTATGGCGGGACGAAAGGCGGTGTGCGAATTATGGCCTCAATGAGGGACATAAAAAGAAGAAAAGGCAGCATACAGAGTACGCAGCAGATCACGAAAGCCATGAAGCTTGTTTCTACCGTAAAACTGCAGAAAGCCAAAAACAGGGCGGAGCAGACGAATCCATATTTTAACTATATGTATCAGACTGTGACATCCATGCTGGCAAAATCCGGTACGATCAGCCATCCGTATCTGAACAGGGGAGCATCCGCGAAAAAGGCTGTGATTGTCATCACCTCCAACCGCGGGCTTGCCGGAGGGTACAACTCCAATGTCACGAAGCTTGTGACCGCGAGCGGTGAACTTCCGATGGAAGATGTCGAAGTGTACGCGATCGGGAATAAGGGGAAGGAAGCGCTGGAGCGCAGAGGCTACGAGATAAAGATGGACGGATCGTCCATTATCGAATCTCCTGTCTATGCGGACGCCGCCGGGCTCTGCAAAAGGGTGCTGGCCGATTACACGGCGGGGGAGATCGGCGAGATTTATCTGGCATATACGCATTTTAAAAATACGGTGAGCCATGAACCGAAGCTGATCCGGCTGCTTCCGGTGGAATTTGACGGGGAGGAGATGGAGAGCGCAGCGCAGTCCGGCGTGCTTATGAACTATGAGCCGAACGAGGAGGAAGCGCTGGACATGATTATCCCCAAATATGTGACCAGCCTGTTCTACGGAGCGCTTGTGGAAGCCGTCGCCAGTGAAAACGGAGCGCGGATGCAGGCGATGGACTCTGCGACCAGCAATGCAGAAGAGATGATTAGTGATCTGACACTGAAATATAACAGGGCACGTCAGGGTTCCATCACACAGGAACTGACGGAGATTATAGCGGGAGCCTCCGCGATATCATAAAACCCGGAATGGGCGTTAGTGTATATTTTTCAAGGAGAAAAGAGCGATGGCAAATAATATTGGTAAAATTACCCAGATTATCAGTGCCGTTTTAGACATCAAGTTTTCCGGGGGCAGCCTGCCGGAGATCAACGAGGCCATTAAGGTACCGTTGAAGGACGGCGGCGCGGAACTCGTGGTGGAAGTGGCACAGCATCTGGGCGATGATACAGTGCGCTGTATCGCAATGGGGCCGACGGACGGGCTTGTCCGCGGTATGGATGCGATCGCCACCGGAGCGCCGATCAGTGTTCCGGTCGGAGAGAACACCCTGGGACGCATGTTCAATGTCCTGGGCCGTCCCATTGATGAGATTGATCCTCCGGCGGGAGTGGAAAACTGGCCGATTCACAGGCCGGCTCCGGCTTTCGAGGAACAGGCGACATCACAGGAGATGCTTGAGACCGGAATCAAAGTCGTGGATCTTCTCTGTCCTTATCAGAAGGGTGGTAAGATCGGACTGTTCGGGGGCGCCGGTGTGGGCAAGACCGTGCTGATTCAGGAGCTGATTCATAATATTGCAACCGAGCACGGCGGATTTTCCGTGTTTACAGGCGTTGGAGAGCGGACCCGTGAGGGAAATGATCTCTACTACGAGATGAAGGAATCGGGCGTTATTGACAAGACGACGATGGTCTTCGGACAGATGAACGAGCCGCCGGGAGCGCGTATGCGGGTGGCCTTAACAGGCCTTACGATGGCGGAGTATTTCCGTGACAAGGGCGGAAAGGATGTCCTGCTGTTTATCGACAATATTTTCCGTTTTACACAGGCGGGTTCCGAGGTGTCGGCACTTCTTGGCCGTATGCCTTCCGCCGTGGGGTATCAGCCCACACTGCAGACAGAGATGGGAGCGCTTCAGGAGCGTATCACTTCCACAAAGAACGGCTCCATCACATCCGTGCAGGCTGTCTATGTGCCTGCGGATGACCTGACAGACCCGGCTCCGGCGACGACGTTCGCCCATCTGGATGCGACGACGGTGCTTGAGCGTTCAATCGCGGAGCTTGGAATCTACCCGGCGGTGGATCCGCTTGGTTCGACATCACGAATTCTGGATCCGCGTATCGTGGGGCAGGAGCATTTTGAGGTGGCCCGCGGTGTGCAGGAGATTTTACAGAAATATAAGGAACTGCAGGATATTATCGCGATTCTTGGTATGGATGAGCTCTCCGAGGATGATAAGCTTGTCGTGAACCGGGCGAGAAAAATCCAGAGATTTTTATCCCAGCCTTTCTTTGTTGCAACGCAGTTCACCGGACTCGACGGAAAATATGTCCCGATCACGGAGACCGTCCGCGGGTTCAAAGAGATTCTCGAAGGAAAGCATGACGACATTCCGGAGAGCTATTTCCTGAATGCCGGCACGATCGACGAGGTGCGCGCGCGGGTGCAGGCGTAGATGGAGGATAATTATGGCAGACGACAGCAGGGTTTTTCAGGTGGAAATCATCACGCCGGACCGTATTTTTCACACAGGCGGGGCGACGATGATTGAATTCAATACGGCTGCCGGTGAGATCGGTGTATACAAAAAGCATATTCCGCTCACAACGGTCCTTGCTCCGGGAATCGTAAAGATTCACAATGACGGGGAGGAGGATGTCAGGGCAGCGGTTCATTCCGGGTTTGCGGAGATTCTGCCGGACAAGGTTACATTGCTCGCGGAAATTGCCGAGTGGCCGGACGAAATAGACAAGAGCCGGGCGGAAGCGGCAAAACAGCGCGCCGAGGAGCGTCTCGCCGGAAGGACGGAAGAGATTGACATCAAAAGGGCGGAGTTCGCGCTGCGAAAGGCGCTTGTGCGGCTGGACATATCAGAATAAGCGGGCCGGGGGACTGCGCCCCGGGCCAGGCGGCTGTGCGCGTTCGCGGATCTATTATGTGCAGAAGCCGTTCGGAAACGAATAAAGCAGTGACCAGGAGACTGGAAACAGAGGGATAATATCTGTTTCCAGTTTTTTGTATCATGGGAAACGCATATTGCGACGGAAAAATGCTGTGCATGGATGCGCACTGCGCGTCCGTGGAATCCGGACGCCGGTCATCTGCTGCGTCGCGGAAATCCGGCAGGCCGGCTTCTTTGTTCCAGAACTGACGGATCCGGAAAGCACGGGAAGTAACAAAGAAGGGGGACCCCGGAAGCGGGCATCGACCGCAGAGAGGAAACGGAGGGGACAGGCGTAAACCGGAGAAGGCGGGTCACAGGAAGCGGCAATAAATTTTGAAAAATTGTACGAGGCATGGCAATGAGAATGTGTTCCCGGTAATGATTTTTTCAGATCGGGAAGCGGGGAGGGTGAGTACAGGGGGCTGAGTGCGGGAGACAGATGTACGGCTGCGGATAAGTTATTTGTGGATTTTATCCTGTACACGGAACAGGGAATCTATTATACTGATAAGAAGATATCTGAAAAGGGGGGAATCAACGGTGGGGAAAAATAAATATGCATTTGAGAGTAAAATTCACGTATATCGGGCCACAAGACGAATGACGCAGCAGGAGCTGGCAGATTTAGTGGGCGTATCCCGTCAGACCATTATGCAGCTTGAGCGAAGCCGTTATAACCCTTCTATGCTGCTGGCGTACAGCATTGCAAATGTATTCAGCGTGACGATTGAGGACTTGTTTGATTTCACGGAGGTATGATGAATGCAGGCTTATCATGAACTTGTGTGGAATATTTTTACCAATATACCTTTTTTCAGAGTGGGTGTATTGCTGGGCGTATTTCTCACCATAATCCTGGTAGTGATTTTTGCGGGAAAGAAAAACCGGGATGAACGCGGCTGGAAAATTTTAGGGAAGGCCAGTGTGATTTCTTTTACTTATCTGGTGATCATGATAAATATTATTGCGAAGACAACCGGCCATATGGAGATTGTTATCACAGAACCGGGGTATCTTTTTTATTCGTGTATGCTCCAGTGGTTATACGATACGGTAATATCTATTGAAATTATTGCCATTGCGATTTTCAGAATAACAGAGTAAAAATCTAACCGGGTGCTTAATCAGAAAAATGACACAAAATTCCTGCTGCTGACGGGGAAGCGGCAGGAATTTTTTTGCATTAAAATAAAAGAGATACATAATCAGCGCCGCCTGGGCGGGGAGCGACTGTGTTTCTCCCTGTAAACAAAGAGATCTGGCTGTTCCAATCTACGCCTTCCATGCGAGGAGCGACAGAATGGTTCATCATGTTTATCAGGTCAATAATATTTTAAATCCACGTCCTCACGGGGAGCAGCCTTTGCGTATGTGGCCGCTGTTTAAGGCATACTGATTTCAATCCGCGCCCCAGGCGGGGAGCGACTCCTTATTAAGGGAAAATAAAATAATCAAACCGATTTCAATCCCCGCCCCCAGGCGGGGAGCGACAGACGGGCGACGTCGTGAGGATAATGACGGGGAAATTTTAATCTCCGCCCCTTGGGCGGGGAGCGACGCAAGTTACTGGGAACATTATTGGAATATTTGCAATTTCAATCCCCGCCTGAAGGCGGGGATTGACAGGAGGCAGGGAGCGTGTATGTGGCACAGGACGAATTTCAATCCGCGCCCCCACGTGGGGAGCGACAAATGCAGATGGACAAGAAAATAGGCTAGCTGGTATTTCAGTGCCCGCTCGCCAGGCGGGGAGCGACATGCCATTAAAGACATTCCGGCGGACGCCAGAAATTTCAATCCCCGCCCCCTGGGTTGGGAGCGACTTGTTGCGACAGAAAGACGGACGGCGCTTTTTTATTTCAATCTCCGCCCCCAGGCGGGGAGCGATAGATTTCATCGTCAGAAAGTCCTGCATCTGATCAATTTCAATCCCCGCCCCCCACGTGGGGAGCGACATGCCAGCGGAGATATGAGGACTTTTGAGCTACTATTTCAATCCCCGCCCTCAGGCGGGGAGCGACTCGGAATACTGCCTTGTTCCGATTTACATGCACATTTCAATCCCCGCCTCCCAGGCGGGGAGCGACCTCTTCTTTTCATCAACTCCAGAAGCATGTCACAATTTCAATCCCCGCCTCCAAGCGGGGAGCGACGAGTTCAAAGAGTACGATCCAGACACCACCAGCGTATTTCAATCCCCGCCCCCAAGCGGGGAGCGACCTAGGCAGTTGCGGAAAATATGACAAATATCCGCATTTCAATCCCCGCCCCCAGGCGGGGAGCGACCCATCAGACCAAGGGCAATAGCTGTATCCTCAATAATTTCGCTCCCCGCCCCTAGGCGGGGAGCGACCTACCGGACTAGAAGAAGTAATACCCTTTATTACATATTTCAATCCCCGCCCCCAGGCGGGGAGCGACGGTGTGACAGCGTAAAATTAGGATTGTGGGATTTAATTTCAATCCCCGCCCCCACGCGGGGAGAGACAAACCTGTCACAATCATGGGAAGCATCCCGTAATAGATTTCAATCCCCGCTGCCCTCACGCGGGGAGCGACTCGCCCTCGTCCTCGCCGACGCTTGCCACGTTCCAATTTCAATCCCCGCCCCCCAGGCGGGGAGCGACCAGAACCATTCATGATAATCGTTCCAAGACCAAGATTTCAATCCCCGCCCCCAGGCGGGGAGCGACGGTGGTGACAACGGATCCCCTTCTTCGGATCGTCTATTTCAATCCCCGCCCCCCAGGCGGGGAGCGACGATTATCGCGGTACAGCTTGCAAAGGAGGCAAAAAATTTCAATCCCCGCCCCCTAGGCGGGGAGCGACGAATCCGTGCCGGACGTGTGAACGACGGTGTACTATTTCAATTCACGCCCTCCACGCGGGGAGCGACCACGCAAAGGAGATTCTGCCGGACGTGATCATCATGATTTCAATCCCCGCCCCCACGCGGGGAGCGACGCATATATAAAAAATTTAATAAATGGATTTTATGAATTTCAATCCACGCTCCCCACGCGAGGAGCGACTTCCTGACGGACCGTTTCTTTCGTACTCTCCAGTATTTCAATCCACGCTCCCCACGCGGGGAGCGACTTATCGCGGTACAGCTCGCAAAGGAGGCGAAAAATTTCAATCCCCGCCCCCAGGCGGGGAGCGACAAAGTCCAGGCGCCGCGTTTGTAAGTTTCTTACCATTTCAATCCCCGCCCCCACGCGGGGAGCGACCATGGCGTTTCCAATGACTTCCTTTACTTTTCCATTTCAATCCATGCCCCCCCACGCGGGGAGCGACACAAGTTCAAGATTCTGCTTGAGACCAAATGTCAATTTCAATCCCCGCCCCCCAGGCGGGGAGCGACGCTCCTCCTCTTTGCCTGTCAAATATCCGGCGATATTTCAATCCCCGCCCCCCACGCGGGGAGCGACGACAATGGGGTTGATGTCTGATGGGCGATAAAAATTTCAATCCCCGCCCCCCACGCGGGGAGCGACCCATGACCCGCGATGTATCCGTGTCAATCAGATTAATTTCAATCCCCGCCCCCCACGCGGGGAGCGACCGCTATACGGGAGGTAGTGCAAAGAACAAATAAGTATTTCAATCCCCGCCCCCCACGCGGGGAGCGACGATTATATGCGCTTATTGCGGCAAGCCTATCGTATTTCAATCCACGCGCCCCACGCGGGGAGCGACTGTGGTTACGTGCCCCGTTCGGTGCGTTATCACTATTTCAATCCACGCCCCCCACGCGGGGAGCGACTATAACTGCCCCGTTAGGAAAAAAAGGGGTATCCCTATTTCAATCCACGCCCCCCACGCGGGGAGCGACGCATGAGATGCGGCACATCCGACAGAGAGACTTTATTTCAATCCACGCCCCCCACGCGGGGAGCGACGCGCCTCAGCCTTGTCAAACTTGGTGGAGTCCAGGATTTCAATCCACGCCCCCCACGCGGGGAGCGACTTAAACGGCACATATATCCCTGATACAAGCGTATCAATTTCAATCCACGCCCCCCACGCGGGGAGCGACATTCTCTCCGGACTGGTTAACCGGCGGAAAAAAATTTCAATCCACGCGCCCCACGCGGGGCGCGACACGCC
>CAMSQM010000021.1 GCA_947062675.1 uncultured Roseburia sp.
AGGGTCTGTTCACTGTTCAGCTGTCAAGGTCCCTCCGGCCTTCCGGCCGGTCTGTACACTTCTGTCCGCCCTGCTTCTCAACATCTCTTCAGAAATATCTCTGCTGTGCCAAGGCGCTTTCTGTCAGTGTACTCTTTGCTGTTGTCTCATCGGCGACAGCTTGTTTATTCTATCACAGCTCTTTGCCTTTGTCAACAACTTTTTTACTTTTTTGTTTTGATTCATTTTTCAATGAATGCCTGTCTTAGTTTTCAACCGCGACAGCTTATTTACAATATCATATCTGCGCCGGCTTGTCAACTATTTTTTTCTATCTTTTTCATTTTCTTCCATGCGGTTCTGCCACAAAAGTAGCAGTGACCCGCATTGGAACTTTATATTAACACCATTTTTTTATTCTGTCAACACTTATTTCGGGAAATATTTCAGAATCAACAGGAATATAATATTATTTTCATAGATATATGTCAGAAATGAATTTTTATAGATGTCTGATATCACCAGTCTTCCCAGCTCACTGGCGCTGCAGAGCGTGACGAGATAAAATGCAATCCATACAATCAGCATCCCGTACAGCCCGCCGGCGAATAATCCGATAATGCGGTTGACTCCTTTGACCACCGGTATATGGGAAGCAATCCCCAGCAGCCTGGAAATGACATGTACAAACAGCCATGCACTGACAAGCGCTGTCAGGAAGGCGATTCCCTCAACCGCGAAATAAGCCAGCCCCCCTGTTATCTCTTCATAAATTCCACTCCCCGCAAGGAAACTGTCCGCAGCATTCACAATGTTTTCAAATATTCTGTCCTCCACAGCCTCCGGCAGCCGGATTCCCAGCCCCGCAAGTTCTGCCCGGAAGGCATCTTTTTCCGCGGACACCGGGATATCTGATCCCGCGGAACCCATCCCTGTCTGCATATCCGTGAATCCGAGCGCATCCCCGCACTGCTTCTGCAGAATCTCATAAACAGGTGTGCGCTCCATCAGGTATGCCTGAATATACGGCGTCGCCCGCGAAACAAACACCATCACGATAATCCAGGATACCAGCGAGTAAATAATCCGCAGGAACCCTTTCCGGTAGCCCGCCAGAGCACTCACAGCCAGCGTTGTTATCACAAATATCATTGCCAGGTTCATATGTATTCTCCGTTCATCCTCCTTACTTCAGTCTGACTTTCTCTGTCGCATGGCTCAGGACAAAAGTATAATCAAGTCCTGATATTCCGGGAATGACTTTGCAGAGTTCCTCCTGGAATTCAGAATAAAACTTATAGATTCCCTGCAATGTATAAATAGCGCATGCATGAGGATTCCGGATACAGATCTCATTGCCGGACAGGAATTCGATGGTTTCATATTCCATGTCAAAATCCTGTTCCATAATCATCCTTCCCTTTGTATCATATACGGTAAGATGATACGTTACGGTCTCATCCCCTCCCGCCGTCACAACGCCAATATACTTTTCATTGTAGAAAATACTCCGCGCCTGCTTTTCAAGAGGAATCTCCATCACTGCCTGCGGCCGTCTGGCCCCTTCAAAAAGAATGATTTCCGAATCTCCGAACGCGACCATCCGTTCATCAGATGTAAATTTCATTTCCGGAATCACCATATCGGGAAAAGTGCTCACCCCGACACAGTTGTCAATCTCGTTCTGCCCGGCTGCGCTGTAATTATAAAAAGCAATCGTGCTTCTGATTCCCGCATCATTGATATCAAGCATGGAAACAGCCAGCCGTATTGCATCGCGTGAAAGCGCAATCGCAACCGGATAACCGCCCTTTTCCCCGTATATGGCTCCGGAGGCAAGATTCCTGCCGCTTCTGTCGTAGAGGGCAAGATGGCCTGTCGCGTCACTCTGCATCAGCACCGCGATTACTCCCTGTTCCGCCACACAGACCTGCGTGACCGGCATGGTTGTCTCAATGCTGCCCTGCAGCCCGTCCGGTGTGAGAATATATATCTGCGTCCCTCTCTTATCATAGATCACAAGATATTCGCCACAGATATCCGTTTCGGGCGAAGACATTTCATAAGTCTGATTCCAGATCAGTCCGTTTGACGCGTCTGTGTAAAACGCCCCGTCATTGCTGTATTTTAAAATATTTCCCCGGAATTCCTCAAACCGTGTGGCTTCCGTGTCCGAACGCTCCACAGATGACCGCACATCATATGCCTCGTAATGCCGGAGCGAGAAGAATATCCACGCTCCGGCGGCCATGGACAGAACTGCCAGAATCAGTATCGACATCCGCTTTATCACTTTTCTGCGGTGTTCACGGAGTTTCTGCCGGTACTCCTCCATGTCGGACTCTTCCACTGCGCGAAGCCCGTTCCTATTTTTTTCTGCCATAGTTCCTCATTTCCATTTTTCGTGCTGTTTTCCGCAGGCCTCTTTTTCCTGTATCTGCCGTGCCATTGTTCTATTATAGCATGACCGGAAATATGTTTCACTATTTTTTTCAATCGTGCGGCAATGTCAGCCGCTGTCCCGCATAAATGGCATCCGGATCCTCAATTCCGTTGGCATCGCACAACTTCTTAAGCATGGCGGTTGTCTGGTAGATTTTTCTGCAGATTCCGACGAGACTGTCTCCTTTCTGCACGATATAATACCCCTGCTCCAGGCTGGTCTGCGCCTCTGCCGCCGCCTGTGCGGTCTCTTTATCATCCGTACCCGCGGAATCTGCAGGCTCCTTCTGCTGTCCGTCACCATCCGGCTGAGCTCCATCTTCCCCCTGGGAAATACCGCCGGACGCCGTCTGATCCGCCGCACTTCCGCCGCCTGCCTGCGTCCCTGTCTCTCCGTTTCCGCCGGACGGCTTTTCCGTTCCGTTCCCCGCCTCCGTGGATACTGGTATTTCTGCCTCCGCAGCAGAATCCGCTTCCCCGGCTGCCGGATCTGCTTCCCCGGCTGCGGCATCCGCCTCGTTTTTCCCTGCTTTCTGTTCCGCCGGATTCCCCTCTTCCGCTTTCCCGGCGGAACCGCTTCCTGACGCAGTTTCCGCTGCCCGCTCTGTCTCCTGTCGCTGCACATTCCCGGCAACTTTTTCTATTTTTATCCGGTCCGTTTCCGCCGTCTGCTCTGTAACTTTTGTTTTTTCCTGATTCATTCTGGCGATGGTTTCTTCCATCTCGTTCATTTTCCGTGAATTGAGATACGCCGTTACCCCCAGCGCGCAGACTACCATCAGCAGCAGAAAAGAGGAGGCATACGACGAAACCGTCTGCTTTTCCTCCCGTTCCAGCACCTGTTTCCGGTATACTCCCCTGCCAGCCTTTTCATCGGTCCGTCCATCACGCCGCCGCTCCCGGCTGTCCGGTTCCCACAGACCTGACCGTTCCCGTTTTCTCTCATTTACATTACCTGTTTCCTGTGTACCATGGCCTGAAAAGCTGAAATCATCCGCGGATATCTCTTCTTCCCCCGCGCCATCCTCTTTCCCCGGCTGCCCGTCCTCTTCTTTCCCGTTTCGCTCCGGACGGGCAGACCCCACCGGAAACGTATTGTTATCCCCGGCTCCATATGCAGCTGCATACACCGGATCATCCATATATGCCGGATCCCGTTCCGCCCGGCCGGCATCATCCGTATGCATGACGGAATCTGTTTCCGGATCATCCGGATACCCGGTTCCGGCGGTATCCGCCCTGTCCCGGCCGGGGTGTCCGGCGCGTTCCGAATGAAGCGCATCTTCCCGTGCAGCGCGCTCTTCTGCTTTTGCAATATGCCGCTTCAGCCAGTCAGAGGCGTCCTCCTGTATTCCTGCGGGACCGTTGTACAGAGCTCCCTCCGCCCGCCGCTCTCTTTCCGGCTCTCCCGGGCCGTCCTCTTCCTCCAGCTGCCACACCGTCGTTTTCCGCTCCGCAGCTGCGCTTTTATCGTAATATATGTAAAACCCTTCCCTCCGGTACAGATGTCCGCTCCGGCTGCCGTAAAATGCCTCCTCCTGTTCCAGCGTATCCATCAGGAACAGGACCTGACGCTCTCCACCGAAATGATTCTGATGCAGCTTCTCGATACGCCCCGTCAGGTTCGGAAGTTCCCCTTTGTTGTCCATCGCCCAGCCCACAATCACCATGCTGTCATATTCATGTCGCAGCTGTCTGTATATATAGGCCCAGGTATGGTCATTCCACACGGGTATCTCCCCGTCAAAGTCCATTTCCGGAAGCAGGATTGCCGCTTCCACAAACGTGCACTGTTTTCCGGTATAATTTTCGAATCTTCCAAGCAGCACATATGCCGTTTTCTCCGACTCGCTTTCAACAGGATGCAGAAACCGGTATGCCTCATCCTCCACATAAATCCGGTCTCCGATATCCGGACGTCCTATCTGCTTTATGTCTTTCGGCAGTGCTTTTTTCTCTGCACCATCCCGGCTCTCTTCCCGAATGATCTCTATCATGTGCAAAATTCCCCTTTCTGTCGCCGTCCCCGGCACTCATTCAAGGAGAATACTAGCACAGCATGTCCGAATAATTTGGTGGATTATGGTCCGTTTTCCAAGAACATTTCGACAAAATGATGCGCTTACAGCTCTGTGCGGCCTTCCAGCGCGCGCAGCAGCGTCACTTCGTCTATATATTCCAGATCACCGCCCACCGGCACCCCGCTTGCAATCCTGGTTACCCGGATTCCCGCCGGTTTGATCAGCTTGCTGATATACATCGCCGTCGTCTCCCCCTCCAGACTGGAGTTGGTGGCAATGATAACCTCATTCACTTCTTTCGTGAGACGCTGCATCAGCTCCTTTAGTCTGATGTCATTCGGCCCGATTCCCAGCATCGGTGAGATCGCACCGTGCAGCACATGATACACGCCTTCATATTTTCCCGTTTTCTCATAGGCTGCAAGATCTCTTGTATTTTCCACTACCATAATGACTTTGTGATCCCTCGCGCCGTCCCGGCAGATCGGGCACAACTCCTCGTCGGTCAGTGTATAGCATTCCCGGCAGTACCGGACATTCCGCTTTGCATCCGTAATTGAAGCGGAAAGCGCTTCCACCGCATCCTCCGGCATATTCAGAATATGAAATGCGAGCCGCTGCGCGCTTTTAGCCCCTATGCCCGGAAGGGCGGATAATTCCCGGATCAGTCTGCTGATCTGTCTGCTGTAATATTCCATAGCGTTTCCCCTGCTTCTTTTCAAGTCGCATGTACAGTGAACAGTAACATATTACCCGATAACCTGTTTTTTTACAAGCACAAAACCTTTGCCTGCAATTCCTGCGCGTGATACAATAAGAAAAACAGGAGGAACAGACGATGATAAAAGAAACGATCGCAACCATTCCGCTGATGGACGCTTTCGGCGCAGGAGACGAATGCCCGTTCTGCTTTCTGGAGCGCGAAGCAGAACAGCACGCTATCTCCTTTATTCTGGGTTCTGCCTATATGGAGGACGATATCCGCGAAAAAACCGACGACGCCGGATTCTGCCGTCATCACTTTAAAATGATGTACGATTACGGCAACCGCCTTGGCAGCGCGCTTATTCTCTCCACGCACTTAAAAAAGCTGAATCTCGAACTTGGCGGGGAACTGAAGAATTTTTCCCCAAAAAAGTCCGGTCTGCTGAAACGGATGAAGCGGACCGATGTAAAAAACGCGGAGGCGAAAACCCCGCTCGGCGCGTGGATCCGCAGAAAAGAAGCTTCCTGCTACGTCTGCGACCATTTTCGCGATATCTATAACCGCTACCTCGATACTTTTTTTGACCTTTACCGGAAGAACAGCGACTTCCGCGAAATATTCGGAAAAAGCAGGGGGTTTTGCCTGCCGCACTTCGGGGATCTTATTGAAACGGCCGAGGATAAACTGAGCGAGGATCAGAAAAAGGAGTTTTATCCGAAAGTTTTTGCACTGATGCAGGATAATATCGACCGTGTACAGAAGGATGTATCCTGGTTCGTCGAGAAAAATGATTACCGGAACAGGGATAAAGACTGGGGCAGCGCCGCAGACAGTATCCAGAGAGCGATGCAGAAGTGTGCCGGAGGATATCCGGCGGACGAAACATTCAGGGTAAAGCCATGATCATCTGTGGCGGCAGCGATCTGCCCGCTTTGCAATGTACGGACAAATCTCCGCAGCCACCGGATTTTTAAAACGGAAGTCCTCCGGGGATTCCCATACCGCCTGTGATTTTTGACATTGAATTCGCCGAAAATTCTTCCAGCTGGCGGAGGGCTTCGTTTGTCGCCGCCATAATCAGATCTTCCAGCATCTCAATATCATCCGGGTCCACAACATCCTCAGAAAGCTTTACTTTTGTCACCTCGCGCTTTCCGGAAACTGTCACTTCCACCGCCCCGCCTCCGGCAGCTGCCGTGATCTCTTTTTCCTCAAGCTCCTTCTGGGCTTCCTCCATCTGGCGCTGCATCTTCTGTGCCTGCTTCATGAGGTTATTCATATTTCCGGGCATCCCGCCTCCAAATCCACCTCTTTTTGCCATTTAAAAATCCTCCTCTTCTATTTCAAACTGTATCAGCTGTGTCAGATCCGGATAGATTTCCTCTCCCGGCTGTCCGGTATCGTTGTACTTTACCTGTATCGCGATTTCTCTGCCGGTCCGCTCTGCCATCGCCGCTTTCAGCTCATCCTGACAGCCGGAACGGTTCTCTGAGACATACGTGTATGCATTCTGATCGTCAAACACCAGCAGAAGCGTATCATCCTGGCCAAGGGATTTTACCGCTTTTCTGAGGTAATGAGCCGTAATCCCCGGAAAGCCGGACAAAATCCCGTTCCAGCCGGCAATCACCTGTCTGATATCATCCGGAACCGCCTGCGGGAGCTTCGCTTTTGCCGGCGGACTATCCGCCGCCTGTCCGGATGTTCCGCGCAGGCTTCCATGCTCCGCAGGCACAATACCTTTTTCCAGCTTCTTTTCAATGCGGCCGATACGCTCGGTCAGGGAATCGTGGTCTGTTTCCATCTCAGGTCTGCAGAGACGTATCAGTGCGATTTCAATGAGAATCCGCTTCTGTGCCGCGTACTTCAGCTCACTGGAAAGTGTGGAAAAAATCCTGATATAGCGCATCAGAATCTCTTGATCCACCATCTGCGCCTCCTCCTTCAGAAGCGTCAGGTTCTCGGAAGACATATCCAGAATATCCTCCATATCGTCAGAACTTCCGATAAGCAGCAGATTGCGCAGATACCAGGTAAAATCCGTGACAAACTGCCCCGGTTCCCGGCCTTCCATCACCATATTTTCCACCGTACCGACCGCTCCCGTGACGTCGCCGGACAGGATCCTTCGCAGCAGACTGCTGAACACCTCCGTATCCACGGCCCCCAGCGTCTCCAGAACTTTATCGTAGGTAAGCTCCTGTCCAAGATAAAATGCAATGCACTGGTCAAGCAGGCTTAACGCATCCCGCATGGAACCGTCCCCCGCTTTCGCGATATAGCGCAGCGCTTTTTCCTCCGCCACAATCTGTTCTTTCTCCGTCAGTTCCCTGAGGCGGGCGGTTATCGTGTCGATTGTGATCCTGCGGAAATCATACCGCTGACATCTCGACAGAATCGTGACCGGTATTTTGTGCGCCTCAGTCGTCGCCAGAATGAAAATGACATAGGACGGCGGCTCCTCAAGCGTTTTGAGCAGCGCGTTAAAGGCTCCTATGGAAAGCATATGAACCTCGTCAATAATGTATACTTTATATTTTCCCTCTGTCGGCCGGTACCCGACCTCTTCCCGGATCTGCCGGATATTATCGACACCGTTATTGGAGGCGGCGTCGATTTCCACGACATTCATGGAAGTCCCCGCCGCAATTGACCTGCAGACACTGCACTCACCGCAGGGCCCCCCGTCCGAGGGATGCTCACAGTTTACTGCCCTGGCAAAAATTTTTGCAATTGTCGTTTTTCCGGTTCCTCTCGTCCCGCAGAAAAGATAGGCATGTCCGATCCGGTCTGCATTTATCTGATTTTTCAGTGTCGTGACAATCGCTTCCTGGCCTTTTACATCCTCAAATCCCTGCGGCCGGAATTTACGGTACAGCGCCGTATATGACATGCCCCGTTCCTCCTTTTAATCGCCGAAGCTGATTCCGGTGCGTTTTGCCTCTTTGATCATCTGGCTGTTCGGCTCGACCATTTTTAATTTCCCTGCCACATCCGCGAGCGGCACGCGTTTCGTCTTACCGTTCACCATCCCGATCATATAGCCGTAGTCCTCATCCATAATCGCTTTCGCGGCAGCCGCCCCGAGTCTGGTGCAGAGCACGCGGTCATACGGACAGGGACTGCCTCCGCGCTGTGTGTGTCCGGGAACCGTCACACGCACTTCCACCCCTGCTTCCTGCATAATGCGGTCCGCAATCTCGTAAGACACCGACGGATATTCACGCTTTGCAAGCTTTTCCTTATACTCTTTTTTGGAGAGCGCCGCATCTTCTTTGGAGATGGCCCCCTCAGCCACTGCCAGAATCGTAAATCCTTTTCCCGCCTTTGTTCTCTTATTGATCGCCCTGATAACCCTGTCAATATCGTACGGTATCTCCGGCAGAAGAATGATATCGGCGCCGCCCGCGATTCCCGCATAAAGCGTCAGCCAGCCGACTTTATGTCCCATAACCTCGACGATAAAAACACGGTTGTGGGAAGCCGCCGTCGTGTGGATGCAGTCTATCGCATCCGTCGCAATGTTAATGGCACTCTGAAAACCGAAAGTCACGTCCGTCCCGTATATGTCATTGTCAATGGTCTTGGGAAGGTGAATAATGTTCAGCCCCTCCTCGCGCAGCAGATTGGCCGTTTTCTGTGTGCCGTTTCCTCCCAGGATCACCAGGCAGTCAAGATTCAGCTTGTAAAACGTCTGCTTCATGGCCTCGACCTTATCCAGACCGTTTTCATCCGGCACCCGCATCTGTTTAAACGGCTGTCTGGACGAGCCAAGGATCGTTCCTCCTTTTGTGAGAATTCCGGAAAAATCCGCGGAGGTCAGAAGACGGTAGTTTCCGTAAATCAGCCCTTTGTAGCCGTTCAGGAAACCATATACTTCCAGTCCCTCCACATTTTCGCTGAGTCCTTTCACCACGCCGCGCATGGCCGCATTCAGCGCCTGACAGTCCCCGCCGCTTGTCAGCAATCCGATTCTTTTCATCTGCTATTCCTCCTGTGATCGTGATGTTATTCGTTACGGTCCACACCAGAAGGGCTGAAAATCATCAGAATCTGACCAGGGTGTGAGCTGTAACCATTGTCCATATCAGATTTTACGCTTTTCAGGTGGATTTTGCAACAGATTTCGGCAGAAGCTCCTTTTCCCATTCCGCCTCCTTAAACCCGGTGAGCACGGTCTCATCCGTGACAACTATGGGGCGCTTTACCAGCATTCCGTCCGTGGCGAGAAGATCATATTTTTCCTCTGTCGTCATTTCCGGCAGCCTGTCTTTGAGCTTCAGCTCTTTATAGCGCATTCCGCTGGTATTGAAAAATTTTTTAATGTCAAGTCCGCTTTTTTCATGCCACTCTTTTAATTCCTGCGCGGTGGGCCGCTCATCCCTGATATGGCGGTCCTGATACGCGATATCATGTTCCGCAAGCCATTTTGCAGCTTTCCGGCAGGTGCTGCAGCCGGGATACTGTACAAATAAAACATTCATTCTTTTCTGTTCTCCTTTTCTTTTTATCCGGATTATAATACAAATGAGGAGAACAATACAACCCTATTGTACGCCGGACGCCGCTTCTGCCCTGAGAACTTCTGACACAGCCTCTTCCACCGCATCATACCGCCTTCCCCCGATCTGCTCCAGCAGACTTTTTAAGGGATCTGTGCCGTTTCCCAGAACCATCTTCACAACTGCAGGCGAAAATCCGCTCACCAGTGCGACGCCTGACTCATTCTTTTTTACAGGTACTGTTACGGTCCGGCTGCAGATATTCCAGAACACGAGGCGCGGAAGACTGTATCCACATGCGGCATAGCGCTTTGCGATTGTCTGAAAAAGCGTCTCTCCCCCGCTGTATTCCGCACAGGAATCAAATTCCATGTCGGACAGTATCAGAACGGTCCGCGGAAGCTCTTCCTGACGCATCCTGCCCGCCACCGCGGTTTTAAGAATCAGGTCAAATACCGCCTCAATGTTCGTGTTTGCGACCTCATTATAGCGGCCTGCAATTTCTATTTTTTCCCGCAGGGACGACGCCTGCCCAAGGTATACAAACTGCGGGCGGGAACTGAATGTAATATAGCGGTCTCTGAAAGCTCCCTCGCAGCGCTCGGAAAAATAGATTGCCATCGCGTCCGCCACATCCAGACAGCTCACTCCCGTATCGCCGACACGTGCGTTCATGCTGCCGGAACCGTCAGCAACACAGATCGTCGTCCCGTTCCCGCACACATAATCCGGCAGGGCTTTCCACATTTCCTCAAGCGCCGGATCCACGTCCGTTTTCAGAAAACGCATCCATTTACTCTGATCGCAGTAGCGGTGAACAATGTCATGCGGATAGAGAACACCCGCGTGAATCGTCTCCTCCCCTCTCTTAAGCTTTTCCAGATACGCTTTTCTTCGCGCACCGTCATGCCGCAGAAAAGCTTTTCTGTAGATCAGACCGGCACGCGAGGGCACTGCGGCATAATCGATTTTGTCCCACGCCCCGCTGCTCATGGACACCTCCACAATGTTCAGACAGGAGCGCAGGCCGGAAAGTGTCCTGCGGTATTCCCGCGCAGTCATTCCCAGTCTGTCGGCCAGAATACGCGCCCGGCGCTTTGTCTCCGGCGAAGAGGCATTTTCAGACGGCAGCCATTTTGCCAGGAGCGAAACCGGCCTGTGTTCCTGCATATTGCAAAGGTCTTCCGCAAGCTGGCGCCGTATCAGCGCCGCCGCCTCATCCGCAAGCGCTGTGGAGAGAAGTCCTGTGAGATGATCCCACCGGCTGTATACCGGAATCAGGGGAAGAAGCGCTGCCGCCACGTCCCTGTGGAATTTTGCCAGATAGTTCAGGCAGATCAGAAACAGCCGCCGCTCGCCAGGGCCTTCCCGCACATCGGCTGCATAAAACAGCCATTTTACAGCCAGCAGCTTTTCCTCATAATAGGCTTTTATAAATTTATCCAGAATCTGCTCCTCGTTCATGCTGCGCATCGAGGATATTGCAAAATGAATATCGGCCAGTGCCTTTCCGGTGGTGCGGTAACCTGCCGCCCCGTTTTCTGTCCTGCAGATATCCGCTGTCTCCCCCAGCACGGTTTCCGCCGTCCGTAAAAATCTTTCCATCATTGTTTCCGCACCTCCGTTCTGCACACATTCCGCAATGGGGATGGCAGGATTCGAACCTGCGACACCGCACTTATCAGGTGAATGGATATTGCTGTCAGTATCTTTGACAAGATACATTTTTTCGTGCTCTACCCGTCTGAGCTACATCCCCGCAATTGATTTTCTGTATCTTTATCATAATCCCGCAGTCTCTCTCTGGCAGTAAAAAAACAATGCGATCTTACTTTTCTGACGAAGGTTTCCGATAATTGTGCAGCGCCAGCCTGATTCTGCGGCAGACCTCCTGACGCAGCTCAAGCGGCTCCAGAACAATCGCACTGTCCCCGAGCGAGAGAATATCACGTATGATCTCCTGCTCCTCCATCGCGGAATAGCGGACTTTCAGAATATATTTCTGCTCCGCCTTATCGCAGAGCGCCTCTCTGCTGTAATAGGAAAAAATACGGAAGCACCTCTCAATCACATGCTTTACTGGTTCCACATCAAGAACGGCAAGCCGCATATTCCGGCGCATATAATCCGCATAATCATCCGCAATTCCTTTTCCGGACACGCTGGTTTCCGTAATGTTACGGATATTATCCAGCCGTATTTTCAGATACCGTTCCTGATCCGGATCCCGGACACAGATACGGTACTGATCCTCCAGGTATATATATTCTATTTTTACCGGAAATACCAGCCAGCCGGACAGCATCCTCCCGTCTTCCTCCACGCAGTCACAGACGACAGCCATCTCCGTCCTGATTGCCCGGAAAATGAGCGATAACTGTTTTTTGAAGTCTGCACATCGCGGTGGAGCGCCGCACTCATACCGGTTGCGGATATCAAAATCCGCAAGGCTCCATTCTTCTTCCACGCGATCCGTGGTAAGGCGCAGCTTTTCCATGGTTTTTTCTGTCAGAAAATAGCGTTCATACCCTGTATCACACAGCGTTTTTGCCGCCTGCTGCTCAATCCGGGTCATCCGCACCGGAAAGCCGTATGGAAGCACCGGCACAAAGTGTCCGCTCTCCTCCCGGAATACGGCTGACTCCCCGTCTTTCGTGGAAAACAGGGCATCCAGCACCTCAAAATCCACTTCGCCCGTTCCCTCCCGGGAGAAAATGCGTTCCACTTCTTCCCTTGTATACACAGCCGGATCTTTCAGCATTCCGGAAAGCATTTCATAATATTTATTTTCCATCTCATGAAAGAGCTTCATATTTATCCAGCGCCTTTCTCCAGTTTCCCGCAATCCGCCGCTCTATCCGGTACTCCCCGCTGCCGGCCACCTGCGCCTGTTCCCCGAAACTCCGTATCCATGGGACCATCTCAACCGGGTCGCGCACCAGAATCGTGTAGCGGTAAACACCTTCCTCCAGTATTTCAATCTTCCCCCCGTGCCCTTCCCTGCGCAGACGGTTCAGCAGCACCCGTTCCTTTCCAGCGCCGGACCGGAAAAGAATCTCCACCTGCGTCAGGCCGTTATTTACACCCGAAATACTCCAGCATTCACGGCCCGCCTCACAGCGCAAAACGGCGTCCTCATACTGCTCCGGACCGGCAGACTCCCCGTCCCGGACTTCTGCCAGCCGGTCAAGCCGGAGCTCCCTGACCCGCCGGACTGACTCATCATAGCAGTGAAGGTACTGTCTGCCGTAAATACTGTCGTGAACCACTCTGACGGGCAGTACTGTAAATTCATTTCCTCCCGGATACATCCTGACGGTCAGATACCGCCTTTTGCGCACCGCCCTGAGGATATCCAGCAGGATCCCGTTATCCAGCAGCTGGAACAAATGATTCTGCCGGAAGAAAAACGGCCGCTTTTCTTCTGTATTTCTGTGTCTCTCGCAGCTGAGGTAAAGCTTTATTTTTCTCCGCAGAAAATAAAACGGCATCTCAATGGGCAGAACATTCTCAAGAAACTCCAGATAATCGCAGATATCCTGCAGTTCACCGTCGCTGAATCCTTCCCAGAGATCCCGGTTCACCGAATAAAAGACATTCCGGCCCTCTTTTTCGGCCAGTATGAGTCCGGCCTCCTGAAGCTCTTCCAGCTTTACCCGCAGATTATCCTTTGTGAAGCAGACCTCCCCGCTCGCATCCGGGAGGCGCGCAAGAAGCTGCGGCAGCGTCATGACTCCATATCTGTACAGTATCTGCTGTACGTAAAAGTACGACAGAATATCAAGCAGGGTGAATGATTTATTGCGGTATGTCTCCGCCAGATGATTTTTGGGACCGTTCAGCCAGTCGGGGCAGCAGTACTGAAGTACTTTTCTGCCGACACGGCGCTTCCGGATAAACCCCTGAGGAAGGTAGGCATTAATCCTGCGCTGCTCGTTGTCATATTTTCTTCCGCTGATTCCCATTTCCACAAAATCATCGCGCGAAAAACACCCGAAAATATAGATATCCCGCAGAATATGGCGGATATTGCCGTAATCGCGGATCAGAAGATTTGATTTATTCAGTGCCATCACGATTTCCCCCTTACCGGACACAGAATCTGTAAAAAGCCACCCCGCGCAGGCACGCAGTGTGCGCTCCCCGAAATCCATGGAAAAAATACCGCAGCCCGCACCGCCGGTTTTCATGATAGCCTGTTCCCGACTCTGTGAGCTGCGGTATCTGTACCGCATCTTATTTGTTTATGAGACCCGTATCGCGCCCGGGAATGTTTGTCTGTGATCAGGGCTCCCCGTCCTGTATCGCTCCGGTATCCACGAGTTCCCCGAGTCTGTGTTTCACGCTGTCCGCCGTCCCCAGAATCAGGTCCGCCGAGGCCGCGATCTCTTCCGTCGCCGCTGCAAGTCCTTCGATTCTTCCGTTGATCTCAGAGACAGTTGCCATGAGCTGTTCCGTGTCCTTTAAGATCTTTCCGATGGATTCTATGATCTTTTCCTGGCTGTGATTGCTTCTGGTCGCCGTATCCCTTGAACCCGTTGCAAGATGATTGATCTCATCTGCAACCACGGCAAACCCGCGGCCGGCCTCCCCCGCCCTTGCAGCCTCAATGCTTGCATTCAGGGCGAGCAGATTGGTCTGGGAAGCGATCGAGACGACCTCCGCATTATTCTGCCCGAGTTCCGCGAGAAGCGCATTGATTTCCTCCATTGCACGGCTTAAAACATCACAGAACCCGGAAACCTGATGCATATCAGCGGAAATACCCGAGCTCTCCTGTGCATTGCTGGCATTTCCGACCGCCATGTTATCCACCGCCTCATACAGACCGGCAAATTCCTGATTGATCTCATTGACCGTCATGATAATCATTTCCTGGCGCTGCTTTGCCTCATCTTTTTCCCCACGGATCTCTTCCGCCAGGGCCGCCTGCTGTTCGCGCTGGATTTCAACCTGATGCTTCATATAATAAATACAGTTTTCTTTCTGGTTAAAACCGTTAAAGATGGCAGCCGCCATGTCCGCACAGCTCGCATAACCGCAGCAGGAACAGTTGATATGCTGTTCTTCTCTGGTGTTTTTATCCATACTCCGGTAGATTTCCTGAATCTGGGCGTCCGTCGGAACCCGGTAACTGCAGGAAGCGGACAGATCCGTGTAAGTGCGCAGATAATCTTCCAGTCTCAGCTTTGAAAACTGTCTGTTGAGCCGCTTAAGCCGCTGTTTCGGCGACATATTTTCTGACCAGGCGCTCAGCCTTCTGTTCTTTTTCGACTGCTCACGGATCTGCAGAAGCTGGCTGAGCGCACTGTCTGTTTTCGCAAGTTCCGGCTCTGTCGCCGTACCGCAGAGACACCCGTCAGAACAGTTGAGCGCGTCAAAAAACAGGTATGGAAGCTTTCCCTTCGCAATCCGCTCTTTATTTTGTTCCAGATATTCATACAGGTGTTTTTCCCCCTCGATCTGGCGGATAAACACATTCTCTCCCAGAAACCAGTATACATTTTCCTTCAGCCCGCCGGGCGTCGGATAAATCGAACCCAGACCATACTCCGTCTCATCCGTACAGGGCTCTCCCTTAATATGATGCTGCCTGACATAACGCATCAGATGCTCAAAGGTGACATTATACTGGATCATCCCCTTATTCTGCGGCTCTTCCATCTCGAGCTTCTTGGCGATACAGGGACTGATAAATGCAAATTTATCCTGTATCCCCATCTCTTTCCGCGCATAAATCGCCGCGCACATCATCGGACTCTGCACAGGAAAAAGCTTCGGAATCAGCTCCGGCGCATAGCGCTCTATGTATCCGACCACAGCCGGACAGGGCTGCGAAATGCCTCCTGTAAAATGATTGTCATGAATATAATTCAGATAACCCCACGTCGTGATATCTGCCCCGAAAGATACACTCAGAATGCGACTGACACCCGCTTTTTTCAGCCCGCCCAGCACCGCTTCGTATTCCTGCGGGTAATTCGCCTTAAATGCCGGAGCCACCAGCAGCGATATCCGTTCTCCACGCCCTAACGCCTCAAAAAAAGCCTCTGTGTCATCCTGATACTCTCTCGCTTTATGTTCACATACGTCAAAACAGGCTCCGCACCCGATACAGCGCTCCCCATCGACGTCGATCCGGTTCCTGCCATCCGTCTCATGTGAGACGCAGGCTCCCATACAGCTGCACGCGCCGATGCATTTGTTGCACCCGATGCACCGGTCATTCGTAAAAACAAGTGACTGTCCCTTCATACTCATTGCGGTACCTCCAGAGTCGTAACGATTCAGACCGGACCGTTACCCGGAATCTTTTGTTTTCACTGTAACACATATTTCAGAAATCTGTGGAAAAATACCGTCCCGGCGTTCTTCCCGTACTTTCTTACCAGTTAAGAATACCATAAAATACAGCTTTTTTCCATCTGAAAATTTCAATAAAAATTCCGGGTTTTTTCCTGCATTCTTCCGACTGCACAGCCGCTCTCCCTGCTTTGGTCCGCATGAGTGTTTTCAGATCAGAAGGCTTTTCGCAGGCATCTCAGGCCCGTCTCTCCACGCGTGCAATGTCAACCGGAGTCAGGGTATCCAGCGCCGTCTCAAGGCTTAATGCCAGTGCGTTCGCCGTATCCATTGCCGTGATGCAGCAGACCCCCGTCTCGATCGCATTCCTGCGGATTAAAAATCCGTCCCTGTTTTTATCGCCGTTTCCCTGTGTAGGCGTGTCGATGACAAGATCTATCCGGTGTCCCAGGATAAGATCCATCACATTGGGCGACTCCTGGGACAGTTTATTTACTTTTCGCACGCTGACCCCGTGTTCGCTGAGATATTTTGCAGTGCTCCTGGTCGCATAAATCGTATAGCCCAGGGCTTCAAAGCGTTTCGCAACCCCGACTGCCTCCGGTTTATCCGCATCTTTTACCGTCATAATCATCTGCCTGTATTTCGGAAGCGTCACGCCCGCCCCAAGGAACGCCTTGTAAAGCGCCTCATTAAAGGTCTCTGCGATCCCAAGACATTCTCCGGTGGATTTCATCTCCGGCCCAAGGGATATCTCTGCCCCGCGAAGCTTTTCAAAAGAAAATACCGGCATTTTGATAGCTACATAACCGGCGTCCGGAGCCAGCCCCGGCTCATACCCCAGCCCGCGTATGGTATTGCCCATAATCACTCTGGAAGCGACATCCACAATCGGGATCCCGGTCACCTTGCTGATATAAGGAACTGTTCTTGAAGACCGTGGGTTCACCTCGATCACATACACCTCTTCGTCCATCGCGATAAACTGGATATTGATCAGCCCGACAACATGAAGCGCCCCTGCAAGGCGTTTCGTGTATTCCACAAGCGTCTCCTTTACATGTTCGCTGATCGTCGGCGCCGGATAAACAGAAATACTGTCCCCGGAATGCACGCCGGTGCGCTCAATATGCTCCATAATCCCGGGAATCAGAATATCCGTGCCGTCGCAGACCGCATCCACCTCGATTTCCTTGCCCTGGAGATATTTATCCACCAGAATCGGATGATCCTGCGCAATCCGGTTGATAATACCGATAAATTCTTCCAGTTCGGCATCGCAAAACGCGATCCTCATCCCCTGTCCGCCGAGAACATAGGATGGTCTGACAAGCACGGGATACCCCAGACGGCCGGCCACCGCTTTTGCCTCCTCCGCAGTATATACCGTTCCCCCGGCCGCCCTGGGAATTCCTGTTTTCTCAAGGATTTTATCAAATAATTCACGGTCTTCCGCGGCGTCAACATCTTCCGCCCTGGTGCCCAGAATCGGGACTCCCATTTTCATCAGACTTTCCGTCAGTTTGATTGCCGTCTGTCCGCCAAACTGCACCACCGCACCGTCCGGTTTTTCCAGTTTTACAATTGCCTCCACATCTTCCGGCGTCAGCGGCTCAAAGTACAGCTTGTCCGCGATATCAAAGTCCGTGGACACGGTCTCCGGATTATTATTGACAATGATGGTTTCCCAGCCTTCCCGCGCAAATGCCCAGGTGCAGTGCACAGAGCAGTAGTCAAATTCGATTCCCTGGCCGATACGGATCGGGCCGGACCCGAGCACAAGAACCTTTTTCCCTGATCCGGTCTCCGCCACTTCATTTTCACTTCCAAAGACCGAGTAGTAATACGGCGTGGCCGCCTCAAACTCTGCAGCACAGGTATCCACCATCTTGTAGGCGGCGGTAATTCCGTTTTCATAGCGAAGATCGTGAATCTCTTTTTCTGTCTTTTTCGTCAGCTCTGCGATGACATTATCCGGAAATTCCATGCGCTTTGCTTCTTTTAGCAGCGGTATGGTCAGCGCTTCCGTTTTCAGCCGTTTTTCCATTTTTACAAGAACAGCCAGCCTGTCAATAAACCAGGGATCAATCTGCGTCAGCCCGTGGATCGTGTCATAGCCGATGCCGCGCCGCAGCGCCTCCGCAATCACCCAGATTCTGCGGTCGTCCACTTTCGTCAGCTGATCAAGCAGCTCCGTTTCGGATAATTCCGTAAAATCGTAGGACAGCAGACTGTCCACGTGCTGCTCCAGGGAACGGATCGCTTTCATCACGGCACCCTCAAAGTTGTCGCAGATACTCATCACCTCTCCGGTAGCCTTCATCTGCGTCGTCAGCGTGCGCTTTGCCGTGATAAATTTATCAAACGGCAGTCTCGGAATCTTGACAACACAGTAATCCAGCACCGGCTCAAAGCTCGCATACGTCTTTCCGGTGATGGCGTTTTTTATCTCGTCAAGAGTGTAACCCAGCGCAATTTTGGCGGCCACTTTTGCGATCGGGTATCCGGTGGCCTTGGACGCAAGCGCGGAAGAACGGGAAACTCTCGGGTTTACCTCGATGACACAGTATTCGAATGTGTCCGGATGAAGCGCATACTGCACATTACAGCCGCCCGTGATCTTTAATTCTGAAATAATATTGAGCGCGGACGTGCGCAGCATCTGGTATTCTTTATCACCCAGCGTCTGTGACGGCGCCACGACAATGGAATCGCCCGTGTGCACGCCGACCGGATCAATATTTTCCATATTACAGACGGTAATGCAGTTGCCGCCCGCGTCGCGCATCACTTCGTACTCGATCTCTTTCCAGCCCGCGATGCAGCGCTCCACAAGCACCTCCCCGACGCGGCTTAAGCGCAGACCGTTTGTCAGAATCTCCACCAGCTCGCTTTCATTGCGTGCAATTCCACCGCCGCTCCCGCCCAGCGTATACGCAGGGCGCAGTACCACCGGATATCCGATGGTATTGGTAAAACGGATGCCGTCCTCCACATTATGGACTACCTGCGACGCGGCACAGGGCTCCCCGATTTTTTCCATGGTGTCCTTAAACGCCTGGCGGTCCTCCGCCTTAAAAATCGTCTCGGCGGTCGTACCGATAAGACGCACGCCGTATTTTTCCAGAATTCCTTTTTCCGAGAGCTCCATCCCAAGGTTTAGTCCGGCCTGCCCTCCAAGTGTCGGAAGTACACCGTCCGGCCGCTCCTTCGCAATGATCTGCTCTAAAACGGAAACCGTCAGCGGCTCGATATAGACCTGGTCCGCAATGTCCCCGTCCGTCATAATCGTCGCCGGATTGGAATTCACCAGCACAACCTCCACGCCTTCCTCCTTCAGAGAACGGCATGCCTGCGTACCGGCATAGTCAAACTCCGCCGCCTGCCCGATCACGATCGGCCCGGAACCAATTACAAGTACTTTTCTGATATCATTATTTCTCGGCATCTTATTCCCTCCAGTATTATACGCAGTGCTACGACATCATGGACAGAAAACGGTCAAACAGAAAAGCAGAATCCTGCGGGCCGGGACAGGCCTCCGGATGAAACTGCACGGTAAAAATCTTCTTCCCCGTATAAATAAGTCCCTCATTTGTACAGTCGTTGACATTTTCAAAAGCCGGCTGTGCAATAAGCGGATCAAGCTTTTGTGTATCCACAACATAGCCGTGATTCTGCGATGAAATATAGACCCGGCCGGTCTCCAGATCCCTGACAGGATGATTTCCACCGCGGTGACCGTATTTCATTTTATGCGTATCCGCCCCCGTCGCAAGCGCCATCAGCTGATGTCCCAGACAGATCGCAAAGACCGGTACATCCGACTCGTACAGCTTCCGGATTTCCGCAATAATCTCTTTACATTCTTTGGGATCCCCCGGACCGTTGCTGAGCATAATGCCGTCCGGCTGTGCAGCCAGAATCTCCTCCGCCGGCGTATGTGCCGGATAAATTGTCACCTCACAGCCGCGCTTACTTAAAGATTGCGCGATATTTTTCTTGGCCCCCAGATCAAGAAGCGCCACTCTTTTCCCCGCGGAAGCGCTTCCCTGCTTTTTCAGGGTCTTTTTCTCTCTGCAGGTAACCCTGTCCACCACACTGCCCGTCGTATATGCCCTGAGCCGGGGAAGGATCTCTTCCATCCGGTAATGTTCATTCGTGGTGATCATTCCGTTCATTGTACCCTTCTCACGGAGAATCCTGGTGAGCGCCCTGGTATCAATCCCTGCGATTCCCGGAATATCATACCTGACAAGAAAATCCTGCAGTGTCCCCTCGCTGCGGAAATTACTCGGCATTGCCGACAATTCCCTCACAATATAGCCATCCGGCCACGGCCGCTCCGACTCCATATCCGGCGTCACCCCGTAATTTCCGATCAGCGGATAGGTCATGACAACAGCCTGTCCCGCATAAGATGGATCTGTTAAGACCTCCAGATATCCGGTCATCGACGTATTGAACACGATTTCACTGATCATCTCTCTTGTGGAGCCGATGCTGGTTCCGGTAAATACGCTCCCGTCTTCTAGTATCAAAAAAGCTTTCATTGTCATTCCTGTCCTTTCGTCTTTTTTCCAAAAAAAAAAACGTTGCCGTTTTTCTTTTTGCCGGTACAGCGCTATACGATTATATCCCAATCCGAGCGGACAGCCCGGAACAGAGCAGAGGAGGCTGGCTCTGAATTGTAAAAAGTTTATCATAACAAAGAAATTTTTTCAACCTTTATGAGGATATTATTTTTCAGAGTAACCCGGAACCCGCAGCCACGGTTCCTCTCAGCAAAACCTCCTGCCATATAAAAACGACATACATATTTGACTGAAACGCACCACCTTAAATATGCCATAACCATTTCTTTTTCTGCCATATCAGCTTTTACACTCTCCTTTAAGAATACTATTGGGGTAAGACACCCCCAATCGTATACTTCTGCTATCAGTCCGTCGAATTGATGCCTCATTATTTCTTCATCTCTACGCCTTTAGATACTTATTGTATGTAGACTTTTTGTATTTATTTTTATTATATTGTGATGTTAAGGAGGTTTGTAATTATGGATATAGTAAAAGTTTTTGGCTCTAATTTAAAAAAATATCGTGTTGCAATGGGAGTATCCCAGGAAGCATTTGCGGATAAATGCGGTATGCACCGGACATATATTAGTGCGATTGAATGTTTTCGCAGGAGTATTTCACTTGAAAATATTCAGCGCATAGCCGATGCGCTTGAGATTGAAACATACAAACTGTTTATCCCTTTAGAAAAGGAGAATATATATGGCACAAACACCAACAAGTAAAGCTCACAGTAAACAGATCGAAGCTGGCACCACAGGAAGAAATAAAGGGCACAGGTTTGAATCATTGCTGGCTGCTGAGATAAACAACTTAAATGGAACTGTTTTTTCTCCCACTAATAACGAATCTCATTTGCTACAAGGAAATCCCGCATATAATTTGCTCCAGTACATTTCTAACAATAAAAACATTGTCATTGAATCAGTCCAGGCTTCCTGGCTTGGTGGTCTCGCCACATCCGGATTAGGTGATACTATTACTGATGAGGGTGGTAATCCCATAACTAAAAGCAAATCAGATATCCTGATTAAAATTAAAACTCCGGATAAAACCAAAACAATCGGCATTTCTGTCAAAACCTGCAACAAAAAAAATCCAACGAATGACCAAATGTTTTTTACTACAGCGAGAGCATTTTGCCAGTTACTAATCAATAATGGAATTAGTGTAAGCGAAGCAGCAACTACAGGACTTTCGATGTTCTGTGGCGATCCCGGATACAGACCTGCTGACTGTATGAGTGAAGATGAATTAAGGACACGAATTTCTGACCCCAATAGATATTATTGGGAGGAAACATCTCAGGAATCAAGAAATGCCTGGAGAGACATTATTTCTACAAATCAGGATAAAATCTCTCTCCTGTTATTTCAAAAAGCCTATAAAGATGACCCATTTCCTCCGGGATATCTTTTACATCAGACAGTAAAATACTCCGACTTTAAATATTGTGAAACTGCCATATTCTCAATGAATGAAATAATTACTCTGTCAAAAATGCATTCCGGATTTATCCTGTCTGAATATTTTATTCGTAAAGGTACATATAAAAACGACAGGACTCCGCATTATGCACCAAGATTTGGGTTCATTCAGTTCCAACGGGGAGGGCAGAAACAACATCCAACTCAGTTGCAGTTTAATTTGAAGTCAGGATATTTCTATATTCTGCAAGACTATTTTGATAAAATCTGACTCTTAATGTTTTCTGCGATTATTTCGGCAAAAACAGGGGGAACTGCATTACCAATTGCTTTTCTGATATCTCCCCATTTTCCTATAAATGCAAATTCATCGGGAAATGATTGTGCCCTTACTGCCTCTCGTATCGTGAGAGAACGAGTTGCAGCAGGGTGAACATTCCGACAACCTGAAATCATACTAAAGTTTGTAGTAATGGTAGAACACGGTTCATCCCATTTTATACGCTTGTAAGTAGTATTAAATCCGCTTGGTGGTCTTAAATCCGGATTTTCATTATCATGTGCACTACAGCCTTCCGGTACATCCTTCAGCCAACAGATTACGTGTTCGGGATGAACGATGCTCCAATGAAGCGGGTCGGCAGACACTTCTCCAGACTCCAGGAAATCCAGATCGGTCGTTGCCTCTCTGAAAGAAATTTGTTTTTGAAAGCCAAAATTACTTCGCACATCCGTATCTGTCTGATGAGTTACCTTAGGAAAATCAAAATCTTTATCAATGTCATTTCGCACACCGACAATTACCACTCGCTCCCGTGATTGAGGAACACCATAGTCAGCCATATTAAGTTCTCTTTTAACTAAATGGTATCCTGCTTTTGAGAACGAATCAAAAATACAATCAATAAACAGCCTGCCATCAGATGTTTTCATCGATGTCAGCAATCTTACATTTTCAAAAACAAATGCTTTAGGATGAACCAGCGAAACAATATTTGAATAATATTTGAATAACTGATTTCTCATATCGTCTGGGTCACGTTTTCCCGCGAGACTAAATCCCTGACATGGAGGACCGCCAATAACAGCATCAATATCTCCAAACTCTTTTTTCCATTCCTGAATCTGCTCAGCTGTAATATTACAAACATCCGTTTCAAGAAGCTTACTGTTAACGAAATTGGAATCATATATCCTGTTGGCGGATTCTTCGATTTCAACGTGACCAACTAAATTAAACCCAGCTGCTGCAAAGCCTAACGACAAACCGCCACATCCCGAAAATAGAGCAATTGCCTTTGGGGAATCTTTGGGTTTCGCCTTCATAGCTCTCTTATACAGATCGGTTAAAGTATCACGATAAGCACAATCCTGACGATTGGTAACTTTAAGTAATTTGTGATACTCATCACTACTTTTTATTACTTTGGGCAATCCTTTTTTTGTAGTATTGGATTTTGTGATTCTTTTTTTGCGCACATCACTCAAACCATCATCTATATCATGAATCAAGGCAGATAAAGCATTTCTAACAATTTTAATATCCTCTATTGACGGAACTACTTTGCCCAATTCCCAGGATGAAATCGTTGCTTTGCTGAAACCACTGGCTTCGGCAATTTTGGTCTGGCTTATATTATATTCTAAACGCTTTTCTCTTATTGCTGTGTACTCCATAATTCCTCCTGAATTATTGTCCATTGCGAACATCGTTTAAGACGATTTCCATAATATCTTCGATACGGCATTCAGGTCATGAGCCTATTTTTTCTATTGACCCGATACTGGCTCATCTTTTCCAGGTTTTACCAGGACATTACTACTAATTCCACACAGTTGCTTTAACCAGGTTCGTTCAGGTTTTTTGTCTAATTTGGAAGTTTCCAAAGATTATCATAACAAACAGCCCTTTCAAATCCTCCTCACTTAATGTTTCTTATTATACATTTAAAATCACGATATGCCAACTTTTAATAATTATACCTTTGGTGCAGACCACCAGCCGGACAACCGCCGAACCAGTCCTCCCCACAGGCAGGTCTGCCGGGTGGAGACTGGAAGCGATATTATCAGATTACCGGAAAAATCCATCCCCTGGGTTTAAGCGTTTTCCGGAGAGGTCAGCATTGTGTTTCATCAGATCCTTCAGGGTCCGGAGTTCACTGGGGAAGTGTAGTAGCTGCTGATGATGGTGACCGGCGCTATATACAGGGCTGCCAGCAGGTACTTCCAGATGTTGCAGACATAGGTGGTATTCTCCTGCATACCGGAAAGCACATGCATACACCGGCAGCAGAAAAGGGATACCGCTGTCGAAACAATATCCCTTAGTCTGTCTGATATTCAGTTTTAAGCCAAAGCCCTGTCTGTTGCTGTCCGCAATGCCTTAATTATACTGGTTTTTACTATCATCATTATCATACACTGCTAACACTGGTTTTTCGCAACTTCGCACCCCACCCGAACTCAGCGGAGGCTGCGCCACCGAACAGCGCTTCCACAGCCTCCGCCTTCCCGCAGCCACGGTCCCCTCTCACTCCCTGTCAGCAAGAACACGATCCGCAATCTCCTCAACCGGAGCGTCTATATCCATTCCCACCTCCTCCGGATTATAGATATAATCCATCACATTCCCGATTCCCGTTTCTTTTTTCAGCACCTCCAGATAATACTCCGTCATCGCCTCATCATATTTAACATGTGCGATATCCTGTATCAGTTTCCGGATATCCTCATCTGTAAGCCCTGTTTTCTCCGGCCTGGGAAGCATTGCCGCTTTTGCCGCTTCTTCCAGATCCATGCGGAACCGGTATGCCCGGAAATCATGTATATCCGCATCTGCCCTTCCGGTCACTTTCCTCAGACTATCCTGCAGCGCAGCCAGTTTCTGTCCCGCCTCCCCGCCTGCATCACAGTCTTCCTCCTCCATCAGGCAGGTCGCCTGATGAATCAGCTTTTTCACCTCTTCCAGCTTTTCCATATCTATTTCCGGGATTTTCATATATACCCCTCCATTCCAAAAGAGCCCCGGAACCGGTATCCGGAAGGCCCTTTCCCACAGTTACAGTGTGTTCGTCTCCTCCTCGTCCCTCGCCCAGCCGTACGCATACTTAACAGCCTTATTCCAGCCCCTGCGTTTTGCGCTGCGCTCTTCCTGCGTCATCTGAGGCTCAAAGATACGGTCCGGTTTCTGATGTGTCATCAGGTCTTCTTTATTTTTCCAGTAGCCCACGGCAAGCCCTGCCAGATAAGCAGCTCCCATGGCAGTTGTCTCCACGCACTGCGGACGTCTGACCGGCACATTGATCATATCCGCCTGAAACTGCATCAGAAAATCGTTGGCGCTGGCCCCTCCGTCCACTTTCAGGGAGCGCAGCTCCACGCCCGCGTCCGCCCGCATCGCGTCGATCACGTCACAGACCTGCAGTGCGACTGACTCCAGCGTTGCGCGGATGATATGGTTCTTATTGGTTCCCCGTGTGATACCCACAATCGTTCCCCGCGCATACTGATCCCAGTGCGGCGCACCAAGCCCGGTAAAGGCGGGAACCACATAACAGCCGTGCGTGCCGTGGACCTTTCCCGCCATGTATTCTGAATCCGCGGCGGAATCAATCATCTTCATATTATCGCGAAGCCACTGAATCGCCGCGCCGGCCACAAAAATAGATCCCTCGAGCGCGTAACTGACCTTTCCATCCAGCCCCCAGGCAATCGTCGTGACCAGACCGTTGTCTGAAAATACCGGCTTTTCTCCCGTATTCATCAGCAGGAAACAGCCTGTCCCGTAGGTGTTTTTCGCATCGCCCACGTCAAAGCAGGTCTGACCGAAAAGCGCCGCCTGCTGGTCTCCCGCCGCACCGGCGACCGGTACCGCCGCGCCCAGAAACGACGGGTCCGTACAGCCATACACCCGGCTCGACGGCACAGGCTGCGGCATCATGCTTTCCGGAATTCCAAGCTCGCTTAAAATCTCCCGGTCCCAGCAGAGATCGTTGATATTAAACAGCATGGTCCGCGATGCGTTCGAGTAATCGGTCACATGGACAGCTCCCTTTGTAAATTTCCAGATCAGCCAGGTCTCCACCGTTCCAAACAGCAGTTTTCCCTGTTCCGCGGCCTCTCGCGCCCCTTCGACATGATCCAGAATCCACTTAACCTTTGTCGCGGAAAAATAGGCGTCAATGATCAGCCCCGTCTTCCGGCGGTATGTCTCCTCCAGCCCCTTTTTCCTGAGTGCATCCGCAATATCGGAAGTGCGGCGGCACTGCCAGACGATCGCGTTGCAGACCGGCTCTCCCGTTTCTTTGTCCCAGACAATGGCCGTCTCCCTCTGATTCGTGATTCCGATCGCCGCTATATCCTGCGCCGTTGCCCGGATCCTGTTCATCGCCTCCACCGCCACACCGAGCATTGTGGACCAGATCTCATTTGCATCGTGCTCCACCCATCCCGGGTTCGGAAAATACTGGTTAAATTCCTTTTGCGCCATCGAACAGATCTCCCCCGCCTCATTAAACAGGATGCAGCGGTTGCTCGTGGTCCCCGCGTCCAGCGCCATAATATAGTTTGCCATATCGCATCTCCTCCTGACTGATCAGCTGTCCCCGGATACTCCCGCTTCCCCTCCGGCACGCTCTGTCCCGTCCGCCCTCTGATATGTGAAAGCGGGAATGTCCGGACTCTTATCATTTACAGTATACCCCGGCGGAGTGCCGCAGGCAAACGAAAAATGCATCCTGCGGATCTGACCACCTCCATCCGGGCTCCTCTGAAATCACACGGGTATCCTGCTGAATGCAAGAATTATAAACAGCACGCCTCCCAGCCACGAGAGATCAATATCCTTTTTCAGCGCAGCGGCCCTGCCTGCAGCGCTGCCGGCGCGCACCGCCGCATAGCCGAGCAGAAAATTACACAGTGTCGTCGCCCACACATGGATGCCCAGAAATGCAGCGCCAAGACCGCCGAACAGACCATCCAGCGACATCGCAAGCGCAAAGAAGACGCTCTCGGCGACTGACATGGCAGACGAGTGATCTTTATCTGCCATAACCGGATTGTTGTAGATACTTAAAATAAAATTCAGCTGGGAAAACGTAATCTTAACCCTTTTGCAGAGAAACTTATGTTTTTTTATATATGTCTTAATGCCATATTCTGCCAGCTTCTCCAGCCCGACCAGCAGCAGACCCGCAAAACACAGGATATCCGTGTACTCTTTCCTGATCATCCCGCTTAAAACGCTGCCGGCTGTAAGGGATAAAAACAGCACCCCGCTGCACACAAGGCTGATGCAGAGTGCTGATTTCCGTTCTATTGTTATATTTTCGGTTCCGCAGGCCGCGCTCGCGATAAATACATCGATCGAGAGCGCGACAATCAAAAGAACTATCTGCACATTTCTTACCTCGGAATGTAGCTTTCTGTTCTATTTTATTCCTGCGTTTTTATTTTGTGCCGCACAGATAATCGATAAGCTCATGCCCTCTGGCGATGTATCTGCCGGACGCCGCGGCTTCCCGCTCATTATAATGGCGGTTTCCACTGCGCGGGCAGGTGCTGTCGTAGAGCAGAAAAGGCACAGCTTCCGCCGAATGTGTGCGGATACAGACCGGCGTCGGATGATCAGGCAGAACCAGCATCCGGAAATCCTCCCCCGCGGCTGCAAGCCCCTCCGCAACCGGCTTTACGACGCGCGCGTCAAGATATTCAATTGCTTTTACCTTTTTTTCGGCGCTGCCCTGATGACCCATCTCGTCCGGCCCCTCCAGATGAACATAGACAAAATCACAGCCTCCCCCGGTCAGGACGTCGACGGCAGCCTGTGCCTTTCCCTCATAGTTGGTGTCCAGACCGCCGTTCGCCCCCTCCACATGGATGACCTTCATCGAGGTTCCCGCCGCAATCCCTTTGAGCAGATCAACCGCCGAAATCATCGCCCCTTTCAGCCGTGTGCGCTCCTCAAACGGATACAGGGCCGGCCTGGTTCCTGCACCCCAGAACCAGCAGGAATTCGCCGGATTCAGCCCCTTTTCCATCCGCGCAAGGTTGACGGGATGGCGGGCAAGAATCTCATAGCTTTTCTTCATCATCTCTCTGAGCGTCTCATCTTCCGGCAGGTAATTCCCGATTTTCCTCCCCAGAATATCATGCGGCGGCACCAGATCCGTCAGCGGACCGTTCTCCCGGATCAGACAGTGACGGTAACTGGTTCCCGCATAAAAATGAAACGCTCCCCCGCCCAGCTCTTTTTTCACGGCGTCCAGCAGAATCACGCTTTCCTCCGTGCTGATTTCACCGGAGCTGTGATCGAGAATGGTTCTCTCCTCATAGACATCTTCCGCCTGCGAGAGCGTGACAAGATTGCAGCGAAGTGCAATATCCGTGTCCTTCATCGGAACCCCGATGGACAGCGCCTCAAGCGGCGAACGGCCGGAATAGAATTTCTGCGGGTCATACCCGAGCACGGACAGATTGGCCGTGTCGCTCCCGGGCTTCATGCCGTCCGGAATTGTGCACACCATGCCAAGCTCCCCTCCGGACGCCAGCGCATCCATCCCGGGCGTATCCGCATACTCCAGCGGAGTCTTCCCTCCCAGACTCTCAATCGGACGGTCAGCCATCCCGTCCCCAAGAATAATCACATATTTCATTTTTTCCTCATTTCCGCGCGTGTTCCTGCGCCCGCACTCCCGTCCCGAAATATTTCAGCATCTATGCGATGCGGATTCTCTGCAGAATTCCCTGCAGCTGCTCCGCTTTTGCCGCAAAAGCCGCCTCACTCAGCTCCTCCGTGAGAAAACCTCTCTCCCCGGAAATTCCCTCTGCCACAATATATTCCACATCTCCGAATACGGCACGGATCGCCGGGCGTTCCGCTGTTGTCCGCACAAAAAAGCGGTTCCGGATACTGTTAAAGTCAGCCAGCTCAATCTTTTTTGTACTCCAGTCCACAGCCAGACCTGCGTCCGGATGTCTTGCGATCTCGACAATATCCGCCACAACAGCGCTCGCGGTCGGCAGCTTTCCGGCGCCGCTCCCGTAAAACATGGCGTCTCCCAGAACATTTCCATGCACAAAAACGGCGTTGAATACATCATTCACGCTGTAGAGCGGATGTTCCGGCGGCAGAAGGAACGGTGCAACCATTGCCGCATAACCGTTCTTTGTCTTCTTACTGGAGGCCAGAAGGCGTACGACTCTGCCCATCGCAGACGCGTACCGGATATCCGTCGCCGTGATGTCCGTGATCCCCTCCGTGTGAATATCCTCATAGTCCACCTGCTGTCCGCAGACCAGGGAAGTCAGAATCGCAATCTTTCTGCAGGCATCATATCCTTCTATATCCGCAGTCGGATCTTTCTCCGCATATCCCTTGTCCTGGGCATCTTTTAATACATCGTCAAATTCCAGCCCTTCCCTGGACATTTTGGTCAGCATATAGTTTGTGGTGCCATTTACAATTCCCGTAATTTCCTCAATTTCATCCGCCGTCAGGCAGGAATTTAAGGAGCGGATAATCGGAATTCCTCCGCCCACGCTCGCCTCAAACATAAAATGCACATTTTTTTCCTTCGCGAGCGCCGTCAGTTCCGCCCCCTTCGCCGCCACAAGCGCTTTATTCGACGTTGTGACATGCTTTCCTGCCATCAGCATAGCTTTTACAAACGTATAAGCAGGTTCCACCCCGCCCATCGTCTCCACAACAACCTGTACCTGCGGATCCTCCGCAATTACTCTGTAATCATGCACCAGCTTTTCGCTGAGCGGATCTCCGGGAAAATCCCGCAGATCCAGTATATACCGGATCCCGATCTCTTCCCCTGCGCGTTTACGGATGCTCTCCCTGTTAATCCGGAGCACTTCCGCCACACCGGAACCGATCGTCCCGTATCCCATTATTGCTGCTTCCATTCTTACCTCCATGTGCACATACTTTTTCTGGTCTTATGAAATTGCAGTATCCCTATTCCTGCCCCAGGATCCTGATGGAATGGATCCCCGGCTGTTCCTCGACGTGTGCAACCATCTCCGTCACATCCCCCGTCTGAGGAAGGACATCCACACTTAAAGTCAGGGACGCCACACCATTGACCGGTATACTCTGATGAATTGTCAGAATATTTGCGTGAAACTCTGCAATATTCTTCAGCACGACCGACAGCAGTCCCGGCTCGTCGTCCAGCTGAATCACCATCGTAATCGTTTTGCCCCTCGCCGTGTCGCGGAACGGGAAGATATCGTCTTTATATTTGTAGAAAGAGCTCCGGCTGATACCCGCCTTCTCGGTCGCCTCCTGGATGGATGCCGTCTTTCCGGTGTCAAGCAGGCGCTTTGCCTCCACCACCCGCAAAAGTACCTCGGGCACCGCCCTCTCTTTCAGAACAAAATACTGGCTGTTCTCTTTCCTGTCCAATTCTGCCTCTTTCCGCAAGCATGTCTGTTACACACTTACATTTGTTCTCACCCGGAAGATCATAACACAAAGAGGCTGCCGGGGCAACCTCTTTTCAGAACTTTCTGCTTCCTCCGCCGTGCTGGCGTCCGCTGCCGGATGTATGCATCGTGCTGCGCCCTGCACTGTCCCCGTCGCCGGATGACTGCCGGGGGATTCTCCTGTGCGTCACGGTCTGCCCTGAGTAGCGGTCCTCCTTCACGCGCAGTTCCACCCTGCCGTAGTCGCGGAATGCATAGCTGTATGTACCGGTTTTCATCCGGTATTTTCCCACAATCACGGAAAAAAATACCGCCCCTGCCCCGCAGGCCGCCACAGCCGCGATCGCAAGTTCCGCAGGCCGGATACTCCGGTACTCTGACCGCTTTCCAGTCTCCTGATCATAATTGTACTGCCCCTGCAAAATTCCCTCCGCATAACAGCCCCGGATTCCTGAAAGCATCTGCTCAAAACACGAACGGTAATCTCCCCCAGATACGTATCCGTACGCATCATCAATAATAGTTTCAGTCCGCTCATCCGTCAGATACCGCGCTGCCTCCCCGCAGGTCGAAATCACAATCTCGCGGTTATCCATATCAATCAGCAGCGCCACACCGTTCTCCTGTTCCGGGGAATGCGCGTCAAAAAAATCGTCCGCGTAATCCACCGCCGTCTTCCCGCCCGCATCCGCTGTCGTCACCAGAAAAATACTCCAGCCCGTGGCTTCCATCAGCTCCCCGGCTTCTCTGCCAAGCTCCCCGGCATCGCTCTCCGACAGAAGCGAAGCGCCATCAGAAACCATTCCCTGTTCTGCGGCCCGGATACTTCCCGCAGCTGCCAGCGAAAAGAGCATGATCATCAGAAAAATGACCGGCCTTATTCTCTTTCTCATAAGAAATATCCTCCCACAAGCCCGAGCGCCAGCACAACCGCCGCGAGAAGAAAGCTGGCCAGCGTCAGCCTGACATAGTCAACCGGCAGTTCCCCGCACACTTTTCCGGTCTGTCCGTTCATGGAATAGTAATAAATTTTTCCATCCCTCCCCTTATAGGTGATCGTCCACACCGGAAAAAGCATATAAGACCAGTTTTCTTTCTCTGCCTTTATGTGAAGATTGTGGATGGAAACAGAATCATACCCACTCACAGTCTCCCTCAGCAGACGCTCTGCGCTCTGCCGCATCTCGCCCAGCATTTTCTCCCGGACACCAGCCTGCCCGATATCCCTCCGCTCTGCGAGAAATCCCGAGAGATAACCCATATGAAACTCCTTCGCCTCGTCGGACCGGTAGGGCATCACGCCCTCAGCCAGCTTTGCGTTTGCCTTCTGAAGCGCCCGCTCCGCCAGATTTGACAGGCACACCTTTCCCGACCGCTCCACGGCATAATGTCTGGTCTCTGTATACTCAAGCTCCCCGCTCCGCCAGATACGGATATGGCGCGCATCTGCGTGAAGGCTTCCGTCCATCTCCACATCATAAACCCAGTAGGGAAAATATACTCCCGTCAGGCTTTCAATCTGTCTTTTGCAGAAAAAAGCCCCAGGTACAAACTTTTTCTTTCCGACATACTCCAGAAACGCCTTTTCGGCTTCCTCCCTCGCAATCCGGAACGGAATAATCTTATCCGGCAGATATTCCCCTGAAAGACGTCCGGAAAGTACCACCGGATTATGACAGTAATAGCAGAAAGAAGCCGCCGTCGTGGTGTCTGTCACAATCTCCGCGCCGCAGGACGGGCAGCGGTACGCCACCGCCTCCTGCCCTGCCGCGGCAGATTCCGTCCCACCCGCGGCGGCTTCCGTCCTGTCCCGGACTCCCCCGCCGTCCGCAGACGGGGCCTTCGTCTGCCCCGACGCATCCAGTTGGCCCTGGGAAAACCGTGAACCGCAGTATTCACATTTATACCCCTGGGAAGACGGGTCAAATATCAGTTCTCCATCACAATTCGGACATTTAAAACTGACAACCGCCATCCTACCCCCTCGCTTTCCCGCAGTTACTACAGAACTTTCCGGTATTCACAGTCCCGCAGACACAGGTCCAGTCTGCGGCGGGAGCCGGTTTTCCGCACTCGCTGCAGAACTTTCCGGTATTGGTATGGCCGCAGGCGCAGACCCAGCCTGTCTGGGGAGAGGGAGCCGGTTTTCCGCATCCGCCGCAGAACTTTCCGGTATTCACCTCTCCGCACGCACATTTCCAGCTGTTCGCGTTCTGCGCTCCGGGGTGCGCCCCGCCTCCCGGCGCCGGTGAGGCATTCTGCATCTGCATCTGCGCGAGGTTGACGGCGGACGCCGCCCCCATCATACCTCCGGCGGACTGCATTCCCATGCCCATCCCCATAAACCCGGCCATCGCGCCGTTTGCATTGGAGCCTGCAGCCTCAAACCCGCGCGCCATCGCTCCCTGCACGTATCCCTCCCGCACATTCGGATCACCCAGCATGGCGCCCTGATTGCGCATATTAATCAGTTTCTGGGATTCTTCATCGTAGGAGACGCTCGCGATGCCAACTGACTGAATCTCCATGCCGCGCATTTTATTCCATTCCGCGTCCAGTGTATCCGCCATATAGCGGCCAAGCTCCCTGGCTTTGGACGTCACAAACGAAATGCGCGTTCCGTCCGCCGACATCTGGTTGATCGAGGACTGCAGCGCCTCCAGAAACTCTGCCAGATACTGCTCGTTGATCTCCTCGATCTGCACACTGTCCTTATTGCGCGGAATCACTTCCGCATAAAACTGAAGCGGATTGACAATCCGGACAGAATAAGTGCCGTGCGCGCGTAAAAAGAGCTCTGCATTGTAAAAATTATCAAAATAGTTGATCGGATTGCGCGTGCCGAACTTTATTCCCTTAATTTCCTGCAGATTGATAAAAAATACTTTCTGCGCTCCGGCAGTCTGACCGCCAAACCGGATACGGTTAAACGCTTCTTTTAAAGACTCTCCGAACTGTCCGTTAAACAGGGACGGCATGGAGGAATGATCCACCTTGTAATATCCGGGCTCCGCCGTATAGTCCACAACCCTTCCGCCGTCCACCAGCATCATAAACTGGTTATCATAAACATGAATCACCGAGCCGTTCGATACTGTATGGCTGCTTCCCTTCCGGTTCTGACCTCTGCGCAGAAGCGTACCTCTGGCAAAAACAGTGCGCTCTCCCATATCTTCCGCTTCTATCACCTCAAGCCACTGGTCCGCCAGCGCCCCGCTGACTGCCTGCCCGGCCGCCCTTATAATACCCATACCTTTTCCTCCTGTCTTACTCTTCTCCTCCTGCACCCACAGGGCACCCCAGGGAAAGCCACTTCAGATACCCGTTCATAAACAGATCGATTCTGCCGTCCATCACACTGTCCGCATTTCCGGTCTCGACGCCTGTGCGATGATCTTTTACCATCGTGTACGGCTGCATGACATAGGAACGTATCTGATTTCCCCAGCCGATTTCCGTCACTTCGCCCCGGATTCCCGCAGCTTTCTCCGCGTTTTCCTGCTGCCTGAGCAGATAAAGCTTTGCCTTTAACATCTGCATCGCCTTATCCTTGTTCTGAAACTGCGACCGCTCATTCTGACACTGCACCACGATTCCCGTGGGCAGATGTGTGATCCGGATCGCCGACGATGTCTTATTGATATGCTGTCCGCCTGCGCCGCTGGAACGGTAAGTGTCAATCCGGAGTTCATCATCCCTGATCTCCACATCCAGATCCTCCTCGATATCCGGCATGACATCGCAGGATACAAAGGATGTCTGCCGCTTTCCGGCAGCGTTGAAAGGCGAAATGCGCACAAGGCGGTGCACGCCTTTTTCGGATTTCAGATAGCCGTATGCGTTCTCACCGTTTACCTGGAATGTGATGGATTTAATCCCCGCCTCTTCTCCGTCGAGTGAATCCAGCACCTCCAGCGTATAATCGTGATCCTGCGCCCACCGCGCATACATGCGGTAAAGCATCGCTGCCCAGTCGCAGGATTCCGTGCCCCCTGCGCCGGCATGAAGCGAAACGATCGCATTGTCTTTATCGTATTCGCCGGAGAGCAGTGTTTTGCTGCGGATTTTCTCATAAGTCTCCGTAAAACCGTCCAGCAGCTCCCGGATCTCCGGAATCAGAGACGCGTCGTTTTCCTCATAACCCATCTCGATCAGTGTCTCGATGTCCTCGAACTGCGTCTTTAAGGCGGCATAAGTGGCCACATCGTCCTTCATACTCTTTAATTGTTTCATTTTTTTCTGGGAAACTTCCGGGTCATTCCAGAAATCCGGCGCCTCCATTTCCCGCTCTGCTTCCTGTATCCGCTGCTCTTTGACCGCCAGGTCAAAGTGAATCCCTCACTTCCTGCAGCGGAGCCCTGTATGCATTCAGGGTTCCCTTGAATTGATCTAATTCTACCACAGTATCACCTCTTTCATTATTTTGATCAGATCTTTCGCGCACAGCCGTGCACGCTTTTATTGTAATGGAAGATCAGCAGATGCGCAATATATTTTCCGCGAAACCACGGACGAAACCGTCTGTCCGGTCCCGTCAGACGGCCATGAGTCCGTCCGGTCATTTGCTGCCGTCTCCCGGCTCCATAAATGTTCCCGCAATTTTCCCGGCTGCCCGCACCAGCAGCAGGCACACAACTGCCCCGATTGTATCAAGCACCACGTCCCCTGGCCGCCCTGCCCTTCCCGGCACAAACAACTGATGGAACTCATCTGTCGCCGCATATGCCGCGGTCAGCGCGAGCGCGGACAGATAGCGCCGCCGTCCCGCAACCCCGAAGGCCGCAAAAAACAAAAAAGAAAACAGGGCCAGAATACCATATTCCGACATATGTGCCAGCTTGCGGATGGGGTAATCCAGCTTCTGTGTACAGGATAAAAGCTCGTCCTCCATCAGTTCCATCTGAAAAAACTCGTCGGCTTTGCACAGCAGCCTGTACGCAACGCCTCCGCTCACCTCCGCCGACTCCGATGCCGGCTGGGCGGAAAACAGAAAAATCACTGTCATCCAGCCCGCCAGGAGTACCGATGCCGCCGTCCGGAAAAGTACCTTTTTTACATTCCTCACTCTGTTATTCCCCGCTTAAGACCTCAATCGCTTTCTGTATCTGGTTGTCATACTGCATCTCATACTCCTCCCCTTCGGGGTTCAGGTATTCATATTCAAGCTCAATGTCCGGCTCGATTCCCACGCCGTGAATAAAATTCCCCTTCGGAGTGAAATACTTTGCCGTCGTCAGTTTCACGGCATCCCCGTTGTTGAGACGGAAAATAGTCTGCACAATTCCCTTTCCGAACGTCGTTGTTCCGATCAGCGTTCCGTACTCAAAATCCTTGATGGCTCCCGCAAAAATCTCGGAGGCGCTGGCGCTGTCCTGATTAATCAGCACTGCAAGCGGATAGTCCATCTTTGTGGCGTCGTCCGATTTATATTCCTCACGCTTTCCGTTCTTATCCTCCGTATATACCAGAAGTCCTCCGGGAAGGATATCATCGAGGATCTGTACCACCGACTCCACAAGACCGCCGCCGTTATACCGCAGGTCGATGACAAGAGACTTCATCCCCTGCCCTCTGAGCTGTTCCACCGCCGCTTCAAACTGTGCCGCCGTCTCGGATTCAAACGATTCTATGCGCAGATACCCGATGCCGTCCGCAATCATCTCTGAAGAAATACTTGGAAGTGTGACATTTTCCCGCTCCACATCAAAAGACAGATACTCACTCGTCACCGGACGGTAAACCTCAAGGTGCACCGAAGTCCCCTCTTCCCCCCGGATCAGTTTTACCAGCTCCGTCACATCCATCGTATCTGCCTCTGTTCCATCCACCGAGAGGATGACGTCTTTTGCGCGGAGACCCGCTTTCTCCGAGGGCGTTCCCTCATAAACCCGCGACACGGAAACCAGCATGGAATCCTTATCCTGCAGAAGCCCGGCTCCGATCCCGTAATATTTTCCCGTCGTGTCAATCTGCATCTGCTGGTATTCCTCCGGATTATAGTAGACCGAATACCGGTCATCCAGACCGGAAATCAGACCGGAACAGAGTCCGTCGCGCAGTTTCTCTTTTTCCGCCTCGTCATAATAATAGAGATCCACATATGCCGTCAGCTCATTGATTTTGGAAACTGTCGCGTCATCGAGCAGCTCCCCTCCCGATTTTTCCGCGCGGGCAGCGCCCTCTTCCACCAGCACAAACCGGTTTCCCGTCACAAGAGAAAACACATTGACCGCCGTGATCCCGGCAAGAATGGTCAAAAGCACCCCGATCAGAATTCCCTTTCCGGCACCGCTCCTGACTTTATCCGTTTTCTGTCTGTATTCCATATTTTCTCTGTCCATTTTACCCCTCCCTTTTCCCGGAAATCCCGCATATTTCCTGTCCGCAAAACACAGAGCCCGCCGCAGGGCAGGAAATCACCTCTACCTAACATATGTGAAAATTCCCTGTCCAGGGACAGGGAATTTAAGAAAACTTTATCATCCGCCAAAATAGCCCCACGGGCTGACATAGCTCCCATTCTGCGATACCCCGAAATGCAGATGATTCCCGGTTGAAATACCGGTGCTTCCAACCTTTGCAATCACCTCTCCTGCACTCACGGTCTGTCCTTTTGATACGTTCACGGAAGATGCGTGCATATACACTGTGTAAACTCCTCCGCCGTGATCGATCATAACATAATTGCCGGCTGCGCTGCTGTAATTCACGGATCTGACCGTCCCCGCCGCAGCCGCCACAATATCTGCGCCGTATGGTGCGCCGACATCAATTCCCATATGGTTCGTGGAGGCCCCCGACGTCGGGGAAACCCGGGCGCCAAAATCGCTTGTCACCCGCGTGCTGGCCGGGCAGGGCCAGACAAATGCTCCTCCGCTATACGACGCCGCTTTTTCATTCGCCGCCTTCATGGCTGCGGCCCGCTCCGCCTCTGCGCGCCGGATCTCCGCGATCAGTTCTTCCTGCGCCTGAATCTCCGCGGCATAATAATCCGCCTCACTCTGTGCGTTTTTGATTTCTTCCGAGAGTGCAGAGAGCTCTGTTTCTTTCTGGCGCATCATAGCCGCAACCTTTTCCTTATCCTCCTCCACGGACGCTTTCATCTCCTCAAGCTCCCAGTGCTCCGTCTCCAGTCTGCTCTTAAGCTCATCCGTTTCCTGTACGGTCTGTTCATATTCCTGCAGCTTCTGGCGGTCATAACTCTCAATCCCGGAGATATATTCCGACGCATTCATAAATTCTGCGATATTCTTTGAAGAGAGAAGCACCTGCAGATAGGAGGTCTGACTGTTTTCATACATAAACTGGATGCGCACTTTCATATCCTCATACTGCTGCTGCTCCCGCTGCACCGCGTCGGCAAGCTGCAGCTGTGTTTCTTCAATTTCAGCACTTTTTTTCACAAGCTGGTCTTCCAGGGCAGTAATGCGCGCGGAAATCTGCATCAGTATCTGATTGAGCTCCGCAACCTTTTCCTTTATATCCCCTTTTTTCCCTTTTAAGTCCTCAATCGTCTGCTGCACACTGGAAAGTTCCTGTTCCAGCAGGTTTTTCTCGCGCTCTGCTTCCTTTAAAGACGACTGATCCGCTGCCAGCGCCCGCTTCAGCGGCGCCCCCGCGAACAGGGCCGCCACAGACAGCAGAAGAAAACAGACAGCCGCCATATTCCGTGATAATCTGATTTTTCCCATAGGCTCCATATACCCGTCCGGTCTCATACTTTTAGATGCTTACGGATGGTAATGCGGCTGCCGATCAGTCCGATGCCCACGCCGAGCGTCAGGGCAACCGGAAGCAGCGTCCGAAACACTTCCTCCGTGGATAAAAATCTCATCATACTGCCGATAAAGCGGAATTTCTCCATGACGTAGACAATCATTCTACCGTAAAGCAGGTAGAGAATGCCGAGCGGAATTGCTGCGCCGATCAGTCCGATCACAATCCCCTCCACCACAAACGGCGCGCGCACAAAGTAATCCGTCGCACCGATCAGTTTCATAATCCCGATCTCCTCCCTGCGAACCGATATTCCAACTGCAATTGTATTGCTTATCAGGAAAATCGCCACGCACAGCAGAATCAGAATCACACCGGCCGAAATATAACCGATCAGCCTGTTGAAGTCTGTCAGTGTATTCGCCACCGTCGCGGACTGCTTGACTTCCCTCACGCCGTCCACCGATTCGAGATATGTAACCAGCGTGGGCTGCATCGAAATATCGTTCATATAGACGGCATAACTCGCGGAATTGGCCAGTGGATTATCCGCCCCGAAACTCTCCGCCGCCTGCTCGTTTCCCTCAAAATAAATATCCTTAAAATAATTCCACGCCTCGTCCGAGGAGACGAAGTCAATGTCCGCCACCTCCACGCGCTCACGGATCAGCTGGCCGATCTCCTCAATCCGCTGCTCCGAAATCCCATGGTCAAAAAGAACCGTGACCGCGACCCCTGCTTCCGCGTCCTTTACCATCGCCTGGAAATTGGTCACAATCATATAAAAAAGGCCGAACAGAAATATACAGGCTGTCATTGTCGCCACCGACGCAAGGGAAAACATTTTATTTTTCCAGATATTAACGATTCCCTGCCTGATCGTGTAAAAAAAAGTACTAATCCGCATCGCCGTCATCACCTCCGTCAACCGGGGGACCGGCATCGTAAAAGTCCTCCTCATATGCGCTTCCGCCCGCGCCGTATGTGCCGGCCGTCCCGAAGAATCTGTCTCTTCTGCTGAATGCGGTAAAATCCCTGCCATATGAGCCGGTACTTTCCCCGAAAGCGGAATTCTCCCCGTAACTGCCGCCGTCAGACGCACTGTCTTTTACATCCGGATCCGGCCTGCCGCTGTCATCCACGATAACCCCTTTATTCATCTGAATAACGCGCTTATTCATTCTGCTGACAATCTCCAGATTATGTGTCACGACAACAATCGTCGTGCCGTCATTGTTAATCTCTTCCATTAGTTTCATGATGTCCCAGGCGTTCGTGTTGTCGAGATTCCCGGTCGGCTCGTCAGCAAGCAGGATCTTAGGCCTGTTAATCAGCGCCCGCGCGATCGCAACCCTCTGCTGCTCCCCCCCGGAAAGCTGCCTGGGATATGAACGGTATTTGGCCGCAAGCCCCACTTTGGAGAGAATATTCGGCACATTGCATCTGATCATGCGCGTGGATTCCCCGATCACCTTCTGGGCAAACGCCACGTTATTATAAACATTCCTGTCTTTCAGCAGCCGGAAATCCTGAAATACCACGCCGATTTCACGGCGGAATTTCGGAATCTGCCTTCTCCTGATTTTGTTAAGTTTCCTTCCGTTTATCACAATGGTCCCCGATGTCGGTTCCAGCTCCTTGAGCAGGAGCTTGATCAGCGTCGATTTTCCGGAACCGCTGTCGCCGACGATAAACACAAACTCCCCATCCTCGATTTCCATATTCACATCATTCAGTGCGGGAAGCCCTGACCCTGCCAGATACTCCTTGCTGACATGTTCCAATCTGATCATTCCGTACCTCATTTCCAGTCGTGTATGTTCCCCTCCGGTGTCAGTAATCCAGGGTTTCCATATATTTCATATATTTTACAACCATAAGAGCTATTTTGAACGTAATCGCATCCTCAAATACGCGCAGATCAAGCCCGGTGTACTTCTGCAGCTTATCGAGACGGTATACCAGCGTGTTGCGGTGGATATAAAGCTGCCTGGATGTCTCGGACACATTCAGACTATTCTCAAAAAACTTATTTATCGTCGTGAGCGTCTCCTCATCGAAATCATCCGGAGACTTTCCGTCAAAGATCTCTTTGATAAACATCCTGCACAGAGGAATGGGCAGCTGGTAAATCAGACGGCCGATTCCGAGTGTAGAGTACGCTATCACATCCTTTTCCTCGAAGAAAATCTTCCCGACGTCGAGCGCCATCCGCGCCTCTTTATAGGAGCGGGAGACCTCCTTGATCTCATTCACAATCGTGCCGTAAGCCACATGCACGTCGCTCTCCGCATCCGTGTGAAACAGATTCACAATAACCTCAGCGGTTCTGCCAAGCTCCCCGTATCCCTCATTGTCGCCGACTTCCTTCACTACGATTATATTTTTCTCGTCCACCGCCGTGACAAAATCCCTGGTCTTCGCGCCAAAGATACCGCGAATCTTCTCAAGTTCATTCCCGTCTTTATCCCGGTTCGTCTCAACAATAAAGACAACCCGCCGCACTTCCGTGTCAATATGGAGTTTTTTTGCCCGGTTATAGATATCCACGAGCAGGAGATTATCGAGCAGAAGATTCTTGATAAAATTGTCCTTATCAAATCTTTCCTTATATGCTATCAGAAGGTTCTGAATCTGAAAACTGGCAATTTTACCCACCATATAGACATCGTCGCTGTCTCCGCTGGCAAGAAGAAGATATTCCAGCTGATGTTCATCAAATACTTTAAAAAACTGAAATCCGTTCACAACCTGACTGTCCGCCGGAGACTCCGCAAACGCCTGGGCCGGCTGGGCATATCTGTCCGCCTCCGGAAAAGTCGCCGCGAGTACCTTTCCCTCCAGATCGATAATGCACAGATCTATCCTGGTAATACCCTTTAACCCGTCAATCGTATTCTGTAGTATCTGATTTGAAATCATATTCTCCGCTCCCTCTCCTTATGGATTCCACTCCATTCTAATGCAAAACACCAGAAAAAGAAAGAGGAAATGCACTTTTTTTATGCATTTCCCCCTCTGTTTTACTGGTATTCCTGAAATCCCTCTCCGAGAACCTCCCTGGCGTCGGAGACGATCACAAACGCGCGCGGATCAACCTCTGCGACAATGTCCTTCACTTCGATTATTTCCTTCCGTGAGACGACACAGTAAAGCATGCATTTTTCCTCCCCGGAAAACATTCCCCTTGCATAAAGCCCCGTCACCCCCCGGTCGAGCTCCGTCATAATCCTCTTTGCCACCGTCTCATGTTTTTCAGTGATAATATACGCCGCCTTGGAAAATTTAAATCCTTCCATCAGGGTATCCGACACTTTACTCGTGATAAAAATCGCGACAATCGCATAGAGCGCCGCGCGGATTCCGAACACAAACAGTCCGCCGAGCACAATCAGTCCGTCAAGCACCTGCATAATCTGCACGATCGAATAATGGCGCATGTAATGCTGCATCAGGACCGCGACCATATCTGTCCCTCCGGTGGTGGCTCTCGCCAGAAGAACCAGCCCCATCCCCGCGCCGCCGATACAGCCGCCGAACACCGCGGCAAGAATATGATCTCCTTCCACAAGGTCCACGGACGGTATCACATACAGCCACGCCGACAGCAGAAATGTTCCCAGAAAGGTGCGCCCGATAAACCGGATCCCTTTAATTTTCAGCGCTGCGAGAAACACGGGGACGTTGAGAAGAATATTCGTCATCCACAATGGCACACCGCCGGAAAGCAGCGGACGCGTGATCTCCTTGACAATAATGGCGAGCCCGGTAAAACCTCCCGTGACCAGCCTGACAGGGTCATAAATACACTGAATGCTGGCCGCGACAAGCCCCGTTCCGACGGCAAGCATCACATAATCCCACAGCACAGATCTTTTATAGATAAATTTCTGCATCAGTGCACCTCATTCTCTTTCCCCTCCGGGTTTTTCTCCTGATAGCGTATCATACTGCTTTTCAGCTTACCCAGATGCACCATATTTTTCAGAAATGTCCTGACACCGGACCGCCTGCGCCCGATCCCGGCTCCTCCGGTGCCGTACCAGATTCCCGCACTGATCTTACCTTTATTCTCGTGGAAAAAATGCTCCTGCAGCGGTGAGGGCAGAATAGAAACCACAACATCCGGTGTCGTCGCATTCATCTCATTGATTGCTGTCTCAAAATCTCCCTTACAGTGCTCCACGGCATAACTTCCGGCAGATATCATACGCGGAAATTCTCTATTCAGCGCCTCCTTCACCTCCGCCAGCCGTTCCTGCGTCTCTCCCAGCAGAAAAACGCTCATTTTATTGCGTTCAATCCTCCTGAAAAATTCGATCGAAAAATCGTTATCCTCCGTCTCCTTCAGTCGCTGCATGGTCCCGATCCCGGCCGCCTTTAATATCTCCTTTTCCCCGATCACCGTCAGATCCAGCGCTGACATCACTTCCTTTAAAACCGGATCGTTCTCGGAATCAATCAGCATCTGCATGGAAATCTGCTCAATCGCAATCATCGCGTCACCGCCGAGAAAACTCTCCACCTGCCGCACTGTCTCGCGCACAGTATAATTATCCAGCCGGATTCCCAGAATATCAATCTTCTTTATCATGACACACCCATATTAGTTTCCACCACACAGAAAAATATACTTCTTTTCTCTGTAACAATTTTGTAAAATATACTGACATTTTTTTCTAATTCAATATATTTTTAAAAATCAGAAATGTCAATACATTTTGCTGATTTTCTGCCCGTGACGGCCAGGTTTATGATTTCTGTACAAAACACCCATTCGCCCGTTTCACTATGTAAACCACATTTTTTATGTCTCCAGACGGAAAACCGGCCGCATATTCTGTGGATAATGTGCATAACTTCGTGCATAACTTGTTTTTTTCTCTTTTTCTGTCGCTCCGCCTGTGGATAACTTTGAGCACAACTTTTGTCTTTTCGTCATTTTTCTCATTGCTGATCAGACGATTTGTGCATCCTGCACAAAAGCGACGCCGGATTTTTCCATATCTTCCAGTGCCACCCTCTGTAAATCCGCCCGTTTCCGCAAAAAAGAACCCTGTAAGGCAGAAGAAAAAACTGCCGCATCCGGAGAATACCGTTTCTGACCAGAACGGGTATTCCTGGATGCGGCAGCCCCTGAGATACGCTGTCCGCATAAAATCCTTTATAAGCCGGCAGAAAAGTACTTTCTCCGCAGTTTTTTAAAAAATTCTTCTCACACAGATCGGGCTGCGGTATGTTGCGCTCGAATATGTAATCCCGCTTGCAGGCGTGCTGGCATGTACAATGGTGCCGTTGCCCACATAGATTCCCACATGACCGCTGTAGCACACAATATCGCCCGGCTGCGCCGACGCAAGGCTCACCTCATAGCCAACTCCTCTGAGTGCACTTGAAGAGTGCGGCAGACCAATCCCGAACGCTCCGTAAACACTCATCACAAACCCTGAGCAGTCCGCGCCGTTGGTAAGGCTTGTACCCCCGTATACATAGGGATTGCCGACGAACTGGCATGCGTAATTTGCCACGGCCTGTCCGTTAGAACTGCCCGGAGCGCTGTAACTCCTGCCTGAATCCGACGCCCCTGAACCGGAAGATTTTCCACTGCTCTTCTGTGAGGACGCTTTCTTCCTCGCAGCCTCCGCAGCCGCAGCCGCAGCCTGTCTCTCTGCCTCCTCCTTCGCGAGTCTCGCCTCTTCCTCCGCTTTGGACTCAGCCTGCACGAACTCTGTAAAAAGCTCCACATAGTCCGAGGAGACATACCCCTCGCCCTCCGCTGTCGTCACGCGCGGCCAGCCCGGAATAGACTCGTCCAGCACCACCAGATCATCCTCAAGCGGCACCATAGTGAGCACGCCGGACTCCGTGGTCGGCTCGGTGCGCACAAAAAGCGTCGTTGTATTCACTTTTGCATACCGGGTACTGACCTTTCTTGCAAGCTCCTCGTCCCCTGTCACCACATATTCACACTTCACATAGCCAGTCACCGATCCCGATGTGATCCTGTACCAGCCGTTATCCGTGGTCTCTAATACCGTCGCGGCGGAATTATTGTAAAGCTTTCCGAGAACCTCGCTCTCTGTCGACGGTTCCGAGCGGAGCCGCACATAGTTGTCCACCTGTGCAATCGCAATATCCGCATATTCCGACTCCACAACCGGCGTCTCATTCTCGCTCACCTGGTCAGCCTCTCCGGACGCTCTCTCCGCTGCCTCCTCATTGCTGGCCGCCACTGCCTCAGACACCGAAAGGGATACGCCCGCGAGCGGTCCCTCATTCCCGCTTCCGTCCGAAGCCTCCGCCGCGGATTCTGTCTGCGGAGCTGCCGCCGTCGCACCTGCAACTGGTGCCCCCGACAGCTCCTCCGGACTCTCCTCTGCCTCCGGAGCCGCCGCCGTCACCCCTGCAACCGGCGCTGCGTACACCGTCGCACCCGGATTCCCGATTAATAACGCACCTGTCAATACACACCCCGTGACCCTGATCACTGCTTTATACATAATATAATATCCTCCAGAATCTGCCTCATTTGTTACAAATTTGTTACATTTACCAAGCGTTATTATAGCAAAGGGATCAGGGGATGTCAACCTCCATCCTGTATTATTTTCTGTACATAATAATCATTCAGCGCTTTACGCCATCAGATACCTTTCCGCAGAAATCACCGCATTCGCCCCGTCGGCAGCAGCTGTGACAATCTGCCTCAGCTGCTTGGTCCGCACATCTCCCGCAGCGAACACACCCTCCACGCTGGTCCTGCAGTCTTCCCCCGCGAGGATATAGCCATTTTCATCCATACTGACCTGCCCCCGGAACAGGCCGCTGTCCGGCTCTATTCCGACCGCGATAAAAACACCGCTGACCGGAATCTTTTTTTTCTCCTGTGTCTTCCTGTTCAGGACAGATACGGCTTCCACCTGGTCTCCGCCCTCAATCCGCTCCGTCACCGTATCCCACAGGACCTCTATATTTTCTGTTGAGAATATCTTTTCCTGCAGCACTTTTGCCCCGCGCAGCGCATCCCGCCTGTGAATCAGATACACCCTGCGGCTGCCGCGCGCGAGAAACAGGGCGTCTTCCAGCGCCACGTCTCCGCCTCCGACCACCGCCACATCTTTCCCGCGGAAAAATGCGCCGTCGCAGGTCGCACAGTAGGAAACACCCACGCCGCGCAATTCATGCTCTCCCGGCACGCCGAGCTTCCTGTGAACGGCACCGGTTGCAAGTATCACCGTTTTTGCCGTGTACGTGCCATTTGCCGTGACCACCTGTTTCTCTTTTCCGGAAAGCTGTACGCTCTGCACCTCTTCCTGCAGAAATGTGGTTCCGAGTGCATCCGCATGCTCCCGGAATTTCATCGCGAGATCAAATCCGCTGATTCCGGGCAGTCCGGGATAATTGTCCACATCATACGTATTGATCACCTGTCCGCCGCTCATCGGCTGTTTTTCGGTCAGAAGCAGTGAGAACTTTGCCCGCTGGCCGTAAATGGCTGCGGAAAGTCCCGCGGGACCGCTCCCAATAATAATCATATCAAGCATCTCTTCCTCCATATCTGTTTTGTGTTATTCTCCCCTTTTGTCTGAAAAATATCATTCCTTGCTTTTTGACCATATCTGTGACATAATAAATATAATTCTATAGAAGAAAGGCAGGGGATAAAAATGGATATTGGATCAATGGATCTGGCATTAAGCGCGCTGAACTCCTACGGCACCGGTTCTTCCGACGGCGTGGGCAGCCTTGGATATGCCGTCAGCACGGCGGTTCTCGGAAAGTCTATTGATATGAGCCGGGAAATCGGCGATGCAATGGTTAAGATGATGGAGAATTCCGTAAATCCGGGAGTCGGCGGTAATGTAGACTTCCGCATCTGAGGCGCAATGAATCGCAGACACAGTCTGTACATCCGGCGGCATTCTCCGGCCCATATTCTTTTCCGCAAACCGAAGAATGTCCTTCTTTCACAACAGCACGGCTGCAGTTGCGCCGTGCTGTTGTTCTGTCACGCTCTTACACTGCCTTTTCCGCGACAGCCTCAATCTCAATCAGAACATCTTTTGGCAGGCGCGCCACTTCCACGCAGCTCCTTGCCGGATAGTCTCCGCTGAAAAATGTCTGGTACACCTCGTTGATCGCTCCGAAATCATTCATTTCCTTTATAAATACAGTGGTTTTTAACACTTTATCCATTCCTGACCCGGCCGCTGCGAGCAGATTTGACAGATTTGTCAGTGCCTGGGCCGCCTGGGCCGCCGAGCCCTCCGGGATCGCTCCGGTCTCCGGCACCACCGGAATAACACCGGAAGTATAAATCAATCCGTTTACCTCAACCGCCTGCGAGTAGGGTCCGATTGCTGCCGGAGCTTTGTCCGTGCTGATAATGTTCTTCATAAATCATCCTCCATTTCTGAGATATCCGTTTTCTTTTCTGTATTCCTGTTCCGGCCGCATACAGCGGCGAATACACATTTCCTTCTTTCTGTCCCTGTTCCCGTGAAAAATGCGCATCTGCACCTGTCAGATTTTCCGGATACACTGCTCCCTGAGTTCTACGCGGCGCTCTTTATAAAGCCTTCCCACCGCACGCTTAAATGCATTCTTGCTAAGCCCGGTCTCCCTTCGGATTACTTCAGGCGATGCCTTGTCAGTGAACGGCAGCACACCTGCATACGACTCAATAACAGACATGACCTTCTCCGCATCCGCATCCATCTGAATATAAGCTTTCTCACGCCTGGTAATATCCAGCTTGCCGTCCGGCTTGACACCGGTCACTTTCGCCTCGATGACATCCCCGATTTTTAACATACTGCAGTCCTCGGACGCAGGGATCATGGCTGAATAAAGATCGTCCACAGCCACAAATGTCCCGAAATCATGGCCGAACTCATAGACCCGTCCGTGCACCATATCCCCCTCCTGATACGGGGAATCCGTCCGGAGCAGATGGTATAACTTTTTCATGCTGGCGCAGAGCCTTTGACTTTTGTCAACATAAAGCGTGACAAGCACCTCGTCACCCGCCTCAACCTTCCTGGTCATTTCTTTATATGGAAGAAACAGATTCTTCTCCAGTCCCCAGTCCAGAAACGCCCCGATCTCCCCTGTCGCGACAACGCCGAGGGCCGCCACCTCTCCGACCGTAAGCCCGGGCCGGTTTGTGGTCGCAATCAGTCTGTCCCTGGAATCCCTGTACAAAAACACCTCAAGCCGGTCCCCAACTGCCGTTCCCGCAGGAACCTGCTTTCCCGGCAGGAGTACGCGCACCTGCGCCTCCGGCTCATGGGCGAGATAAACGCCAAAATCCACCTGCTTCACCACAATAAGTTCCTGATATTCTCCCAATTTCATGTCTTTCCGTCCCTAATCCTTTCTCACAAACTGTACTACCGCATATGGCTTCCCTTCTTCATCCAGAAGTCCGACGGTTACCCGGTCATCCCCCCGGCACACACACGGGAACAGCAGGTCTCCCTGCAGCGCTGCCCTCCTGTATTCCGCCCGAAGCCCGGAGGCCACAAAATCTTCCGGCAGATATTCCTCCGCAACCAGAATGTATTTGCCATTGTTCATATGATGGTTCGTGTCAATGTGAAACCGCGACACCTGAACAGGCTCTCTGCGATCCCCTTCTCCGGAAAACGGAATTCTGCGGTCCTCCCATCCACCCGGCAGGGGATCGTCGAACCCGCCCTCATAAGCCTTAAGCATCTCCTCCGGAATCCGGACCGGGCGCATACGCCCGGTATCCAGAAAAACCCAGACAGAATTCGCCTCCACCAGCGTATTTCCCCGCGCATCCTCCACAAGAAAATTCCGGTAACCATAAAACCCCTTAAAACCGTACGGCCAGGTGCAGATCCGGATCTTCTCCCCCAGCAGAGGATATTCTGCTATTTTCAGCTGCCATGAGGACAGAATCCACGCCCTCTGTTCCCGCGCGAGATAATCCACGCCGATCCCCAGTTCCCCGGATTCAAAGGTGCAGCAGTCCTGCAGATAATCCAGAAGGGACGGAAGCGTAAGCTCCTTTGCACTGTTAATCTCACTATAACGCACACGGCTCTCAAAACAATACATCCTGTCTCCCCATTTCCTGACCGTCCTATGTTCCCGTTCACGCATGAACCGGACTTTGGGCTGCATCACCGTATCATAATCACGATTATAACATATCTGAAGATATTTTCAACTCTGCCGCCGACCGCTGATACCGGCGGCTGGCCGTTCTGTACTTTTCAGAGTGCCTCCGCCGGATAGCGGTTGGATGCATTCCACAGTATCCATTCTTCATAGCCCGCGTCATATACCGCCCTGATCTGCTCCCTGATCTCCTTCTCACCGTAAGGAATATGTCCCGGCACCCAGGTCGCGGTAAAGCTCTGCAGCCAGGGCCGCACCACAGCTCTCCTGCCCGGATCCACGGACTGAAGTTCCCGCACAGACCACTCAAGGGCACCCCGTATTGTTTCATAGGGGTGCGCGTCCGGCACGTCCAGCCCAAACGAACCGGCCGCGTAATGCGAGGGATACACCATGGGACATACCACATCCACAACTGACGCGACCGACGGGTAATCCTGTCCGACCCGGCCGGCATCCGTCTCACTTCCGATAATCGTCCCGAATATATCCGCCCCCAGCACAATTCCCTCTCCGTGCAGCCGGTCTGCCGCGTATGTCAGAAATTCCGTAATGGTCTGCTCCTTCGTCTCTTTCACACCCTCGCCGTAATCTGCAGCGTCCGCATCCTCCCCGACCGGAAAACGCACGTAGTCAAACTGAACCTCGTCAAATCCCAGCCGTGCCGCTCCGACCGCCACATCCACAATATACTCCCACACTTCCCGCCTGCAGGGATTCACAAATGCCAGGCCGCCCGCGTCCGCAACCAGTGTCCCGTCCGGTTTTCGCAGCGCCAGTTCCTGTCTGCCCGCGGCGAGATGCGGATCCTTAAAACACACAATCCGTGCTATCGTATAAATATCATGATCCTTAAGCTTTGCCATCAGCCCCTCTATATCGGCAATATATCCGGCACATGCCCCCAGCTCCTCCGCGCTGTCCAGGCCCATCTCACAGGTCAGATCCCCCTCGTCATTCTTAATGTCTATTACCATTGCGTTCAGTTCCGTCTCATCCACCATGGAAATCAGCCCGTCCATGGACGCACTGCCCGCCATCGGGCCCGTGACGTAAATACCCTTCACACTCTCATGTTCCCTGCGCCAGTCTTCCACCCCCCGGGGCGGATTCTCCGTCCCTGTTTTTCCCTGCGCAGCCCTCTCCTCCGGCTCCGGAACTTCCGAAGCTTCCCCTTCCGGGGACCCGGTCTCCTCCGACGCCTCATATGGAACCGCCGGTTCCGCCGCCGCTTCCCGCTCCGCCGCACAACCGCCGGATACCAGCGCCACAGCCAGAAAAACCGGCAGAACTGCCATAACCCGTTTTTCTGTTTTCATAATGCACCTCCGTTTTCCTGCCTTCCCGAAAATGAATCACTCCGGCAGTCGATATTTCTGCGCATATTTCTTAATTTCATCTGCCCGCATTGAATGTTTATACAAAACAATCGATTGCAGCAGACCTTTCCGGTATCAGAAAAACACCGGCAGGATTCTCCCACCGGTGTTCTGAAACAGGGCTACAAGGATTCGAACCTTGAAATGACGGAGTCAGAGTCCGTTGCCT
>CAMSQM010000022.1 GCA_947062675.1 uncultured Roseburia sp.
AAACGGCCTGACCAGCGACGTTCTGCGCATCGGGCAGGTATTAAAGATCCCCGCCCCGGACTCCCCCTATACCGAATACACCGTCCGGTCCGGCGATTCCCTCTGGACCATCGCGCAGCGCTACGGCACCACCGTCGATGATATCCGGCGGTTAAACGGCCTGACCAGCGACGTTCTGCGCATCGGGCAGGTATTAAAGATCCCCGCCGCCTGAGTGACGGCCGATACAGAAAATGCCCGCGTTTGATGCGGAATTCTTACAAAAGCGGCGCGATAACTTTCAGCAGACTGCCGAAAATCCGGGTTCTGAGCTTTTCATTCCGGATGGTTTCGGCAGTCACCTGCCTGCACCTGGCCAGAGTGTCGGTAAAATCGCGCTCAATCTCAGGGATACAGCCGGTCTCATACAGAAATGTCGCGCACTCGAAATGGTGGTACAGACTCCGGTAATCCAGATTAATCGTTCCGACTACCGCCTTATTATCATCGCTGACAAACACTTTCGCGTGAACAAATCCGGGGATATATTCATAGATACCGACCCCGGATTTCAGCAGGGATGCATAATGAGTCTTTGCCAGCGCATACGGCGCCTTTTTGTCCGGAATGCCCGGCAGAATGATTTTCACATCAACTCCCCGCTCAGCCGCATATTTTAACGCTGTCTCCAGCTCCCCGTCCAGAATCAGATATGGCGTCATGATATGTACATAGCGGTCCGCACGGTTTAAAATATCCATGTAAACGCGCTCGCCCACCTTATCGCCGTCAAGCGGACAGTCGCCGTACGGGATCACATATCCTCTCTCATCTTTCGCGGACGGCGCGCTGCACAGATACTGTCTGAATTCCGGAGTCTGCTCGTCAATATTCCACATCTGCAGAAACATCAGGGTAAAACTTTTTACCGCCCCGCCCTCAAGCATCACCGCCGTATCCTTCCAGTGCCCGAAGCGCTCCACCTGATTAATATATTCGTCTGCGAGATTAACCCCGCCGTTAAACGCCGTGTGTCCGTCGATCACCAGAATCTTGCGGTGATCGCGGTAATTATAGTGCGTGGAAGCAAACGGGATCACCGGCGCAAACATTTTACATGCAATGCCGAGCGCCCGCAGACGCTCCGGATAATCATGCGATAACGTGGAAAATTCACACATACCGTCATACATTACCCTGACTTCCACGCCAAGTTTCGCCTTTCTCGCAAGGATTTCGAGGATTTTCCCCCACATCAGCCCTTCTTCGATAATAAAATACTCCAGAAAAATAAAATGCTCCGCCCGCTCCAGCTGTATAAGCATTTCTGCAAACTTATCCTCACCCGATGAAAAATACGTCACACGCGTATTATCAAAAACCGGATAACAGCCGGTGTGGCGGATATACGCCGCCATTGACGCAACCCCCGGATTTTCCTTTTCAAGCGACGCGACCGTCTGTTCCTCCTGCTCAATATAGCCGTCCGTCTCCTCTATCAGCTGCGCGACCCGCATTTTTACGGCACGGTGCCCGATTTCCGTCTGCGTGTAGAGCAGAAGCAGCGCGCCGAATACCGGAAACAGAATAATCAGAATCAGCCATGTAATTTTTGCGGTTGGATTGATCCCGCTGTTGAGCAGATACAGCACCATGATAATATTGAACAGAATCGTTCCGCCCAGAACATGGGGAAGCAGTCCCGCAAACCACTGAAACAGCCCCAGAACCACTGAAAACTGCAGTATGAGCAGCAGCAGAATCAGACCCAGACGGCTGAAAACAGTGTAAATCAGACCCTTCTGCCCTTTTTTCAGTAAACGGATTCCTTTTTTATCATTTGTGTTCATTTTCCTCTCCTCCCCGGCGGCCATTCTGTGCGCAGGTCCGTCCCGGGCTCCCTGACCGGCCGCTGACGTGCGATCCGTCCTGCGCCCTGAACCTTAACAACCGTAACACACATTTCCCGGAAAAACAATCCCTCTTCCCTTCCCCGTACATGGCCACAATACCTGTCAGGAACTCCCGCGCGTCTTTTTCCAGCCCCACAGAATCTTGCAGAAATGTAAGAAACCGGGGAAAAATGTAAGCCGGATCGATGGAATGTGCCCCGGGCTTTCTGATATGATAATGGCATCATAAAACAGAACGGGAGGCATCTTACAATGAAAGAAAAAAATACAAATCAGTTATGGCGCAGAATCATGCTGGTGGCATTTGCTGTCTTTGTCCTCAGGCTCTTCTTTTCACGCAGAAAATCCGTCGATCCTGTCTGTATGCGGGATTACAGGGACACCGGCTGGTAAAAAGATGATTTTACCTGTAAATAAAGAATCCGGCCAGAGCCGGATTCTTTGTGAGCTTTTTATTTCTTCTCTTCCTCCATGGATTCGAGTATCGCGTCTGCAAGAGCGTCCAGCTCGCCTGCCTTCTCCGCCTGCAGAGAGGATGCAAGGGAAAGTCTGCTTCCAAGAACTGTCATGCCTTTCAGCTCTTCCTGAATAAACTTTTCCATCAGATCGCCGGACCTGCAGGCCCAGGAACCATTCTCCACAATCGCAAATGTCCTCTTCTGAAGATTGAGTGCCTTCATATCCATCAGATAATTGTGCATCACAGGATAGATGCCGAGATTGTAGGTCACGCTCGCCAGAACCACATGGCTCAGGCGGAATGTCTCGGAAATCAGGTAGGATACATGCGTGTTCGAGACATCATATACTGCAACATTGGTCATACCCTTCTCACAGAGCTTTGAAGCCAGCGCGTTCGCGGCAGCCTCTGTATTGCCGTACATGGAGGCGTAGGCGATCATAACTCCTTTCTCCTCCGGCTCATAGGTGCTCCAGTGCTGGTATTTGTCGATCAGATACCCGAAATCGCTGCGCCACACCGGACCGTGAAGCGGGCAGATATATTTGATTTTATCGACAATCGCGCCGGCTTTTTTCAGAAGCAGCTGCACATGCGGTCCGTACTTGCCGACGATATTTGTGTAATAGCGTCTCGCGTCGTCAATCCAGTCGCGGTCAAAATTTACCTCGTCATTGAACAGTCTGCCATCCAGCGCGCCGAAGGAACCAAACGCATCCGCCGCAAACAGAACACCGTTTGTCACATCAAACGTCACCATCGCCTCCGGCCAGTGCACCATCGGAGCCGCGACAAACGTCACCGTGTGCTTTCCGAAACACCTGGTATCCCCCTCTTTTACTTCATCCAGGGGATGCCCGTCGATATGGAATCCAAACTGGCGCATCAGCATAAACGCTTTCGCTGTGCTGATCACCGTCACATCGGGATAGCGGAGCAGCACTTCTTCCAGGGACGCCCCGTGATCGGGCTCCATATGGTTAATCACCATATAGTCAAGGCTGCGACCGGCAAGGACATGCTCCAGATTCTCGAGGAACTGGCGGCACGCTGACCAGTCCGCCGTGTCAAAGAGAACGGTTTTTTCGTCGGTCAGAACATAGGCATTATAGGAAACTCCCCTTGGAATGGGATGAATATTCTCAAACAGCGCCAGACGCCGGTCATTCGCACCAATCCAGTACAGGTCATCCGTTACATTTCTCACACAATACATGGCTCATCCTCCTCTACGCTTCTTCAATAAACTGCTCTTTCTCTTCCCCGCACTCCGGGCAGACCCACTCGTCCGGAAGCTTCTCAAACAGGGTTCCGGGCATTACCTCCCCGTCCTCATCTCCGAGATCCGGATCGTACACATAACCGCAGCCGCTGCACACATAACTTTTGCCGACCGGTTCCGGCTTCGGCGGCGCCGGACGCTTCATCTTAATCATCGGTACAGGCGCGGGGCTCTTCGGCTCTCCGGTGTCGAGTGCGGCCGCGAGCAGCGGAAGTATCTCCATCACATCGCCGACGATACCGTAATCACAGTTTTTGAAAATGGGCGCATTGGCGTTTTTATTGATCGCCACAATCGTGGCCGCGTCCCTGATTCCCTTCAGATGCTGACTTGCACCTGAAATCCCGCAGGCTATGTAGAGATTTCCCGTGAACTTCTGACCGGACATTCCGACATAGCGGTTCATCGGAACATATTTTAAGGTCTCCGCCACAGGGCGTGAAGACCCGACCGCAGCTCCTGCCGCCGCCGCGAGCTTCTCAATCAGCGCCATGTTCTCCTTCGCACCGATTCCCTTTCCGGCACTGACCACACGCTCCGCCTGTGCGATCGGTGTGTCGATGTCAATTCCGACCGTAAAATCATATCCATCCTTCCGAAGGCTCTCCACAAGGGAATCCACACGCTCCTGCGCGCTCCCTCCTTTGAATATCATCTTTTTGCGGAGTCCCGTCACGGCAGGCTTCTTCTGCCCCGCGGCTTTTGACGCGGATGGGGACTTCGGCATTTTCCCGATCAGATTCGCCGCGATCACCACACGCTGGATCTCATTGGTTCCCTCATAGATCGTCGTAATCTTCGCATCCCTGTAGGCGCGCTCCACCTCCATGCCTTTTAAGTAGCCGCTTCCGCCAAAGATCTGAAGCGCGTCGTTTGTCACTTCAAGCGCGATATCCGAAGCGTACTGTTTGGCCATTGCCGCCTCCATCGCGTACGGCTCGTGGTGTTCTTTCAGTTCCGCCGCACTGTACACCAGCATCCTCGCGCAGCGCAGTTTCGTCGCCATATCCGCAAGTTTGAACGAGACAATCTGCTGACGGCAGATCGGTCTGCCAAACTGAACTCTTTCTTTGGAATATTCCAGTGCATTTTCAAACGCGCCCTGTGCAATCCCCAGCGCCTGGGAGGCGATACCGATACGCCCGCCGTCGAGCGTCGCCATGGCAATCTTAAATCCCTCCCCCTCTTTGCCGAGCAGATTCTCCTTCGGAACCTTTACATCGTTAAATATCAGCTCTGCCGTGGATGAGGAGCGGATTCCCATCTTATCATAGTGGTCACCGAACTCAAATCCCTCGTATCCTTTTTCCACGATAAAGGCAGAGATTCCCTTTGTGCCGATATCCGGGGTTGTCACCGCAAACACCACATATGTATCCGCTTTCGGCGCGTTCGTGATAAAGATCTTGCCGCCGTTCAGCAGATAATAATCTCCTTTTAAGACCGCCGTCGTCTCCGTTCCGCCCGCATCTGAACCTGCATTCGGCTCCGTGAGCCCGAACGCGCCGATTTTCTCTCCCCTGGCAAGTGGAACAAGGTATTTCTGTTTCTGCTCCTCTGTGCCGTACTGGAAAATCGGCCAGCTTCCAAGCGATACATGTGCGGAAAGGATAACGCCCGTTCCACCGTCCACTCTCGCCAGCTCTTCCACCGCAATCGCATAGCTCATCACATCGAGCCCGGCTCCGCCGTACTCTTTCGGATACGGGATTCCCATCAGGTTCATCTCAGCCATTTTCTTTACGGCTTCCGCTGGAAACTCATTATTCTGGTCCATCATAAATGCCTGCGGCTTTACCTCTGCCTCGGCAAATCTGCGGATCTGTTTCCGGAACGCTTCATGGGCGTCTGTTGTCTTAAAATACATCGCACTTCCTCCTTCTCTGACTGGTTTCAGCATTTTAACCATTTCCCATCTATTTGTATGAATTCATTTTATCAATATGACTGTTTTCTGTCAATTTATTTTCATACTTTTTATACTTTTTTTACAAAAAGGGATCGCATTCCCGCTCCGTTTATCGGGCAGTAAGCCTTCCAAAAAACCGGATTGCAAAAACAGCCCCGGAATGCTATGATAATTCAAAATATTACATTCTACGGAGAACATCATGAAACGAAAAATCAGTCTGTGGTTTCCGGTCTTTCTTGCGGCCGGCTTTTTATCAGGATGTCAGAAACAGCAGCCGGCCTCCCCGGAATCCGGAACAGAAACAAAAGAAATGCCTCTCCCGGAGTCAGTCAGTCTGACCGTCTGGGGGGCGGCGGAGGACGAAGCACTTCTCTGTCAGATCTTTGACAGCTTTCAGGAACAGTATCGCGGAGAGGCGGATTTTCAGATCACTTTCCACCCCGAGAGCGAGAGCCACTGTGCCGACGCCCTGCTGGCGGATCTGGAACAGGGCGCAGATGTATTCGCTTTTGCGGACGACCAGCTGAACACGCTGGTGGCCGCCGGCGCGCTGGAACCGGTGGAAAACGCCGAATCGGTGCGCGAAAACAACCTGCCGGAATCTGTCCTTGCGGCGTCCGTAAACGACACGCTCTACGCTCTTCCGCTGACCGCGGATAACGGCTATTTTCTCTATTATAATAAGGATTATTTTTCAGAAGAGGATATCTTATCCCTGGACCGGATGCTGTCCGTCGCCGCGGAACGCGGCAGGAAAGTCTCGATGGAATGGTCTTCCGGCTGGTATGTATATTCACTGTTCGGCGGAACCGGACTCACCGTCGGGCTGAATGATGACGGGATTACCAATTACTGCACCTGGAATAGCACAGACGGGGCCATAAAGGGAACCGATGTCGCGAAAGCCATGCTGGATATCGCAAAGCATCCGGGCTTTCTCTCCACCGACGACGCCGGCTTTCTGGAGGGCGTCAGGAACGGCACGGTTATAGCGGGCATCAACGGCGTTTGGAATGCGGTTGCCGTCGGGGAAGTCTGGGGCGATGGCTTTGGTGCGGCAAAACTGCCCTCCTATACCTGCGCCGGAAAACAGGTGCAGATGACCTCCTTCTCCGGTTACAAGCTGATCGGTGTAAACGCCTACTCAAAAGAGCGGAAATGGTCCGCCAGACTGGCCGAATGGATTACATCCGGGGAAAACCAGATGCTCCGCTTTGGCATGCGCGGTCAGGGGCCTTCCGCGATAAACGCCGCTGCCTCAGAGGAAGTCCGCAGCTCTCCCGCAATCGCCGCGCTGCTGGAGCAGTCGCAATACTCTTCGCTGCAGCGCATCGGAAACAATTTCTGGGAACCGGTCACCACGTTTACCTCGGACATTCTGAATGGAAATCTCTCAGAAGAGACCCTGCAGGAACAGCTCGACATAATGGTCGAAGGAATCACCGCCCCCTAGAATCCGGATTCGTATAACAGACTAAAAAGGAGTGACAGCCCCAATGAAAAACATTCGTTTAAAATACCGTCTGATTCTGCCCATTGCCCTTCTCGGGATTGTGGCGCTTCTGTCAAATATGCTCTCCATTTTCAGCATCCGGAATGTAAATGCAGGCGCTTCCGCCATCACTGACAATTATATGGACGGAAAAAGCCGGCTGGCAGACATCTGCCAGTCTTCCATGGAGCTCCATAAAATGGCGCTGAGCCACATTGTCGCCACCGACTATAGCACCATGATCACGCTCGTAAATCAGATCAAAGAGGAGGAAACGCGGCTTTACGATATGCTTGCCGGCTATAAAGCCTACGTGACACCGGAAGACCAGGAACAGTATGAAGCCCTTCTGGCAGATTATGATTCTTTCCGGCACGCGCTTGTCCGCCTGGTCTGTGCCAGTGCCGCCCACAAAACCACGGATGCCTACGCCCTCGCCAACGGTGACGTGGCTTCCTTCGCCAGCGCCCTGGACGCGGATATAGACGCCCTGGACGCTTCCATCAGCGCACAGACCGGGGCGGCGAAGGAACACCTCCTTGCCGTATACCGGATCTCCCTTGCCGTGGGCATCACGGCAATTATCACCTGCGCCCTGCTGGTGTTCGCCGATCTGAAGCTGATCACCTGTTATGTTGTGACTCCTGTCAGCAGTATCTTAAAAACAATCCGGGAAAGTTCCGGCCACATCAACAGTATGACCGGAGAAGTGCTGAAAAGAACCAGAGCCTCCAGGGGAAGCGCAGCCGGCCTTTCTTCCCTTGCCGGTCAGCTGTCCGAAACAATTCAGGAAGTGGCCGGCAGCGTATCCGTCATCAGCGACAACGCGGAAAATGTCCGCCTCGACGTCCATAAAATCGCAGAAGAATGCAACGCCATCACAATCTGCACAGCCCGCATGAACGAACGCGCAGACACCATGCAGCAGACTGCCAGAAACAGCGCGGAAATGACCCGTGCGAAAGCGGAGGAGATCCTGCGCTCCTTAAACGATGCCATCGAAAAAAGCAAAAGTGTGGATCAGATCCGGAATCTGACAGAAGAAATCCTCGCGATCTCCCGCCAGACCCGGCTGATCTCCCTGAATGCCTCGGTGGAAGCCGCCAATGCCGGCGACTCAGGCAGAGGTTTCGCGGTCGTCGCGGAGGAGGTGCGTGATCTCGCCAGCTCCAGCCAGGAAACCGCCAGCCGTATTCAGGAGATCAACGACGTGGTCACTGCCGCCGTGTACAATCTCTCCGGGCAGGCGCAGCAGCTTGTGGATTATATGAATCAGTCTGTGCTCACAGAATTTCAGGCATTCGTACAGTCCGGCAGCCAGTACAGGGAAGATGCCGCCTATATCCGCCACGCCATGGATGAATTTCAGGAACAGACAGGGCACTTAAAGTCTTCCATGTCTGAGATTGCAGATTCCATCGGCAGAATCACAAAAGTGATCGGGGAAGGGGCCAGCGGCATCGCCGGCGTCGCCGGCAATACCAGAAGTCTGGCCGATGACATGGAAGATATCACTCAGCGCATGGGAATCAGCCAGGAAGTTGTAAAAGGACTTGAAAAAGAAACGGTCGTGTTTGAGAATCTATAGAATCTGTCCTCCCTGTTCCTGTGTCAGCGCCCGTGCGATGGACCCCCGGCCCCGTCGCACCGCTCCCCCTGCAGACCGTACAAAAACGCTCAGACAGCTGTCCGGCCTGCACCTCGTCAGGACCGTCCGACCGGTTGACAAAATGAATCGCTCCCTGTCACATGACGGGAAAAAGCGGCATCCCCGGACAGGCGCGCAGGATATACACATCGTCACGAACCACTACGATCGTGTACTTACCCTCCGCGCCTGCCGCCATCAGCCGCCCCGTTTCCTGCTTTATTTCTTTACTATCTTCACTCTGCTTCCCTGTCCTTTGCCCTTCATCAGTTTCTTATAACTTCCCAGCTTCTTTCCCGGAACTTTTATCCTCGCCTGCGGGTGTATGCCGCGGAAAGCATTTTTTCCGACACTCTTTAACTTCGTTGATTTGATCGTCAGCGTTTTCAGCTCTTTACAGCCGCGAAACGCTTCCTTTCCGATTGTGACAAGCCCGGCTCCGGTCGTGACGGATGACAGCTTCGTGCAGCCTGAAAATGCGGCGCTTCCAATGGATTTTACATTCTTTCCGATTGAAACTGTTTTTACACTCCTGTGATTTTTCAGCGCTCTGGCCGCAATGGATGTAACTTTATAACTCTTTTTGCGGAACTTTACAGTTGCCGGAACCGATACTTTTGTAAGCTTCGCGGATTTTGCGCCCTGCAGGCCTGCAAATGCCACTTCCGACTTCCCCGTTACCCTGTAACGCAGGCCTTTTATTGTAAAAGTGGTCCCTTTTTTCGGCGCAAAACCATCTGTCCCGCCGGCAGTTCCTTCTTCCGTTTTATCTGCCGCATCATCTTTTTCAGACCGGTCTCCCTGCGTATCGTCACTCCCGCCGGTTTCCCCTTCTGTCCCGTTTCCTGTTCCGGCCACGTCACTTCCGGTTCCGCTGCCATCATTTCCGCTGCTTCCTGCAGCGCCGCCGTTTCCTGTTCCGGCCACATCGCTACCAGTTCCGCTGCCTCCGGCAGCGCCGCTTCCTGTCCCAGCTCCACTGCCGTCATTTCCGGTTCCGCTGCTGTCATTTCCGCTGCCTCCGGCAGAGCCGCCGTTTCCTGTTCCGGCTCCGCTGCCGTCACTTCCGGTTCCGCTGCCTCCGGCAGAGCCACCGTTTCCTGTTCCGGCTCCGCTGCCGTCCGCGCTTCCCGCTCCGGCCACAGTCCATCTCGCATAGACATTCCTGTCCCCGATTGTTCCTTTTGCAAACGTCCGGATCTGCACTTTATATCCGGCGTCCAGATACCAGCCCGCAAACGTATATCCTTCTCTCTGCGGGTCTTTTAATGTGATCGTCCCGCTGTCATAATAAAAGAAATCCGGATTGTCCCCGTTCACGCCGCCGTTCAGGTGATACACAATGGCGTATTTCTCCCGCTCCCAGCAGGCGTAAAGCACAAGATCCGCTGACAGGCCGCTGATCCCCTGGCCGGCCCGGTAAGACCTGCCGCTTCCATCCGCCGCGGTATTCCATCCGGCAAAGCGATGCCCCCGCCGCTTAAATCCATTGCTCTGCAGCGGCGCTGTCCCCTCCCCGGAAATCTGCTGGGATTCCACGCTGCCGCTGTCCGCACCGTTTCCATCGTACGTAACCGTATACACAGGAACTTTTTTGCGGTCAGTTGTCACGCCGCTGTCCCACTTCTGATTACACACTGCCATGGCGCGGACTTCCTGTGCGTCTGTCACAAACGGCTTCGTGTATTTTCTGCTTTTTGTCGCACAGGGTGACGGCTCCGTGCCGTCCAGCGTGTAATAGACAGTGGACGCATTTGTGCTGCACGTAATCTTTACCTCGCGGCTGCCGCTGTCCGTCTCACTCTCCACCGCATCGATCACAGGGTCTGCCGTGACCTCCGTGACGGTGGGAAGAACGCCCGGAGCGGAAGGCGACGCGGGCCGTGTGTCAAAAGTACACACGGGCAGATATGGATTCCACATGGCCAGCTCCGTGTGGCTTGCCCTGTTGCCGCTGTCCGTGTCCGAATCATAAAAGCGGTCGCTGCGCTCGAAATAAGTATAGCGCACCGGAGAAACAATGCTATCCAGGTCATCCCAGGTACAGTCCACATTAAACCAGGAATCCTGAACGCGCACCTTATTCCAGGCGTGAGTCTGGCTGGTCACTGCAAACGCATCAATCCCGGAACCATTGCAGAGCAGCTCAAATGCCAGCGTATACCCCGCGCAGACCGTCGTTCCCCTGCAGAAGGTGCTGTAAGCAGACTGGGAAAATGTTTTATCTTCATTATTCATACTGGCAGAATAATTATACGTCACCTCATGAATAATACGGTCGTGAATTGCCTGTACTTTTTCCGCGTCAGAGACGCACTTATCAATCTCACTCTGCCAGGCGGTGATCACCGCCTTTACTTTATCTCTCTCCAGGGCGCGCTTTCCACCCAGCACAAAATCAGTATAAACGCCAAACGCCAGCCATTTTTCGTCGTCCAGAAAATAGTACTTATTGTTGAGAAAAAAATACTGTGGATTGGAGTAGCGGAAAATCTGCGCAATCTCCTGCATCCTGCCCATGGACAGTTCCGTACTTCTCGCGACATCCGTGTGATATCCGTTCGTCTTCGCATGCGCATTTACCGGGGTCGTCATATATTTTACACAGATCTCATCAAGGACATCCCAGAATTCCCTCTCCGCATCGCTCAGCTGATTATAAACATAATAGTTTTTATACCGGTCCCACTCAGACGCGGCAGCTGCGGAGCGCGGGTCAGAATAATATACGTGACCTGTTTCCTCTCCCGCCCTGCCGCTCTCATATTTCTCCTCCTCCCCGCTCAGCTCTCCCTCAAGAATAACTGCCGGAAAGAGTCCGCAGGGTCCCCCGGCGTCCGCGGACGCCGGCGTCACCACAGACAGCTCCCCTGCCGCGGATGCCGCGGACACCTCCGCAGGACACAATCCTGCGGCCAGCACGCATACTGTCAGAATCCATACTGTCAGTTTCCTGATCCATAATATCTGTTTCCTGCCCATCGCTCTTCCTCCCCAAAAGACACGCTGACAAATCACCGTTTTTCCTGTGCCGCAGCCCGTTATGACAGATTTCTCCGGTACAGACACGTCCCAAAAGGCTGCATCCGGCTCTTTTCCGGACGCGCCACGTTCGTCAGCACCACTCTCATTCCTTCCTGCCCCGCGGGACGCCTGACTCTTTTACCGCTCAGATTACACTCCACATACCGGACATCACCGTCCGGCTCCCTCCGCCACGCAAAAATATTTCTGCGCTCCTTCCGGGCATTCCGGCTACTGCGGGCGTATATCCCCGCGCCCCCTGCGCCGCTTCCCGCAGATATGAAATACTCCGTTCCGGCATTATTTCCCGCGATTATTCCGCAGGATTTTTATAATCCGGTATTCATAAAATGCGGTCACCGCCACAATCAGAATGACAACGATCAGGCTGTATCCTTTGTTCATCTCAATGCCCATCACGTCGCAGACGCTTGTAAACAGGACACTGAGCACAAAAACCAGCTTGATCAGGCGCACCATCTGCACGGTATACTTCCGGATTCTCCCGGTGCACACCTCCGCGGAGAGGCCGTTCACCCGCTCCGGATAAAGCGCGAGCAGCGTGAGTCCGGCGTACACGAGTATCAGGACCGCGACATTCATAACCAGATTCAGGACCGGCGCCGCATACACCACCCCGTAATAGATCTGAAGCCCTGCACAGAGAACCGCAGATACGATTCCGACGGCTTCCAGCATCTGTTCCAGCATCGTCATCCCGTCTCTTTTCATAGCTCCCCCCTTAATCTCTCTTTCCATGCCTGTGTGAGCCGTTCCACACTCCAGGCCGCGTTCGCAGGGCTCGTGGACGGCAGCTTACAGAGCTTTGGCTGCCCTTCTTTTTTACAGTATTTCAGATAAAGCCGGTACGCCTTATCCCCGTTGGCACAGATCAGACGAATCTCCGCCGCCTTTAAAACGGCGTCCATATCGTTCGCCTTCACATTGCGGATAGAACTGTCCGAGGAACCCGCAATGTCACAGGATGCGATCACATCCCAGACTGCCAGGTTATTTTTCAGCAGAAATTCCTTCTTTTCCTCAATTGTCACGGGTTCCGGATCCCCGCACACGGCCGCCGTCACCTTCCAGAAACGGTTCTGCGGATGTCCGTAGTAAAACTGGTTCTCCCTGGACTTTACGGAGGGAAACGAACCCAGAATCAGAATCCGTGATTCCGCATTAAAAACAGGTTCAAATGTATGAACCACATGCGTATATTCCATATTTCCCCTTCATTTCCACGCTGCTCTCTTTACACCCGCCCTGCGCCGGCAGCGTCGGCGCAGGCAGCTCTGGTATCTTTGTTATAGAATACTACACTTTCATATATTGAGAAAGAAGTATTTTTGGAACTTGCATTTTTCCCTGAAACGATTATAATTTTTTCAGACTATAACATTCAGAGAGACAGAAATAATATAAGGAAAGGTTCTGCAGGTATGAAAAAAGAAATTCGTCTGGTCGCCCTCGATATGGACGGCACCCTTTTTAATCAGGAAAGCCGGATCTCCGAAGCAGATCAGGCCGCAATCTTAAGAATCACGGGAAACGGAGCTGAGGTCGCGATCTCCACAGGCCGTCCCTACGCCGGTCTGCCCGTCCCGGATCTCCTTGCGATCGGCATCCGCTACGCCATCACAACCAACGGCGCCGCCGTCTACCGCCTCGCGGACCGGCAGTGTCTGGCTTCGGACTGTATGGAGCCCGGGATCGTCACCCCCGTCATTGACGAGCTGCAGAAAAAGAGTATACATATTGACGCCTTTATCGACGGGGACTGCTACTGCCCCGTGGCCTGCCGGCCGGGCATAGACCGTCTGGACATGCCGGAATCCATCCGCCGCTATATCAGAGAAACGCGGACTTTTGTCCCGGATCTGGCCGCGTTTATCCGGGAACGCCGTCTCCCCGTTCAGAAAATGACGCTCAACTTCTATCCGCTCCCGGACGGCTCATTCGGACACCGCAGCGAAGTCATGGCTCTGCTCTCCGCCTGTCCCGCAGTCACCTGGCTCTCCGGCGGTTACCACAATCTGGAATTTACCAGGTCCGGCGTCACCAAGGGAACCGGTCTGCGCTTTCTCTGCGAATATTTAAAAATTGATATGGAACAGACCATGGCCTGCGGCGACACGCAGAATGATATGGATATTTTAAAAACTGCGGGCATCGGGGTCGCCATGGGCAACGCCACTCCCGAAATCCGGGAAATCGCGGATTATGTCACACTCTCTAACGAGGAGAGCGGAGTGGCCCACGCAATCAGCCGCTTCCTGTGATTACCCCTCCGCCCGCCACATATTCCCCGTCATAAAATACCACTGCCTGCCCGGGCGTCACGGCCCGGACGGGCTCTTCAAACTCACAGCGCAGGGAGTCTTCTCCCGTGCGCATCACCCTGCAGCGGCTTCCGGCATGGGAATAGCGGATTTTGGCCGTATACACCGCCCCGTCCGTGAACTCCGGCACTGCCATACAGTTCAGCTGTCGGGCAAAGAGCACTCTGGCAAAAACATCCTGCGCCTCCCCCAGCACAATCTCATTCGTCTCAGGCCGGATTTCCGTGACAAAGACAGGATGGCCGAACGCGATTCCAAGCCCTTTGCGCTGGCCGATTGTGTAGCGGGTGATCCCCCGGTGCCTGCCAAGTACCGTACCGTCTGCCGACACAAAATTTCCCGGCGGCGCAGGCTGCTCCCCGCATACGCGGTCGATATACCCCGCATAATCTTTATCCGGAATAAAGCAGATCTCCTGGCTGTCCTTTTTTTGCGCCACCGCAAGTCCAAGCTCTTCCGCAATCGCGCGGATCTCCTTCTTGGTATAATCCCCGACCGGCATCAGCGTCCGCGCAAGCTGCTCCTGCGTCAGACTATAGAGGGCATACGTCTGATCTTTTTCCGCAGTCACGGAACTGCGGACGGCATATCTGCCTGTGGGCAGACACTCCACCCTGGCATAGTGTCCGGTCGCAATATAATCCGCGCCGATCTGCAGACTCCGGTTCAGCAGCGCCTCCCATTTCACATAACGATTACACGCGATACAGGGATTCGGCGTCCTTCCCGAGAGATATTCCGCCGTAAAATAATCCATCACATGTCTGCGGAACTCCTCCTTAAAATTCATCACATAATAGGGAATCTCAAGGCGCTCCGCCACCCTGCGGGCATCCTCCACGGCTGTAAGCCCGCAGCAGCCGCCGTTCTCTTCCTGCACCGCCGTATCCTCATCCTGCCAGATCTGCATTGTGACGCCGGTCACATCACAGCCCTGCCTCTTCAGCAGATACGCCGCCACCGCGGAATCCACACCGCCTGACATTCCGACCACCACTTTTTTCCCTGTCATCCCGCTCCCGTCGTCCTTCCTGTATGAGAAGAGCCCAGCCGTCATATTCCGGCTGGACTCTTCCTCAAAATCATCCCGGCAGACTGCTAAATCGCAGAATTATAGAGCTGCCCAGTGTTATAATTGTACGTATACACTGCGTTCTTCCCGTAGGTATTCGCTTTTGATGCCTCGCTCTTCGCATAGCTGTCCATCAGCGCCGCCTGTTTCGACACCTGGTAGCCGTATGCGCCCCGGTTCTGGAACAGCGACTGCACTTTCTTCATATCCGCTTCCTTAAACGTCTTCTCGTCCACGGTCAGCTTATTGTCCGAACCGATGGAGATCCCGACAGAACCGAGCATCCGCTCATTGACCTTTGAATAATTCGTCATCGTGCGCGCCGCGCGCAGAATATTGGTCGTGCCGGACTCCGATGCCTGATCGAGCAGATTATTGTAGTCCTTCACGAACTGGCTGACTGCCTTGTAGATCTTATCCGTGTCATAATCCGTCGTCTTAACGCCGTCCTCCCCGGTCGTCGTCACCTTCTCAAACACAGACTTCTTCCCGTTCGCAAGAAGCGCATCCGCCGAGTCCTTCAGGGAACCCGCAGCATCCTCGATCCTTGCGAGTGTCTTTGTGTCGTCTTTCGAGGTGGACGTGGAATTCTTCCGTGAAAATGCCTTCTTCACCTCGTCCGCATTTCCGTCTTTGCTGTAATATGCACTGAGCAGCTTATGGTAGCTTCCGCTGCGGATGGAAGCATAATCGCTGTAGTTGATTCCTAGCAGATCCGACCCCGCGCTCCCCATGGAAAACAGGCTCTGGTTCCCGCCGCTGTTTAAGCTGGAAAACAACACCCCGATCGAATAAGAATCATATCCTGAGATTGTCGCCATAGAATCACTCCTTTGAAAGTATATTGATGTGACGTCCGTGTCTTTATACCTATATCGTCATTTTACCTCAAATCTTTAGGTATTTCAAGGGCTGCCGCGCGCATTATTTCTATTTCCCGAGAATCTTATCCAGCGTGTCAAACAGCATTTCCACATCAATCGGCTTGGACAGATGCCCGTTCATCCCGCTCGCAAGCGCCTCCTGCCTGTCCTCCTCGAACGCATTGGCCGTCATCGCGAGAATCGGAACCGACGCCAGAGCCGGATCCTCAAGACTGCGGATTTCCCTCGTGGCCCCGTAGCCATCCATCACCGGCATCCTGACATCCATCAGTACAAGCTGGTAATAGCCCGGACCAGCTTTTTTTAACATATCGACGGCGATCCGGCCGTTCCCGGCCACCTCCGTCTCAAATCCCGCGTCCTCCAGGATCGCTGTGGCGATCTCCTGATTGAGCTCATTGTCCTCCGCCAGAAGAATCCGCCCGGTACGGCGTCCGGCATGCTCTTGTGCGCCGTCTGCAGTCTCATCCTCCGTATCCACAATGGAATGCAGACAGCTCCGCAGCTCGGAGAGAAACAGCGGCTTGCTACAGAACGCCGTCACCCCTGCCTCCTTTGCCTCCTCCTCGATGTCCAGCCAGTCGTACGCCGTCAGCAGGATCACCGGCACCTCTTCTCCCAGCTCCTTGCGGATTCTCCTGGTGACCTCGACGCCGTTCATATCCGGCAGCAGCCAGTCAATCACATAGACGGAATACATATCTCCCCGTGTGACTGCCTGATGTGTGCGCAGCAGGGCCTCCTTTCCGGACAGGGTCCACTCGGCGCGCATTCCGATCTGCCCGAGCATATAACTGACACTGTCGCAGGTATTAAAATCATCGTCCACCACCAGCGCCCTGCAGTTCTTCAGCTGCGGAATGTCCTGCGGCTCCTTCGCCCCGGAATTCAGGCGGAATGTAAAGCAGACCGTCACCTCCGTGCCATGTCCCTGTTCGCTTTTTACTTCGATTGTGCCGTTCATCATATCAACAATATTTTTCGTGATCGCCATTCCCAGTCCGGTCCCCTGGATTCCGCTGATGGTGCTGCTCTTTTCCCTCTCAAACGGTTCAAAAATGTGCGACACAAACTCCTCGCTCATGCCGACCCCGGTATCCCGGATATGAAATTCATAATTTGCATACCCGCCCGGAGCGCCGGCCGTCTCCCGGATCCGCATGCTGACAATCCCGCCCGCCGCCGTATACTTGACGGCATTGCTCAGCAGGTTTAAAAGCACCTGGTTTAAGCGCAGCTTGTCGCAGAAGATCTCCTCGTCCAGGATATCCACGGCGTCAATATAAAGCTCAAGCTGTTTTGCGTGGATATCCGCCTGGAGTATATTGCGCAGCCCGTGCAGAATATCCGGCAGGCAGCACGGCTTTTCGTCGAGATGCATTTTGCCGCTCTCGATCCGGCTCATATCCAGTACGTCGTTGATCAGGCTTAACAGATGATTTCCCGAGGTCATAATCTTTTTCAGATATTCCTCCACGCGCTCCCGGTAGTCGATATGCGTGATGGCCAGGGCTGTAAATCCGACAATCGCATTCATCGGTGTGCGGATGTCGTGCGACATGTTGGAGAGAAAAACGCTTTTCGCCCGGCTGGCCCGGTTGGCCTGCTGCAGCGCATTTTCCAGCAGTTTTTTCTTCTCCATCGCAGCCCGGGTTTCCTCGTCCACGCTCCGGATTCCCAGAACTATCCCCGTCTGCTCTTCCCGCTTTCCGGTCCGCACCGCCTTCAGCTGGAAATACTGCACCTCGCCCTTAAGGCGCACGCGGTACTGCACATAATAGATCTTTTTTTCCGCCAGCTCCTTCTTTACACATTCTGCAGAGGCGGCCTGCCGCAGCATTTCGCGATCCTCCTCGTGCACAATCTCCTGTATGTAGCGCTCCATACTGTCCGCATAAGAAATCTTTTTGCCGGAAACAGGAATGAAAGCACGGCCATCCTCCTCCTCACTGCGAAGAGGAAAGCCATTCCCCGTCTCCAGATTAAAATAGCAGACAATGCTGAAATCGACGGTCAGCGCGCGGACCAGCTCGGCCTGACGCTTTTCATTCCGCTCCTCCCGCAGCTTCCTGTCGGTGCAGTCCAGAAGGAAACGCTGATAAAACAGTCTGCCGCCTTCCATCAGAAGCTTGACATTGCCCATCACATGCAGTATTTTTCCGTCCCTGTGCCGCACGCGGTATTCCACGCTGACGCTGTCCCCTTCTTTTTTTAACTTCCGGATATCGCTCTGCAGCCTTATTTTATCCTGCTCCAGAACGGAGCCTGCAACCATGTCAAACCCGTCAGATATCATTTCTTCCTGCGACCGGTAACCCAGAATCGTGAGCGCGGCCCGGTTAACGCTCAGAATCTGCGAGCCGTCCACGCTGTGGCAGAGCACCCCGCAGTCAATCGTGGTAAAAATCTTTTCCAGCGTGCGGTTTTTTTCCACAATCTCCCGCTGGTACGCGCGCTCCTGCGTCACATCAATCGCCACTCCCACAGTGCCCGCCACGCTGCCGTCAAAATCATAGATCGGGGATTTGTATGTCATCAGCGTCCGCCGTCCCGCCCCGGTCTCAATGACTTCCTCCGAGATGCAGGTCTGCCGCTTCTCCATCACCTCCCGCTCGGACTCGATACAGGCCGGATCGTCGTGTTCGACATCCCAGATGTAGGCATGTCCGCGGCCTTCCACCTGCTGCTTTGTCTTGCCGACCGTCCGGCAGAAACTGTCGTTGACTTTCTCGTGAATACCGTTTTTATCCTTGTACCAGACGAGATTCGGAACATTATTGATCGTCGCCTCGAGATAATGGCTCGTCTGGCGGAAGTCCATGCGCATTCTGCACGTCTCCTGCCATCTCCGGAAGCGGAAACGCACCTCCGCGTCCGGCATCGGCAGAAGCCACAGATCCTGAATCCCCCGGGAAATCTCCCAGAACGCCTCCGCGCACTCCCGCTCAGCCAGCACTATCACCTCCGCATCCTCCCGCGCGGCCCTCCGGAGCTCCTGTACTGTCTGTGTATCGCACGCTCCCCCCGGAGCGGCAATAATAACATCAGCCTTCTTCGCCAGATGCTCCTCCACCGCACCGCTCTCCAGAAATTCATGCGTAAAATGCTCCAGAGGAGGCATCTCTTTTATCATCTCAAATATCCTGCACTGCCGCCCCAGCAGATAGACATGTAAATGGCAATGGTACATTCCCGTTTCCTCCTTACCCCAGAAGCCGTTCCACCAGCTTCACGCACTCCGCCGCGTCCCCGGAATAACCGTCCGCGCCGATTTCCTCTGCAAAGCTTTCCGTAATCGCAGCCCCGCCGATCACAATCCTGGCCGTGCATCCCCTCTCGCGCGCAAGCCCGATCACCTCTTTCATCCGCATCATTGTGGTTGTCATCAGCGCCGACAGGCCGATGATCTGCGCGCCCTCGCGCATCGCCGTCTCCACAATACGCTCCGCCGGGACATCCCTGCCCAGATCTGTCACACGGTATCCATAGTTTTTGAGCATCAGAGCCACCAGATTCTTCCCGATATCATGGATATCTCCCTCCACGGTCGCCAGGACAATCACAGCCTTCTCCTCCCGTGTGTCTTCCGCAAGCATCGGCTCCAGATACTCTATCGCAATCTTCATCGCATTCGCAGACGAAATCAGCTGCGGGAGAAAATACTTCTGCTGGTCGAACAGCTCACCGACTTCCCCGATCGCGGGGATCAGTTCCCCGTTGATGATTTCATCCGGCCTGCGCCCGTCTGCGAGAAGCTTCTTCACCTCATCTAAAATCGAGCCTTTTCTCCCCTTCAGCACGGCGGCGTATACGGCGGATGGATTCGCCGCGCCGCTTTGCGGCTGCCGTTCCGCCCCCGTCCGGTCTTTCGGGACATCCGCGCCCGCCGCTCTCCCGGCGCCCGGTTCCGGTGATACCGCACCTGACGTCTGCGCCGCGCCTGCTCCCCCGTCTCTCCCGCGAAGAAGGTTCATGCGCCCGATATAGCGGATATCGCTCCCTTCCCTGTTCAGAAGCAGATCCGAGGCAAGAGCCGCATTCATCAGCAGATCCTGCGACGGATTCGCGATCGCCATCGTGAGCCCGTTTGCGATCGCCATTGTGAGAAATGCGGTATTGATATAGCTGCGCTCCGGCAGACCGAACGAGATATTGGAAAGTCCGCAGACGGTTGGCAGACCGAGCTCTTCCCTGCAGTAGGCAAACGTCTCAAAACACTCCAGGGCAGCCGTCGGACTGGCCCCGACGGTGGCCACCAGCCCGTCAGCAATCACGTCCTCCCTCTCCAGGCCGTTCTTTTCCGCCTCCGCGAGCACCGCGCGGATAATGCCATGCTTTTCTTCCGCACTCTGCGGCAACCCCGCGTCCGAGAGCGGGAGCAGGATAAACATGGCCCCGTATTTTTTCGCGACGGGGAGCAGTTTTTCCATTTTATCTTTTTCCATGGAAATGGAATTGATCAGAGCGCGGCCCGGATAAATGCGCAGCGCAGCCTCGATAACGTCCACATGGCTGGAATCAATGCACAGCGGGCAGTCCACCGCGGAAGTCACCTCATAAACCGCCGCGATCATCTGCTCTTTCTCGTCGATTCCGTTCATTCCCAGATTGATATCGAGAATGTCCGCCCCGTTTTCCTCCTGCTCCGCCGCCATTGCGCGCACCATGTCCAGACGTCCCTCCCGCAGCTGCGCCTGCAGCTGCTTTTTTCCGGTGGGATTAATCCGCTCCCCGATCACCAGAAATCTCCCGCCCGGGCAGATTTCCACCGATCTGCGCTCCGAGGTCAGAATGCGTCTCCTGCGCTTCAGCGGCTGGCGCACCCGCTTCCCGGCCACAGCCCGGCTTAAGGCGCTGATATGCTCCGGCGTCGTCCCGCAGCAGCCGCCGATGACGGACGCCCCGGCATCCACCAGCTGTGCACCCACGGCGGCAAACTCTTCCGGAGCGGTCCGGTAGACCGTCGCGCCGTCCTCCAGCTCCGGCATCCCGGCATTCGGCTTCACAAGCAGCGGAACCGTCGCAACAGCCGCCATCTCCCGGACTGGGGAAAGCATCGCCTCCGGTCCGGTCGAACAGTTCATCCCCACGGCATCCGCGCCAAGGCTCTGGAGCGTGACGACCGCCGTCACGGGGTCTGTCCCGTAAAGCGTCCTGCCATCCTCATTATAAGTCAGGGAAACCATAACCGGAAGATCACAGACCTCCCGGATGGCGAGAAGAGCCGCCCTGCACTCCTGCAGACTCATCATCGTCTCCACCACAAACAGATCAACACCCGCCTGCACAAGCACTCCGGCCTGCTCGCGGTATATATCCACCAGTCTCTCAAACCGCATCTCCCCGATGGGGTACAGCTGCCTCCCCGTCATGGTGAGATCGCCGGCCACCAGAGCCCGCCCGCCCGCCGCCCGCCGCGAGAGCGCGACAAGCGCACGGTTCATCCCGTCAAGCCGGTCTGCCAGACCGTATTCCTCCAGCTTCACCCGGCTGGCCGTGAAAGTCGGCGCATATAAAATATCTGTCCCTGCTTTCACATACGCCTCCTGGAGAGCCACAAGAACCTCCGGGTTCTCAAGAATCCACTGTTCCGGACAGACGCCCACCGGCATCCCCGCCTTCTGCAGATTCGACCCCGTCGCCCCGTCCAGCACAACCGGTCCGTTATTTGTAAGTTGTCTGAATTCTTCTCTGGTCATCCTTTTCCTCATTTCTGCCCTGTATCTGTACTGCAACTATTATGCCATTTATCCCGGACCTGTGCAAGGACTTTCTTCCCCCCGCACGCTGATGCCCGTGCGCCGCTGCCCGCAGATTCCGGCCACACATTGTCCGTACATTTTTCTGCCTGTCACGGCCGCGGTATCCTGTGAGCCGGCCGGCAACGCAAAAAAGAGGACATATGCCCTCTTTCCATTTCCCTGTTGTATTCTACCGGTATCTCTGCTTTAACCTGTCGTATTCCCGGTTGATTTCCTGAATCATGCCGTTATCCCCGCCCAGATTGTCCGGATGATAGATTTTGATCAGATCCTTGTACCTCTTTTTCAGCGCCTGCTCGCTCGAAACGCCGGCAAAGAACATCGCCTTCGCAAATGTGCGCGGCTCCGCAGTCGCCCGCTCCTTCTTTTCGTGGGCGCTCACATACCGGTAAAAACTGCGCTGCTTTTCAAACTGCTGTTTTTCCACGGCGAGTTTTTTGATCTCTTCCTCCAGAATCTTCCATTTCATCTCGAAGAGATGGCGCTCCGTCTCAATACGCCGGTCCTCCGCGCGCTTCTCGATCAGAAAATCCTGTCTTTCCCGCTCCAGATTCCGGCGTTCTTTTTCAAGCTCACGCCTCTCCTCCCTCAGCTTCTGTCTTTTGCGGTCTATTTCCTCCTCCTCGCTGAGACACCACTGCGGATAAATGACATTGGGCTCGCTCATTTTCGCTGCTGACTGCTGCACGATATCCTCTCCTCACCGTGTCCGGAACGCCGCGGAAGCCGTGACGCGCCGGACACAAAAAACCAGACTGCTGTAAAATCAAACTACCAGCATTAGTTACCGGATATCGTCATAATACTATATCTAGTACAAAAGTCAATAGACAATTTTCACAATTCCTTGATTTTATCCATAAATCCCTTCTTTTTCTTCTTTTCATGCTTCGCGGCGCCGCTATCCTTCCCCGCGCGGTTTAAGGAATCCCCCGTCAGCTCGTCAAATCTGCGGAGCGCTTCCTTCGCGTCCGCGCCCAGGCTGGTCGGCACCTGCACGATCAGCGTGACGTAATGGTCGCCGCGCAGCGCTTTGTTCCTCAGAGAGGGCACGCCTTTCCCTTTCAGGCGGATCCTGGTATCCGTCTGGGTGCCCGGCTTCACCTCGTAGAGCACATCGCCGTCCACCGTGCTGATTCGTATCTCACCGCCCAGCGCCGCCTGCGCGTAAGTAATCGGGGCGGTCGAATAAATATGCATATCCTGACGCTGGAACACCGGATGGCGGGATACCACGACTTCCACAAGAAGATCGCCCCGCGGTCCCCCGTTTACGCCCGGCTCCCCCTTGTCGCGGATGCGGACGCTCTGTCCATTATCAATACCGGCCGGAATTGATACCTGAATCTTCTTTTTATTTGCGATATAGCCGGTCCCACGGCAGTCCGGACATTTTTCGCGCACGATTTTCCCGGAACCGTTACAGTCCGGACAGCTCTGCACATTCTGTACCGTTCCAAAGAAGGACTGCTGGGTAAACACAACCTTCCCCTTGCCGCCGCACTTCGAACAGGTCTCCGGATTCGTGCCCGGCTTCGCTCCGGTTCCATGACAGGTCCTGCACTCATCTTTTAAGACCATCTCTATCTCCTTTTCACAGCCGAAGACAGCTTCCTCGAAAGTGATCCGGATACTGGTCCTTAAATTTGCCCCTTTCATCGGGCCGTCATTCGCCCTTCTGCGCGAACCGCCCCCGAAAAAGTCGCCAAAGATGTCGCCAAAAATATCCCCCATATCCATACCGGAGAAGTCAAACCCGCCTCCCCCGCCGGACCCGTCAAATGCGGCGTGGCCGAACTGGTCATACTGTCTGCGCTTTTCCGCGTCGCTTAGCACCGCGTACGCTTCCTGCGCCTCCTTAAATCTGGTTTCCGCCTCTTTATCGCCAGGATTCATATCAGGATGATACTTTTTGGCAAGAACGCGGAATGCCTTCTTGATATCAGCGTCCGATGCCGTTTTGCTCACACCAAGGACTTCATAATAATCTCTTTTCTCCGCCATAACGCTCCCTCTTTTCAAAATCCCTGTTTTCCGGCGTCCGGACACTCCCTGACCGCCCGGCACCGGCACACTGCAGATCACGCCTCTTTACCGCACACAGGGGTTTCCGGATGCTGCCATCCGGAAACCCCCTGACATGCCGGCGGATAAGCTCCCGTCCGCCGTCTGTAACCGCCTGCGGCGACAGGCTCTCCTGCCGGCACGTGCCGCTCCCGCTCTCCGGCAGCACTGCCGGAGAAGACGGAAACGATAATTTATACCTCCTTAAAGTCGGCATCCACAACGTCATCATCCGCAGAGCCTGCATCTGCCGCGCCGCCCATGCCGCTCATATCCGGACCTGCGCCCGCCGCGCCCTGAGCCTGTGTCTGCTCATACATCTTCGCAAATACCTTCTGCGCGCTCTGCGTCAGCTTCTCCTGCAGGGACTTCAGTTCTGCGACATCCGCCTCCGTCATCTCCTCCGCATTCTGATGTGCGTCGAGGAAAGACCTGACCGCATTCACATCGTTTTCCACCTCTGACTTGTCAGCCGCATCCAGATTTGCCCCGACCTGATCGAGAGCCTGCTGTGTCTGGAATACAAAGGAATCCGCGTCATTTCTCGCGTCAATCGCCTCTTTGCGTTTGCGATCCTGCGCCTCGTACTCCGCAGCCTCGCGCACTGCCCTGTCGATCTCGTCATCCGACATATTGGAACCAGCCGTGATCGTGATATGCTGCTCTTTTCCTGTCCCAAGGTCTTTTGCGGAGACATTCACAATACCGTTCGCGTCGATATCAAATGTCACCTCGATCTGCGGCACACCGCGGCGTGCCGGCGGGATCCCGTCGAGACGGAACTGCCCGAGCGATTTGTTGTCCCTTGCAAACTGGCGCTCTCCCTGCACGACATTAATATCCACAGCCGTCTGGTTATCCGCAGCCGTCGAGAAGATCTGGCTCTTCTTGGTCGGAATTGTCGTGTTGCGCTCAATCAGCCTTGTCGCAACGCCGCCCATTGTCTCAATCGAGAGGGAGAGCGGTGTGACGTCCAGAAGAAGAATTTCCCCCGCGCCTGCGTCCCCGGCGAGCTTTCCGCCCTGTACGGATGCGCCGATTGCGACACACTCATCCGGATTTAAGGATTTGCTGGGCTCCCTGCCCGTCAGCTGTCTCACCTTATCCTGCACTGCCGGGATACGTGTGGAACCGCCGACCAGAAGCACCTGGCCAAGATCTGAATTATTCAGTCCGGCATCGCGCATCGCGTTCTGCACCGGAGTCGCGGTCCGCTCCACCAGATCATGGGTCAGCTCGTCGAATTTTGCCCTGGTGAGGTTCATGTCAAAATGCTTCGGCCCCTCCGAGGTCGCCGTGATAAACGGCAGGTTGATATTCGTCGTCGTCGCGGAGGAGAGCTCTTTCTTTGCTTTTTCCGCCGCCTCTTTCAGTCTCTGTAAAGCCATCTTGTCGGAAGAAAGGTCCACGCCCTCCGCCTTTTTGAACTCGTCGATCATCCACTGTGTGACTTTATTGTCAAAGTCGTCGCCGCCGAGGCGGGTATCTCCGTTCGTCGCCAGCACTTCGATCACGCCGTCGCCGATCTCGATGATCGAGACATCGAATGTACCGCCGCCGAGATCGTATACCATGATCTTCTGCTCTTTTTCATTGTCCAGCCCGTATGCGAGCGCCGCCGCAGTCGGCTCGTTGATAATACGCTTTACATCAAGGCCTGCTATCTTTCCGGCGTCCTTTGTCGCCTGACGCTGTGCGTCGTTGAAATATGCGGGAACCGTGATCACGGCCTCCGTCACCTTCTCACCCAGATACCCCTCCGCGTCCGTTTTCAGCTTCTGAAGCACCATGGCTGATATCTGCTGCGGGGAATACTGTTTGTCGTCGATTTTTACCTTGTAATCAGTTCCCATGTGCCGCTTGATCGAGGCAATGGTCTTCTCCGCGTTCGTGACAGCCTGACGCTTTGCCGGCTCACCGACGAGGCGCTCCCCCGTCTTGGTGAATGCAACGATGGACGGCGTCGTCCTCGCTCCCTCCTGATTAGCGATAACGGTCGGTTTCCCGCCCTCCATAACTGCCACGCAGCTGTTTGTTGTCCCTAAATCAATCCCGATAATTTTTCCCATGATTTTTTCCTCCTGAACTATAAAAACAATGCATTATAATCTATGATACAACAGCCACCATGCTGTGTCTGACAACAGAATCCTTGTACAGATAGCCCTTCTGCAGCTCCTGCGCCACAATACCGGACTCATATTCCCCGCTCTCCACCTGCATTACCGCATTGTGGTATTCCGGGTCAAATTCCTGCCCGACCGCCTCGATCGGCTTCACACCGATCGCCTCGAGCTCCGTCATAAGCTGCTTGTAAATCTTATCCATGCCAGTGACAAAAGCGTCTTCCCTGCTCTCCTCCGGCACCGCGGCGAGCCCTCGCTCAAAATTATCCACCACCGGAAGCATCTTTTCGATAATGCTCTTCGCGCCCATATCATACATCTGGGTCTTTTCTTTGTCCGTGCGCTTGCGGAAATTGTCAAATTCGGCCATCTGGCGTTTCAGCTTATCGGTGAGCTCCTCGATCTGTTCATCTTTTTTGTCCTTTTTCTTTCGGAAAAACCCGCGCTTCTCCCCGGATTTACCGGAAGCCTTCTGCTCCGCTTCCTCTCCGTCTTCCGTTTCTTCCGCTTCGTCGTCCGCAGAAGCTTCCGCCTCCCCGCAGCCTTCCTCAGCTCCGGACGGCGCCTCCGGTTCTGTCTCCGCGCTCTTTTCCTCTTCCGCACCGGAAACTTCTCCGGCTGACTCCTCCGCATCTGTCATGACGGCCACCGGCCCGCGTTTTTTTTCTTCCGCTTCCGGCACTCCCGCCATTTCTTCCGCGATCTTCTCGTTCTTTTCTGACATCTCAGGCCACCTTTCTATGTTCTGCCTCCCGGCTTATCGAGAATCCCGTCGAGGGATTTCTTCAGAACCTTGAGGTTATCCATGACTTTTTCATAATCCATCCGCTTGGGGCCGACAATACCGATCGTCCCGCGGACACCCTCGCCCAGCTCATAGGTCGCTGTCACGACACTGCAGTCCCTCATCGTCTGAAGCGGGCTCTCATTTCCAATATAAACCTGAATCCCCGTGTTCTCTTCCTCCAGCAGATTCTCAGTCACAAGACTTGCCAGCTGCTGTTTTTCCTCAAACGCGGAAATCAGCTCACTCGCCTTCTCGGAATCGCTCAGCTCCGGATATTTGAAAAAATTGGTCGTCCCGCTGGTATAGATGCGGATGTCCTCATCCGGACTCATAACCTCGGCCACCGCGTCCAGCACATTGCTGATTATATCGCTGTGGATGCCCGCCTGCTCCTTGAGCTTCGCGATCGTCCCCAGATTGATCTCCTGCAGCGCGAGACCGTTTAAGCTGGAATTTAAGAGGATGTTGAGCCTGAGCATCGTCTCGTTGTCCAGCGGCTCTGAGACCGGGATAATCTTGTTCTTGACAAGGTTCCCCTCAAGAACAATTACCGCCAGAATCTGCTCCACATCCACGCTGGAGAGCTGAATGAACTTCACCTTATTGCGGTGATAACTTGGCGCCGTGACCATCGTCGCATAATTCGTATTATTCGCGAGCAGCTTTGCAACCTGCTGCAGCACCTGATCCATTTTCTCCGTGTGCTCGATGACAAAACGCTTCATGTCATCCACTTCCCGGCTCTTCTCCTCCATCAGATGGTCCACATAGAAGCGGTATCCTCTGTCCGACGGGATCCGGCCGGCGGAAGTGTGAGGCTGCAGGATGTACCCCAGCTCTTCCAGGTCTGCCATCTCATTGCGGATGGTCGCGGAGCTTAAATTCAGATCCGTGTATTTGGAAATGGTCCGCGAACCAACCGGCTCTCCGGTCTCCAGATAAGTGCGGATAATCGCATTCAGTATCTTCGTTTTTCGCTCATCTAATTCGTAATCATCCATTCCATATCTCCATCTGCCTGTGATTCGTACTGGTATGAGTATATGCAGTTTCTGTTTCTTTTATTAGCACTCATTCTTGTGGAGTGCTAACATCCATGTACTTAAGATAGCACCATCGTATTTTTTTGTCAACAGGGAATATTGGAATTTTTCGGTTTTTATAGATTTTTTAGATTTGCCATTCCGGGACTTCGCTTTTCCCAGACAAAAGCAGCCCCGCTCCACAGACAGGAACAGGACTGCTTTCCGGATGCTCCGGACATTCCGGCGCGCCCGGCTGACTGAAAAGACAGCCGTTATATTTTTTTCATTATTCATACCGCAGCGCGTCGATCACTTCCATTTTCGCTGCCTTGTTGGCCGGATAATACCCGAAAAAGATCCCGGTCAGCATGGAGAAAAACATGGAAAGTATGATCGCCTGTCCCGACGGGTGCACATCCATGATGATGTAGCTTGAATAATCCGCATACATGTTCTGAATTACAAATCCGGCAATCTGCCCCAGCAGCGCCCCGACGGCAATCCCGATCGTGACCCCGATCATGCCGCCGATCAGGCAGAGCACAATCGCCTCAATCACAAACTGCATCCGGATCGTGCCCCGCTTTGCCCCCAGCGCCATGCGGACACCGATCTCCCTCGTGCGCTCCGTGATGGATACCAGCATAATATTCATGACACCGACACCGCCCACAATCAGGGAAATCGCCGCGATACCGGACACCGCGATCGTAATCACATTGATCACCGTGTTGATCATTCCCATATCAGAAGCCATATTATAGGCGTAAATATTGAACTTATCGTTCCTTGAGTACACTTCCTCAAAATAGGTGATCACATCCGCGGTCGCCTTTTCCACATCCGCGAGCGGCGCGACCATCAGATTGAAATACTCGTATCCGCTCTGATCCTTTCCCTGCAGCTTAAAGCAGGTCTGGAGCGGTATCATCATCTCCGTCGAGCGGTCTTTCTCCGCGACCGTGACGTCCACTCTGCCAAACAGGGCCTGATTATACTCGTAAACACCCACTACCACAAAATCAAAGACCCCTGTCTCCGTGGCAACGGAAATCTGTTCGCCGATCGGGTTGCTGTCGCCAAAATAATTTTTTACCATCGTGTCGGCAATCACACAGACCCGCTTTCTTCCCGCATTATCCTCAGCGGTGAGATTGCGTCCGCGGCGTATTTTCAGCTTCATATAACTCAGATACTCCGGCGTAATGCCGTTTATGCTGACATTTGCATAAATATCCGCGTCCGCTTCATCTTTTACCTGGCCGGAACCGAGATAGTTCTGCGCCGCAATTCCGGTGATCTCATCCGGATATGCCGCAATCAGTCCGTCGATCATCTCCTGGGACACATAATCCTCCTCGCGCATATCCGGATAGGTCCAGGTCGCCCAGTCCTCTTCGGTCTCCGGGTATCTCGCCTGCACATAGACAGAGATCATATTTCCCCCCATTGAATTGAGGGTAGCCGTCAGTGTGCTCTGGATGGAACCGCCGATCGTCGTGATAATAATCACGGAGCTGACGCCGATGATAATGCCCAGCATCGTCAGAAGGGAACGCATTTTATTACTCAGAATGCTGGCGAACGCCTCTTTGATATTTTCCAGAATCATTCCCGCGCACCTCCCTTATCCGCCACAATATCCCCGTCGAGCAGCGTCACAATCCGCTGTGTCTCTGACGCAAGCTCCTGGGAGTGGGTGATCAGCACAATCGTCTTTCCCTGCTCCTCGTGCAGCTTGTGAAACAGGTCCATGACCAGATGACCCGTCCTGGAATCGAGCGCCCCTGTCGGTTCGTCCGCAAGAATAATGGCAGGATCATTGATCATCGCCCGCGCAATCGCCACACGCTGCTTCTGCCCGCCGGAAAGCTCATTTGGCCGGTGCCCGGCGCGCTCCTCCATGCCAACCATCTTAAGCATCTCCATCGCGCGCTCTTTCTGATCCCTGACCTTTTCCCTTCCATACATCAGGGGAACCATCACATTTTTGATCGCGTTCGCCCTGGGAAGAAGGTTAAAATTCTGGAACACAAAACCGATCCTGCGGTTGCGGACCGCGCTGCGCACCTCATCCGTCATACCGTTGACATCCTGGCCTTCCAGATAGTACTCGCCCTCCGTCTGGCGGTCCAGCACACCGATTATGTTCATCAGCGTACTTTTTCCGGACCCTGATTCCCCGACAATGGACATAAATTCGCCCTTCTGCACGCACAGGCTGATTCCGTGGAGAATTTCAAGCTCGTTGGGCTTTCCGATATAATATCGTTTGATTATATTTTCCATTCGGATTACTGCTTCACTCACTATTCCGCCTCTGCCCCCATGCTTCCTGATGTTTCGTCACTGCCGCCGTCAGCCCCGCCGGCGCCCTCCGCATTCCCGCTGACAGTCATCTGTTCAGCCGTCAGCGTCTGCCCCTCCGTGATGGTACGGGTATAATCATAAATCATCTGATCGCCCTCTTTTAAATCGCCGCCGGTGACTTCCATATAATAATCCACTTCCTCACCCGGCTCGATATTCTTCCGGACCACAACTGCGGAACCGTCTTCCTTCGGCTCCGCCACGAGGACATAGGCGCCGCCGTTCTCATCATACATCACAAGGTCATACGGGACTGCGAGCACCCGCCCTTTTTCCTTGATCATAATCTTTACCCTGGCTTCCATTCCGACCAGAAGACTGCTGCTGCCGATCGACACCTCCACAGAATATCCGCCCCCGGACGCCCCCTGCTGGTCGCCGGTTCCCTGATTCTTAACACGCACAACACGCGATACCTTCCCGGTGATCTCCTCCTCGCCCGTGGCATCCGCCGTCACAACCGCTTTCATGCCCTCCCTGAGCTTCAGGATATCCGCCTCGGAAACAGTCGTCACAAGCTTCAGTTCACTCGTATCCTCGATTGTTAAAATCGTCACTTTCTCCGCATTCACATCGCCGACAGACACATTGACCGCCGTCACGACACCGCCACACGGCGCCTTGACCTCGCAGTCAGTCAGCTGTTTGCGCAGATCATTCAGCTCATCCTTTGAAACGGTATCGGACTCACTGTAACTCTCCTGCTGCAGGGCCAGCTGCGCATCTGAAATCGCACGGTTCGTCGAAATCAGAATGTTATTATAATTCTGCTTTGCCGTCTCCACGGCCCGCTGCGCAGCGACCAGTGTCTGGAAATCAACTTCCTCTTTGTCAAACATCATCTGTGTGCCGGCACAGGCCTCCTCGGCATATGTAATCTCCTGCTGCGCTACCGCCAGCTCCCTCTCCTGGTCTTCCTTCGCCCTCCGGACTGCTTCCGACGCCTGCCGGCTGCTGATGCTTTTCGCCGTCCGGGTATTGGAGATATTTTTTTCTATCGCTGAAATCTTTTCCCGGATGGAAGCCGGATCGAGCGTACAGAGCAGATCTCCCTCTTTTACGATATCCCCGAGCTGCACATTGAGCGCCGTAATCTCCGACACAGCTCTGGAAGTCACATTAGTCCGGCTGGCCCCGGCGATCGTGCCCTTTAAAGAGATCGTATCGGAAAGATCTCTCTTCTGCACCGGCTGTATCTCCACCGCTGTCGTCTCTGTCGCCGCCTGATCCGGTTTTTTATATACACTTCTGGCAATCAGCACTGCCGCCACAGCCACAGCCAGCAGTATGACGGGCAGTACAAACTTTTTCTTCTTTGGTTTCACAGTCACTGCATTTTTGTCTTTCATCCCTGTTCTCCCTTATACCTGTATTTTACAATTCATCGAGATTGTAACACATCTTTTCGTGAAAAATATGCATTTAAAAAAACTTTAAGAATTCTTTAAATTTCTTTCCGCTTATCTTTCGGTTTCATACAGACCTTTCACGCGGCGCAAAAATGTGCCGCCGGAAAAAACAGAAAGTTCCGCAGCGGGAGGGAAAACATCCCGCCCGGCGGAACCGTCACCGCTCACTCCTCCTCTTCCACCTTAAAATCTATCGTGCGCAGAATCCTGTCCGTGCGCTCCACCTTAACCCTGATCTTCTGTCCCAGTTTGTAGCGTTTTCCTGTCGCCTCCCCGACGAGCTCATATGCATTTGCGTCATAGCGGAAATAGTCCCCCTCAAGCGCCGTCACATGCACCAGGCCCTCCACCGTGCTGGGAAGTTCGACAAAAAATCCCCACTCGGTTACACCGGATATCACTCCCCCGAATACCTCGCCGATGTGCTGTTCCATATACTCCACTTTTTTGAGCTTTTCCGTCTCGCGCTCCGCCTCGTCGGCGCGGCGCTCCGTCTCACTGGAATGCTTCGCCACCTCCGGCAGAATCCCCTCGTAATGCGCGATTTTCTCCGCATTCATCCTTCCCCGCAGATTATCTTTGATAATCCGGTGAATCTGCAGATCCGGATACCGGCGGATCGGCGACGTAAAATGGCAGTAGCAGGACGCTGCGAGCCCGAAATGCCCCGTCCCCTCCGTACTGTACTTTGCCTGCTTCATCGAGCGCAGCGTCAGACGGCTGATCAGCGCCTCCTCCGGCGTATCCCCGATCTTCTCCAGCAGCTTCTGGAGCTCCTTCGGATGGATCTCCTCCTGCCCGACGCGGATGGAGTATCCGAAATTATTGATAAATGTCGAGAGCTTCCGGATCTTTTCGGTATCCGGATTGTCATGGGTCCGGTATATAAACGGCAGCTCCTGCCAGAAAAAATCCTCCGCCACGGTCTCATTGGCAATCAGCATAAAGTCTTCTATTATTTTCGTCGCCACGTTCCTCTCATAAGGCTCAATCCGGACAGGCCTGCCCTCCCCGTCCAGGATGATTTTCGTTTCCGGAAAATCAAAATCGATCGATCCCCGGCTCATCCGCTTTTTCCGAAGAATCTCCGCCAGCTCCCGCATCTGCTCAAACATGGGCACCAGCGCCTCATACTTCCTGCACTCCTCCTCATCGTGATCCAGAAGGATTTTCTTTACGCTGGTATAGCTCATCCGGCTATCCACCCGCACGACCGTTCCGGCAATCACATGATCCGTGACATTTCCTTTCCGGTCGATCGTCATAATGCAGCTTAACGCCAGCCGGTCCTCCCCCGCATTCAGCGAACAGATCCCGTTTGAGAGCCTGTGCGGCAGCATGGGGATCACACGGTCCACAAGGTAAACGGAAGTCCCCCGCTTAAGCGCCTCGACGTCCAGCGCGCTGTGCTCCTGCACATAATTGGTCACGTCCGCGATATGAACTCCCAGCTTATAATGCTCTCCCTCGCGCGTCAGCGTAATCGCATCATCCAGGTCCTTTGCATCCTCCCCGTCAATCGTCACGGTCTGCCAGTCCCGAAGATCCATCCGTCCTTCCATATCCGCGGCGCTCACGTCCTTCGCCACGCGCTCCGCCTGCTTTAAAACACGCTCCGGAAATCCCTCCGGCAGCTCATACGCCCGCACTACCGAGAGAATATCCACACCGGGATCGTTGATATGCCCCAGAATCTCCGTAACCTTCCCCTCCGGCTTTTTATCCTTCCCGCCGAAATCCGTCAGCTCCACTACGACCTTGTGGCCCGTGACGGCTCCCTTTGACCGCTCCACCGGAATAAAAATATCTCTCCCGAACTTCGGATCGTCCGGCACTGCGAACCCAAACGTCTCATTGTCCTGATATGTGCAGACCATCTGACTGATTCCGCGTGAAATGACCTTTACCACCGTTCCCTCCCGCCGTCTGCCTCCATTCTTTGCAGACTTTCCGCGGGAGCCATCCGCATCCAGCGACACCTGCACGGTATCCCTGTGAAGCGCCCCGTTCACATGCGCCTCCGGAATAAAAATATCCGCTTCCTCTCCTTCCACCGTGACAAACCCGAACCCTCTCGGATGCGCGGTAAAAATACCCGTCAGATAATTTCCTTCCACTTTGTGATATTTCCCTTTCGGGGTGATCTCGACCCTGCCCTCCGCAAGCAGCGCGTCGAGAACCTCCTTCAGCTCCTTCTGCTGCGGCCGCGGAATATTTAACACCATCGCGATCTCCCGCATTTTCATCGGCACATAAAGCTCATCGCAGATAAACCGGTAAATTGTCTCTTTTCTCTCTTTTAAAATCTCCTGTTCCATAAAACTCCTTTCCTGTATCGGCCCCGTCACGCATTCATCCGGCAGGAGGCGGGCAGAAGAACGCTTCCCGTCATATACACCTGTCCGGGGCTGTGCGCAAAAAAGCTGCCGTACTCCGCACGGCAGCTTTTTCTCCTAAAAGATTCCCATATTAAGGACGGCAGCGAGGACGAGAAACAGAATGACACAGACCCTGGTGAGCCGTACCAGCATTCCCTCCATCGAACGTCCTTTATTCTTTCCCCAGTAGGTATCCGCCGCTCCTGCAATCGCGCCGAGTCCTGCCGACTTCCCCTCCTGCATCAGGATGATGACTGTCAGTGCCAGACTGATCAATATAAAAATAACCATTAAAATTATCTTCAGAATCTCCAAAGCTATTCCCTCCCAAGGCTCCTCACTGATAACTCCGCCTATTATAGCATATTGTTGTCCCGTTTTCAATCACTTTTTTGAATAATAAGGGGAAGAACGGACCAGACCCGCTCACCTCGGCCAGCGCTGCTCCTTCCCCGGGAGGCCGCCAAACGTCTTGTGCGGCTCCCTCTGATACCAGTAAGCCACGCACGCCACATCATCCTGCCGCTCAAACAGACCTCTGTGACACACACCGATCTGCTGCACCGTAACCCGCAGATCCTCCTCAAAATACACCGGATCGGGAATGTGAAACCGGTAAAAACCGCGCATCGGAGGGCAGTCATCGTTGTGATAAGCATTAAAAACGGTACTGTCATGGTTCGCATAAAACGGATAGCCCAGAAACAGTGTGGAATAGTTCGTCTCGACCGTCCGCCCCTCTTCCTGTCTGGCGAAGCTCCACGAACCGCCAAAATAATCCTCCATCCCAGTCCCGCAGATCGTCGGGTACTGCCCGTCCCCGTCGATATAAAACTTCACCTCTCCCTCTCCCCACCAGTAGCGCTCCAGCGTCGTCAGCGCGAGATAGGTCCCGGCATAAGTTCCCGTCCCTTTCAGGTCCGCGATCACAAAATCCTCCTTTGGCGTCGTCAGCCGGTTCCGTCTCCACTGCGCGTGGAAATACTCCGTTCCCTCCGGCAGATCATCATACAGACAGTAATCCACCTGGTAAAAAAATGCCGGTATGGTATTCGCATGTTCGCTGGTGAGCGTGATGCGCGCACGGCGCAGAAACGGCATTGCAAAATAGCAGTTCAGCCCGCGCGACGGCACGGTCACTACCGGCATGGAGCTGACCAGACATTCCTGTCCGAACCCACAGCAGAAAAAGTCCCCCAGCGGCGTCTCGACCGACGGCTCCTCCTCGTCGTCCCAGTACATCCGCAAAATAAGATCGCAGAGCACAAAGCAGTCCGCGTCGGAAGTCTTCGCATCCACCGTCATCCAGATATGGCGTATCACCCCGGGCCCCTCAATATCCGCCAGCGTAACCGTCGTCTGCGGCCCGATATCCCGCAGACACGGACTCCCCTTTCTCGAAGGCCCCAGATGGCTGGCAGCCATCCCGCCCCTCCCTTTTTCTCCCGTCGGGTTCTCCGCATTTACCGCCCGCGACCTTCCACGGCGTGCAAAAGGCAGCCCGTATAATCCCTCACAGAACATCCGCATTTCCTCCTTTCCCAATGGAATCATTATATCCGCATTCCATGAGAAACACAAGGGATGTCATGCTCATTCAGCACTCCTGCGGCAGACCGGTTTCCAGCACTTTATATACCCTGAGAATCTCTCCGACACTCCACGCCTGCGCAAAACAGCCGCGCGAAAAAGAGGGATTTTCCCCATCGTAAATCTCCGGCAACTGCGCGATACAGCCCTCCCGCATCGCGCTCTCCAGAACCTGCAGGTCCTCCCGGACCTTCCCTGCGGCCTCCCCGCTTCCCCCGTGCACTTTCAGATACGCCAGATAATACGCTCCGAGCGGATACACCCACACAGTCCCCTGATGATAAGCCATGTCGCGCTCATACATGCTGCCTCCGTACCTGGGATGAAATTCCGGATCATCCTGCGCCAGCGTCCTGAGCCCGTATGGCGTATACAGTTTTTCATAGACGGCGTCCACGATGCGCCGCTCCTTTTCCTTATCCAGGATGGAAAACGGCATTGATACCGCCAGAATCTGATTGCACCGCATCTGCACATCCGCAGGCGTGCCTGAGATCACATCTTTCAGATACCCCTTTTCCTCCATCCAGAACTGCTCCGCGAAAGACTTTTTCGCCTGCTCCGCAAGCGCTGCATAATCCGCGGCGCTTCTCCTTATAGCGCACCGCTTTCCTTTCGTCCCTCCGCCGTCCCCCTCCGACGCCCCGTGTTCCGCGATACGCTGAAAGCGTTCCATAATCCGCAGCGCATTATACCAGTACGCATTAATCTCCACCGGTTTGCCGTGGCGCGGCGTCGGCAGAATGTCACCGGCCCTGACGTCCATCCAGGTCACCTGCGCCAGCCCCTCGCCGGCCATAATCAGACCGTCCGGATCCATATGGATTCCATACGCCGTTCCGCGGATATAGGCATCGACGATGCGCTCCATCACAGGATACATCTCCCGGACAAACATTTCATTCCCCGTCGCCTCATAATACAGCCAGACACAGTTGAGAAACAAAAGCGCCGCGTCCGCCGTATTATACTGCGGTTCGCTGCCGCCTTCCGGAAACAGATTCGGCATCAGGCCGTCCCGCTCGTATTCCGCAAATGTGCGCAGAATACTCTCCGCCACACCGTACCTTCCCGTGGCGATGCAAAGCCCCGGCAGCGCCACCATGGTATCCCTCCCCCAGTCCTCAAAAAAGGGATATCCCGCCAGTACCGTATATCCCCCCGTGGATTCTCTTCTGGCGATAAACTGATCCGCGCTCTCTGAGAGCATCCTCGCAGCGGGTGCCCGAAACCCGGCCTCCTCCGCCAGTCTGCGGCGGTGATCCTTTATTCCGGCAAACAGCATATCCGCCGTCTCCCGCGACGGCTCCGTCTCATAAATGATCTCCAGTGTCCCGGTCTCCCCGGCCCCTGTCCGGCATACAATCATGTGATCAGTCCATGCCAGCCCCTCCGCGCTCCTGCCGTCACGGGCGTCATAGCGGTAGGCATAGCGCTCTGTTTCCTCCGGCATGTCCACAACCTCTCCGTCCGTCCTGAAATACAGTGTCAGTCCGTTTGCGGACAATCTGCCGCTCTCTCTGGCAAAACGCTGTGTTTCCTCCGGCGATACTCCTTTGCGGGTAAACTGAAAAAACGGCGTGACAAGCAGTCTGCACGCCTCTCTCCCCCTGTTAACGATCTGATAGCGGAGTGCCAGGCAATTCCGCCCCCGGGCCAGCCCCATCTCTTTGCGAACCTCAGCACCGCCGGCCTGATACTGCCACACCGGAGTATCTTCATAAGAAAAACAGGAAAGATACCTGTATCCCTCTTCCCTGTTTCCATCCGCAAATTCCTGACACGACAGCACGGTCCTCCCCGATTCCGTCTCCACACACTCTTTCAGGCGGTGCACCAGATTAAAACGGTGATTCGGCGCTTTCGTGCAGGCCATCAGCACCGCATGATCAATGCGCGACACCGCCCCCGTCATCGTCAGGGAAGAAAATCCGCCCAGCCCGTTCGTCATCAGAAAGCAGTTTTCCAGCCCCCGCTCCATCGTGCTCCAGTCATGTTTTCCGTATATCCATCTCATACCACATTCTCCCTGTTTCTTCTATATATTATAGCATTACAGACGGTGCCGGGACCTGCCCCAGCACCAGCGCGCTGACCGGCGGCACACATAACTCCCCCTTCACCTGCCGTGGAGCTTTCCACAGAAAGCTGCTCCGGAAGTCCACCAGCACCTCCCAGCGGCCTTCCGGCACACACACCGCAATCCCCTGAGGCCTGCTGTTGTATATTATGTACAGTTTTCTCCAGCGCGATGGATACTCTCCACTGTTGTCCACAAAAAATCCAACCGTCCGGTCCGTCCCCCAGGCGCCGGAAATCCGCTTCCATGCCCGGCTGGTTTTATCACACAGACCGGGAAGCTGTTTGCGCAGAGCAATCAGCCCCTGATAATACTTTACAAGCTCACGCTGTTTCCACGCCCGCGTCCAGTCCAGCCGGTTCAGCTCCACAGGAGCGTTGTAGGAATCGCAAAGTCCCTCCTTTGTGCGGGCAAATTCCTCGCCGGAGAGAAGAAAAATCCGGCCCTGACAGGTCATATACACGGCAGCCGCAAGCCTGTTTGCCTGCATCCGCCATTCCCCGCCCGTAAACTCCCCCGTACCGGATAAAAACACATTCTTCCCCTCTCCCGCCGGTCCGGCGGAATCTGCGTCCGCGCACACCCGACGGTCCGGCGGAATTGTCTCCGCGAGCTTATCCCACAGCGTCTGATTATCGTGAGCGGAGACATACGTCAGAATCTGCGCCGGGGATTTCACGACAGCCCCTTTATCACCGCACCACGCGCGCACGCCATTCAGCAGCCTGCCCGCAAGCCCCTCCGCCCCGCTGACAAATCCCGGCTCTTTCTTTTCGAACACCGAACCTTTGATGGCATCCCTGGTATCGTCGCAGAACATGCCGATTTTTTCATCCAGCATTCCGAAATTTTCTTTCAGGGCTCCCTTTGCACCATTTTCCATCGCAGTTGCGCCGGCAGCCCAGGGCTCCCCGTAGACGAGTTTCTCGCCGGGCCCGAACTCCGCATCCAGTGCCGCCTGAATCCGGTTCATCAGATCTGTTGTCAAAAGTCCCATCAGGTCGAACCGGAAGCCGTCCATATGATATTCCCGCGCCCAGTAGAGCACGGAATCGAGAATATAATCCGCGCACATCGGGCGCTCACACGCCACATCATTTCCACAGCCCGAGCCGTCCGAAGGGGCGCCGGAATCCTCCAGGCGGTAATAATACCACGGTACCGTCCGCTGAAACCAGGAATCAAGCGAGTAAGTATGATTATAAACCACATCCATAATCACCCGGAATCCCTGGCGGTGGAGGGACTGTATCATTTCCCTGAGTTCCCGGATCCGCACCTCCCCGTGAAATGCATCCGTCGAATAGGAGCCCTCCGGCACATTGTAGTTGAGCGGATCGTAACCCCAGTTGAAACCGTCCCGCGGACCGGCCTCATCCACCGAGCCGAAATCATACACCGGCATCAGCTGCAGATGCGTCACCCCCAGCTCCCGCAGATAAGCGCAGCCTGTGACATGCTCCCCGTCCCCCGCCAGCGTCGTGTCCTCACACAAAAATGCCAGGTAAGTCCCGCGGTACGCCTCCGGAAATCCGCCGTTTTCATCCCAGGAGAATTCCTTCACATGCAGCTCGTAGATCACACTCTCCGCGGGCTGCTCCGGCGCGCGGTCCGCATCCCATCCCTCAGGCTCCGTCCGCGCCAGATCGACCACCATGCTCCGGCGCCCGTTGACCCCGCAGGCTTTCGCACAGGGGTCGGCGGAACGCACCGCCTCCCCCTCGATTATAAGCCTGTAATCATAATAGACCCCGTGCAGCGGCTCTTCTGTCTCCCAGGACCAGACCCCCCTCTCCCGCCTCTGCATCCGTATTTTCCGATATACCGGACTGCAGTCCCCGTCCCGGTAGAGACAGAGCGTCACCGCCTCCGCGACAGGGCTCCAGAGCAAAAACCGCGTCCCGGCCGCAGAGCAGCAGGCCCCCAGATCATGCCCTTCATACCGGTATTTTTCGTGAAATCCCGGCTGCAAATACAGCTCTTTCCATTCTGCTGCCGTCCTCATCGTTCCTCCCGCGTTTTCTCTATCCTTTCACCGCGCCGGAAATTCCATCCACATAATAGCGCTGCATAAACATAAACAGCGCCGCAATCGGAATGGATACCAGCACCGCGCCCGCCGCAAAGCAGGTATACCAGCTGTCAATATATTCTTTTTCCAGCATCCTCCACAGGCCGATGGCCACCGTATAATAATCGGCGTTTGCGCGGCAGATGACTTTCGCGAAAATAAAATCAACCCACGGCCCGATAAATGCGGTCAGAACAGTGTAAACGATCACCGGCTTACTGAGCGGCAGAGTCATTTTCCAGAAAATCTGCCATCTGGTACAGCCGTCGAGCAGCGCGGCCTCGTCGATGGCAACCGGAATAGTATCAAAAAAGCCTTTCGCAATCTGAAATCCCAGGCCCGCACCGCCGGAATAGCAGAGGATCAGCGCCAGACGGATGAGACCGCCCTCCGAGAGCCCGAGCGCTTTTAATATGAAGTAAACCGCTACCATGGACATAAATCCCGGAAACAGCCCAAGGATCATGGCCATATTCATATACGGCTTTCTCATCTTAAAGCGCAGTCTGGAAAGACAGTAAGAGACAGTCAGCACATAAAAAGTGGACAGAATGCAGGAGCAGACCGCGATAAACAGCGTATTCCCGAACATTTTCGGAAAATTTAAAATCGTCGTGTCCGTAAACAGCCTGACATAATTGTTAATTGTATATCCCTGCGGCAGAAATGTCGAGACATAAGACCCCTTTTCCGCCCGGAAACTCGTCAGCACCACCCACACAATCGGAAATACCCAGATAAATGCGAGCACTGCGAGCACAATATGCACTATCGTATCGTTGATCATCCGCGCCCGTTTTGCGGATCTGTGTTTTGTACCTTCCATCCTAGAAACCCTCCTCATCTTTATAAGATTTACTGTTCTGGTATGTAAACAGCGCGCCGACTGCCAGAATGACAAATGTCAGAATACCGATCACGGCTCCGATATTGTAATACTGTTTGTCGATCGTCAGTTTGTACAGCCATGTCACCAGCAGATCCGTACTTCCCGCCGTGGACGACAGATCCGTCACGGGATCGCCCCCCGACAGAAGATAAATAATATTAAAATTATTTACGTTTCCCGTAAAAGTCGCAATCAGATACGGCGTCGTGATAAACAGCATATACGGCAGCGTAATCTTAAAAAACACCTGCACAGCGTTCGCCCCGTCCACCTTTGCCGCCTCATAAAGCTCCGCCGGAATATTCTGGAGCACACCCGTGAGCTGTAAGAGCGTATAGGGCACGCCGACCCAGATATTGATCACAATCACCGTCACCCTGGCTCACGTCGGATCCGTAAAAAATGGCAGCGAACTGTCAGCCCCGATCCAGCCCAGACTGCGGAAAAGAACATTCACCGCACCGTTTGGCTGAAGCATCGTCCGCATGATCAGAAGCGAGACAAACGACGGAACCGCGCAGGAAAGCACAAAACAGAACCTCCAGAATCCCTTCGCCTTCGTGCCTTTGCGGTTGATCGCAATCGCAAGAATCATTCCAAAAATATAGTTTGTGAACGTCGCAAAAAACGCCCAGATAATCGTCCACGCCAGCACAGACCAGAACGTGCTTCCCAGGATACTGTCCGAGTCGGACAGCGCCGCAAAATTGGCAAACCCGACCCAGTCAAACAGAACCAGATGATTGTCAATCCTGCTGTAATTGGTAAACGCCATACAGATCATAAAAATCAGCGGAAGCACTGTCAGGCCGAAAATAAATACCAGAGACGGCGTCATCAGCAGTTTCTGGACATTCTCATGGAGAAGGGTCTTTAGATCCTCCCGGAATGTTTTCACATGCTTTCCCGCCTTATCCAGGCACTCTGCCTGATATGCGCTCTTTAACGCCCCGCTCCACGCGCAGGCCATCAGCACGGTCAGCAGAATCGTCGCGACACCGTACAGCAGGATCAGCACGGAATTGTCCCCCTGGACATACTCATAAATCTGGAGGGATTCATTCCAGATTTCCTGCTGCTCCCTGCTCCCCAGGGACGGCAGCATGGCGATACACTGAAACCCCGTCACAATCATAAACAGCAGATACGCCGCCTCAACAGCCAGAAATACCAGCCCCTTTGCAGGCTGTTTATGCACAATATTTCCAAATCCCATCACAAGCATGGAAAGCTTTGTCTCCGCTCCGCCCTCCGCAACCGCAGCCTTTACCGTGTAGGGAGTCGGAAAATCATTGATTCTTTTCTGAAAAAATCCCATAACCTCTCACCTCATCCATTTTTCTATACTGTCATTTTTGCCTCCATGCCGAAGCGCTTTGCGCTGAGAACGCGGGCAGAAATTCAGATTCTGCCCTGCGATCAACAGAATTTGTGACGCTTTGGCACAAATTTTTGCCCTGACGGCACTCAGATGCCGGCATTCCAATGCCATCACTCAGATGCCGTCACTGTTCATCGCATCATTCATCGCCTGCGTCTGCTCTTTCGCATTTTCATGGGTCACTGTCTTATTGCGGATTCCTTTCCCCATATTTTCCACAGGAGTCCAGCAGTTTGACATCCTGCTCACGAACGGCTGGAGTATGGATGTATTATTAAATGTGTCATTCTGAGCCGCAACCAGAACGTCCGACGCAATCTCCGCGTCTTCCAGCAGCTGTGTATTACACGGCACCACATTCCGGAGCTCGTAGTGAAGTTTCTGCGCTTCCGCGGACCCGAGGTAAATTGCAAGCTGAATGGAAGCTACCATGTGATCGGACGTGGCGTTCACGCCGATCGCCTTGGAGCCCGCATAGGACATCATCTGTTTTTCCTCCCCGTTGAGCGTATAACACGGCAGGGAAGCCACTCCCATATTGTCCCCGAGAATTTCCTTAATCCCAGCCGCGTCCCAGGAACCCGTAAACATGGCGCTGATACTCCCGTCGCGCAGACCTGCAATCCCCGATCCGTCCGCATCCACGACAAAATTCGGATTGGCAGCCAGATCCACCAGGTAATCCGTGACCGCCTCCGCCTTCTCCCCGGCAAAATCCACACCGGCCTCCTCCACCGTTCCATCCTCAAACAGGGTGCAGCCGTTTCCGACATAAAAAGCCGGCAGGTACCAGGAATTGGTGAGCGGAAACGATACGACGCCTTTATCCAGCATGGCGTCCAGACTCTTCACATCTTCCTCCGAAAAAACGCTCTTGTCATAGAACATATACCAGGTGTTTGTCGTGAACGGAATCCCGTAGAGGGAATCATCCTGCCGCAGGGAATCCGTGATCGCCTGCGAATTCATCTCCATCACCTGCTTCTCGTAAATTCCACCGAGCTTCGCCACCGCCTTCGCATCTGTCAGAACGGTAAGATTGTCATTCGCGTACATAAATACATCTGCGCTTGCATCCGGATCCTGGGAAACCGTCGACGCCGCCGTCGCCTCGTCCGCCACGCCGTAGACAAAATGAATATCATACTCCGGATGTTCCTCCGCAAACGCTTCACAGCAGGTCTGCAGCCACTCGCCGCTGTCCTTCGACTGGTCCTCAGACGGCGCCCACACCATCAGGCGGATACTCTCCACCTCCCCGTCCTCCGGCACCGACTGCCTGACATCGCCGCAGCCGCTCATCGCGGTCATTCCCATAACCGCTGCCATCAGAATTGCCGACTTCTTCTTCATCACTCCGCCACTCCTCTCTCTTTAAAAAGTTTCGTTTTGTTTCCGTATACTAATTTTTTACATTATTTTTTCGTGGATGTCAATCATATTTTTCATATCTATAGATTTTTTTGTAATTATTACTCAGTTTTCTTTTAATATTTTTATGCATACTGCCCATATAATTTCTTCTGTCGTTTTTATTGCATTACAAAACTTTACTATACAAACAAAGATAATGATTGATTTCTATGCATACTTTCGCTATAATATTCCATAAACAACTCTGTTACGAACCTTCCCGCTGTCTGCCGGAAGATAAAAATCAGGATTGTCCGGAACCTTCCGGCACTTGTTTCGTAAAGTACCGGAGATCAGGGATCACGGAACCGGTGCTCATTCACACATCCACAGTAAAGGAGGGGCTGCTTTTATGGCTACCATGCAGGATATTGCCGATAAGCTGGGTGTATCCAGGGGAACCGTCTCAAAAGCTCTGAGCGGCGCACCCGACATCAGCGAAACTTTACAAAAAAACATTCTGGAAACCGCCGTGGAGCTGGGATATACAAAGCTGCGCCGCCCCAGAGGCACCGAGCGGAAACTATGTATCCTCGCGGCAAACATCGACTACAAAGAACCTCACCAGTTCGGCCATGATATCATCCTTGGTTTCCGCCAGGCCGCAGAGCCTGCCGGATATACCGTGGAAATCATCGCCGCCACGGAAGAACTTCAGAAAAGCACTCCCTACGATATCTTTATGCTCCGGAACGCCTACCACGGGGCTTTCGTTCTCGGCTTTTCCCTGACCGAACCCTGGATGGAAGATTTCCATACCAGCCACACACCCACAGTCCTCTACGACAATTACATCCCCGCCAATCCGGCCATCGCTTATGTCGGCGTCGATAACGATGAGGGCATGGCGCTGGCTGTCTCCCATCTGCGCGGGCTCGGGCACGAAAACATCGGCTACCTTGGCGGCGCCCCCGGCTCTCACATCATGCAGGCCCGCTGCAGCGGTTTTTTTGCAGCGCTCTCCCAGGACGGCAGCACCCCGGATCCCGCCTGCGCCGGAACCTCCTACTACGTCACGGAATGCATTGAGACGCATCTTCCCCGCCTCCTGGCAATGGGCGTCACCGGCATTATCTGCAGCCATGACCTGATCGCAAATGCCGCGATGGTCCGGTGCCAGCAGGACGGCCTGCATGTGCCGCGCGATATCAGCATCATCGGTTTTGACGATCTGCCCATCTGCGCCCACACCTCCCCTCCGCTGACCACCATCCGGCAGGATCAGATCCAGCTCGGCAAAAGCGGATATTATGCGCTGGAAAGCCTGCAGGAGCAGATTCCGATCGGCATTCTGCTACTCCACGCACAGCTGATCCTGCGCGGATCAACGGCGGAAGCCACCCCCCGCATCCCCTGCGACGTTTTGTAGAGAACTTTGCATTTCAGGGCAAAAAAATAGCGCCGGGAACCTGTTTTCAGATTCCCGGCGCATTCCGGTCAGTATCCGCCTGCCTGTCCTGCCGGCAGAAAATCCGGCGTATTTCATGAGCTCCTTACCGGAGCGCTGTACCTCCCCGTTCAGTGATGGCTTATACCTCTGCTTCGACAAAGTGAACAGCAGAATTATCCCAGTACTTTTTGCAAACCCTGCCCTCATTTCCGTCAAGGTTTAACTGATACAGTCTGAATGTAACCAGAAAATTTTTCGGCTGCCACTGTTCTTCATACGAATACCTGTAGTTCATTCCCAGACGTTTCATCACATTGCCGCTCCGGACATTATTAACATCATGTGTGGCAGTAATATATGGGATATTATCCTTTTTCAGTTGTTCTATAACAGCCCGGCCCGCTTCGGTCACAATTCCCTTATGCCAGAATTCCTTACACAATCCATAGCCAAAATCATGACTATCATCCAGATCAGCCTTTACATATCCGACAGGAATATTATTATTTTTTAAACATATAGCGTAATTATATCCCTGTGGTTTTAAATAAGTTTTCAGATATCTTTCTTCAAGCAGAAACCCTGCCTCTTCCCGCTTCTCTGCCGGAAACCACGGTAAGTACGTATTGACCTCTTTATCTGAATAAATATGAAATAAAGCATCCAGATCGTTTGCCGTAAACTTTCTCAGAATCAGCCTTTCTGTCACTATCTCAGGAGTGTTCACAGGAAGCCTCCCCGCGGTATTCCATCACAAACAGGCTGAAATGATCTTTCTCACGGACACAGAACTCATCCAGCATCCGGTACTCTCTGTTCAGCCTCAGATACTTTTTCACAAACCCTTCCTCGTTCGAATAGAGAATCACCACAGCGCCCCGCCGCAGGACGCTCTTTGATTTTTCAAAAAATCTGCCGTAAAATGCATCCATCTCCTCTTTTGTGTGCTTTCCCCGCACCGGCATATTTGTGATAATCTCGTCAAACAGGTAATTGTGGCGAAAGTCAAAATAATCGCGGTTGATAAAACTGATGCGCACTCCCGCCGCCGACGCATTTTCCCAGGCACCCCCGATCGCGTCCCCGAACGTATCAATGCCATAGATCTCCCTGGCCGGCACGCGGATGTTCCTCTCAATAAGCATGGTTCCGACACCGCAGAAAGGATCGAGAATCTGCGCGTCCTCTTTTAAATAAGGCTTTGCGAGCTGCACGAGCATGGCCGCGGCAGCCGGGTGAATCGACGCCGCCACCGCATTTTTCCGGTAGGCAAAGCGGCGCATCCGGATCGTGGCCAGTTTCAGAAACGGTACCAGGCCTCCGTCCTTTGTCCCGGTCAGCCGGATCTCCAGCTCATAATTCGTCGTTGAATTAATCAGGCGGCGGCCGGAAAGACTCTCCAGCTCTGTCGCAAAACGCTTCGCAAAGCTGCTCCTCTCGTCCAGGTCCAGACGGTTCTTTAACTCCAGTCGGAAATAAAAGGGCGCCTCCTCCCCGTGAAACTCCGTGAGCATGTCATAAAGATCCGACTCCCACACAGCGCGCGCCGCAGCCTGCGCAGACGCCCCGGGCTTTATCGCCCGCTTTGTGTGAACGGGAAAAAGAAGCTCGCGGTAGGTCCTCAGCCGCACAAACGGAAACACTTCTTTCGTGTGCACAAGCACTCCCAGCGGATGCAGCTCCGCTTTCCTTCTCACGCCCACCGACAGCTCAGCCACTTCCTCCAGGGTCGCTTTCCTCTGCTCCCGCGTCGTCGCCAGCAGAATCTCATGCACCTCCGAAAATCCGTTAAAAGTATGCCTGCGGATCCCCTCAGTGGCGATAATTATCTGCTCAAGCTCCCGCACCTGTTCCCTGATATGTTTCTTCTCCTGCTCCGGCCAGCTGCCCCCCGTCAGCTCGTCCAGGCGCGCGCGGAAATACGCAAGCTTCTCCGGAGCGCCGATTTTGCGGAGAGCCGTCAGATACGCACTCTTTACAAACAGCGTCTCCTCCTTATTATATGCCTCGAAAAGAGCCTCTTTCGCCTGCGCAAACTCCAGATCTCCCAGCAGAAGCGCCGCGTTTTTTCTCACTTTCGGCTCCTCTTCCACGAGCAGTCCGGTCAGCACCCCGCCGTCCCCCGCCAGCGCGAGAATCTTTTCCTTCTCCCTGGGGTCCTTCACCGCGCTCCGAAGCAGGCTTAAATTCTCCCGCAGATTGTTCTTTTCTTCCAGTTCATGGTAGTATTTCTCTGACATCATTTCCTCCGGTATATTTTATCTTTTATATATCCACGTCTTCCGGGACTACTCCCTTTATCCCGTTCCGGCACTGCCGCGGATCAGTCCCCTTTCGTTCCGGCACTGCGCTGCCGCGGATCAGGCTTCTCCCGTCGCGGAACCGGCATGCCGTTCTCCCGCCCCCACGGAATCCTGCCTCATTCCCCGTCTGGCTGTCCTTCCACGGTTCTGGTGACGCCGTACGTGTCAATGAAGGTGAGCAGATCGCTCTTAAACTGTCCCCACGCCCACTCATTTTCCACGTAAAATTTCGGACAGGCTTTGCCGGTCACATCATAATGACGGATAACATCGTCCGCGGCGAGATCGTAGCGCCCCATAAGCCAGGCCGTCATCGCGACAAGGGACTGGTAGGTCTCGTCGGAAAACTTCCCCGTCTCATCCGGGATGCAGCATTCAATTGAGACCGTGTCTGCATTTCTGTCATTCGAGGCATAGGCGATCTCATTACAGGGAATACACTGCACAATCTCTCCCTCCATCCCGATAATAAAATGGCTGCTGGCGTATGTCTCCCCCGTATCCTTCAGATTCTCGAAATAACTGCGGTTCTGTTCCGCCGTGGTGCCCGGATTGGCCGTGTAGTGAACCACAATCCCCTTCACTTCCGGCAGCGCCGTTCCCGGCCTGGAATACTCGTTCATATCCAGCAGCCTGACCTGAAACTCCGGCGCATCCGCAATATATTTTTTTTCGAATGCCATCGCTTCCCGCCCCGGCTCCCGGCTTTTTAACAGCCGCAGAATCCCGGCTGCCAGAACCACGGCAAGTGCGGGCACAAGCAGAATCGTGGAAATCCACAAAAAGCGTTCCCTGTGCCTGCGCCGGATGCGTCTCCGCTTTCGCTCCGCCACGCTCAGGCGGCCGTTCTTATCATATCTGTCTCTCATTGTGTTCTTTCGTCTTCCTGATTTTTTGTATAGAATTCTGTTTTTGCACTTTTGATTCAGAAACAATTCTATTCAGTTTACCACTTAACCGTGTTACTGCACAATCCGCGGGTGTAATTTTTGTTAAAATCGTACAGGCCAAATCCATCATTTCTTATTCAGATTTTTAAAATTTTGTCCTTTTTTTGGTAGTATTTAACAATTTCTTAATATTTTATTTGTTGATTTCTTCCTTTTCTGGTGATATACTCCATCTATCAGCAGCCGGAACCCGGCTGTCGAAATTCATAAAGGAGGCGAACACTATGACATATGCAATTTTACCAGGAATGTCCTTTGGCGAAGCCGTCTCATACTATGGAAAATATATCGACGCGATGAAGGCCGAAGGCAAGAAACCTGTATCGTTCCTGCATTTCATCACAGGAAGATACTGATCGTCGGCTGGCAGAGCGGATAGCTGCAGGTCAGCTATCCGGTGTCCGTCACCGGCGTATTGTCTTTTCCGCATCCCTATTTTACACCAGGGCTGCCGTTGTTACAATAGAAGAAATCATTATATTTTTATCACAATCTGATCCTGTTCTCCTGCCCGGTACAGCCCGGAACCTTCCGCAAAGCAAAAGGTTCCGTCTTCGCGACCACCATGTGTGCCGGCAGTCTGCGCAGCGGAACCTCTGCTTTTTACATATTTCCAATTAAAAGATCCTGAAAGACTCAGACGGGCGGGATACGATTTCTCCGTCTTCGCCGCCTCTATGGACGGCGCGGCCCAGAGCGTTCTGTCCGGACTGCATGTCTTAGACGGCGCGGCCCAGAGCGTTCTGTCCGGACCGCATGTCTTAGACGGCGCGGCCCGGAGCGTTCTGTCCGGACTGCATGTCTTAGACGGCGCGGCCCAGAGCGTTCTGTCC
>CAMSQM010000023.1 GCA_947062675.1 uncultured Roseburia sp.
AGATTTTTGGATGCCCTGGAGTCCAGCGCCCCGGTGGGCTCGTCAGCCAGCAGCAGGGACTGTCCGGCCACGATCGCCCGGGCGCAGGCGGCACGCTGCTTCTGGCCCCCGGATACCTGGCAGGGAAACCTGGACAGGATGTCGGTGATGCCCAGCTTCCCGGCCACCTCCCGCACCCGGTTCTGTACCATCCCGGGGTCGGTGTGGTTCAGTGAAAGAGCCAGTCCGATGTTTTCCTCAACCGTCAGGGTGTCCAGCAGATTGAAGTCCTGGAATACAAAGCCCAGCCGCTCCCGGCGGAATTTTGCTAATTCTTCCCCGGACAGATCGGCAATACTCACACCGTCCAGAAAAATTTTCCCCGCGCTGATGGTGTCGATGGTGGAGATGCAGTTGAGCAGAGTGGTTTTTCCGCTGCCTGACGCACCCATGATTGCCAGAAAATCCCCGGACTCCACATTAAAACTTACCCGGTCCAGCGCGCGGGTGACGTTGTTTTTACTGCCGTAATACTTTTCGATATTTTGTATCTGAAGCATGATGGTACCTCCTTTGCGTCTTATGATACACCGGATGCAAAGTGGGTGGTATCGAATTGATATTGATTTTTCTTACAATTTTGTAAGGTTCTCCTTTGCGGGAAACGTCAGCGTCACGGTTGTTCCCTCTCCCTCCTGTGAAACGATGTGCAGCCCCAGATCCAGAAAAGACGCCAGCTTTTTGCACAGATACAGCCCCATGCCGGTAGAACCGCCGCGAGCCCGCCCGTTGCTGCCGGTGAAGCCCCTGTCAGATACACGGGAGAGCTCATGGGCGGGGATACCAATGCCGTTGTCCTGCACAATAAGCTGTGTCTGCTTCCCGCAAGCTCTGGCGGAAATGGAAATTACCGGCTCTGCGCCCCGGTAGCGGGCAGCGTTCTGAAGGAGCTGACCTAAGATAAAGACTGCCCATTTTTCATCGGTACAGACGGTGCAGTCCAGCCCGTCCGTTTCCAGCCGGACCCCGCTTTGAACGAGCAGAGGACGGTGGTTCTCAATGGCCTCTGCAGCGATATCCCCCATATTCACCTGCCGGAACAGACAATCCTGCTCCGGATTCTCCGCCCGCGCATAGAACAACGCCCGCTCTACATGGGCCTCGATCTGAGCCAGTTCCACTATGAGCTTCCGGCGGGTATTCCCGTTCAGGTCCCGGCAAATGAGCCGGGCGGCGGTGACAGGGGCCTTGATCTCATGTACCCAGCGTTCCACATACTCCCGGTACTCCCGCTGAGCGGCCTTCGCATCGGACACCGCCCCCGTCATGGCCCGGCCCGCCCGGCGGGTTAAATCGAACAGCCGCCGTTCATAGAGATTCCCGGGAGGCGGGACGCACTCCATAAATAGATACTTCCGGTCCAGGGTGTTTAAAATCGTTTCCAATTCCCGGAGGCGGGCGCACTGGCGGAGGAAACTGACCGCCTGAACCGTTACGAAAACCGGCAGCAGAGCCAGCAGCAAAAGCGCCAGAACTCCCGGCTGTGTTCCTGTGGCAAGAAGGAACAACGCCGCCAATCCGGTGCAAATCAGCTGAAGGGCAATCCGGCCCAGCCGGTCAGATAAAAATTCCCGCAGCGTCATAGCTGATACCCCATTCCACGCCGGGTCCTGATGGCGTCAGACAGGCCGATCTCCGCCAGTTTTCCCCGCAGCCGGGTCATGTTAACACTAAGGGTATTGTCGTCAATGTAAATCTGATTGTCCCATAGCGCATCAATCAGATCAGCTCTGGAAACGATTTGCCCTGCATGAGACATCAGACACGCCAGTATCTGAAGTTCGTTTCGGGTCAGTTCCGCAGTATTTCCATTGGCTGACACAACTCCTTTTCTCAGGTTCAGATGGAGTCCTCCGGCCTCTGCAGTATCAGCCGGTCCCGGATCGTCAGAACTCCGGCGCAGGACGGCCCTGATACGGGCCAGCAGAACAGGGACGCTGTAGGGTTTGGTGATGTAGTCATCCCCGCCCAGGCTCAGCGCCCGCACTTCGTCCACACCGGTGTCCCGGCTGGTAACAAAGATCACCGGCGTGGGAAAGGTTCTCCGCAGCGCGGCGCACAGGGAGAAGCCGTCTTTACCCGGAAGGCCAATGTCCAAAAGGATGAGGTCCGGGCGTTTCCGGGCCGCCTGTTCCGGAATATCATCAAAGCCTGTTACTGGCAGGGGAATGTATCCCTCGTTTTCCAGCAACAGCGTCAGTTCCTCCCGAATGGCTGGGTCATCCTCGATTATCATGATTCTGGGCATATCATTCCTCCTGTTATTTTGCTTACATTTTAGCACAGGGAGGGCGGATTATCAAATTCAGAAAGAATATCTGATGAAATGAGCCAGAGAGCGCAGCAGACTGACACCGCCTCCGGCTGGCGGACAGCGGGTATGGACAAGGGAGGATTCCGGTAAATGCCCTGCGTCTGGCAGAGCGGCAGCGGACAGGCCGCCTGGGCGCGCCGGCAGGTTCTGGAAAAATGGTTTGGCATAAATCCGCTGGGTGTGTTATACTGATTCCGGTCTGCCGGAATCGGCAGATATGCTTTCCGCAGAATGGAAAGCCGCTGACCGTTCGGAGAATTCAGAGCGGGGAATACGGTGAGAATAAGGAATCCGGACAGGCAGAATGACGTCTGTGCGGAAGAAAAGAATTTACCGGAGAAAGAGACGGATCCGTGGAGGCTGGGATGGAGATTTGGGAAGCGATTATAGAGAAACGGACGCAGCTGGGGCTGACGCGCAAGGACTTTGCGGATGCTCTCGGGCTGGGGCGCAGCGGGGAAAAGCTGCTGAAGGGCTGGGAAAGCGGGGAGATCACGCCCTCTGAATGGGAATATCAGCAGATTATGCAGTTTGCGGATCATACGCCGTACGCGGAAGCGTCCGGGGATGGGGAGGCATTCCGTTTTATTGACCTTTTTGCGGGAATCGGGGGAATCAGGATCCCGTTTCAGGAACTGGGTGGAAGATGTGTTTTTTCTTCTGAATGGGACCCGTTTTCCCAGAAGACGTACCGCATTAATTTTGGAGAGAAACCTGCCGGGGATATCACGAAAATAGATGAAAAGGAACTGCCGGATTTTGAGATTCTGCTGGGAGGGTTTCCCTGTCAGCCGTTTTCCCAGGCCGGACTGAAAAAAGGTTTTTCCGATACCAGGGGAACCCTCTTTTTTGACATTGAACGAATTATTAAGGAAAAGCGTCCGAGAGCGTTTCTGCTCGAAAATGTAAAGCAGCTGCGGGGCCACGATAAAGGCAGGACGCTTAAGGTCATAAAAGAACATCTGGAGCTGCTGCACTATCATGTGGACACGGATGTCCTGCGCGCGGCGGATTTCGGCGTGCCGCAGAATCGTGAGAGAATCTATATTGTCGGGTTTGATGCGGACTGGTATCCGGTTGATAAGAAATATTCATTTCCGTATCCAAAACCAACGGGGGTAACCACCAGACTGGGGGATATTCTGCAGAAAAATGTGGATGAGAGATATACGATCAGCGATACACTCTGGGAAGGTCATCAGAGGAGGAAGCAGGAACACCAGGAGAAGGGAAACGGGTTCGGCTATTCGCTGTTTGATGCCGGATCGGAGTATGCAAACACGATCAGCGCGAGATACTATAAGGACGGCAGTGAAATACTGATTGATCAGGGCGGGGGAAAGAATCCCAGAAAGCTGACACCCAGGGAGTGCGCGAGACTTCAGGGATTTCCGGAGGAATTTATTATTCCGGTCTCCGACACGCAGGCGTACAGACAGTTTGGCAATTCGGTTGCGGTGCCGGTTATCCGCGCGATTGCGAAGCGGATGCTGGAGGAGATGGACCGTCTGGAAAAACTGAGGAATGCCGGGCAGGGCAGGACCTGCGCGTCGGAAGACGTTCCGGATTCCGGCCAGCCCGGGAAAAAAGAATGCTGTGCGGGAGCATGTGCAGAGGATACCCGGCAGCCGGATGAAAAAGAGGTCCGTGCGGCGGAGTGAGAGGATATTTCCTGCGGATGACAAATAAGAGACAGGGGGACAGAGAAGGGATGGAAGCAGTAAAGCCGGAATTTCATGAACTGACGCTTGCGGACAGGGACTGGATGAACGCAAAGTTCGCGGAGGACGGCAGGAATGCGTGTGAATATACGTTTGCAAATAATTTTATCTGGCGGAAGGTGTATCAGGTGGAGGTCGCCGAACTGTGCGGCTGCCTGATTATCCGGTCTGTGGAGCAGGGGGAATACCAGTATTCATATCCGGTCGGCTCCGGGGACAGAAGGGCAGCCATTGAAGCGCTGCTGCGCATCTGCCACAGCGAGAACCGGAAGCTTACGATGTCGCCGCTCTGCGGGGAGGACAGAAAGCAGCTTCTGGCGTGGTTTCCGGGTCAGTTTCTGATCGAGGGGGACCGCGACGCGTACGATTATATTTATTCCAGCAGGAAGCTGGCGACTCTTGCCGGAAAGAAGCTCCACGGCAAGCGGAATCACATCGCACGTTTTAAGGACGGCGGCGACTGGTCCTATGAGCCGCTGACGGAGGAGAATCTGGAGGACTGCCGGACGATGACTTACCGGTGGATGCGGATGCGCTCGGAAAAGTGGAATGAGGAGATGGAGGAAGAGGTGATCGTTCTTCATGAGACGTTCGACCATATGCACAGGCTGGGGCTGACCGGGGGCGTTCTGCGCAAAGCCGGGGAGATCGTGGCGTTCTGTATGGGAGAGCCGCTGAACGAGGAGACGTTCGTCGTCCATTTTGAGAAAGCGTATCCCGATATGCAGGGGGCATATCCGATGATTAACCAGCAGTTTGTGCTGCACGAATGTGAGGCATATACGTATGTCAACCGGGAGGAGGACACGGGCGATCCGGGGCTGCGGAAGGCGAAGCTGTCTTACTACCCCGAGATTCTTCTGAAGAAATATGTGGCCTCGGAGAGCCGGATTGTTTTCGCGGACAGGGAGACGGACGGAGAGCAGATTCTGGAACTCTGGAAGACGTGTTTCGGGGATGAGGAGGATTATATCCGGTTTTATCTGGACCATCGCCTGACGGAAGATAATATGCTGGTGATTCACGAGGACGGAAAAGTGGTGTCGATGGCGGGATTTCTTCCGGCTGAGTATTATTCGGGCGGGGAATATCTGCCCGCGCGCTATGTCTATGCGGTTGCGACGCTGCCGGAATACCGCGGTCGCGGATATGCGGCCTCCGTACTTGCATTTGCGCGGGAGAAGTATGACGGTCTGCTGATTCTGTCGCCGGCGGAGGAGAGCCTGTGTTCATATTATGAGCGGATGGGATTTACGAGGGCATTTGCGGCCGGCCGCTGCGGGCTGACGGCGGACCGCCCGGAGACGGCGGGGGAGGCGGAACTCTCCGCCATGGAGCTGGGCTGTGAATCGGGCGGCACAGAGCGCCTGGAACCGGTCACGGCGGAGGAATATGTCCGGGTCCGCGATGAAAAGAACCGGAGGGAGGGATATGTCCGCTGGGAAGAGGAGGCCGTCCGGTATGCAATGGAACTGAATGCGGAGGAGGGCGGAAGAACCTGTGTGGCCGTCGGGCCGGAGGGGGAGCGGGATATCCTGATGTATCATCCCGACGGAGAACTGCTTACAATTATAGAGACAACACTGCCCGCGGACCGGCTTGGAGAGCTGCTGCCGGAGCTCCTGGCGGAGACCGGGACGACCCGCGCGGAATATGTGCAGCCGGGCGGAATGCTCTGGCCGCCGGATTCGGGGAAAGAGATGCCTGTCAGCCGGGAGGGATATCTGAATCTGACGCTCGGATAGGTTCGCGCACACAATTTGCGCCGTCAGGCATTCCTGTCTGACAAAGATTGTGTGAAAAGAGAAATTTTCTTGCTATAGCTGTAAAATATGCTATAATAGAAGCATGATAGCAATCTGCATCAAATAAACAGCAAGGGGGTTTTGCGGCATGAGAATCAGGATTACAGGGAGAAACCTCGAACTGACCGAGGGACTGAAAAAAGCGGTGGAGAACAAACTGAACAAGCTTGAGAAATATTTTACGCCGGACACGGATGTACATGTGACGCTGAGCGTGGAGAAGGATCGCCAGAAAGTGGAGGTCACGATTCCGGTGAAGGGGAATTATATCCGCTCTGAACAGGTGAGCAGCGACATGTATGTCTCGATAGACCTGGTGGAGGAAGTGATTGAGCGCCAGCTGAAAAAATACAGGACGAAGCTGGTGACCAGGCAGCAGAACGGGACGTCTGTATTCCAGCAGGAGTTTTTAGAGGCGGAGGATGAGGAGGACGAGGAGATCCGCATTATCCGCAGCAAGAAGTTCAGCATGAAGCCGATGTATCCGGAAGATGCCTGTGTGCAGATGGAGCTTCTGGGACATGACTTTTTCGTTTTCATCAATGCAGAGAGCGAGGAGGTCAATGTGGTTTATAAGAGAAAAGGCAATACGTACGGTCTGATTGAGCCGGAGTATTAGGCTGGGCAGCCCATAGGAACGCCGCCGGAGTCCTGGAACGCGGTTCCGGTCACGGAGGTAAGTGCCGGAATCAGGGAATGCCGTTCCGGTCACGGCAGATAAGTGCGGGGGTCCTGGAACGACAGGACCGGTATGGATGAAAAATAAAAAAACGGGTCACAGTCCGCGGCAGAGAGCCGCAGCGGGGCTGTGGCTCTTTTTGTGTGGGATTTTCTGCCCCGGGACTGCCCGTGTGGCATGGAGGAACCGTCCAGGCACCGGCGTCTGTGAAAAAAGGATATGATTTCCGCGGAATGCGAATGGCGCATTGTGAATCTGGCGAATACACTATAAGTGTAAGGAATCCGTTTTCTGCATGGCAGAAGAGAGTGAATGATGAAGAATGTTTTGAAGGAAAAAAGAGAGACAGGCCCGGGAGTGACGGGACGGCACGGGACAGAGGGTGACAGGAGTCTGGAAATGCAGCTGGAGATACTGTGGCAGAATATGATATGGAGGGAATTTATCGTGAAAGAATGCCGGGAGGACAGAAAGCGGACCGGGATTCTGTGTGAAATTCTCTCTGAACAGGCGGGACGCACCAGGGAAGAACTGCTGAGTCAGATATACCGGTACGGGAGTACGCTGCGGGAGCAGGATCTGATTGCAAGGCAGCTGTTTCTGTGGCTGCTGGAAACCGCAGAGCGACAGGAATGCACACAGGTAGCAGGATAATCAGTATTTTATAAAGGAGAAAACTGTCATGCGGAGGGCGGGAGGCGGAATACATATGAATCTGGAGAAACATACCTTGCCACAGCCGGAAAAAAGGTATACTATAAAGCGGGAAAGGAGTTTGGTATAATGAATATTATCGTTTTGGCAGGCGGACTCAGCGCCGAGAGAGATGTTTCCTTTAAAACAGGGGAAATGGTTACAAAAGCATTGCGCGAAAATGGGCATCAGGTGATTCTGCTGGATGTTTTTATGGGATACAGTGAGAGGGAAGAGGAGCTCACAGGGATTTTTGACAGAGCGGAAGAGGTCAGTGTGAAGGTGGAGGCGATTCCGGAGACGGCGCCGGATCTGGCGGCGGTGAAAGCGGCGCGGCCGGATCAGTCCGACAGTTTCTTCGGGCCGAATGTGATCAGACTGTGCCGGATGGCGGATATTGTATTTATGGCTCTGCACGGGGAACACGGGGAAAATGGAAAAATTCAGGCCGCGTTTGATCTGTTCGGCATCCGCTACACGGGAAGCGGTTATCTGGGGAGCGCGCTTGCCATGAACAAGGGCATTGCAAAACAGCTGTTTTTGCAGAACAATATTCCGACGCCGCGCGGGATTCTGCTGCGAAAGGAAGAGGCGGGCCCGTCCGGCGGCAAGGAAGAGCCCGGACTGCCCTGTGTTGTAAAACCATGCAGCGGCGGTTCGAGTGTCGGCGTGTCGATTGCGCGGACGGCGGAGGAGTACAGGGCGGCTCTCGACGAGGCGTTTTGCTGGGAAAATGAGCTGGTCATCGAGGAGTATGTGGAGGGCCGGGAGTTTTCCGTGGCGGTTGTCGACGGAAAGGCGCTGCCGGTGATCGAGATCGCGCCGGTCGAGGGATTTTACGACTACAGAAACAAATATAAGGCGGGCAGCGCCGTGGAAACCTGTCCGGCTGATATTCCGGAGGAGACGGCGGCGCAGATGCAGCGCTATGCAGAGCGCGCGGCAGAAGTGCTGGGACTTGCGGTGTATTCGCGCTCTGATTTTCTTCTGGACGGAAACAACAGGATTTACTGTCTGGAATCCAACACGCTGCCCGGTATGACGCCGACCAGTCTGATCCCGCAGGAAGCGCGGGCAGTGGGGATTGGTTTTGGGGAGCTCTGTGAAAAACTGATCGGGATTTCCCTTCGCAGATATCAGGGGTAAAGAACGTGTGAGCGGATAACGGCTGTGTGGCGGGGATTGCAGAATGGGAGACGTTTTATGAGACATATGACACTGAATGAAATCGCGGCGGCGTGCGGCGGTACATACGCAGGGGCGGAGAAGGACAGGGGAAAAGAAGTGCGGGGGGTCGTCATCGACAGCCGGCGTGTGGAGCAGGATTTTCTGTTTGTTCCGGTCAGAGGGGCAAAAGTGGATGGACACGATTTTATTCCGCAGGTCTTTGCGGCGGGAGCGCTCGCGGTTCTCTCCGAGCGTGAACTTTCCGATCCGGCAGGACCTTATATTCTGGTGGAGTCCACGGAGGAGGCGCTGCGGAAACTGGCGGCATTTTACCGGAGAGCGCTTGACATCAGGGTGGTTGGAATTACGGGGAGCGTCGGAAAGACCAGCACAAAGGAGATGATTGCCTCTGTCCTCTCACAGAAATTTTGTGTGCTGAAGACGGAGGGGAACTTTAATAATAAAATCGGGCTGCCGCTCACCATCTTTCAGATCAGGGAGGAACATGAAGTGGCCGTTCTCGAGATGGGGATTTCGGAGGCTGGTGAGATGCATGTCCTGGCGGAGATGGCGCGCCCTGACATCTGCGTGATTACAAACATCGGTCTGTGCCATCTCGAAAATCTCCTGACCAGGGACGGCATTCTGGCGGCCAAGACGGAGAGTTTTGCGCATCTCGCGGAGGGAGGAACCGCGGTATTAAACGGAGATGATGACAAACTCTGCACCTGCAAAAATGTGAACGGCCGGCCGGCTGTGTTTTACGGGCTTGGGAGAGAAGCGCGGAGCGTGCAGACGAAACAGGGTGAGTATCTGCTGGCGGATAAGGAGGTCTACGCCACGGATATCCGCGCGCACGGGCTGTCCGGAACCAGGGCAGTGATTCACGCTGGCGGGGAGCAGTTTGCAGTGGAAATCCCGCTTGCCGGGGAGCACAATGTATACAACGCTCTGGCGGCAGTCTGCGTCGGCAGACAGCTGGGGATGACGATGGAGGAGATACGGCGCGGAATTCTGTCAGTGCAGACAATCGGAGGGAGGAACCGGCTGATTCAAAGCGGAGGGGTCACGATTATCGACGACTGTTATAATGCGAATCCTGTGTCGATGAAGGCTTCCATTGATGTCCTCTCGGGTGCACCCGGAAGAAGGATTGCGGTGCTCGGCGATATGGGTGAACTGGGCGCGGACGAGAAGGCCCTTCACGCCATGGTGGGAGAATATTTTGCCGGGAAGAGAATCGACCTGCTGTTCTGCGCGGGGACGCTCTCAGAGGCGCTTGCGGATGCAGCCAGGGGATGCAGCACGACAGAAGTGTATTATTTCCGGGATAAAGAAGAACTGATTCAGAAACTGGCGGCCGTGAAGAAGGCCGGAGATACCATACTGGTGAAGGCATCTCATTTTATGGGGTTCGGGGAAATTGTGAGACAGCTGACAGGAGAAGAATAAGCTGAGGTTTCACAAAAACAGAGGCAGAGTGAAATCTGCTTGAATTCATTCCTTCTGCATGGTAGTATCTTATGGTATGCATAAAAACGGATGAAAAATGCTGAACATAAGATAAGGAGGTATTTTACAATGCAGGAGAACAAAATGGGTGTGATGCCGATCGACAGGCTGATGATTTCCATGTCCCTGCCGATTATGTTGTCCATGCTGGTGCAGGCGCTTTACAATATTATTGACAGTATTTTTGTGGCGATGATCAGCGAAAACGCACTTACCGCGGTATCAATGGCGTTTCCGGTTCAGAACCTGATGATTGCGGTGGGAGTCGGGACTGCGGTCGGCGTCAATGCATTGCTGGCGCGGTCTCTGGGGCAGAAGGCATTTGACAGGGTTAATAAGATTGCGGAAAACGCGGTATTTCTGACGATGCTGAATTATCTGCTGTTTCTGGTGGCCGGCCTGTTTTTTTCAGAGCTTTTTTACCGCAGCCAGACAGACATCGGGGAGATTGTGCTGTTAGGGAAAGAATATATGTCGGTCTGCTGCATCTTTTCGATCGGGATTTTTACACAGCTGACGTTTGAGCGTATTCTTCAGGCAACGGGAAAGACTATTTACACCATGCTGACACAGGGAGTGGGCGCGGTTGTCAATATCATTCTGGATCCGGTTCTTATTTTCGGGATGTTCGGGTTTCCCGCGATGGGGGTGACGGGCGCGGCGGTTGCGACCGTCACCGGCCAGATTATCGGTGGTCTTCTTGGAATTTTTCTGAATCAGAAAAAGAATCAGGAAGTGCGTATCCGGATGCGGGGATTCCGGCCGGATGCAGACATTATCCGGCAGATTTACGGGATCGGTGTTCCTTCTATTACTATGCAGGCGATCGGTTCTGTCATGAATTACGGGATGAACCGCATCCTGATTTCCTTTTCGGCGACGGCGACGGCGGTGTTCGGGGTGTATTTTAAACTTCAGAGTTTTGTGTTTATGCCGGTTTTCGGCCTGAACAACGGTGTGATTCCGATAATCGCTTACAATTATGGCGCGAAAAACAGAGAGAGGGTCGTAAAGTGTATGAAGCACAGCATTTATTATGCGGTGGCGATTATGACTGCCGGGCTGATCCTGTTTCAGGCGTTTCCGGAGCCGCTGCTGCGGATGTTCAATGCCTCTGATACCATGCTTTCGATCGGTATTCCGGCGCTGCGCATTATCAGTACCTGTTTTGTGTTTGCAGGCGTCGGAATTGCGTCGAGCGGTGCGTTCCAGGCGCTCGGGAAGGCGACTTACAGTATGATGACCTCGCTGGCCAGACAGCTTGTGGTGCTTCTGCCGGTCGCGTTCGGGCTCGCGCAGCTGGGAAATGTCAATCTGGTCTGGTGGGCGCTGCCGGTCGCGGAACTGGTATCGCTGGCAATGACAGTGTTTTTCCTGTTCAGACTGAACAGGAGTGTGATTTCGGGGATTGGAGAATAACGCGTCGGATCTTTCATCATATAAAGCAGGGGAAAGCCTGTCCTCCTCTGCTTTCCCCGTTTTTCCTGTTTCTTTCTCTGGTTTATATAATCTTTCTGTATGTATCTGAGAGTTACGGTATTGTAACTATTTGTTTTCAGGAAAATTCTTTGTCTAATCTGGATTTAATATCGTCTCCCGCATCATCGACTCTGTAACCGTGGTAATCTATATCCCTTTCATTTTGGAAAGCATAATAATATCCATTTTTCTTTGCATATAATCTCCCTTTTATTTCAACTGCTTTATTCAGCAGCTCCTGTGCTTCTTCGTCGTGTAAGTCCATTCTGCTTCCGGTTTTTCCTTTTCCATAAGAATTCTCTCTGTCATATTTATGCTTTCTGTCATTTGCGATATATCTTCGAAGGCCTAATTCTTTTCTGTAATAGTTTATATGTTCGGCTTTAGAAAGATTTTTCAGGCTGATTGTTTCCCCGGCAATGTCTGCCATTACCACCGGCATTTCAAATAATGCATTTGATAATAAACTTATCAATATATTATCTATTGCATATGCGCACACCGATGATTCTTTTTCAGCAATCCTGCAGGTCTGTCCCTGCTCAGAATAATAGGTTCCCTTATTTGTCAGAAGGCTAAGAAGAAAAGATCTTTCTTCTCTTGTCTGAAAACTTTGTATTAGCTGAATCAGCTTAAAATCAGGGCTTATTTCCTTTTGCGTGTCGATAACTCCCGTTTTGATTTCATGAACACTGGTGACTTCTTCTCTTTTTATCTGTTTACAGATATCAAGAAATTTATGGACATATTCTATTGCATATTTTTTTGTAGTAAATGAATATTGGAATGAAATATCATTAATTACAGCAATTATTTTTATCACCTGCCTTTTACAGTAATTCCAAAAGAGCATTATCCCATTCATCGAAAAATCCTTCCGGCCATTCATTCAGCCGGCCATTTTCATCCAGCACCGGACATATCACTTTATGTTTACAGGAATCACTGGTATCTTTATAAAAATAGAAAAATCTGGTGTTTTCTGATTTCAGACGTCTTCTTTTGACAGCAACGCGAATGCCATTTAGTATATGATCACTATGAGTTTCGAGAATAACCTGAATGCCGCCTGCTCCGGCAGCTGCCAGCAATTCTCCCAGTATTCTCTGGCCTTTGGGGTGAATATGAGCTTCTGGATTTTCAAGCAGAATAATATCTCCCGGTTTTGCGGAAATAAGGGTAATGACTACTGGAAGCACATAGGTAATACCAAATCCAACATTAACACTTTTATATGAATTTGTCTTTTCTCTTCCTTCGATATATTCATATTTTAATTCAGCAGTTCTGGAAGATGAATTAATAGTAATTACTGGTAATACCCCTGGTGAGATTAAATTCATCCATGACCGGACCTGATCTGCAATTGTCCGTTTAGCACCTATAAGAACGGAATCATTTATCACTTCATCTCCACCATGGAGTTTTAAATATTGAATAGAAAACTCTCCGTTTTTGGAAAAATATCTTTCAGAAATCTCTTTTTCGTTTTCAATATGATAGAGGAACTGTGGCTCAATGCGATATGCTGACAGGTAAAATAAGCAATTTTCCCATGCCGGACAGATACTGCTGTTATTAACTTTTTTAGCCATGTTTTTTAAAGGCAGAACATCTGTTTCTGGCTGGTAATCAAAAAGATACTGCTCTTCTGTACTTTCTGTATAAACACTAATTCCAATTTCGTCTTTCTCTGCCTTTTCAAATAGAATATCCTGACCGACACCAAGATTCACATATTTACCTTTTAATGATAATACCTGGTCTTTTGCAATACTGTTTTGAGATTGCCCTAAAAGCAGGAGACTCTGCATGACTGTTGACTTGCCCATCCCGTTTAAACCCGTTAAAACATTCAGGGTGGAAAAACTCAGATTTATGCTATCAAAACACTTAAAATTTTCAAGAAATAATCCTTTAATCATAAAAACTCCTTCACAAATTTCTGACATGTTTCAACCCGTTTTATAAGAGAGTACTGATCGCCTGCTTTTAATGCAGATGCAAATTCTGTGTTCATAAGAATCTGACCAAAACCCGCTATAAATTGATCTTTATCTTTTTTTAATTTCTCAAGTTGTTCATTATCCAGTTCGCTAAAACATATTGCCCATATTTCAAAAATGGCTTTATTGATTGGCCCTCGCCGGGAATCTTTGTTATACTTTCTAAAAGCATATTTTCCAAAAATGTCTTTACATGCGTTCATAACCCGCACAAACCGTTCTGTGATCTGTGCGATATCTTTCTCATCAAAATTGTTCGCCTTTTTGAGGCCTTTTATCAGGAAATTATCAATATTTCCTTTATATTCTTTTTTATAATCTATTTCAGTAAAAGAAAGAAAACGCAGTGCATATTCACGGTCCAGCATTCGCTCTGGTTTTACTGCGAACTGGGTTGCTTCCTGGAATTCATTTCGTTCTGCCAGAACTTTGATCAGATCAGTTCCTTTACCAGAATAAAGCGCCTGTCTGATTTCCTGATCATTTAATTCGATTCCCCCTGTATTAATTCGCTGGAAAATATTAAAAACAATCTCCTCGGGAGTCCCCTGTGTGACAGTGTATGCGACAATTGAAGACTCTTTTATTCTTCTGATATATTGTCTGGGTAATTCATCAAATGTTTTTCCATTAAAATCTGTCAGATACTGCATACCCTTAAAACTGCGCTTTTTCCTTGAACCATCTTTTTGTATGCTGCCTGTCAGATAGTTCTGGAAAGAGGTAAGACGTTGTAAACCGTCGATTACAATCCACTCATCTTCTTTGGACGCGTCAAAATAAAATGCCGGAAGTGGTATTTTTAACATTAATGATTCAATTAACTGGCTTTGTTTTTCTTCACTCCACAGACCGCCGTGCCTCTGAAATGCCGGCGTCAGATCAAATTCATTATTTTCCAGCCGATCCATAATATTTGAAACGGTGGCTGGAACCTGTGTGATATTTACGTCGGAAGGGATAAATTTGTCGGATTCATTCAGGTCCGCCCGATATCCCTCATCCGCATCCGGGGGAAGGATTTTTATACCCTGTTCCCGCAGCTGATGAAGCGCCAGGTTTAGCAAATCTTCGTCAATTCCCGCCTTACTCTTTATAATATCCTGAACTATGAATAAACTGATTTCGTTATCATTTGCTCTCGCAAAATTTATTATTTCTTCTATACGATCCGATATAGCCTGTAAATGTTTCATTACTTTTCGCCCCTCCCTTTCGTTTATGTTTTATATCATTATCCGGAAAACTAAAAAGCATCTTAAAACAGAAAAACGATGATCTTTTTCCTGAGTACTGATATTATACCACAAAACACACCGCAATGTTTTCTGTTTGAGCTGAATTTACCAGAAAATACCTGACATTGTGTGGGCAGTCTGTTCTGGCGGTATGGGAGCAATGACGGACGATGTTTTCCGCGCAGGCTTGACTTTGCATGTGGAAAGCGTGTAAGATAACAGGAGAGAGTCCGCCGGAGTGGAGACAGAATGAGGGGTAATGGCCCTGCCACAAACCCGTCATGCGCGGAGAGCAGCGCAGAAATGGAGTAAAATATGGAGAGAAGTATCTTGTTTATCAGTAAGTATCCGGATATCGTGGAGGAGTTTCTGAGTGCGATGAAGGGAAAAGATTTCAGTGTTGATACGGCGTCGGACGGGGAGGAAGCCTGGGCGAAGCTCAGCGGGAAAGTGTATCATGTGATTGTGACGGGACTTGTGCTGGACGGCTATAACGGGGAGCAGATTGTCACGCGTATCAACGAGACGTCCCCTGATACAGTCTGTATTATTTATACGACGACGATCAGCGCGGCCCAGCTCCACTTTTTTATGAATAAGCGGGATGTATTCCGGGTATTTCTGCGTCCGGTGGATTTTCAGACGGAGTTTTTTCAGGCGCTGGAGGAGGCGTTCCTGTATCACGAGGTCCGTCTGATGAACCGGGAGGAGGAGACGGAGAAAAAGCAGGCTTTAGAGCAGGGAAAGCGTGATATGGCGGTACTTTCGCATCGGCTGGAGTTTTTAAAGCGTCAGAGGAAGGCGATGCAGCCGTATATGAAACGGCTGGCTGCGCTCACGCTTGAGGAGTATGCCGGAAGGCTGAATGCACAGGGGAAATCTCGGCTGAATGCCCTGGAAGGGGAAGTGGCGGAGCTGTGTCTGGCAGACGGCGGAAGGCAGAAGGAAAATCTGGTGAAGGCGCAGGCGGCTGTGAGAAAGATTGCGGAACTTGCCGGCCGGTAAGCTGTGAAAAGACAAAAAAACGGGATGAGCTGACTCATCCCGTTTTTCTGATTCTGTTTAATCTTCAACCCATCCGGCAGGCTCCTCCGGAGGAGGCGACGGATTGTCCTGCGGGACGTAATCCGGCGGATTGACGCCGGGAACAGGCGAATAGGGATCCTGCGGTATTATACTTTCCGCGGTGTGCAGGGTACAGGTGTTTGTATCCACAAGCAGATAGGGAGAGTCCTCCGTGCCGGCAGAACCTCCGATGATAAAAATACCGGACTGATAAGAGGTTGACGGGCAGAAACTTCCCACCAGCTGTCCCGACTCCGCACAACGGTTTGCGAGAATATGGTGATCGCAGTATTCTGTCGGGACTGTGCCCTCCGCAAAATATTCGGTATAGACGGCGTTTCCGCGGGGATCACCGCTGCAGACTCCGTCGATTGCCAGCTTTCCGGATTCTTTGCAGACAGCGGCGGCTACAATGCCGTCCGGTTTTGTAAAATCCAGTTTTGGAAGGTCCTCGTGAATCCGGCTCATGACGGATTTCCAGAGAACTTTCGGATAATTGGTCTGACCACCGTTCTGCGGGGCGTTATCGTCGTACCCGCCCCATACGACGCAGGTATAATATGGGGTAAAGCCTGCAAAGAGGCAGTCGCGGTTCTTGGTTGTGGTGCCGGACTTTCCGGCCTGTGCCATGCTGTCCCCGAAGTAGGCCGATGTTCCGGTTCCGCGGGTCATGACGTCCTTCATTGCGTCGGTGAGGAGCCATGCGGTCGTCTCTTTTAAGACGGTGTGAGACTCCGGAATGGTGTTGTCAATCAGAACATTCCCGTCGTGATCCAGGATTCTGGTAAAAAATTTCGGCTGTATATAAGTGCCGTTGTTTGCGATTGCGGCGTAGGCGGCAGTCAGCTCGAGATTGGTGACTCCTTTTGTGAGACCGCCCAGAGCGAGCGTCTCGTTGCCGCTCTCGTCCAGCCCTACGGTTGTTATGCCGAAATTGCGGATATAATCATATCCAAGGGTGGTTCCGATGCCGGCAAGCGTCTTTACCGTGACGACATTGATCGAGTAGGTAATTCCCTCGCGCATGGTGGTGAATCCGCGATAACGGTTATCATAGTTGTTGACGGGCTCCCTGTTTCCGGAACCGTAATTATAAGGCGCGTCGTCCTGCACGTCGGCGAGCGTAACTCCCCCGGAGTCCAGGGCCGGCGCGTAGGACGCGATAATCTTAAAGGTGGAGCCCGGCTGCCTTGGGGAGCTGGTGGCGCGGTTTAAGGTTTTGTTTGCCGTCTTACTTCCCCGTCCGCCCACAAGAGCCCTGACTTCGCCGGTGGTCTGGTCAATGATAGTCATGGCGGCCTGCGGCTGTACGGTGTAGGTCACCGTCTCGCTGCCTTCCAGAATACTGTCTCCCGCCTCCATGATCTCCGCCTTGTATTCCTCAATCGCAGCGGCGGCGTCTTCCTCCGAGCTGAAATTGATATTGTAATTGCTGTTGGCGGACTGATAATAGGAGAGCATGGTCTGCTCACTGTAGTTGGAGACCGATCCGTCCGGGTGCTGGATCGTGACCCGGTAGGAAAAGGAGATCTTCGGGCTGGAGGGATAATTATCAAGGTTATTGATCTCGCTGTCACAGATGGCCTGGATATCCGGGTCCTGCGTGGACTCAATGGTCAGTCCGCCCTGATAAAGCGCCTTAAACGCCTGTGTCTCGGTATAACCTTTCTGATCGATCAGTGCCCTTATCACCTGATCCGTCAGCTCGTCCACAAAGTAAGAGTTGACGCTGCCCTCATCACTTGTGATATTGACAAGCTGTATCCGGTCGTACACATTGTCCGCGAGCGCTTCATCGTACTGTTCCTGCGAGATGTACTCATGCCGGAGCATGTTGTTGAGAACTTTCAGGCGCCGCTCCGCATTGTTCTGCGGGTGTGAGATCGGATTGAGTCTGGTGGGACTCTGGGTGATGGCGGCGAGAACCGCACATTCCGAGAGTGTCAGCTGTGAGACATCCTTGCCGAAATACCGCTCGGAGGCCACACCCACGCCCAGCGTGTTCTGTCCCATATTGATGGCGTTGAGATAGTTTTCAAGAATCCAGTCCTTGCTCACGACTTTTTCGAGCTGAAGAGCGAGGTACTGCTCCTGAAATTTGCGCTCAAACTTGTCTGCCATTGAGGATTCGCTTGTCCACCCTGTAAAGACCGTATTCTTTAAAAGCTGCTGGGTGATTGTGCTGGCGCCTTCCCGGAACCGGAAACCGGCGGCGATGCCGCTGATACCGGCGCGGATGATACCCTTGATGTCGATCCCGTTGTGCTCATAGAACCGTTCATCCTCGATGGCGACGAAAGCGTGCTGCAGATCCAGAGGGATCTCGTCAATTGTGACGTATTTCCGGTTTGAGCCGGATGCAACAAGCGTCGCGATCTGGTCCCCCTTTGCGTTCAGGACCGTGGTGAGATAACCGGTGGGTGTGGCGTCAATATCCTCGATGGTCGGGGCGGAATCAATGACTCCGGCGATCACGCCGATGCCGCTGCCCGCGCCGATGACTATGACAGCGAAAAAGCATACAAGCAGAGCTTTCCAGAAAATGACGCTGAATTTCTTTAAGATCATTGTGCGCCTGGAAGCCAGTTCGTGTTCACGTTTTCTGGTATTGTTTTTTCCGTAATTCATAGTAATAACCGTCCTTTCTGCGGTCCGGCGTGCCTCTGATGGAAGCGGGTGCGCGGAGCGCAATTTTTTGCAGAACGCTTTGCAGACATAAATAGTGGGAGTGTGTCCGCCGTCGGGTATTTATGCGTCCGGCCTGTGGAAGTTATAATCCAGAATGTATTATACCAGAGAACGCTGCCAGAATAAAGGAAAAACTGAAAATAGTACAGGAACGGAGGCGGTATGGCGCTGCTGTCCGCCGGGCTGCCGGGGAAAATGTTCCGCGGGCACGAAAAACCTTTACAGGCCAGTGCAAAACAGTATATACTGAAAATAAGGATATCACAGGATATCATACAATATGCAGGATGGAGGGATATATTGTGAAAAAAAGATTTCTGGCGGTATTTCTGGCAGTCTGTGTCACGGCAGGCACGGTGGCGGGTCCCGCTGAGAGCATGACGCTGATGGCAGCTCAGTCATCCGGAGCGCAGGTGACGGAGCAGGCGGACGGGGAAAGTATAAGTTCCGGCGATATGGAAATAATAGATAACGAACTTTCCCGGACACAGGATCCGGCGGTGCCGGACGGCATTAAAGCCGCGGAGCAGACTACGGGCGGCAGTGACGTGCCGGAAGGTGCGGAGGACGGGATCCCTGCGGAGGAGAGAGCCGGGGGGAATCTGAAATCAGAGCAGAGCGGAAAGCTGCAGCGCAGGGAAGTGACGGAGGCGCAGCAGGAGCGGGAACAGCCGCCGACAGGGCTTCTTCCGGTTCAGCGCAAGAGAGTGTCAGCGGGCACTATCCGGAAATCGGACGTCGTGGAGAGTGACGAACTCTTTTCCGTAGAGAAGAATGACAGGGCGTCAGCCGTTTATTCCCACGAGTGGGATAAATACAGCAACAATTATTTTTATAACCAGATGTCCGCCGTGGAGAAAAGTCTGTATGACAAACTGGACGAGATGTGTCTGAAGCTGCTGCGGACGACGGCTCCGGCTGAATATGAACCGTCAGAACAGGCATATTATCTGGGACTCATCGATGTCAGCCGTATCGGGGAAGAGCGGGCGGCGAATGTGATGCTGATATTCCGTTTTTCCAATCCGCAGTATTATTTCCTGAATTCAGCGATCTGGAGCGGCAGTTCCGGGGACGGCAGATCTTATTTAAGCCTTGGTATTTATAAAGCGTTCGGCAAGGGCGAAGCGAGGCAGACTGCGACAGGCGCTGTGCAGGCGCAGCTGAACGCGTGGAATGCACAGGTGGCGGCGGGAGCCACGGAATATGAGAAGGTGCGGATTGCCCATGACCTTGTGATGAATAAGGTTGTATACGATGAGGCGATCCTGAATGATCCCAATTTTGACGATGAGAAAGCGTTCTCACAGTCGGCGTACAGTGTATTCTGCACGGATAAGACCGTCTGTGCGGGTTATTCACAGGCGATTGAGATGCTCTGTAATGCCGCGGGGATCGATGCCGTGGCGGTAACGAGCAAAGCGCATGAGTGGAATAAGATCAGAATTGATGATTCCTGGTACAATGTGGACGGAACCTGGGATGACGGAGACGACGGTGTTTCGATCTATTATGATTTTTTTGCGCGCAGCGACGGATATTATGATACTGTTTCCGCTTATTCCGCGGAAAATCACATGGAAGAGGATTTCTGGATCGGGAAGCTGCCGCCCTGTACGCTGGACTCCGGTGCGCCTGTAATGGCGACAGAGCCGGGAACAATCCCCGTCATCACGGATACGGCTGCGGCGCCTGTGATCACGGAAAAGATAAAAGATGACGAGATTATGGTGACGTTAAGCAGCGCAACTCCCGGAGCGGTGATGTATTATTCGGTGGACGGGAAGACGGCGCCGTCGCCTTCCGCGGTGAGATGCCAGCGCTACACGAAACCATTCGCCGTGGACAGCAAAGCGACCGTACAGGCGGTGGCTGTGTGCGATACAAAACTGGACAGCGCCGTTTCGGCCAGAAAGATGCCGCAGGCCGTGATGCTTGAGTTTGACGGGAACGGTGAGGATTCCGGGTCGATGTCCGATGTGGCTTTTCTTGCGGGAAGCGGTCAGAAACTGCCGGCGAATAAGTTCAAACGAAAGTATTATACATTTACCGGCTGGAATACGAAAAAGAACGGGAAGGGAACGACCTACAAAAACAGGCAGGCTGTCGCGTCGTTTCCGTCAGGCACTAAAAAAACCCTGACGCTTTACGCGCAGTGGGAAAAGACAAAATATAAGATTACTTATAATCTGAACGGCGGGAAAAACAATAGTAAGAATCCTGCCACGTATACCCATACGACGAAAACAATCACGTTTAAGGCGCCGACCAGGGCCGGCTACCGGTTTGGAGGCTGGTATACAAATAAAAAGTGCACGGCGAAAATCACACAGATAAAAAAGGGCAGTTCCGGCAATAAAACTCTTTATGCAAAGTGGATTCCGAATAAGTACAAAGTCCGGTTCGACGGAAACGGCAGTACAGGCGGAACGATGAAGGAGCTTGATGCCCGTACATACGGGAAGAGTTTCAGCCTGCCGGCCAATCAGTACAGGCGGACCGGTTATACGTTTGCAGGGTGGAGCACGAAGAAGAACGGGGGCGGAAAGACTTATAAGAATAAGGAGAGTGTAAAAAACCTGACCACAAAGAATAACGGGACGGTCACACTTTACGCCCAGTGGAAGAAGAAAAAATAGTTTTCTGCGGATAATATACGAAATGACGGGGGAGACATACGATGTTTGCGGCAAATACTGTATTGTTTATCGCGCTTATGATAATCTGTCCGTATCTGACGGGAGTATGTGTTCCTGTAAAACGCAGCGGCAGGGCGGCGACCGGTATTCTGGAGAACTGGAATACCGGCATGCTCGTCATGCACGCTGTTTTTGAGATTCTGGTACTGCCGGGCACGTTCCTCGGGCTGTCGTTAAAGAAAGTCAGCGCGGCCTGGGGATTCGTGCTTTTTGTTATCATTGCGGCAGGCGCAGTCAGATTGCTGCGCGACAGAAGGCAGAAAGGTGCGCTGAGGCAGGAGCGGCAGAGAGAAGAGCGGGGGCTGCCGGCGGAGGGACGCGAACGGGTTTATGAGGTGATCCTGCTGCTTTTGGTGGCAGCGGCGGTTCTGTTTCAGATTGTTTATGTCTGTACGCATGCCCACTATGATGACGATGACGCGTACTATGTCGGAATGGCGGTGACCTCTTATTATACCAATACCATTTCCGCATTTCACCCGTATACGGGGGCTGCGGTGCCCTTAAGCCGCATGGCCAATTACGTGCTCTCGCCTCAGCCCGTTTTCTGGGCTATGTGGGCGAAAATCACAGGGCTGCATCCGGCGGTTCTGATGCGTTCCGTGCTGCCTGCGGTTTATATTGCATGGTGTTATGTGGTATACTATCTTCTGGCGAAGATTTTATTCCGGAAGTTTTCCCAGCGGCTGGAATTTATGGCTTTTGTGCTTCTGGTGAGCTTTCTGGGCGGATATTCACCGGCCTCCGGATTTGTGTTTTTGTTCATCAGGGGCTGGCAGGGGAAGTCGTGGCTGGCGGCTGTTTTTCTCCCGATGTTCTGGTATCTGTGGATCGCCCTGAGGAGAGAGCCGGATAACCGCTTTCTGTGGTTCGCGCTGGCTGCGGCCGCCTGGGCTTCCTGTCTGGCCGCGTCGAGCATTCTGTTTCTGGGGCCGGTGATCTTTGGCGCGTTTGGTCTTCAGTATCTGATCTGGCGGCGGAAGTGGAAGCCGGTGCTTATGCTGGCAGCCTGTGCGCTTCCGTTTGTGCTGCTGGGAGTGTGCGAGCTGTATCTGGTATGGCCGTTATAGATCCGGACGGCATACCGGGCCGGGGCGTCCGGCGGACGTGCGCGGTATTGCGCGGTGTGCGGCAGAATCCGGAGATACAGGAGAGGAGGTTCGGGAACAGATGGTGTGGACAGGCCTGGAACAGATGGCTGAGATCGGGCGGTCTCATTTCGGGGACTGGAGATTTCCGCTGCTGATGGTGCTGGTTGTGGCAGTTCTTCTGATAAAATTCAGGACAAGGGAGGTTATGGAGCTTCTGGGTGTCTGCGCGATAGTGCTGCTCGTTTTTTTTAATCCCGTTGTTGTGGGGATTATCTGTTCCTACACGGTGACGGACCGGTACGCCAGAATCTTCTGGGTGTTTCCGTTCGCCGCGGGGATCGGGTATGCGGGGGTCCGGCTGATGGAGAACGGGGCTTTTTTCCGGAAAGCAGTGGTGGCCGTGCTGGCGGCTGTACTGATTTTTTCGGCAGGGGGAACTGTTTTTTGCGACAGGTACTTTACAGAAGCCGCGAATCCCTATAAAATACCAGAAGAGATGCCTGAGATTGCGGATATCATCCGGCAGGAGCACGGCGGGGAGGAGGCGTATGTGCTGGCGACGGGGTATGTCAGCACTTATCTGCGCCAGTACGACGGGAGTATGCGTCTGCTTTTCGGGAGAGGCGGAGTCGGAAAAGAGTCAAAAAAGTTCTGGAAAAAGATGCGCAAATATGCGGATAAGGATTTTCCATACGAGGAGCTCTATGAACTGGGCGTGGAGGCGATGGGCCTTGGAGTGGACACGATTGTGCTGAATAAATATCAGGTGCAGAATCAGGCGCTGGAGACGATAGGATTTGAGCGCGTGGCTGACACGGAAAATTATTATATCTTCTGCCGGAAAAGTCAGAGGGAGGACATGGGAGAGACGGATGGAGAAAGAAAAGATGACGGACAGGGAGTACAGGCTGGATAAAGAATATAATGTGCCGGAGATTATCCGGTACAATCTTCGGATGTGGTGGCTTGCCATCCTCTGCGCGCTCGCGTGTGCCGCGCTCCTCGGCGGGTACAAGTTCAGGGCGAATTACCAGTTTGTGGAAAAAGAGGTTTATGACAGCACACAGCAGGCGACGGCGTCGCTGTATGTAAGGCTCTACAGTGATGAGACGGCGGTGGAGCGCGCGAATACGCTCATGAAGATGGCTGCGAGCAGCCGGACATACGAGAAGCTGATCAGGAATACGGGGTATGCGCTGGAGTATGAGGGGTATGACTCGCTGTTTGAAGTGACGCAGAGTGAGGTTTCGGATGTCATATCTGTTTTTGTCAATTTTCCGGCCGGTTTCGGGGAGTTTGCCATTACCGACGAAAAGGCGGCAGTTGATTTTGTGAGCGGGATTATTGAGGCCCTGGACGAGGTGTCGCAGGAGATTATCGGCCGTGAATGTATCACGATTCTGGACCGGCCGCATGCGACCAATATTGTCCAGAAGACTGAGTCGTATTTTATCACAGCGGATGAGTTCCGCCAGGGTGTCTTAAAAGCGGCAACGGCAGGGTTCCTTCTCGGAATTATCGTGGAGATTGTCCTCTACACCTGCTGGATGCTTCTCTATAAAAAGCCTAAAAATGCGGAGGAGATCCGCCAGTGTATGGATGCTCCCGTGATTGATACATTAAAGGATGGAAACGATAATGCCGAGACGTTCCGGAAAGTCACGCTGTCTCTCGGGGACTCCGCGGACGGAACGGAGACGGCGCAGTGCAGGCGTGTCAACTGCATTTCCCTGCTGAGTCCGCGCGGGGATGTGGCGCTTAAAGTGGCCATGAGCTATGCGAACGAGCAGAAGAAGACGCTGTTTATCAATCTGGCCGGGGACGGGGAACAGACGGAGGCGGAGCACTCTCTCAGCGGGTATATTCTGGGCGGGGAGCAGCAGCCGGCGCCGCTGGCGCTCAGCCAGTATCTGGATGTGGTCTGCCGGACCGTGGAGGCCGAAAAAGGGCTTGACCTTGTGGGAAACAGCCGTTTTCCTGCCTATGTGGAGGAGAAAAGCAGGGAATATGAGCGCATCGTGATCGGCAGCCCGGATGTTCTTTCGTGTGCGGATGCCTATGTGGCAGCTCGGATGTGCGACAGAAATTTCTTTGTGTGCGGGAGAAAGCGTGTGAAAAATGAGATGCTCTACCGCGTAAAAAATGAGGCGGATGTGAACCGGATTAAGATTGATGGGATTCTGGTGTATGAATAGGATAAAAGCGTACTGTAGTACGGTGGACTGGGAACAGGCCGGCATCGTGGCGTTTTACGGCTTTTTTGCGATAAATATCCTGATGAAGGCTTTTTCGTACGACCACGGCGATAATATTTACAAATATTTTTTCGTGTTTGGTATGGCGTTTCTGGCTGTCAAGCTTGCGACAACCAGATATACCCTGCGCGAGGTCATCTGGGTTGCCATCCTGCTGGGACTGGGACTTGTTCTCTCGGTGATTACCAAATCAAATACATGGCTTCTGCTGTTTCTGACGATCTCCGGTATGAAAAACACCAGCTTCCGGGTGCTGGCGCGGTTTGCGCTTTATATCCGGGCATTCAGCATGACGCTGCTTGTGGCCGGTTCTTATTTCGGCGTGTACGATATGGGATTTAAGACGACGCCGGATACCAGATATGTTGAGATCCCGGTGTACAGTTTTGCGATGAGCGAGCCGAATACGGCATTTCTGGCAGTATTTCTGACGCTGGAGCTGCTGCTTTACTGTAACTATGAGAAGCTGAATAAATGGTGGTTTTTCGGAACGTCGGCGGTGGCGCTGCTTTTTTACAAATGGACGTTCTGCCGAACGGGAATAGCGGTTTTTTTCTTCTGCTGGGCGCTGATAATTCTGGAAAAACTGGTGAAGAGCAGAAAGATAAAGTTTCTGCTGGTGCTCTCCGTTCCGGTCGGGGCATTGTTCAGCTTTGTGATGATGGTGCTCTACGATGCGGGGAATCCGTTTATGAAGCTGATGAGCCATCTTGTGTCGGGAAGAATCTATATTATGAACGGTTTTTACCGGCAGGTGGGACTTTCCCTGTTTCCAAGGACACAGGAACTGTTTTATGCCAATTATTACGGGCTGATCGACAACGCCTATATGTTTGTGCTTCTCTATTGCGGTGTGATCGTGGCGGCGCTGTTTTTCGCGGGAGTCTGTGCAAGTCTGTTTTACCTGTGGCGGCGCGGACATTACAGGGAGCTTGTGATGATTACCGGAATGGCGCTGTACGGGGTTCTGGAGCAGTATGTCATGAACGGATTTATGAACCTTTTTATTCTGCTGTGCGGCATTCTGCTCTATCCGGACATTCTGGGGGATGAAAGAAACGTGCCTTTATGTACAGAAATACAGAAAATGGCGCAGAAATGAGGAGAACATGGAGAACCGGACAGAAATGGAAAATGACAATACCCGCCAGATGAAAAATGCACATATCAGCAGAATTCTGGCCATTTTTACCTGTCACAACAGAAAGGCGCTGACGGAGCGGTGCCTGAGGACGCTTGCGCAGAATGAGCGGGTACAGTTTGACTATGTTGTGGTGGATGACGGGAGCACGGACGGTACCGGGGAGATGTTAAAGGCGCTGCCGTACAGGGTTGATCTGGTGAAGGGCGACGGAAATCTGTTCTGGAACGGCGGTATGCACATGGCGATCGAGCATGCCAAAAAGCATCATCCGGATTATGAATATTATATGCTGCTGAATGATGATACCAGATTTTTTGCCGGAATTTTTGATAAAATGCTGCCGCAGCTGAAGCGGGATACGGTTCTGGTCGGCGCGATCTGCGGTGAGCAGGGCCTGCTGAGTTATGGCGGTATCCGGTACACAAGAGGGATTAAGTACAAAAAAATGGGGCCGGAGGCCGCGGATGTCGTCTTTGATACATTTAACGCAAACTGTGCGGTTATTCCGCATGATATTTTTATGCAGGTCGGTATAGATCCGTTTTACCGGCACAGCATCGGGGACTTTGATTATGGCCTGCAGATCAGCCGGAAAGGATATGAAATCCGGGTATTTTCTGAATTTGCGGGCGAGTGCAATGATAATACGCTGCAGAAGACCTGGCAGGATGAGACACTGCCGCGGCTGGAGCGGCTGCGGTTAAAGGAGAGCAGAAAGGGTCTTCCCTTCGCGGACTGGTTCCACTTTCTGCACAAGAATTTCGGGCTGGGCACGGCGATTGTGCGTTCGGTTACCCCGTATGTAAGGATACTGCTGGGGACGAAAACCCGGTATTCAGGCGCATGAGGCAGCGGAAAAGAGAGAGGAAGAGATATGGAAGAGTTTTTAAAGTTTATGGCGGAAATTCTTGAGATGGATGAGGGTGCCCTGAAGGCCGGGACGACGCAGGAGGAAGTGGAGACCTGGGATTCCCTGATGCAGCTGCGTCTCGTCGGCGAGGTGGAGGCGAAATACGGCGTGATGATTCCGATGGATGAGATTTCGAAGCTCACGACGCCGGAGGCCTTTTACGCATATGTAAAATAATATAATGAAAAAAAGTGAAAACGGAGGTTAGCGGGTATGCGGATTTCAATTCTGTCGAATGTGAATCTGGATATGCTGGACGGGCTGCTGAAAAAAGAGCACGAGGTATACCGGACTTCCGGTTACGGGGAGTGGGCGGCCCTTGCTCTCCGCAGGGAGCAGGGGCTGGCGGATTTTGCGCCGGAATGTCTGCTCCTTCTGCTCGAGGGAAACGAGCTGTTAAAACAGTGTACAGAGGAAGGGGACTGGAGGGCGGAACTTGACCGGACAAAGGAATATGCCGCAAAGCTGGCAGAAAATTATCCGGACAGTTTTCTTCTTGTGTCCACGATTGACGTAAGGCCCGAGTGCATCCGGGGAAAAGACAGTGCGGACGGGGCGCTGGCCGCCGCCGCTTACTGGGACGGGGCGCTCTCGCAGCTTTCCGGGCGGTATCCGAATCTTCACCGTTTTGAGCTGCGCAGCCTGATTGAGGAGCATGGAAGAAAGGCCTTTTATTCCAGCCGGTTCTGGTATCTGGGATCGGTTCCATACGATATGAGAGCGCTGCATGTGCTGGCGGACGAGATCAGGAGGGTTCTGGGAAAGCTGTGCTGCGTCCGCAGAAAAGTACTGGTGCTGGATCTCGACAATACGCTCTGGGGAGGCGTTGCCGGGGAGGACGGCCCGGAAGGAATTGTGCTGGGCGGCGACCATGAGGGCGCCGTCTATCAGGATACCCAGCGGGAGATCCGCAGGATGCAGCGGCAGGGGGTGCTTCTCGCGATCGCATCTAAAAATAATCCGGAGGATGTGACAAAAATTTTTCGGGAGAATCCCCATATGGTGCTGCGGGAGGAAGATTTTGCAGCCATCTGCGCGAACTGGGAGCCAAAGCACGAAAATGTCCGGAAAATGGCAGAGGAGCTGAATCTCGGGCTGGATGCGTTTGTGTTTGTGGATGACAATGAGGCGGAGCGGGCTGCGATGCGGATTCATCTGCCGGAGGTCGCGGTTGTGGAATTTCCGGCGGAGACGGCGGAGCTGCCGGAACGGATGCGCCGGGTCTATGAGGAATATTTCTGGTCCTTTAAGCTGACGGAGGAAGACCGGGAGAAGACAAGACAATACCGGGAAGAAAAACAGCGGCGGGACGAGCGCGCTGCCGCTGCTTCCTATGAGGATTATCTGAGATCGCTGGAGACGAAAATCCGGCTTGCCCGGGTGACGCCGGAACGGATGGAGCGGGCAGTTCAGCTGATGAACAAGACCAATCAGTTTAATGTGTGCACGCTGCGGATGGATGTCACACAGCTGAACCGGTATCTGGCGGAGGAAAACGGACAGCTTATTATGGCGGAGGTGTCCGATAAGTACGGGAACAGCGGCTGGGTGGCGGAATTTTTGTATCACACCCAGGGCAGTGCGGCGATTATTGATAATTTTCTGATGAGCTGCCGTGTAATGGGAAGAATGGTCGAGGACGCGGTGTTCGCCGCCGTGCGGGAGAGGCTGTTTTCGCAGGGGATCACGGAAATCCGCGCGGCATACCGGAAGACGGCTAAAAATAAGCCTGTGGAGCGTCTCTGGGAGCAGTTCGGGTTTGCTGAGACCGGCGCGGATGGAGAGTGCAGGCAGTATCGCCTCCTCCGCGGGGAAGAGCGCAGGGAGAAGACGGACGGTGAGCGGGTACATACCGTGGTCTGGGAGGAAGCGGAGTTTTAACGGCGGACCGCGCCTGCGGTCCGGAAAGAGAGGCGGAAAATGGAGTCGGGATATTATACGGAGCAGGAACTGGAAGCGTTTGGCTTTGCCCGTGTGGGCAGGGATGTGAAAATCAGCCGGAGGGCCAGTATTTACGGCGCACAGCATATGTCGTTCGGGGATCATGTGCGTGTGGATGATTTCTGCGTGCTCAGCGGGAAGATATGTTTTGGCAGTTATATTCATGTGGCGGTGATGACGGCGCTCTTTGGAGGGAGCGCGGGGATTACGTTTGAGGATTACACGGGGATTTCGTCGCGCTGCGCGGTGTATGCGACGACGGATGATTATTCCGGGGATTATATGACCAACCCGACGGTGCCGGAGAAATATACCAATGTTATCAATCTGCCGGTCACGATCTGTCGCCATTCCATCATCGGAACGGGTTCCACGATTCTTCCCGGTGTCACGATCGGGGAGGGTTGCGCGCTGTGCGCCATGACCCTGGCGACGAAGGATACGAAGCCATGGGGGATTTACCTCGGCCAGCAGTGTGTGCGCGTGAAGGAGAGGAGCAGAAAGCTGCTGGAGCTGGACATTTCGGAGCTGGAAAAACCTGTTTGAAAAATTAAGAAAAAATTCCTTTTATGCTTATAGGAGATATGTTATGATGAAAAAAGGTATTTTACCAAATTATAAAGCGAAGTGAGGGATACATTGTTGTGAAAAAAAGATTTATGACACTGGCTGCGGTGCTGATGGCGGTTATGTCCATGGCGGCATGCGGTGACAAGGAGGAGCAGGATACCCTGGCGGATGCCGGGACAGAAATGACAGAGACGGTCAGCCCGGAGACAGAGTCCGTGGCGGAGCCGACAGAGGTGCCGGAGGTGCTTCCGGAGGGAATGTACAGAAGCGAGCTGACGAACGAACTGATTGACGAGAGCCTGAAAAATCAGAGACCGGTTGCAGTGATGGTGGACAATGAGTCTATCGCGCTTCCGCATTATGGTTTAAGTGAGGCGGACGTCGTCTATGAGATGATGAACAGTACGCTCAACGGGCGTATTACCCGCTTTATGGTTCTCGTAAAGGACTGGGAGAAGATACAGCAGCTCGGCAGCATTCGCAGCGTGAGGCCGACCAATGTGCGGATTGCCGCGGAGTGGAATGCAGTGCTCTGCCACGACGGAGGTCCCTTCTACGTGGATCAGTACATGGCGCAGCCGTTCATTGACAATTTCAGCGGGACTTTTTCACGTGTTGACAACGGCAAACCCAGGGAATACACGGAATACATACTTCCCGGGGATCTGGAGAAGAACTTTGAGCGTTCCGGGGTGGAGCGGGAATATACCTCGTATTATGAAGGGCCGCATTACCAGTTTGCGAGAGAGGATAATCCGGTTGATCTGTCCGCCGAGGCAGGCGTGATCGATGCCAGAACAGTCGATCTGCCGTTTCCGCATAATGACTCCATATTAGAGTATAATGAGGAGGAGCAGATTTACTATTATTCGGAGTACGGCAAAGCGCATGTGGATCCGGGCAATGACAATAAGCAGCTCAGTTTTAAGAATCTGCTGATTCAGAGCTGTGGATTCACACAGTATGACGAGCACGGATATATGATTTTTGACTGTGTCAGCACAGGCGGCGGTTATTATGTGACCAACGGCAAGGCGATTCCGGTGACCTGGACGAAAACGAGCGATACTTCCCCGACGCGCTATTATGACGGTGCGGGCAATGAGATTAAGCTTAATACGGGAAAGACATATGTGGGATTTGTTCCGGTGGATAACTGGACGGAAGTTGTGATAGAATAGCAGTGAAAGTGTCAGAGGTGTTCCGGCTCCGCCATTTCTGTAAGGAAATGGCGGGGCCGGATTGTTTTTACCAGTAGCACCCGTTATCAAGCCTGTCTTTGAAAGCCCTGCCGGGAGCTTCTGTTTTCGGAGCGCGCACCCAGTGCCCGTTGTAATAACGGCTGTAGGGCGGGTAATTGTCCCAGCGCGCGCCTCGGATACCGAAGAGCAGCTGAAGGGCGCCGCCGTACTGGATGGCCTGCTTACCGGCGCGTTTGAACATGCAGGCGAGATGAAAGCCGAAAGCGCTGCAGCTTAAGAGTGCGATATCAAAGTCGATTTTCATGGCTTCCTCATAGAGGTACCGGAGGGCCTGAAACCAGTCGTCAAAATCGTCCTCCTCCCGCGCGCCGCTGAACCAGACGGATTTTAAGGTTTTCAGCTCGAATTCAGGAAGCACCTTTTTTCCTTCGTAGAACAGGTCGCGTCTGGGATACTGTTCTTTCATTGTCTCAACGAACGGACTGATGACGAGTACTTTTTTTCCGGCGAGCGCCATGGTCCAGGGGACCTCGTAGAGGATTATTTCAATCTGCTCCAGGCGTATCAGCTCCGTCCTCGGGCAGTAAGAGCGGATAAAATATTCTTCCATCGGATGATCCTCAAAGTAGGCCAGGATGTCCACATCCCGGCAGTCTTTTTTAACCATGTCCGCCCAGCGGGTGATCTCCGCCTCGTCCTCATGAAAGAGAGTGTACATATTACTGTGCGAGAGACGGTTGACCGGAAACATTTTATGCTCATCGAGCAGCTGGATCAGTGTGAATTCAGCGCTTCCCAGGCGGCAGAGGGCGAACGGCTGTCCGCTTTCGATGTGTTTCCGGATCAGGGCGTTTGCCGTCTCGTCCGTGGGTGGCATTCTGCCGAGAAATTTTGTGTGCATAATGCTGTAAAGTCCGCCGCGCTCTGCCCTGAATTTGTGGTGCAGATGTTTGAGATAGTAGCGGAGGTAACAGAGTCTTTTTTTCATAGAGAGCCTCCCTGGTGTTCTATTTTACTTTCAGAATAACGGCGGAAAGCCGGTCTGCAAGGCGCACGAACAGCGTACACGCACGGGTGGCGGCACCTGTGAGAAACCTGCAGACAGGAGGTTCCATCCGCCCGACGGTGAATCTGCGCGCTTCGTCGAGTATGCCCGCGATAATCATGATCAGAAGAACGAACCCGAAGATCAGGAAAATCAGATACCAGTCCGCGGAGTGGGCGCTCAGGTCAGTATAACGGTGGAGAATGGTACTGATAAAAGGATCCAGGACGTAGATGGCAAGGACACTTTTTGCCGCGCGGTTTATGAGGCGGCTGGAAAAATGCAGCTCTTTAAACAACAGGACGATCAGAACCGCGGCTGCGATGGTAAACAGGGAGCAGTCTCTGGAAAACGTACTGTAGAGCACGCCGGATCTTAAGGTGAGTAACAGATCGGCGCAAAATACAAAGAGCAGGGCCAGTGCGATGCCTGACAGGAGACGGGCGGGATAGTGCCGTCCGGGGTGCCAGAGGCACAGATATCTGCCGGTCAGATAGATCATCACAAAATGCATCAGCCCTTTTCCGGCATCCTGCATGATATCATAGGTGGTCAGCGTCGGTATCAGACAAAACAGGAACAGCAGGACGAAAAGGAGCTGCCTGAACCGTTCTTTTGAGAGCTTTTCCGGAATCCGGTTCAGAAACGGGGCCAGCACGCACAGGGCAAAATAGCAGCTGATAAACCAGTAGCGTCTTGAGATTACCGGAATACATGCTTTTATCAGGGATTTTAGTCCGAAATCCCCGACGGCCACGGTGCCGCAGACGGTGAAAAAAATAATCATCAGGTCCAGGCGGATCAGCTTTGAGAGATCAAAGCGGATTCCGAAATAGCCGGAGATCAGGATAAAACAGGTGACGCCGGTGTTAAATACTGTATTTACCGCTACATTTACCGCGGTATTTGCCAGAGACGCGGTGGCGCCGGTGGCTGCAAACGTGTGCATGACGAGGATGCCGAAAATACACAGCAGGCGCAGAAGCTCAAAACTGGAGGTTCGTTCGTTTTTCATAATGCAGGATATCCTTATCTTGTTTTTTTATCCGTGGAAGATTTTTTGTTCAGGCCGGCAGCGCGTTTCAACTTAAGACGCTGCTGAAACGTCGTGTTGCCGTGTTTTATATCCGCAAGCATTCCGCGGACTTTCCAGAGAAGCTTCCGGCATCTGGCAGAGAGTGAATAAGTCTGATGTCTGCAGACCCCTTCCATGAAAATTTTGGTGGTGTCCCCGAAATGCAGACTCAGGAAAACGGTGCGCTGATGTTCTTTTTTTGTGTAGCAGCAGGGTCTTCCATTCTCCCAGTGCAGTTTTTTCAGTCCAAGTATGGGGTGAAATTCGTACTGACTGGTCAGATAGTTGTCAGGGATTCCGATGAAGTTGTCGAACACGGCATTGTGTCTGTCGGGGAGCAGAAGATTTAAAAATTCTCCTTCGGGAAGCGTACGGATCCAGAGGTAGAGCAGGTTCATCTCGCAGACTCCGCCGTAAATGCCGTATTTTTTGTGGACATTCCATTTTTCAAGCAGAAGCTCTCTGTGATTTTTATACACATCAATACAGTAGTCCGTAAATTCGGTCAGTCCCTGTTTTGTGAAATAGGCAACTCCCGCGCAGGCTTTCCACTTGTAACCGTTGCCCGACGGGAGCGCGCCAAGGTCCTGATTTTCGGGTACTTCCATCGCGGTTTTACAGTGGCGGAAGGGCGCATAGGCGCTGACGTTGACATAGAGCAATACATCGCTGTCGATGATTACGCAGTCGTCGTACCCGTTTCGCTCCAGGTATTCGAGGATCAGGAAAAAACGCTTGAAAATCCCCTCCGCCCATGCCTGCGGGTATGGAGAGAGATTTTCAAATACAGCGTGAAATGCTTTCCATTTGTCTGTGATAAAATCGTCGGCATTGTGCCAGTCGTCGCACCAGGCTCTGTTGAAGCTGTCGCCCAGCAGGACGACTTTCTGGTTGAAGCGTTTCGCCTGGAGGATGCAGTATTTTAAATACTCCTGATTCTTTCGTCCGCCGGACTGCGGCTTTTCGCCTGTCTCATGGTGAACGATGACGGGAATGATTCCGGACATGGGTACCTCCTTTTTGTGTGATCGTTACAGGGCGGAGCAGTTATCTGCGCAGCGAGAAATCGAGTTTCTCACGTGTCAGATTCGGGTTATAGTACGGGTCTGTGGTTTCAGAAAGCTTTTTCCATCTTTCGGGCAGAAGGCTTATGTCTTTTCCGGGAAAGTCTGCATTGTCGCCGGGGGCGGGGCAGTCCGGCGCCGCGGCGCGACAGATCAGCTCTGCGCCGGGATTATAGACAATCAGCAGTCCGAGTTCCCGGACTTTTAAGCAGAAATCTATGTCACAGAACGCGTCGGGCAGCTCCGCTGTCATGCCGCCGGCCATATGATAGACGCTCCGCCGGATCATCATACACGCGGCTGTCACGGCAGAATAGTTCTGGGCGCATAAAATGCGGCTTTCGTAACCGGTTGTATACCGCGATTCCCCGCGGAACACATATCCGGCTGTCCGGGCCAGGCCGGGCACAATCCCGGCATGCATGACCGTGTCATTGTCATACACAATCCTGGCGCTGGTCACGCCGACGTCATCGCGCATACAGTGGCCGAGCAGTTCGCCGATACAGTTTTCATCGGCCATCTGCACATCGCGGCTGAGAAGCAGCAGGTACTCGCCGGAAGCTTCTTTTTCGGCGGTGCGGATAATATCAGAAAAGCGGGATCCGGATTCACACGTTACAATCCGGATATTATCGTGTTCTTCCGTCATCTTTTCATAAAATGCAAATGTCTCTTTCCGGACGCTGTCATGTTCCGCCACGATGATCTCACAGGCGGGATAGCGGGACAACAGGACCGAACGGATGCAGTCCGAGAGCCTGTCCGTGTGGTCTTTATTAGGGATAATGACCGAAACAGGCGGTTTCTGCGGCCACTGGTAGTATGTGCGGTACAGACCGTTGAATTGTGCGTGCCTGACTTCCGCCGGTATATTGAGCCGTCTGAAATGAGCTTCCACGGCCCGCCTGCCCGCCTCGAAGGCATATAGTTTACTCTGGGGATTTGCCGCCGTCGAATCAAAATGACAGCGCCAGTGGTATAATACCCGGGGCACGTGATGTACCTTTTGTGCCGCTTCGCAGCAGCGCAGAATAAAATCATAGTCCTGTGAGCCGTTATACTCATCGCGAATGCCGCCCACGTGATCCACGATATCCCGCTTTACGGCGAACAGGTGGCAGATATAGTTGTTGGTCAGAAGAAAGTCCGGATCATAACCGGGTTTAAAATGCGGTTCAAAATATTTTTTTCCGGTCATGTCCACTTTGTCCTCATCCGAATAGAGGACGTCAGTGGACGGATCTTCACTGATGGCTTTTGCAAATTCATACAGTGCGTCCGGCGACAGGGTATCGTCGTGGTCCGCCAGAACAATATAGTCCCCTTCCGCCATCTCAATGGCTCCGTTGGTATTTCCGGCGATGCCGTAATTCTTTTCTAATACGCGGCAGCGAATGCGGCTGTCCTGTTCCCGGTATTCTGATATGACCGGTGAAAGTCCCTTTCCGCCGTCCCCGCTGCCGTCCGCCAGACAGAGCTCCCAGTTATCATAGGTCTGGTTCTGCACGGAGGCGAACAGTTCCCGCAGAAAGGCCTCTTCGGTCCGGAAGAGGGGGACGACGATGGAAAACCGGGGACGGAGGGGAAGCAGGGCCTGCGTGTTACGCTGTTCTTCCAGTTCTTTTGCCGTCACCCCGTATTTTTTCCTCCACCGCCGGTAGACGGCGGTTTTGTCATTGCCGAATCGGTCGCGGATCTTAACCAGAGTCGCTTTTATGCCGTTGCGTCTGAGATAATGAAACACTTTTCTGAATCTGCGCCACAGTCCTGCCGCTCCGGCGTCCGCCGCCCACTTGTCCAGGCGCACAAGCTCGGAGCTTTTGGCGCCGCGCAGCTGAAGGTAGTATGTTTTTCCCTTTACGGAGTCCGACCGGGCCGCGAAAAACAGCTTTTGCCTGTTTTCGTCTTCAGGACCGGTGCGCTCGGTGTCGCTTTTGTAAAAATGGTCAATTTTTACGGGGACCGGCTGCTTTCCGGCGTCGAGGAGTGAGAGCTTTATCTCGCCGCCTCCGATGCACCATCCGTTTACGACGAGCGTTTCTTCCGTTCGTCTCACATTTTCGATGCAGTACTGAATCTGATTTTCCAGGCGGAGCAGCGCCGTGACGGCATAGACGGCATCCCTGTGCGGCTTTCCCTGATAAGTGGAGTGGATGGACAGACGGCGCCCCTTTTTCCAGTTTTTTGGCAGCTTTACGATGCCGATGACTTCCTCGCTTATCTCATTGACACAGTGTATATACTTCTGGCTTACGCCCACGCCTTTATTTAACAGCTTTACAACCGGAAGGTCCCGCCCGTCCAGCTGAACGGTCAGCGTGTGATCCTTCGTACTGCCGTCGTAAAACCATCCGGTAAATACCAGCGTGTCCGGAATACTCAGATGAAACCGTATTTCTTCCACCATAAATTTGTGTGCATTCATGTGCTGCCCCTTCCCGCTTCTGAATCGTATATCAGACTATTTATCAATATTACCATTTTACCGGAATTGTTGCAATAATACTTTATGGTTGAAATTGGCATACCCTGGTGCTATAATATTACCTGTTCAGAGCATTTCTACATAATAAAATGGAAAAGAGGGCATATTATGATCAGGAAAAAATGCAGAATGGTTTTCGCCATGCTGGCGTTTGTGTTTCTTCTGGCGGCCGGTATCCAGCCGGCGTATGCGTCGGGACTTCCGTCGGATGCGACAGAAGAGGCGGAACCGGTAACCCGTGTGACCGTCGCGTTTAAGGCGAATGGCGGAAAGGGATCCATGGGCAGCATTGTCGTGGAGTCCGGCACTCCGGCGACGCTTCCTGCAAATACATTTAAGAAAACCGGATATCAGTTTGCCGGATGGGCAACCGGGGCCGATGGGAGCGGCACGTACTATGCGGACAGGGCGGATGTCACAGAACTCGCCTCGGCTTATCCGGACGGGACCAGGATCACGCTCTATGCGCAGTGGAAGCTGCAGAAGCCTGAGATTAAGAAAGTAAAATCTCCGGATCCTTCTTCCATCAAAGTGACATTTGATAAAGTGAAGTCGGTTTCAGGCTATGAGATTCAGTATTCGACAGGCAACGCCTTTAAGAAAACGGTAAAGACGGTGAAAGCGGCAAAGACCGCAACGTCCGCAGAGCTTCTGGAGGTCACGCCGAATAAGAAATATTATGTCCGGATGCGCAGCTATAAGACGGGCGGCGAAACAAAATACAGTGACTGGAGCAAAATAGCGTCCGTAAAAGTGAAAAATGGTAAGACGATCGCTAATACGAAATGTGCGACCGCGATAGAAGCGGATGTGAAGCTGACCGGTTCAGGCACCGGGTATCACGCCAAGTTTGTGATGGGCAACGCCACCTCGGCGGTATCTTTCGGTATGCAGTACGATTCGGCGGCGGAGGCTCCGTATACCGGCAAAAATATGGCGCTGATAGAGAATATATCTTCAAACAATGCAGGCGGGCAGCGCTATGTGCGGCCCGGAAATGTGGCGCTGCGTCTGAATAAGACGTATCATCTGATGATGACAATTGATGAGAAAGGACGCGGTGATGTATACGTCGATTATAAGAAGATCGGGAGCTTTTATCAGCCGAATCTGACGACGCTTCACTGGGTAAGAATTGAAGCCTGCGCAAGGCTGAACGGAGATTCGGTGGATGCCGTATTTTCCAATGTAAAATACAGAATTGCCCGCGGCGCGGATTTAAAAGTGCTTGGGGACGATCTGGAGTGGGATGAGATTAAGCTGAACAAAGGACTGAAATACAAGTATAATAAGAAAGACAACTCCATCCGCATGTACGGTACGATCACCGGGATCAACGGCGACTGGGACAGCGATTATGAGAGTGTGTCGGAGATACTTCAGTTCCGCTAGTAAATGAGCGACAGGAGAGCCAGCCTTTCAGGCTGGCTTTCTCAAAAATACAAGATCAGAGGAGATAAGACAGAATGATCATTAGTGCCGCAAAAAAAGAAACAATACCCGCAGCGGTAAGGATTATCAGGGATATCGCGGGCAATCTGAAACTGATCAGTGAACTTTCAAAAAATGATCTGAAAAAGAGATTTGCGGATTCTTACTTCGGCATTCTCTGGGCGTTCGTAAGTCCGATCGTCACGATCTGCGTTTACTGGTTTATCTTTACGGTCGGTCTGCGCGGGACAGGCAATGATGTAGATGGTTATCCCTTTGTGCTGTGGCTGATTGCCGGGCTGATTCCCTGGTTTTTATTTTCGGACATTATTACCAATGGAACAAATGTGCTGCTGGAGTATGCATATCTTGTAAAAAAAATAGTGTTTAATGTCAGTATTCTTCCTGTAATAAAAATAGTCACTGCCACGGCGATTCATCTGATTCTTTTGCTGTTTACCCTGCTGATTTTCGCAGGCGCAGGACATTTCCCGGATCTTTATATGTTACAGATACCGTATTATATACTGGCTCTCTGGTGTTTTTCAGCAGCATGCGTTTTCATGACGAGTGCTGTCGTTCTTTTTTTCAGGGACCTGGGGCAGCTGGTAAATATTTTTATGCAGGTATTTATCTGGATCACACCCATTATGTGGCAGGATGCGCAGGTCGCCGGCACATATCCGCTGCTGATCGGAATCCTGCGGCTGAATCCGATGTATTATATTGTCAGGGGATACCGCGACGCCATGATCCATCATGTGTGGTTCTGGGAGGATATGGGGATGACCTTGTATTTCTGGGTTGTGACCATTCTGCTCTTTATTCTGGGCAGCGGCATATTTGTCAGACTGAAGCCTCATTTTTCGGATGTGATCTGACAGGCAGCGTTTGCGGAATCTGAAATAAAGTACAATAGAAAGAAATGTAACTGCAGAGAGGCGATATGGTTACAGAGAGACAGGCTATGAGTGAATACGCGATCAATGTGGAACATATTTCCAAACGATACAGGCTTTACCGCGGAAAAGCGGACCGGTTGAAAGATGCCCTGCATCTGTCACGAAAAAAAAGTTATGAGGAATTCTATGCGCTCTCAGATGTGAATTTTTCTGTAAAAAAGGGGGAGACTGTAGGGCTGATCGGGACGAACGGCGCCGGGAAGTCGACCCTTTTAAAGCTGCTCACCGGGGTGCTGACTCCGAGTGAAGGGCAGATTGAAGTCAACGGAAAGGTTTCGGCGCTTCTGGAGCTGGGAGCGGGGTTTAACAGCGAGTATACAGGTCTAGAAAATATTTATTTTAACGGTACCCTGATGGGGTATACCAGAGAGCAGATGGAAAAAAAGGTGCCGGAAATCCTCGATTTTGCCGGAATCGGCGATTATATCTACCAGCCTGTAAAGACATATTCCAGCGGAATGTTTGCGAGGCTGGCATTCGCGCTTGCGATTAATGTGGAACCTGATATTCTTGTGGTTGACGAGGCGCTGAGCGTGGGGGATATTTATTTTCAGTCCCGCTGTTTCAAAAAAATGGATGATATCAAGCGGGGCGGAACGACGATTCTGCTCGTCACACATGATATGAGCAGTGTGATTAAATACTGTGATAAGGTTGTTGTGATGAATCACGGCAGGGTTGTCAGAGAGGGCAGCCCCAAGCAGATGGTGGATATATATAAAAAGATTCTTGTGAACCAGTATGATGAGAATGAGGAAGACGGGGACCGGAGCGCAGGGAAAGCCCTCGCCGTGGAGGAAGGAAGCTGGATGTCGCACCTGTCGCTCAACGATGAGAATGTGCTTTACGGCAATGGAAAAGCAGAAATCGTGGATTTCGGTTTTTTTGATGAGAGCGGACGGATTACCGGAATGATTTTGAAAAAAAGTGTTTTCAGCTTTAAAGTGAAGGTGAAATTTTTCGAGGATATCGAGTATCCGATCTTTACGTACACCGTCAAGAATGCAAAGGGCGCGGAGATCACCGGTACCAACACCATGTTCGAAAAAGTGGATTTTCCGCTTGCAAAAAAAGGAGAGCAGTATGTTGTGACATTTACACAGAAAGCGCTGCTTCAGGGAGGCGAATATCTGGTGTCCTTTGGCTGCACCGGTTATGAGAACGGGCAGTTTACCGTATATGACAGGCATTATGATGTCGCCAATCTTACCATTGTATCAGAGCAGAATACGGTGGGAACCTTCGATATGGATTCCGGCGTCACAGTGGAGAGAGTGGAAGATGATTGATGAAAATGTGGAGAAAAAGCTTCTTGATGCCGTGCGGAATGAGGAGGATACGGAGCGGTACCTGATGGGGGAGAATTCATGGCCGGTTCTCTGTCATCTGTCTGCTATCCGGGAAAACATACTGGACTGGTATGCCTTTGACCCGCAGGCCTCCCTCCTTGAGATCGGATCGGAATGCGGGGCGCTCACGGGGCTTTTCTGCAGGAAAGTGGCCCGCGTGGTGGCCGTCGAGCCCTCGGAGCGCGATTCTGCGGTCAATCTGGCGAGAAACCGGCAGTACGGGAATCTGACCGTGCTCTCCGGCGATTTTTGCGACATGGAGATCCGGGAAAAATTTGATTATGTGACGGTGATCGGGAGCCTTGGATACGCCGGCCGGCGCGGCGGCAGTGAGAATCCTTATCTGGATATGTTAAAAAAGGCAAAAGGATGCTTAAAGGAGGGCGGCAGACTATTTCTCGCTATCGGAAACAGATACGGGCTGAAATATTTTGCCGGAGCGGCGGAAGATCACACGGGCCGGTGTTTTGACGGTCTGGAGAATTATGCAGCTGCCGGTGAGGTCAGAACCTTTTCCCGCGGAACACTTCAGAAGATGCTGCTGGAAGCGGGTTATTCCCGCAGTGTGTTTTACTATCCGATGCCGGATTATATGCTTCCCTCGGAAATCTATTCTGACAACTGCCTTCCCTCGCCCGGAAGCATCCGCTATCCCTGCGTCGCATATGACCGCGACAGATATGAAGTGCTGGATGAGCGGCTTACGTTTGATTCCATCTGTGCGGACGGCATGTTTGGCGACTTTGCCAATTCCTTTCTTGTCATCAGTGAGTGCGGGAAGTGCTGCGGGCCGGACGAAGGAACCGTGGTATATGCGAAATATAACAGACAGAGGGCGCCGGAGTTCAGGGTCAGCACAAAAATCATTTCCGGGGCGGACGGCGTCAGGTACGTGGAGAAAAAAGCATTGTGTCCGGAGGCCGTGCGGCATGTGGAGCGGTTTTCCGAAAACAGGGAGAAGCTGAACCGCCGGAACCTGCTGCCGGAGGCGTCAGAGGCCGGTGCGGGCGTTCCGGTTCCGGTGGAGCTTCTCTCCAACGAAAACGGACGGGCGGTGTTTCCCTGTGTTGAGGGGACAAGCCTGTCTAAGGAAGTGAACGCCGGTCTCTGGAGCAGGGAGACATTCCTTAAGGCCATGCACCGCGCCGTGGACAGCATTTACGGCACGTTTCTAAACACTGCGGGATATCTGACGGACTTTGCGTTCACCGGTGCGTTTGAAGAAATATTCGGTATTTCTCCAGAAGACCCGGAGGCGGAGACTTTAAGGGGGATGAAGTCGCCTGCGGTGTCGAATATTGACAGTATTCTGAGCAATTTTATCAGACAGCCTGACGGCAGTCTGGTCTGTCTGGATTATGAATGGGTGTTTGACTTTCCGGTACCGGCAGAATATTTAATTTACCGCACGGTATTTTATTATTACAGCGAAAATGTTCATTATATCAGAGTGAGCGAACCGGAGCTCTGGGCTGAATTCGGGCTGGACGAAGAGCAGGTGAATCTGTTCCGGAAGATGGACGACCATTTTCAGCAGTATGTTCACGGAAAAGACCGGAAATATATGTATACCGCAAATTATGCGAAGAAAACGATCAATATCGGCAGCAATCTCAAAAACGGGGAGCGCTGGTTTTTGTCCATCGCAGACGATATCCAGGAGCTGAACATTCATCTCGGCGGATTCCGGCGCGATCTTGTAGAGTGCCGTGTGAAAACGCATCGGAAAAGCGTATTCCGGGACAGGTGCGAGAGAAAAGCGGCAGCGGTTTTCAGGCGTATTGCGCGTAAATTAAAAAAGACCAGGGAGGAAAGTGGCACATGCTGATGAATCAGGTAAAAAAGGCGTATTCCACATGGAAAAATGAAGGCCCGGATATGTTGTTCTATAAAGTAAAATTAAAGCTGGATATGAAAAATGTATTCCGGAGAAGCGCGTACAGCAGGTGGGTGGAAGCCAACGAACGCGATATTATGGATGTCGAAGAGCTGAAATACAATCCGTTATTTTCGGTTGTGATACCGGTATACAATGTTGCCGACAATATGCTGCGGGAATGCATTGATTCCGTGCTGGGCCAGACCTACCGGAATTTTGAGATTGTTCTGGTGGACGATGCATCGACGCAGAAATCTGTGCGCAAAGTGCTCGGAGAGTATGAGGGAAGGCCCGGGATCACCGTAATATACAGGCAGAAGAACGGTCATATTTCGCGCACGACGAACGACGGTATTCAGGCCGCAAAGGGGGAGTTTGTCGCGCTGTGCGACTGCGATGACCTCTACGCCCCCAACGCGCTCTACGAGATCGCCCGCAAACTGAACGAGGATCCTTCCCTGGATTATATTTACTCAGACGAAGATAAAATCAGCGAAAACGGGAAAAAGCGCAGCAATCCGTTTTTTAAGCCGGACTGGTCCCCGGAGACGTTTATGTCTTTTATGTACACATGCCATCTTTCGGTATTCCGGAAAACACTGCTCGATGAAATATCCGGTCTGCGGACCGGCTTTGAGGGATCGCAGGACTATGATCTGGTATTGCGCGTCATGGAAAAAACCACGCGTATCGGACATGTGCCGAAGATTCTGTATCACTGGCGTATGCGCACGGAATCGACTGCAAACGCCCTGGCTGCCAAGCCCTATGCCCTGGATGCTGCAGCCAGGGCGAAGGAGGAGGCGCTGAAACGCCGTGGGCAGAAGGGGAAAGTGACGCTGATCCCGGCTGTCTCACAACACCGGGTGACCTATTTTCCTCAGGGAGATCCGATGGTTTCCATTATCATTCCGTCCAAAGACAATCCGGACATTCTCTCCATGTGTCTTGCAGGAATCCTGAAGCACACGGATTATCAGAATTATGAGATCGTCGTTGTGGATAACGGCAGCAGTGATACAAACAGGAAAAAAATTGAAGGCTTTATAGAAGATTTCCGGAAATCAGGGGGGCATGATATTCAGTATCTGTACCAGCCGAAGGACTTTAATTTTTCTGCGATGTGCAATCAGGGAGCGGCGGCGGCAAAAGGGGATTTTCTGCTTTTTCTGAATGATGATATTGAGGTGAGCGCGTCCATAAAGAAAAGTCCTTACTTTACGGCGGAGGTAAGTCAGTGGCTTTCCATTCTGGCCGGGCAGGCGCAGGTGTCCTACACGGGAGCCGTGAGCTGTAAGCTGTATTACCCGGACGGGAATACGATTCAGCATGCGGGTGTGGTCAATCTGACCATCGGTCCGGCGCATTGTCTGTACGGATTCAGCGACAGCTTCAATTATTATTACGGAAGAAATCTTCTGGATTACAATTGCTGTTCCGTGACGGGGGCCTGTCTTATGATCGGGCGTGAAAAGTTTGATGAGGCAGGAGGGTTTGACGAGGAGCTGCCGGTGGCTTATAATGATGTGGCCCTGTGCTTCCGGCTGGTGGAGCTCGGCTACTTTAATGTGGTCAGAAATGATGTGACGCTTCTGCACCACGAGTCTGTCAGCCGCGGACTTGACCGGGCCTCGGCGGTAAAGGAAGAGCGGAGGGCCCGCGAAATGAAAAAGCTTTATGAGAAGCATCCGGAGTTTACGAAGGGGTATGATCCGTGCTATAATCCCAATCTGGTCTCGGACAGGGTGGATTTTTCATTTGATATGAAATATGCCTCGGATCATGAAAAAGTAAAGAGGCTTCCGGAAAAAGAGTCCGCGTCGCTTCGCTGTGTCGATCCTGAGAAGAAGATCCTGGTGTATCATCTGGATTTTGTCGAGGAAAGGGGGGAGCTCGTGCAGATCAACGGCTGGATTTATAACAGCAGAAAAAAGAGTAATAATCACAATAAGGTAAACGTGCTGCTGAAAAAAGATACAGGAGAAATGTATAGCATAAAGACCACCAGAAGTTTCCGGCCGGATCTTCAGGAGGCAAATATGAATATAAAAGAACTTTCGCTGGCCGGTTTTGAAACGATTTTTTCCAGCGAAAATCTTCCCAGGGGGAAATACAAAGTCGGGCTGGAGCTGGATAAATTATATGTAATGTGTAAAAGCTGGCTGGAGCTTTGAGGAAAAAGGCTGAAAAACCGGGACGTTTAAAATCACGGGAATTGTGGCTGAGCTTATGTAAGGCTGTCACAAGCCCGTCACACGCAGGAAGCAGAGCGGAAATGGAGTAAAATATGAAGATCGCAATTGCAGGAACAGGCTATGTCGGCCTCTCAAACGCCATATTGCTGGCACAGCATCACGAGGTATATGCCGTCGATATTTTAGAAGAAAAAGTTGAGATGATTAACCGCGGACAGTCTCCTCTGTCGGACCGGGAGATCGAGGAGTATCTGGCGGGCGGGAACCTGAATCTGACGGCGACCACGGATGCGGAGATGGCGTACCGGGGGGCTGAATTTGTCATAATCTCGACGCCGACCAATTACGACGAGAAGAAGAACTATTTTGACACGTCATCGGTGGAGTCCGTCATTGAACTTGTGCGCAGCGTGAATCCGGATGCTGTGATGGTAATCAAATCGACGATACCTGTAGGGTACACGGAGACAGTCTGCCGGAGATATCACACGGATCAGATTCTGTTTTCTCCCGAATTTTTGCGGGAGGGACAGGCGCTGAAGGACAACCTCTACCCGTCCCGGATTATTGTGGGCTCGATGGAGGGCAATGCGCAGATGAAAAAGGCCGCGGAGCGGTTTGCGGGGTTATTGAAAGAGGGCGCCATTAAGGAGGAGATTCCGACGCTTCTGACGAATCTGACGGAGGCGGAGGCGGTCAAGCTGTTTGCGAATACCTATCTGGCGCTGCGGGTTTCTTTTTTTAATGAGCTGGATACATTTGCGGAGATAAAAGGGCTGGATTCCAGACAGATCATTGAGGGGATCGGCTATGACCCGCGCATCGGAATGCACTACAATAATCCGTCGTTCGGGTACGGCGGGTACTGTCTGCCCAAGGATACCAGACAGCTCCTGGCGAATTATAATGATGTCCCCAACAATATTATGGGGGCCATTGTGGATGCAAATCATACGCGCAAGGACTTTATCGCGGAGCAGATACTGGAGCGTCATCCGGACACTGTCGGTATATACCGGCTTGCGATGAAGGCCAATTCGGATAATTACCGGCAGAGTTCGATTCTCGGTGTTATGGAACGCATCCGGGCACAGGGTGTGGAGGTTGTTGTATTTGATCCGTCGCTGCGGGAGGAGCGTTTCCGCAATCTGCGCGTGGTCCGCGATTTTGCAGAGTTCTGCGGGATGTGTGATGTCATCGTGGCGAACCGGATGGATGATCTGCTGAAAGATGTGCAGGAAAAAGTGTATACAAGGGACATCTATTTCAGAGACTAAAATAACCGGAACCAGTTCAGAGAGTTTTCGTATCTGCATAAAATGCGGGCTGAGAACCTGAAAATTACGGAAATGTGTAAAGTAATGTGCCGGCTGCCCCGGATAAGAGAGGTGTGATCCCCATGATGAAGGTTTTTATCTGTCCGTCCTGTGGCTGGATGCGGGTTGTGTCACGGCGCAGGGATGTGGAGTGTTACAAATGCGGTGAAAAGCAGATGACGCTGGCGAAGGTGGATTTCGGGACTTTTACCGCGATGTCGGAAGATGAGAGGAAAGACTATGCACAGGGGTGGCTTTATATTCATCAGAAATCAGGTCATCAGGGATAAAAAGTTCTGTCAGGAGGAGGAAGATGCAGGGGACATCAGAGGTAACGGTGATTATTCCGAATTACAATGGAAAGCAGATGCTGGAGAACTGCATCAGGGCGCTGGAGCGCCAGACCTGCCGGGCGTTTAAACTGCTGGTGGTGGATAATGGTTCGACGGACGGGAGCACGGAGATTTCGACGGCGCTGCCGGATTTTGAGATAATTTCCCTCAAAAGAAATACAGGGTTCTGCCGGGCGGTAAATATAGGGATCCGGCATACCGGGACGCCGTATTTTATTCTGCTGAACAACGACACGGAGGCGGAAGAACATTTTGTGGAGGCGCTTCTGGCGGGAATCCGCAGATCGAAGAAGATTTTCTCCTGCAGTGCGCAGATGCTGGACTTTAAGAAGCGGGATATCATCGATAACGCCGGGGATTATTATCTGGCGACCGGCTGGGCCAGGGCCAGGGGGAAAGGAAGGCCTGCAGCCTGTTATGAGACTGGCATGGAGATTTTTTCGTGCTGCGGCGGCGCGTCCATTTACCGCACAGAGACGGCGCTCGCGCTCGGTCTGTTTGACGAGCGCCATTTTGCTTATCTGGAGGATGTGGATCTGGGATACAGGGCGAAAATCCACGGATACCGGAACCGGTACATTCCGGAGGCAAAAGTATATCATATCGGAAGCGCGACGACAGGGACGAGATATAATGAAAAAAAAGTGTTTCTGGCGGCAAGGAATTCTGTATTTGTAATTTATAAAAACATGCCGTTTGTGCAGCTGCTGCTGAATCTGCCGTTTATCGCTGCCGGGATTGTAATTAAGAGCTGTTTTTTTGCGGGGAAGGGATTTCTGCGCGAATATCTCAACGGGATCAGGGAGGGGATTGCAAATTGTTCCCAGTGCCGCAAAGTGCGGTTTAAGATGGCGCATCTGGGGCACTATATAGGTATCGAGGCGGAACTGCTTGTCAATATTTTCCGGGTTTTGAAATTTTAAGAAATTTTTAATAGTTTTTTACAGACTGATATGTGAAAAAAAGTTGTGCTTTTCTGGAAATTATTGTATGATATGATTTATGGTAGTTTCAATATTTGTAAAAGGATAACATTATGATAAAAGATAATCAGCGGCATTTCAACAGACTGCATGTTCTGATGGATGCACTGGTGGTTGCGCTGTCCTATGCGTTTGCGTGGTGGCTGAAGTTTGCGAGCGGCATTCTGGAGCATGAGATCGGTGTTCTGCCATTTGAGGTCTATATGATGGCCCTGATCGTGATTGTTCCGGGATATATCTTACTGTACTATGCGTTTAATCTGTACACACCCAAGCGGGTGCAGGGGAGACGGCTGGAACTTTCCAATGTTGTGATGGCGAATACAGTGGGACTGCTTCTCCTTTTTGCAGGCCTGTTTACGTTACAGTCGTATTCTGACGCGTTTCAGAACTTTTCCCGCGAGATGTTTTTCTATTTTTATCTGATCAACATCGCGGCGGAGGAGTCCCTGCGTCTGGTTATCCGGCGTTTTCTGCGTGTGATCCGCCAAAAAGGATATAATCTCAAGCAGATACTTCTGGTGGGCTATTCCCGGGCGGCGGAGCAGTATATTGACCGGATACGGCAGCATCCGCAGTGGGGATACGATATCCGCGGGATTCTCGACGACAATATTGCGCGCGGTACGACTTACAGAGGGGTAAAGGTGATCGGCAGCATCAGCAATCTTCTCTATATCCTGCCGCAGAACCGGCTGGATGAGATTGCGATCACGCTCGGGCTGGAGGAGTACTACAAGCTGGAAAAGATTGTGGCTGAATGTGAGAAATCGGGCGTGCACACCAAGTTCATTCCGGATTATAACAATATTATTCCCACAAAGCCTTATACAGAAGATCTTCTGGGGCTTCCCGTAATCAATATCCGCTATGTCCCGCTGTCAAATCTGTTTCACGCGATGGTGAAGCGCGGGGTGGATCTGATTGGTTCTATCACATGTATCGTTGTATTTTCACCGCTGATGCTTGTAACGGCGGTTCTGGTCAGGGTGACGTCGAAAGGGCCGCTGATATTTAAGCAGGAGCGGGTCGGGCTTCACAACAAGCCGTTTTCGATGTACAAATTCCGGACCATGTATGTGCAGACGGAAGAGGAAGAGCAGAAGGCATGGACAAAGAAAGATGACCCAAGGGTTACGCCGGTCGGACGTTTCCTGCGGAAGACGAGCCTGGATGAGTTTCCTCAGCTTTTTAATGTGCTGAAGGGAGACATGAGCCTGGTTGGGCCCAGACCCGAGCGCCCGCAGTATGTGGAGAAGTTCCGGGAGGAGATTCCGCGCTATATGATCAAACATCAGGTGAGGCCGGGCATGACGGGCTGGGCGCAGGTGAACGGTTACAGGGGAGACACATCCATACGCAAAAGAATCGAGCATGACCTTTATTATATTGAAAACTGGACGCTGGGACTGGACGTCAAGATTCTGTTCCTGACTGTTTTCAGGGGGTTTATCAATAAAAATGCATATTAGGAGAAAAGAGTTATGAGTAAAGCAGCAGCGAAAAAGCAGCCGTCAAAGAAAAAGAATACCAGATTAAAGGTATTACTTCTT
>CAMSQM010000024.1 GCA_947062675.1 uncultured Roseburia sp.
CAGATAGTTCCGGATCTCCTCCGGCCTCTCCGCAAATCTGCACGCTCCGTGCGCGGGCACAAAATCCCGCTCTCAGAAAAATCTCACAGATAGTTCCGGATATCCTCCGGCCTCTCCGCAAATCTGCACGCTCCGTGCACGGGCACAAAATCCCGCTCTCAGAATAATCTCACAGATAGTTCCGGATCTCCTCCGGCCTCTCCGCAAATCTGCACGCTCCGTGCGCGAGCAGAAAATCCCGCTCCCTAAATCCCCACAGCACTGATATGCAGGGAATCTCCGCGTTCGCCGCCGTCATCACATCCACTTCCGAATCGCCGACATAGACAGCGCGCTCTTTTGGCACGCCGAGCTCCCGCAGCGCGGCCTGCACGGTGTCCGGCGCCGGCTTTTTTGCCACGCCCTCCCGCTGGCCCGCCGCTGTGCCGGCAAGGCCGGAAAAATAAATGCCGCAGAGCTCTTTTACGGCAAAATCCGGTTTATTGGAAACAATCGCCAGCGCATAGCCCTCCTCTGCAAGCTTTTGCAGCAGCGGAATCACGCCGTCATAGGGTCTCGTCTTATCATTACAGTGAACGGCATAATATTCCCTGAACAGCGCAAGCGCGCGCCCATACTGCGGGTTCCCCGCTCCGCCCGGCACCGCCAGTTCCAGAAGCCGCTCCGCTCCGTTTCCGACAAACTGCCGTATCTCCTCCAGCGTCCTCTCCGGCATTGCCAGTACCCGCAGCGCGTGGTTGACCGCATCCTTTAAGTCCTCCAGGGTATCCAGCAGCGTCCCGTCCATATCAAAAATCACGGCATCATAATTCCTGTCCTGCATTTCTTCCTCCATAATTACCGCTCCCCGGCAGCTGCCGGAGATGCCTCTTCATCCGCCACCGTATCCGTGAAATAACGCACAGCCCGTACAGCCACACCGGCAGGTTTTCTATACCACCACTTCGCCTGCCAGCACGCTCTTATAATCCTCATAGTTTTTCTGAAGCAGCGCCGGCGTATCCAGGCCGTACGGACATTTTCCGCTGCACTGTCCGCAGTGCAGGCAGTCCTCGATCTTTTTCATTTTCTCCTGCACTTCTTTCGTCAGCTGCAGGGCGGATGGAGATCTGCGCAGAAGAAGCGACATTCGCGCACAGTTATTGATCTCGATCCCAGCCGGACACGGCATGCAGTAGCCGCACCCGCGGCAAAACTCTCCGGAAAGCTCCTCCTTATCCCGCTCAATCAGCGCGCGAAGTTCCTCCGTCATCACCGGCGGCTTTTCAATATAGGAGAGAAATTCATCCAGCTCGCTCTCCCGCTGAACGCCCCAGATCGGCAGTACGTTGTCATACTGCGCCAGAAAAGCATAAGCCGCGGCTGAATTGGTAATCAGTCCCCCAGAGAGCGCTTTCATCGCAATAAATCCCATTCCGGCGTCGCGGCATTTTTCCACAAGCGCCAGATCCCGCTCCGTCGCGAGATAACAGAACGGAAACTGTAGCGTCTCGTAGAGACCCGATTCAACCGCTTCCTCCGCGACCGCCAGCCTGTGGTTCGTGATTCCAATATGGCGTATCTTCCCCTCTGCCTTCGCCTCCTCCATCGCTTCGTACAGTCCGCTCCCGTCCCCCGGTTTCGGGCAGAAAGAAGGGTTATGAAACTGATAGAGGTCAATATAGTCCGTGCGCAGATTGCAAAGCGACGTCGCAAGCTGCTCGCGGAATTCTCCGGCGTCTGCGGCCGCCGTCTTTGTCGCAAGAAATACCTTTTCCCTTATCCCGTCGAACGCTTCCCCCAGCTTCTCCTCACTGTCAGTGTAAAACCTGGCCGTGTCAAAAAAGCGGATGCCCGCATCATACGCCTTTCTCACCAGCGCGACTGCGTCCTCCCTGCTGATTCTCTGGATCGGGAGCGCCCCGAACCCGTTTTTGTTTACCGTGATTCCCGTCCTTCCGAGTGTCACTGTCTCCATCTGTGTATCCTCCCTGCATTTTATGCTGTATGTTTCTTTTTTATTTTTCAGGATAACTCCTTTATATATGGAAAGAACAGACTGCTTTTCCCCTTTCCGTCAAACATATTATTATACTGAAGCATTTTATATTTTTCCAGCCACACGGCGTCCTCGCCGGACGCATCCTCAAAATGTCTGTACCGTCCCTCTGCTTTCGAAAAATACGCCCTGGCATTCATCGCAGGCACAACCTCCCTCATATCGGCAAGAAACCGGTTGTACGGCGGAAGACTGATTCCCGCGCGCTCCAGCGCGAGCGTGGAGAGATAATTCAGGCTTGTCAGCTCCCCCTCCTGCGCTTCACTCTCATAATTAGTCCAGATAAAAAACGGAACCGTATAAAGCGCCTGCAGCTCGGCGAGAGTCAGACCTGAGAGTCCCTTTCCATTTAAGTGCGGATAAAAGGAAGACGAAAGACTCGGCTGATGATCTCCGAAAAATACGATTTCCACCGGTTCCTCCACGTCTTCAAAATAAGAAATCAGATATTCCAGCGCATCATCGCTCTCCCGCAGCAGCGAGAGATACTGGTTGACATCCGGAAAGTATGTCCCCGGCATCCGCACCGTCTCCTGAAAATTTGCGTACTTTTCCGTGTAACCGCCGTGATTCTGCATGGATATACTCATAATGAACAGCTTTTCATTGTTCGCCCGCCGCTCGTAGCGCCCGATAATCTTCTCATAAAGTTCCCGGTCCGTGATATATTCCCGCAAAAGCTTCGTCTGATCAAAGTCTTCCATAAAATGCATTTCGTCAAAGCCCATATCCGGATATACCGAATTCCGGCTCCAGCCCGTCTTATAATAGGGATGCATGGCGACGCAGGTATATCCCGTATTTTTCAGATCAGAAACGATGGACGTGGGCCTGTCCGAGATATACTGCTGGTACACCACCGAACCGCTGGGAAGGAACGCCATGGAATTCCCCGTCAGAAACTCCCACTCGGAGTTGGGCGTCTTCGCACCGAATACGGAGGATATCGCGTATCCTTTGATCGTATTTTCTCTCAGAGAATCGTAAAACGGCGTCGGATCCGTATTTGCCTGGAAATCTCCCACCACTCCCAGATCGGCATAAGACTCGCTCATCACAACAATAATCGTCGGCTCAGACTTCCCCGCTCCGCCGCTGTGCACGCCGGATGCTTCCTGTACGTCCTGGGACTCCCCGTTTCCGTACTGCTGTTCAAGCTCCGCGATCGCTTCCGCGGAATACCCCTCCGGTTCCGCGACAAAACTATCCCGGATGCTCAGCAGAAAATTGAGCACATAGCCGTTCCGGTAGCTCCCTTTCTGCTCCCACGTCTCCGTCACGACATATTTCGTCTCTTTTCCGACATAAAGCCCGCAGAAAACTGCCAGGGATATGACCAGCATCGCCATCGGAATCCTTCTGCCAAATGACACGCAAAACTTTCTCATCAGCGCGACATAGAGCGCTGAGATCAGTATCACATAGCCCGCCCGCGCATCCAGCACAAATTCATAATTGCCAGCCACCGAGAGCCCGGTCTGCGCCGACTTAATGTCGCTGAAGATAAACTCATTCCCGCGGAAGAGATAGACAAAATAATTCACCCCCGCCAGAAGCATCAGCCCGACGTGCGCGATACCGCACGTTAGTCCGGCACTGTTTGTGAACGCCTGGACCACCAGAAACACCGCAAAACAGCAGAGTACATTGAGGGTCATCTTACTGCTGCTGATTCTTGCCCGAAGCTCCGCGTCCAGCAGCAGATACTGAATATGATATGCCGTAAAAATACTGCCGGACACGAGCAGCAGCCCTGTCCACAGCCAGGAAAAACGGTTGCTGAGTCCGATTTTCAGACTTTTAATCAGAAAATACAGTCCCAGAAATCCCGGCAGTACCCAGAACGGAAATCCGATCCTGAAAAAAAGAGCTCCCGCCAGCACCGCGGCGATCGCCAGCCTGACAAGATTTGCCTTTTCAAAATATAATGATACTTTCATTCCATCAACCTTCCAGAATTATTCTGTTCACATTTTCACACTAGAAAATATACCAAAAACAGGATCAATTGCAAATATTCTGTTTATTACGATTTTCTTAATTTTTTTGCACAGACTTCGCACAACCCCGCAAAAAAGAGTATACTATCATCAGTATCCCCGTTTTTACAAGGAAATGCCGCAAAAATGTGGCGGGGACAGGAAGGAGCGAATTTTCATGCCCGGATTTGTCACACATTACATTTTCGGAAGAGAAACTTATCACCAGCTGGACGCAGATGCCTTCAAGGCAAACCTGTACCGCAACCGCGCCGCTTTCGGCCTCGGCCTCCAGGGACCGGACCTCTTTTTCTACTATCTTCCGTCCTACGTCCTGCACGGCTGCAATCCGGGCGCGCTCGCCCACGACGGGCAGGCAAATACATTTTTCTCCAGTCTGATCGAAAGCTGTCTTTCCTTCTCCTCCTCAGAAGACCGCGGAATCGCGGAGGCCTATCTGGCCGGCTTCCTCGGGCACTACACGCTGGACACGATCTGCCACCCATACATCTATGCAATGACGCACTACCGCGGAAATGAAAAGGATTATTTCTCCAGACATGCCTATCTCGAGACCGACATCGACAACGCCATGCTTTCTGACCGTCTGCACCGCAGTCCCGGCAGCTTTTGCACCGGCAGCACCATCGCGCTGACAAGCCGGCAGAAAACAGTGATCGCCTCCATGCTGTCTTCCGCCTGCCATGCCGCCTTTCCCGGACTGCGGATCGGAATGCTCACAATGCGGCTGAGCATATTTTCCTTTCAGCTTGGTATGTGGCTATTAGCTGACAAAACCGGACAGAAAAAGGTCCTGTTCCGCCTGACAGAGCGTCTGTTTCTGGGCTACCCCCTTTTTTCACCGTTGATTCCCAGCCGCTCGCTCGCCTTCCGGACAGACCCTTTTAACCTGCGCCATGCGCGCTGGCACAATCCCTGGGATCCCTCCCGGAAATCCCGTGAAAGCTTTTCTGATCTCTACCGCAGATCCATGCACCTTTACCTCACCCGTCTCTCCAGACTGCGTGAGCTGCTATCCTGCGATGAGGACGGGGACAGGCAGACAAAGCTGATCTCCCGTTTTCTCGAGGAATACGGCAACCGTTCTTTCCTGAGCGGACTTGCTCTCTGAGCACGCGTCATATCCGCGGAAAACACCGGAAAACCGGAAGCAGAACAACAGATGCCTGTCCTGTTTCCGGTTTTCCGGTCATCTCACTTCATGTTCTCCGCCGCCCACTCCCTGACCTGTTCCTCAACAATCTTCATGAGCCTCGCACGCGCCTCCATACTCGCCCACGCGATATGCGGCGTGATAATCAGACGTTCGCTGTCCGTAATCTCCCGCAGCGGATTCTCCGCGCTCATCGGCTCCGCCGAGAGCACATCCAGTCCGGCGCCGGCGATTATCTTTCTCTGCAGAGCATCTGCCAGATCCTTCTCGACAACGATCGGCCCTCTTCCAAGATTTAAGAAGATGGCTTCCGGCTTCATCTTCCCAAACGCTGCAGCATTCATCATCCCCTGTGTGTTCTCATTGAGCGGCGCGTGCACCGAGAGAATATCCGCGCGCGCAAGCAGCGTGTCAAAATCCACCCGCTCATAATCCGGCTGACTGTTCTTTCCCGAAGTCGAATAATATATCACATGACAGCCAAAGCACTCCGCCAGCTCCGCGACTCTGCGCCCGATGGCTCCGAGCCCGATAATCCCCCAGGTCCTGCCGCTGAGATCGTGAAACGTATTCGAAAAATGCGTAAACATTATGTCGTTCACGTAGTGCCCTGATTTGACATAATCATCATAATAGCGCAGCTTTTCCATCAGATAAAACAACAGCGCAAACGTATGCTGTGCCACAGTCTCTGTGGAGTAACCTGCCGCGTTCCGCCAGGCAATTCCCCGTTCGGCAAGATACTCCCTGTCCAGATTATTCGTTCCCGTGGCCGTCACGCAGACCAGCTTTAAATGTTCAGCCTCCCCGATCGAAGCTTCATTGACCTGAACCTTATTCAGAATCACAACATCCGCATCCCGCGTGCGCTCTCTCGCTTCCTCCGGCGTGGAGAAATCATATTTCACAAATTCTCCTATCCGGTCAAAGCCGGACATATCGATATCATCTCCGATCGTCTTTGCATCCAGAAATACTATCTTCATCTGTTCTCTCCTTATCTCCCCGGTTTCTCCATCTCCGGCATAATTTCACTCTTTACCACGTACAGCGTGACGCCGCGGATCGCCCTCACTGTCGCGATGGTTCCCGCCTCCAGAATCTGCCCGTCCTCGTGCGCGCGCGCAGTCCACTCCTGCCCTTTTAAGACGGCAGTTCCTGTTCCCCTGCGGTTATCCACAGTTTCCGTGATACAGACATTCTGCTCCAGGGCCTCCTCATAATTGGTCCGCACCAGCTTCGGCTTCATATATTTCAGCGCCCACGGCCTTGTAAACGCCAGAAGTACCAGCGACACAGCCACAAAAACCGCGATCTGACCGATTACGCCCAGTCCGGCCAGCGAAGCCGCAAGCGCCGCAAGCGCGCCTCCCGCAAACCAGATTGAAGTCAGCCCCACCGTAATAATCTCCACAACCGAAAAAACAACAATCAGCCCTATCCATATAATTGATGCCATACGCTTCCCTCCTTACCGTTTACCGCCCGCTGCTCTTTCCTTTTCCTTATTATATCACACCTGAAATTTCAATTCTATGGTTAATTATATGCGATTTTTTACCGAAACATATATCACAGGCATCATTTCATGGAGGAAACACTATGGCATACAGCAGAAATTTCAACAGTGAATACACCGGAACTGCAACAACACTGAGTTCTTCATATTATATGCGCAGCTTTTATGTCGCAAACAGAGACGCAGGTGCTGCCTCTAAGCGCGCGGGTTTTGACGCGAACAGACTTTCCATCGCCGACGGCATGGCGCTGCGCCGCGCTGCCCGCCAGCTGAGGAATTTCTCTTACGACAGGGAACAGGATTCCAGCATCCGCAACAGCGTTCAGGCCTACATCGACACCTACAACAACACGATCTCATCGGTTTCCGAAACGACGGACAGCAATATGGAGCACCTTGGCAAACAGTTAAAGTCCCTGACCAGCTCCTACGCCGGAGAGCTCGACAAAATCGGTATCACCGTAAATAAAGACGGCACACTGGAGACCCGCGATCCCCTGTTTAAAACCTCCGACATCTCAAAGTTTGAAAAGCTGTTTTCCGGAGAATCCGACTATATGCAGCGCACAACAGCCTTTGCGAAGCGGATCCAGAACCGCAGCGAAGCCCTGTTTCAGTCAAAGACGCACAGACAGTTTCTCTCCGCCGGTGCTCCGGACACTTCCGCTCCGGACGCTGGGAACACCACGCCGCCGGCGGAAAGCGGTACACAGTCCGATACAACCGCCGCCGCACAGATTGTTGCCCGTTCCCTGGATCTGGACACGCTGCTGAACACAGGAATCGGGGCGAATATCAATCTCTCCCTATAGATACCGCAAAGGCACGGTTCTCTCACTGCCTTTTCATAGTCACTTCAAGCGCATCTCCACTGGCGTTCACTTTTGCATAGCTGCCGCAGATCAGCGGCAGCATGGGCGGAAGATGCCCGATATCCGCATCCATAATCACCGGAACACGCAGTTCCTGCAGCAGCTCCCAGACCGCACGGTACTGATCCAGTCCCATCATCTCCTGACCAAAAACGATCGGCCTTCCAATCAGAAAGCCTTTTACATGGGAAAACCAGCCCGCATTTTTCATCTGCCAGACCGCGCGGCGGATCCCCATCACATTCAGATCACAGGATTCCAGAAACCAGATCAGCCCATCCTCCTTATAGTGCTCCGCAAATTCTTTTACTTTATCATATTTTGTCCCCGTCAGATTGACAAGACAGTCCATACATCCGCCAATCAGCCGGCCTTCCATCGCCGCACAGTTTCCTTCCACCAGGACGCCTTCATCCTTCGCCGGAACAAAAATCCGCAGCTTTTTTACCTCCGTGGCCTGATATGGCGCCAGAGGATGTTCCTCATCCCGGATTCCCTCCTTTTCCCAGTAGTCATACCCGCGGACCGTTTCTGTCTGCCCCCGGAGGATACGGTATGCATCCTCGAGACTCTCATGCCAGGGCTCCATGCCAAACGCGGCCGCACACGGCCCGTACACGGACGCCGTGTCGCAGAGCGTCGCCAGAAGAAAAGTCATATTTGTATTGTCAGAAAATCCCATGTACCATTTGGGGCGCGCCGCACGGATTCGCTCAAAGTCCACACACCCGATCGTCTCGCACATCAGTTCTCCACCGCCGCAGGAAATCAGAATGTCATTTCTCCCGCTGCAGTAATACTCTGTGAGCTCCTCCCCGCATGCCTGCGGCGTGTTGCTGATGCCGGTTCCGCATCCCGCGTAACAATTCGGCCCCAGGTCAGCGCGGTGCCCGCGCTCTGCCAGTTTTTTTATTGCGTTGTCAAACGCTGTCCGGTATGGTTCCGTGCTGCACCCGAACGACGGCGCCACAAAACCGATGGTGCCGCCTTCCGGCAAAAATTCCGGATATCTCATATCTGCCTCCGTTTCCCCTGTAAAATTATCTGCTTATAAGGCTGTTTCTTTGTGCGGCTCCCGCCGCAGCTGTCTCTATTATACCGCAGCGGGGTAAAACCGGCAAGCCCGCCCTGTTTCCGGGACTTTCCGCCTTTCAGAATCGCGCGGAACAGATGCTCAGTGGATAATCGCCGGATGAATGATTGACGAACAGGCCAAACGGTGGTAATCTATTCCCAGCCAGGAAAAGAAAAACGCCCGGTATGGAGGATTATTTATGAAAGAATTTTTGTACTGGATTGTCGGGAAAATCGCCAGAATACATGAGTACATACTGCACCTGAACGATGCCTGGGAATATCACTTCACTGACAAGGAACTGCACTTCCTGGTGGTGGGAGTCATGGGAATGGGCTTTATCTTTGTCATCTATCCCGTATTCAGGTGGCTGGCAAAACACGATCATGTAATGGTCATCGCCTGGATTTATGTGTTCACACTGATCATCGTTATCACTTTTGCCATCGAAATCGGACAGAAAGTGACAAATACCGGCAATATGGACTTCGCCGATATCGTCATGGGGGTACTCGGCTTTATCGTGATGTTTCTGGTATTTGCCATCTTCCGGGAGGGATATAAGCTGGTGCGCGGACTGATGCAGAAGGAAGACTGATCTGCCAACAGACATCAGCCCCTATACCGCGAAACATTACAGGCTTGCCGGCAGCCGGACGCTGCCCTCAGGGAGGAATACAAATGTTACAGGATCTCGATGAAATTTCAGACGGTAAAATCTATGGGCCGAATGACATGGTGCGCGTCGCCTGCCACGACTGCGCGGGCTGCTCCTCCTGCTGCCGCGGGATGGGGGATTCCATTCTTCTGGACCCTTATGATGTATGGCGGCTGACCACCGGAACCGGTCAGAGTTTTGAGCAGCTGCTGGGGCATACCATAGAAGCCGGCGTAACAAAAGGCCTGATTCTGCCGCACCTTAAGATGACAGGTTCCCGCGAATGCTGTGCTTATCTGGATGAAAACGGCAGATGCAGCATCCACGCCCTCCGCCCGGGGCTCTGCCGTATCTTTCCCCTTGGAAGAATCTATGAGCCGCACAGCATCCGCTATTTTCTCCAGAAAGACGCCTGCCGCATCACAGACCGCACAAAAATAAAACTGATAAAATGGCTGGATACTCCGGAGTGGAAAAAGAATGAACAGTTTCTTCTCACCTGGCACGCCTTCCGCCAGTCTGTGGAGCAGTATCTGACGCAGGTGCTTCAGACGGAAGATGCCTCCGCTGCCAGAACAGTAAATTTGTTTGTGCTAAACCTTTTCTTTATGCAGCCGTATGAATCGGACGACTTTTACACACAGTTTGCGCGTCGGATGAGCACGGCGGCAGACACGATAAAGCAACGCTGACAATACACTGGGCGGGAATGCCGGAAAATGATACCATAAGGATTTCAGTGTGAAAAATAATTTTCACACCCTGGATTTGTGTCTGTGCGCACCTGACACAAACCCGTCATGCACAAAAATGTGCGCGGAAACGAGGACTGTTTTATGAAACATTCTGTTTTAAATCCCTATCTGCCTCTGTATGAATACATTCCGGACGGGGAACCCCGTATTTTCGGAAACCGCCTGTATGTATACGGGTCACATGATTTCGCCGGAGGAGAAAAAGGATTCTGCCCCGGCGACTATATGGTATGGAGCGCCCCGCTGGACGACCTTGGCGACTGGCAGTGCGGCGGCGTCATATTTCCCCGCAGCAGTTGTCCGGACGACCTCTCTGCCGGAGGTGCCATGGCTGCGCCCGATGTCGTACAGGGCGTGGACGGACGCTATTATCTGTATTACAATGTCACCTCCTCTAATCCCTGTCATATTGCAGTCAGTGACACGCCGGAGGGCCCGTTCCTTCCATACGGCGATGTGTGCAGCCCGGATGGCGCTCCATATGACGCGGTTAAAATGTTTGATCCGGGCGTACTGGTTGACGATGATAACCGCGTATACCTTTTTATCGGTTTTTGTATGCCCGGTCCCCCGCCCGCATGGCTCAGTTCTTCCGGCATAAAAACGGCTCTGCCGGAATACAGCCTGGGATTTGAACTTGCTGCCGACATGAAAACAATCATAAACGGTCCTGTCCATATTATTCCCGGCGGCAATGTTACCGCCGGCACAGGCTTTGAGGGGCATGGATTTTATGAGGCGCCAAGTCCCCGAAAGATCAACGGAAAATACGTACTTGCCTATTCGAGTGAACTCAGTCATGAAATGGCATATGCCATCGCTGATGAACCTCTGGGCCCCTATACGTATGCCGGTGCTCTCGTATCCTGCGCCAACCTTGGTCTGAACGGAAATACCACACCGGTTATGCCATACGGCAATGTCCACGGTGGAATGGTACAGCTGCACGGAGACTGGTATATCTTCTACCACAGACACACCTCCGGCCAGGAGGCAAGCCGCCAGGGCTGCGCCCAGAAGCTCCCGATCCGCGACGATGGCTGGTTTGCACAGGCTGAAATCACAAGCTGCGGACTCAATGACGGCCCGCTTCCTGCTTCCGGAAGCCTGAACGCCTGCTACTGCTGTCACCTGACCTCACCGCAGATAGCACCGGAACGTCTGACCACCCGCACCTGCCGCCGCGCAACAGAACCACATATTTATGAAGAACCTGCCGGCACAGATGAAACACAATTTCTGCATTATATCGCCAATATCGGTTCCGGCACCGTGGTGGGATACAGGTATTTCCGGTTTGACAGAACAACTTCTATCTCCCTGCGTCTGAGAGGATCCGGAAACGTAACGGTTTCCATCTGTCTGGACAGGCCTGATGCCGGAAAAATCGCAGAGGGCAGCATCAGCCTGCACAATACCTGGGAAACACTCACCCTGGCCCCGGAAGCAATATCCGGTGTGCACGCATTATATTTCTGCTTCGGGTCTGCCGAAGCTGTTCAGTTTGAAAGTTTCTCTTTTTCCTGATATAGTTTCTTCATCGCAAAAAGAGCCGGATAAACAATGGGCTGAAAAGTCTGTGGCTTTATCCGGCTTTCCATTTCCACTCAGGAATTTCCTTCCGTTCAGAAATATTATTCAATGTATAAACAGATCAGAAAACGCCCATATTATGAGAAAACATGAAATGACTGGAAAGGGAGATCAGATATGGATTCGATCTGGACGAAGAGCGCGGATATGCCGGAATTCCCCATACTTGAAACAGAGCTGCACACTCATGTGCTGATCATCGGCGGGGGACTCACCGGCATCCTCTGCGCTTATTTTCTGCAGCAGGCAGGTGTTGATTACTGTCTGCTGGAAAAGAACCGGATCTGCAGCGGAATTACCTGCGGCACAACCGCAAAAATCACAGCCCAGCACGGCCTGATTTACGGAAAACTATTACAGGAAAAGGGTGCGGAAACGGCGGAACAGTATCTGCGCGCCAATTTACTTGCCGTCGAAGAGTATCGCAGACTCGGCAGTAAGATCGCCTGCGAAATGGAAGAGAAAAATGCCTGCGTCTATTCTGTCTCAGACCGGTCTGAGCTGGAATGGGAACTCACGGCGCTGGACCGTCTCGGTTTCCCCGCAAAATTCGTTGACTGCCCGACACTTCCGTTCCGGACGGAAGGCGCCGTCTGTTTTCCGCATCAGCTGCAGTTTCACCCTCTCCGCTTTGCGGGCGGTCTGGCTGCGTCACTGAACATATACGAAAATTCCGGCGTCCGCAGAATGACGGAACACCTGGCCATCACAGAAAAGGGCTCTGTTACGGCGGATAAGATCATTGTCGCAACGCATTTTCCGTTTATCAATACACGCGGCGTTTACTTTATGAAATTATATCAGGAGAGAGCCTGTGTGACGGCATGGAGACAGGCGCCGGATGTAGACGGTATGTATATAGACGCGGCGCCGGACGGCCTGTCCCTCCGCAATTATAAAAACTTTCTTCTGATAGGCGGCGGCAGCCATCGCACCGGAAAAACCGTGCGGCGCACTTCACCCCGCCGTTCCTCCGGCGTGCCGGAAGAATACAGCCGTGAAAGCGCATTTGCCAGAGAATTCTTCCGGAGCCGCACAGCGGACTGGGGTCTGCGAAAACTGAAGACAGAAGCGGCACGCTGCTTTCCCACCGCGGAATTTGCGGGCGCATGGGCTGCACAGGACTGTATGTCTCTCGACGGCATTCCATATATCGGGCCGTATTCGCCCTCCACACCGGAACTTTTTGTCGCAGCCGGATATAACAAATGGGGAATGACCGGCTCCATGGTTTCCGCCATGCTTTTATCCGATCTCGTGCAGGAAAAAGAAAACATGTTCTCAGAACTGTTCTCGCCAAAACGCCGGATCCTGACGCCACAGCTCGCCGTCAATCTTCTGGAAGCCATAAAAGGAATTGCAAAACCCACCCTGCGGGGACGCTGCAGTCATATGGGCTGCGTACTGAAATGGAATCCGGAGGAAAAGACCTGGGAATGCCCCTGCCATGGTTCACGTTTTGGCCCAAACGGAGCTGTCCTTGACAACCCCGCCGGAAAACCTCTGCGAAAGATTCCATAAGGCCCCTTCTTCTCCGGACCGGCCTCATGTACAGCCCTGCGCGTCAGAGCACTCTGCGCACAGTGCTGATCGTCCGGTAGGTCGCACTTCCGTAGCAGATCCCCGTGGACGGAGTGGACGCATGAATTATCCTGCCTCCGCCGACATAGATCGCCACATGTCCCGGATAGCAGATCAGATCCCCCGCCTGCGCATTCGCGTAGCTGACTGCCTGTCCGCTCTGCTGCAGCGCATAGGAACTGCGCGGCAGAGAGATTCCGAAATGCTGGTACACCAGCGCGACAAAACCGGAGCAGTCCGTCCCTTCCGTCAGACTGTTGCCGCCGTAGACATATGGATTACCCAGAAAGTTTGCGGCATACGACACCACTTCCCCTCCGCTCACACCGGTCCGGAAAGGCGGATTCAGATTGCCGTCCGTAAGCCCCGTCGAGCTGCCCCCGCCGCCCGCAGAAGAGCTCCCGCCGGCAGAGGTACTTCCCGATGTACCACCGCCGCTGCCGGTACCGCCGGAAGCCGTATTCCCACCGCTGCCCCCGGTACCGCCGGAAGCCGCATTCCCACCGCTGCCGGTACCTGTGCCTGCAGTGCTTCCCCCTTTTCCGGAACTGCCGGACGTCCCGTTTTTATCCGCTGCCGCAGCCTGCTGTTTTTTCTTTTTCTTCTCCTCTTCCTCCCTGGCCTTTCTCGCCGCCTCTTCGCGGCGGATACGCTCCTCCTCCGCCGCAATCACCTGATTCTGCTGGCGTATGGTCGAGGCGTACTGGCCCGCCAGCGACCGCGCGCTCGAAAGCTCACGGTCAAAATCCGCGATCCGGGCGCTCTTGTCTGCGATAATCTGATTCAGGGACGTCTCCTGCTCCTCGTAGCTTAAATGCAGCTCCTCCATCTGCGCCATCTCATTCTGAAGCTGTACGGTGAGATCCGCCACCTGCTGAACGGTATTCTGATAAGCTGTCAGCAGCTCCCTGTCATAATCGTACACTTCGGACACATACTCGACACGGTTTAAAAGCTCGGTAATGTCTTTCGACTCAATCAGGGCAGTTATAAAATTCTGGTTTCCGTTCTCATACATATACTGAATCCGCAGCTTCATGGCTTCGTACTGCGACCGTTCCTCCTGCTTCGCAGCCTCAAGCGAGGCCTCCGCCTGATCAATCTCAGCGTCCTTATTTTCCATATCAGCCTGAAGAAGCTCCATATCTGTAAGAAGCGTCATCAGCTGATTATCATACGCCTGCATCTCTGCCTTAAGACCGTTCTGCTCCTTCTCAATCCCTTCGATCTGCTGGTTCACCTCATTCAGATTCTTCTCCGCCTCATTTTTCTTATTCTGCGCATCCTCAAGCGTCTTCGCCCCAGCGGAACAATAGCCGCCAATTCCAATCATACCCGCCATAAGAATCACGGCCATCCGCTTTTTTCCTCTCAGCCTGCTCATCCCTTTTTCCTGTCTCATCGGGAAACTCCTTTTTCAGATCTGATGTAAATTATCACGTTTCTCAAGGTATCCTTCCTGTGTCTGCATACCATCTGCCTGCAAAAAAACAGGTACGGCTGCTGCACCGTACCCATTTTAACACATTCTCTCTTTATTTTGTGATTCTTTCCACAATTTCACAAATACTTAATATTTTGTTCTGTCGTACTTTTATCCTACCTGTTTGACAATCAGTATTTTATCCCCCTGCGCCAGCGTCTGGCGTTCCAGCTGATTTGTCGCCATAATACTCTGGATCGTCGTATGATTCTCTTTTGCGATCGTCCACAGATCATCCCCTGCCCGCGCGATATAGCCCACAAGCCCCGGGCGGTTTTTCAGTTCCTCCATATCCAGCGGCTCCTCGGAAATTTCCTCGATATTGGAGAACGGTCTCTCCTCAAATGCCAGCAGATCCAGATGAATCACCGCCTTGATCTCAATATGCTCCTGATCAAGCATAACGGCGGAGAGCTGTTCCAGGCCACAGTCGAGTTCAACCCTGGTGCCCGCGGAAATATCAGGTACCTCGATCAACTGTGAAAACGGATAGATCTCGCGAATGGTGCCAACCGGCATATTGTCGTCCGTGGTGATATAGAGAAGCTCTACCGTCACCGTTCCTTCCGCCTGCACGCCGTTAGAGGTCATTTCCTTCTTTTCCAGGCAGACATTTCCCTCGCATGCGCAGATCTGCAGGATCTTTTCCTGACTTTCCGGCAGCTCCATCTGTTCGCTCAGTCTGCACTTTGCATAATTCTTTACCAGCAGACGGTCCAGCCTTCTGTCCCTGCGGACCGGAATCACATTTTTCCCGAGCGAGTAGATGTCCCGGAGCAGCTCCAGCGTCTCCTCGCACCAGACACGTATATCCATATCCAGCGCAATTTCCAGCACAAGTATGCGCTCCTCACCGTCATAATCGGGCTTCACTTCAAGTTCCATCGAGACGGGTACCGCGCGTATGCGGTATATGCACTCGTTTCCATCCTCCTCACAGTCGGTCCCGCAGGACAGCGGCACGGTGGTTTCGTACCACTGAAGCCTCTCTCCCTCTTCCTCCTCACTGTAGAGGACAGACACCAGAAGCTCTCCCGTGACGCCGGCTTTCCCTTCCTTGAGAAAACTTTCCACATTGCGGAATTCAATACTTTTCCAGAGAATCTCCCGCACGTTCGGCTTACTGGACGGAAGGACGATCTCGCTTTTCTGCCGGCAGATATCTTTCGCCGCGACAAGCAGCCGCAGGACATCCTGCCGGCCGATATTCTGCTCATATTCCGCGGCGTCATCCGCCTGCGTCGTCAGTTCTTCATCGACCTCTGCCTCTGCAACCGCCTTTAATACAACCACCGCGCGCACGCTCAGCTTCCTGGAATTGATCACGCCGATAGTGATATCCTCAATGTCCCCCGACGCCCTCACCGGCTCATACTCGGAGAGACCATCCATGTTGAGTTTTTCCTGAAACGGAATCTCGCCCCGCAGCGAACTGATCTTGCCGTTTTCCCGGTCGCTGCGGTAAAGCACACGGAACACCAGGCTTCCTTTCACCCACACCGCCCCGCTTCCCGCTTTCACCTCATCAAAACGCAGCTCCCCTTTTTCCTTCAGCACCTTGACAATATCGGGCCGGTAATCCGGCACATTGTAATCATCATCCAGGGTAATCTGGCTGACCGCCGCGCCTGTTTCCTGTTTTCTATGTATTTTTATTTTTTTCAGTTCCAAAAAAATCCCCCGTGTTCGAATCTTTGGAAACATTTTATTCGGACACGGGGGGTTTTATACCTGCAGTTCCCGCAAAGACGCGGAAACCGGTAAATTTTTCTCTGACAGTATTTTTAACAGAGCTTCATACGGATATCCCTGGTGATGATATCCGAGTAGCTGAACGATAGTAACTGGGGCGGATTCTCTTCGCGCCTGTCATCCACCAGAATGGTAAATACGCTTGGATAGGCATTCTGGATGACACCTTCCTGGACGTCAAACTTGTTGCGCCCGCGGTCGAGCTGTATCAAGACTTTTCTGCCGCACTGCTGATGCACAGATGCGCGGACTTTGCTGATATCTGTCTGCTGCATAGATCTACCTCCCAATCCGGCTTCATATTGTATAAGTCACCGGATTTTATTACGCTTCAGTATATCACTGCGTTAAATTTTTGTCAAATAGAAATATCTTCCACAGTCCATGCAGCATTTCTGATTTACAGTTTACAGCAGTCCGTCCTCTATCATCAGAATAATATCATAGAGCGTATCCACCTCTGCCATAAGCATTTTACCTGTCTTATCATCCGGTCTGGTCAGATCCGGCACCATGATGGTCCGCAGTCCGGCGCCGGCTGCCGCACAGACTCCGTTTGGCGAATCCTCCACGGCGATGCAGTCCTCCGGCCGCTCTTTAATCTGTGCGCAGGCATAACGGTAGATATCCGGAGCCGGTTTGCCGTGTGCCACCATGGCCGCGCAGATGATATGGTCAAATTTTTCGTATATTCCGGCCCGTGTCAGATAATCCTTCGTCCGCACCGGATCTGTTGCCGTCGCCACTGCGGTCCGGATATCGTTCGCTCTCAGATAATCCAGGAGATCTTTCGCGCCGGTCTTTCTCTCCACCCCGTTTTCCTCTATATGCCTGCTCATCAGCTCCCTGCGGCGCGCACGAACCTGTTCATAGGGAAATGCTGCTCCGAACAGCTCTTTCAGATACGGGCCGGCATACTCGCCTGCCATGCTGCGCAGGGTAAGCGCCTGCTCCCGGCTCATCTGGTAGCCGGCCTCCCCGGCAGCCTGACGCCAGTAACGGTTCAGCCACCGTTCCGTATCCGTCAGCACCCCGTCCATATCGAATATCACTGCTTTTATCATCCGACACCGCTCCTTTCCCATTCCGGATTTCAGCTGTCCTCATCCGTCCTGTAATAAACCGGAAATACAATATTGGCCTTAAACAGGTCGCCGTCCACCGATATGCTGAATTCACCACCCATCAGACAGGTCAGATTTCTGGCGATGGAAAGCCCCAGACCGCTCCCCTCCGTCGTCCGCGAGGAATCCCCGCGGACAAACCGCTCCGTCAGATCCTCCACGCTGCTGTTCTCCAGCGCCAGAGAACGCTCCGATACATTTTTGATCGAGAAAACTGCCATACCCCCGTCCGCTGTCACATCCACATAAACCCGCGTCTTCTCCAGCGCATATTTTGCCACATTATTATAGAGGTTTTCGATCACACGGTACAGATGCCTGCCGTCCGCCCAGATATACACTTCCTGTTTGGGAAGACGCGTTACAATCGTGAGCTCCTTATCCTCAAACTTTTCATTAAATTCCCCTCCGGTCTGGCAGACCAGCTCTACAATATCAATTCTCTGCATATCCAGCCGCACATTTCCCGAACTGACGCGCGAAGCCTCCACCAGGTCTTCCGTCAGCTGCCTTAAACGCTGTGATTTCTCATCCAGAATCTGCACATAATTGCGGACTCTCTCGTTTTCAATTTCCTCACGCTTGATCAGATTCACATAATTGATAATCGAAGTCAGCGGCGTCTTGATATCATGAGAGACATTTGTGATCAGGTCTGCTTTCATGCGCTCGTTTTTTGTATTATAGTCGACTGCATTCAAAAGGCCTGTACCGATGTTGTTGATCGCCTCCGCGAGCGTTTTTAATTCTCCGTGCAACTCTTCAGTATCGATTCTGACGGAGAGATTACCCGCCGTGATGCGTTCCATCCCCTGCAGAATGCGGTACTGTTCCACAGCCCTGCGCAGCATGACATATCCTTCCACTCCGGAAAAAATGAGAAGAAGCACCAGACACACCCCGTTGCGGTAGGTAAACGTCCCGAGTGCCAGCACAAAGCAGACAAGCATGTGAACGCCAAACAGCAGCAGAACCCGCACGGTCACCGCGCGCTCCCGAAAAAGCTTTTCCAGGCCTTTTCCCAGCCAGCAGATAAGACTGTGCTCCCACATCACTTCTGCCTTAAGCCTTCGGACCATGCTTAAGTAGAAGACCAGAAACAGTCCGTCCACAATAAAGCTGACCGTTCCGGAGGCCACCAGAAGGCCGGGGACCTCCCACTCGCGGCTGGAGACGCGTCCGGTCAGAAACATCAGTTCGCTGATAATCAACACGAAGCCAGCGATCAGAAGCTCTGTCTTTATGTGGTCTGTCCGGTTTAAATGGATATCCTCCTCACCCTCCCTGTGACCGGCTGCAAGCGTCAGATATACCAGGGAAAGAATCCAGCCCATCAGGCTGACCAGCGCGCCCGCAATGCTGACCCTGATCCATGGATGAAGCCTTACGTATTCCTGTTTTGCCCTGTACAGATCATCTTTTGCGGAAAGCTGCGTGTCCACGCCTATCACAAGCACCACATTGTCGAGCGGCCAGTGCATATCCGCATTATAAGAATCAAAAAAATAGCTTTCCAGCCCGCGGATATCAGTGCCAAATTCCTTCGCTTCCATATCATAGAGCAGATAATCCCCCATTGTCTGCGCTTCCATGAGGATTGTCTGTGTGTCAAACTCCTGCCCGTCCTCCGTATCCGGCTGGTTCGTATACCACTTCCCGCCCGCCTTGTACCAGAAGCAGAAGTTCGTGTCCTCCTGCCGGAATTCACTGGTATACTGCAGATAGCGCCTTTCCTCCTCCGCACTGCGCCGCCCGCCCTTTCGCATCAGACGGAGGTATTCGCTCAAGCCGCTGCATTTCTGCTGCATACATTTCAGATAATAGCCCGAGCTTAAGAAGTCTTCCGTCCCGATATCCGTATAGGTCAGAATCCGCTTACTGATCAGTGTTCCCAGCAGGAACACCGATACTGTCAGCACGATTGTAAAAAAAGAATGAAGCAGCAGCCCTGTCAGCTTCATTCCGTAGGTATAAGACTGTTTTTCCACAAAATGCCTCCATTATTCCCACAGGAGCGGGCGTCAGCACTTGTCAATCTTGTAACCGACGCCCCAGACAACCTTTAAATATCTCGGTTCTTTGGGATTGATTTCGATTTTTTCCCGGATATGGCGGATATGTACCGCCACGGTATTATCCGCGCCTATCGCGTCCTCATTCCAGATACTCTCATAAATCTGGTTAATCGAATACACTTTACCCTGATTCTTTACCAGAAGCAGCAGAATATTATACTCAATCGGCGTCAGCTTCACATGCTCCCCGTCCACAGTCACTTCCTTGAGATCATCGTTAATCGAGAGACCCCCGACAGTGTAGACCGAGGCCCCGGTATCCGCCGCGTTTCCAAGCTGCGTATAGCGCCTCAGCTGCGATTTTACACGGGCTACCAGCTCCAGCGGATTGAACGGCTTGGCGACATAATCGTCCGCGCCAATATTTAAGCCGAGAATCTTGTCCGCATCCTCCGTCTTCGCGGAGAGGATAATGATCGGAATGCTGCTCTCCTCCCGGATTTTCAGCGTCGCCCGGATCCCGTCCAGACGCGGCATCATAACATCCATAATGAGCAGATGAACCTCACCCGCCTTTAAAACAGCAAGTGCTTCTTCTCCGTCATATGCCTTTAACACCCGGTATCCTTCCTGCTGCAGGTAGATATCAATCGCCTCCACAATCTCCCTGTCATCGTCACATACCAGAATCGTCTGCATGTCTTCCTCCCCTTTCCCCGCTTACTACATATTCCGCATCTGCTGTTACGCTTTATTTTAACAGGAAAGAATCATTTGTTGTAGCCGGAATTTCTTAATTCTTCATTAATTTTCTGTTTCCGGGCTGCAGGTTCCTGTAGTATTCCTTCGGTGTCACGCCGTACTCTTTCCTGAACGCCCGGAAAAAGTGATTATAGCCGCCAAAACCGCCGAGCTGATAGACCTCGTGGATGGATTTTCCCTGCTCAATGTATTTTCTGCACAGATCAAGCCTTGATTTGACAATATAGGCGTGGGGCGTCTGCCCTGTCAGCCGGCGGAACTCCCGGCAGATATGATAACGGCTGACAAAAAACTCCTGTTCCAGCCGCTCCAGCGACAGTTCCTCTGTCAGATGCTCACGGATAAAAACAAAAATATCATCCATCAGCACATGTTTCCGCCTTCTTGTCAGATGCACCTTATCTGCATTAATGCAGGCCCGCAGGGCGAGAATCAGAAGCATGGACACCAGGCTGCGCTCAAAAAGGCTCCTCCCGTACTCTTCCTCCTCCCCTCCCGTCACAATCTCTCCCAGCTTAAGCGCAAGATTCTTAATCTGCATGGATTCCGCGCTTTCCGCACGGATCACTGCCACTTTAAACGGCACAAAAGAAAAGCCCTGTTCCAGGTCTGTCTCTTTGTCCGAAAGCTCTCTTAAATATTCCGGCCGCACCCGGATCTCCAGCAATTCCGGACTGTGACGGCCGCCCCCGGCACATACCCTGATTTTCTCCCCCGGCTTTATGAGGATCATCTCTTCCGTACCGCAAAGCCTCTCCTCTCCGCCCGTTTCAACATAGCAGCTCCCCCTCGCAATCGCCAGAATCACAAAATATTTCCCAGCGATCAAAAGCCGGTTTCCCCCCTTTGAAAACCGGTAGCCCGATACAATACAATTTTTTCTGTCCATACCTCTCCCGCCCTCCCGTTGCGGACGCTCACACCCCCGCGCCGGACATTATCCCCGGCTCCCTTCTCCTTAATTTTACCGTATCTTTAACATAGCATGAACCTGCCCATTAATCAACAGATCAATTTTTACTAGTTCCAGTGCATGAAATGGATATGCTTTTCCTTTTTCCAAACCTATAATAGTGAAAACCATTTTATAATTTTATAGAGACAAACATCTGATGAATGATTGAGAAAGGATAAGATCACAATGAAACTTCTGGAACCCGTCAGCACAGGAAAGACTACTTTTAAAAACCGCATCATGTTTCCGCCCGTCGCCACAGGCTACGAAGGGCGCTGCGGTTCCATCGGGGAGCAGAGCTTTCATTTTTACAAGCGTCTTGCCGAGGGCGGCGCAGGATATATCATGATCGGGGATGTCGCTCCGGTCGCTACTTTCAGTCAGACGCCAAAACTTTTCCGTGAAGATCAGATTCCCTCTTTTAAGCGTCTGGCAGATGCCTGTCACGTCCACGACTGCCGGCTCGGCATCCAGCTGTTTTATCCGGAATACAATGCGGATGCACTGAATGCTCTTTTTGCGCAGGGAAAAATGGACGAAGCCCGCGGGAAACTGAACCATGACCTGCAGTTTTTCGCCGACGAAATCACGGAAGAACATATGGAACAGATTCTCGGATACATGGAAAACTGCGCGAGACTGGCCTTCCTGGCAGGCGTGGACTGCATCGGAATCCACGGCGGCCGGCTTGTCGGGGCACTCTGTTCCGGAATCTCAAATCACAGGACAGACTCTTACGGCGGAAGCTTCCCGAACCGCGTCCGCTTCGCCCTGAACCTGGTCAGACGTCTGCGGGAGGCGGTCCCCGACATGACGCTCGACTACAAACTTCCCGTCATCACGGACCTGCCGGACGGCACATTCCGCGAAAAGAACGGTCTCGAACTCCGGGAAGCAACAGAGTTCGCCGCACTACTTGAAGAAGCAGGCGCCGACATGCTGCATATCACACAGGCAGACCCCGCCGACGGCATAACCGGCGCGGATCTGCCAGCCGGAGCACCTCCCTGCGGCCCCGCCATATCCTACGCGAACGCCGTCAGAAAAAATGTATCCATCCCTGTCTCCTGCGCCGGACGCATCATCACCCCGGAAACCGCGGAAGCCATCGTCGCCTCCGGCAAAGCTGATATTGTCGGACTTGGCCGCTCCCTTCTGGCCGACCCCGATTTTGCCAGAAAATGCGTTGAGGGAAGATCCCGCTGTGTCCGCACCTGTATCATGTGCAGCGGCGGCTGCACATGCAGCGAAAATACCGTTGGCAATGAAAGTTCCATCCACGGCAGCAACCACCCATGCCGCGAGGACTCCGCCCCCGGCAAAAGCTGCACGGATCATTCCCGCGGGCGGGCTTTTCTAAGCTGTGTTCTGAATGCAGAAAACGGCTTTGAAAACAGCCGCAGAATCACACCTGCCGCCGCCCCGAAGCGCGTTGCTGTGATCGGCGCAGGAATCGCAGGCCTCGAGGCCGCCCGCGTTGCCGCCGAAAAAGGGCACCGGGTCACCGTTTATGAGAAATCGTTACAGAGCGGCGGACAGCTCAGAATCGCAGGTGCTCCGGAGCGACGGGGAGAAATGATACGTATTCTTAATTATTATGAAGCCATCCTCTCCGGACTTCCCGTCACATTTCGCTTTGGCACAACACTGATGCCGGAAGATTACGGAAATTATGATACGATTCTCGCTGCAACCGGCGCACAGAACAACATTCTGCCTGTCAGGGGACATAACCTTGCATCTGTGGTCAGCGCCTGGGACGTCCTTGCCGGAAAAACAATCGTATTCGGAAATGCCGCCGTCATCGGCGGGGGACCTGTCGGCGCCAGGACCGCTGAGTACCTGGCCGGTCAGGGATGCGAGGTTACCGTCATCGAAAAATCGGGCTCCATCACAAAAGAGGGAAATGATCTCATGCCATTCCGGCTCACAGCCCGCCGCGCTCCCGGCATCACCTGCCGCCTTCACACCAGGCTGGACGCCATCCAGGAAGGTTCCATTTCCGTCACCTGCATTTCGCCGGGCCGGAAACCGGAAACCTGCACGCTTCCGGCAGATTTTGTCGTGATGGCCGCCAGTGTGACAAAACAGCTTCCCGCGCTCGATAACTGTCCCATTCCGGTTATTTATATCGGAGACTGCTGCGGGGAACCCCCTGGAAATATCGGTCACGCCGTCAGAACCGCCTATGACGCTGCAAACGCACTCTGACTTCCGCAAAAATTAAGAAATTCCGCATAATTTTAAGAAAACCTTTATTGCACGCATTTATTTCCAGCTTTATGATATATAGAAACTGGAAATCATAATAACATGAAACATTTGTGACGGAGGATTTTTATGGAAAAGAGACGAAAGAAAACCAGAAGGCGGGCCGCCCTTCTGATTGCAGAAATTCTGATTCTTCTGATTCTGTCAGTAATTTTATTTGTCGTCATCAAGCTCTCTAAGATAGAGCAGAAGAAACTGAATATGGACAATGTCTCCATCAACGAGGACCTCTCCGATGAGACGCAGAAAACCATGGCAGGATATAAGACAATCGCCCTGTTCGGCCTTGACAACCGGGAAAACGGGAGTCTCTCAAAAGGCCGCAGCGACGTGATCATGCTGGCCACGATCAGCAATAAAACAAAAGAGATCCGTCTGGTATCCGTCTACCGGGATTCTTATCTGGATACCGGCGGAGGGACTTTTCAGAAATGCAATGCCGCCTACTCCAAAGGAGGCCCCGAACAGGCCATTTCCATGCTCAACACAAATCTGGATCTTGCCATCACCGACTATGTGACGGTGGACTTTAACGCTATCGTGGAATGCGTTGACCTGCTGGAGGGCATAGAGATGACCATCACCGACGACGAGGCGGTCCTTATGCAGGGATATATCCGGGAGATCAATGAAATCACCGGTCACAATTCAGTCTGCCCGCCCTCCGGCGGCACAATGGTTCTGGACGGCGTCCAGGCCTGTGCATACGCCCGTATACGCTATGGCGGCGGCGACGATTACCGCCGTACCGAGCGTCAGCGCGCAGTGCTTGGCGCCATGATGGCAAAAGCGCAGAAATCCGACCTGATCACACTGAACCGTCTGATCAACCAGGCATTTTCCGATATCCAGACCAGCTTTTCAAGCACGGATATAATCGCTCTGGCGGCAAAAGTCTTTCGCTACGAAATCGGGGAAACTGCAGGATTCCCGTTTGAAAAAACTGCAAAGACTTACGACAAAGTCGGCAGCGTCGTCATTCCCTGCGATCTCTCCTCGAATGTGACGCAGCTTCATGCTTTTCTGTACGGGGAGACAGACTATGTCCCATCCGACACCGTACAGGCCAACAGCGCAGCCATCATCAGCAAAACCGGATTCCGTCAGGGAGACGGGTTCTGACCCCGGTACTTTCAGCCGGCAAATCAAATCAGACAGCCGGAATTCTGCAACACTGCGGAATTCCGGCTGTTTTTCACTCTGTCGGAAAAACCGGAAGCTTCCATAGTTTTTCCCCAGACCACCAAAAGACCCCTAAAAAAACCTCTGGCATACAGCACCTTACATTTTGTTGAAACGCACCCTTTTTTTCTCTCTTCAAACTTCCGTTTTCAGATACAAAAAAAGACCGGAAAGCCTTTAAAATCAAGCTTTCCGGCGCCCCTGCCAAGAGTCGATGCGACAGGATTTGAACCTGCGACCTCTGCGTCCCGAACGCAGCGCTCTACCAAGCTGAGCCACGCATCGCTTTCCTGTATCGGATCAGTTGCTTAAGCTCTGAACTCTCTCCGAACAGTGCTTAATTATAATAGCACAACTTTTATGGTTTGTCTACAGGAAATTATAAAAAAAGCAAAAAAATTTGCGTTGTCTGTCACTGGAGCAGACTCAGCAGCAGACCATGCTGCTGATTTGCCTGTGCCAGCACTGCCTCGCCTGCCTGCAGCAGAATATTCTGTAAATTCTGCTGCACGAGCATTTTCGCCATATCGCAATCCCTGATACGGCTTTCCGCAGACTGCGTATTCTCCTCCGCATTCACTGCCACGGCAGATGCGTGTTCCAGGCGGTTCTGCCACGCGCCCAGCGCGGAGCGCTCTCCTCCCAGAATTCTCAGTGCCTCGTCTGCCTGCATAATACCTTTGTTGGCATCGCGCCCGCTCATCGCAGAAAAACCTTTCAGGCCCAGGGTTGCGCAGGTGATCACCGGAAGTGATATCAGAACAGAATCGTCTTTCCGGAAACCGGTCTGTATGTGCAGCATCCCGCGTTTCTCCTCCGGGACAGAATCATCCGGAATCCAGTACTTGTCACTATAAGTATATACGCCGGAATCAAAAAGGCCATAATTCGGAAAAAAATCCGGATTAATAAAAGATCCCCGCTCCTCTCCCGTGGATATAATCATCAGTCTGCCTGTTCTGTTTCCATTACTGTCCAGCTCGGCGGCAAAATCCGAGTAATGGCGGTCCGGTCTCGCGGAGGTGATATAACTTCCGGCACCGATGTCGTACTTATTCTGAGTCATCCCGTTCCAGCGTGCATCGCCGAGAACACTGACGATCTTATCAATCAGCGCGTTGCCGTCTGTAATTCCACTGATATCCACAGTATAGGTGTGATGTCTTGTGTCCGGTCCGGAATACGCATGACCATTTCCGGCTCCTCCCTGATCCACAAACTGAATACTGTAACGCTTGTCGCACATTGTACAGGTTGTAAAAAAACCATTTCCGACAAGCTCATGGATATTCCCCGCGTTAACGCCGCTGAAATCCACAAATGCCGATGCATATTTCTCCGAATCAATTTCATATTCGCTGGTAACCACGTACGTTTGTCCGTTCACCGTGATATTTTCACTCCTGGACTGCCCGTTTGTCTTATTGAGCGTATCCATCCCGCGCACTTCCTGCTGCATCCCCAGCCATCCGGGTTCCCGGACCGTCGTGCCGGCCTGATAGATCCTGCCGTCAGCCGCACGGATCTCTCCCGTATACGGATTGCCGTTCAAAGTGATAGATGTACATCTTAACCGCCAGTATTTTATGGATGTCTTTTCCGATAAATATCCAAGGGACGTCGTACCACTGCTCTGCGTAATCCACCCCGGCAGACCGCCCTCGACATGATACCCGGAGCCATAGTGACCTCCGGCGGACATTCCCCCCACAATCTGGTTGCCCCCGGCCAGCACCCGTATTTTATTAAACTCAGTCTTTTCGTGTATATCATCTATTTCGACCAGCAGACTGTCAATTTCGCACTGAATCGCTGCACGGTCTTCCTGCATATTGGTTGCATTTGCCGCCTGAACAGCCAGCTCACGCATCCGCTGAATCATATCACTGATCTCACTCATCGCCCCGTCAGCCACCTGTATCAGGGATATCCCCTCCTGAATATCGCGCGCCGCCCTGTTTAATCCACGGATCTGATAACGCATCTTTTCTGAAATAGTCAGTCCGGCTGCATCGTCCGCAGAACGGTTAATCTGATAACCGCCAGACAGCTTTTCAATCGTTTTTACATTTTTATTCCGATTCCCGCCCAGCTGCATTCCGGCAGCCCGGGCCGTCAGATTATTTTTCACAGAAAGCATATCTGCCCTCCTCCCTTAAAACAGAAGTAAATCCCCCATAAAACACAACAGATATGCAGGCCAGCCACTGCTCACATTTCCAGTATCAGAAGCTGATATCCATAAAGGCGAAGCACCCTGCCCTCCGCCGCCATGCCGTGATAATTATTCAGAAGCACTTTCCGGAAACCGGACGGAAGCTCCACAGACTGTTCCCCTGTCTGATAATTCCCGATCACCAGAAGCGTCCTGTCCCCCCTGCGGTAATATGCCATCAGGTTGTGGCGGTCCTCCCAGACCGGTTCCAGCGCTCCGTATACGATCGTCTCCTTATATGCCGGATGCTTCCGGAGCGCGATCAGCTCACGGTAAAAGCTTCTCACGGAATCCGGATCATTCATCTGGGCCGCCGCATTGATCGTCGTGTAATCCGGATTCACCCGCAGCCACGGCGTTCCTGTGGTAAACCCGGCGTTCCCGGCATCCGACCACTGCATCGGAGTCCGCGCGTTATCCCGGCTGTACTCTACCACCGCCCGGAACGCCTCGTCCGCAGACAGACCGGCGTCCAGTGCAATCCGGTATTCATCTTTTGTTGCGATATCATCTATCTCCTCCAGCGACGAAAACGGCATATTCTCCATGCCGAGTTCCTGCCCCTGGTAGATAAACGGGATACCGCGGAGCATAAAATTGAGCGCCGCAAGCATTTTCTTACTCTCCGGACTTACCTCCCCGGCAGGAATGTAACGGCTCACGCCGCGCGGCTGATCGTGATTCTCAATAATATTCGAGAGAAAACCGGTCTCCCCCACCCTGCGCTGCGCCTCAAAGCAACAGCGTCTGTAATCATCCGGCGTAACCGGCTTCGCATCATAAACCCCTTTCTCACTGGCCCCGCAGACTGCCGCACTAAAATCAAACATACTGGAAAAATATCCGTCCTCCCCGATAAAGTCCGCTATTTCCTCGTCCTTCTCATGGAACACCTCACCCACGGAAAACGCATCATATTTCCGGAAAGTGCGGTCCCGCATCTCTCCAAGAAACTCCCCGATTCCCTCCGCCTCCTCCAGCATGGCACCGATGCTGCACAGGCCATCCTCCCTGTCCGGCTCGTAACTGCGGAACGGCAGAGCTTTTTTTATATTGATAATGGCATCTACCCGGAACCCTGCCAGCCCCTTTTCCAGCCACCAGTTCATGTTCTCATAGACCTCTTCGCGGAGACAGGGGTTCTCCCAGTTCAGGTCCGGCTGCTTTTTGTGAAAAACATGCAGGTACTGTCTGTCCGTTCCCGGCAGGTCGTCCCACACCGGCCCGCCAAAATAAGAGCGCCAGTTCGTGGGCAGCTCACCCTCCGTCTTCTTCCGGAGATAAAAGTACCCGCCGTATTTCCCGTCCGGATCCTCACAGGCTTTCCGGAACCACTCGTGCTCATCGGAACAGTGGTTCACGACAAGATCCATCAGAAGATACATCCCGCGCGCCTTCACCTCCGCAATCAGCCGCTCCATATCTTCCATTGTGCCAAAGCGCGGATCAATCTTATAATAATCCGAGATATCATACCCCTCGTCCGCCAGCGGAGACTGGTAGCACGGAGAGAGCCAGATAATATCTACTCCCAGATCCTTCAGATAGTCCAGTCTGCTGATAATGCCCGGGATATCACCGATGCCGTCTCCATTGGAATCACAGAAACTCTTGGGATATATCTGATATGCAACTTTGTCGTGCCACCACTTTCTCTTCATATGAATCCTCCATGCCGAAGCGTTTTTTACGCAGACGCGCGGGACGAATGGCCAATCCGGCTCCGCGATTCAGATTTGCGGCTCCGGCACAAATTTGTACGTGCCGTCTGTGTATTACCTTCTATTATATAATACATGGAGGGAAAAAGCAATCTGTTTTAGAACAGATGTTTTGCGTTTCTACAAATACTGATATTTTTTTCTCTTCAGCGCAAAGAATGTAACCGTCACCCCCAGGGCCAGCAGTTCTGCCGCCACAGCCGCCAGCCAGATTCCGTCGCTTCCCAGAACAATGGGCAGAATAAGCACCATCGCCACCTGAAAAACCAGCGTTCTCAGGAACGAAATCACAGCCGAAACCAGGCCGTCGCTAAGCGCCGTAAAAAACGCAGAGCCATATATGTTCATGCCGGCGAACAGAAACGACACGGCATACAAACGGAATCCCCGACTGGTCAGCGCGAAAAGTCCCCCGTCATATCCGACAAAGATCCTGGTCAGCGGCGCAGACAGGAACTCTGCCAGAATCACCATCACGCAGCCGGCCACACCGACGATCACAAGACTCCTGCAAAACAGCCCCCTCAACTCCTCCCTGTGTTCCGCCCCGAAGTGAAAGCCGGTAACGGGAGCCACACCGATGGAATAGCCGATGAAAACAGCAATGAACACAAAGTTCACATACATAATCACTCCGTAAGCCGCAACACCGTCCTCCCCCGCAATCCGCATCAGCTGAAAGTTATACAGAATATTGACAATCGACAGGGAAATGTTCGTCATCAGCTCCGAGGAACCGTTCATACAGGCGCCCGCAAGCATTTTCCCATCAAACCCTGTCTTCGTCAGCCGGATCAGACTGTCATTTTTCCGCGCAAAGTAAAAGAACGGGCCGATTCCGCCGAGCACCTGACTGGCAGCCGTCGCAGCCGCAGCGCCTGCAAGCCCCCACCGGAACACCACTATCAGCAGATAGTCCAGAACCATATTGGCAATTCCCGCCGCAATCGTCACAAAAAGTCCGATCTGCGGCTTCTCCGCCACCACAAAAAAGCTCTGAAACACATTCTGCAGCATAAACGCCGTTACTGCCAGAAGTACAATTCTCCCGTATAAAACGCAGTACTCAGCCATCCTGCCTTCCGCTCCAAGACCGGCGGCAATCTTTTGCATACAGAGCTGCCCGATCACAGTAATTGCAATCCCGCCTGCGATCGTCACATACACCAGCATGGAAAAATACCGGTTCGCCCTCGCACGGTCCCCCTCTCCCAGCGTCCTGGCCACAATCGCACTGCCTCCGGTTCCGATCATAAACCCGATAGCTCCGGCCATCATCAGAACCGGATAAATTAAGTTGAGCGCCGCAAACGGCGTCTTCCCGACGAAATTTGATACAAACAGACCATCCACCACGCTGTAAATCGACGTGAAAATCATCATTACAATTGATGGCAGAACAAATTTCAGCAGTTTCCCGTAAGTAAAATGATCTGATAACTGTATTCTCATCCCAACCTCCATAGACACATAATCTTCACACACCCGCAGCTTTCTGCAGACCGCAGATTAATTACGGTATTTTCCTTACTTCTTCTTCAAGGAGTTTTACATGTATCCCGAACAGACGCTCCAGTCCGTCACGCTCCTCCTCTTTCATATTCCGGAAAGAATTTTTTTCCGCCTTCACCAGCGGCAGAATCATCTTTTCCGCAAAAGACTCCCCTTCCCGTGTCAGCCGTATCTGCTTGTTTTTCCGATTCCCAGGCTCCGGTACAAGCACAATATAGCCCTGTTTTTCCAGATTTTTCAGCGTCGAATTGATGGTCTGGCGGCTGTAATACCAGTTCGCGCACAATTCCGCCTGCGTATACGCTTCCCTGCGCTCACAGATAAAATAAAACACCCAGAACGCGCTGTCAGACAGCCCCCGCGCCTTCGCATAATTGTGATAAATATCATCCAGCTCCTTATAAATCCGGTTAAACCTCATAAGCCGGACTTCCATCTGATCTTCCATAAACCCACCTCCGCTATAATCTGATTTCGGACAAAATTGATTATAGTCCGAAATCAGATTATTGTCAAGCACCTTTTTTACTCTGCATTCTTAACCGCAGGCCATCCCGTGTATATGTTTTTCCCGATTCCACTTGTATTATTTTAATTCCCTGATGTCAATATCACCGCAAAACTGGTCAACTACTGGTCTGGTATCCAACGCTGTCTTTCCGTAAAATAATACCTGTAAACAACAACACAGACAGAGGAGGTATCCGCTATGAAAACATTTACGTCACAGGATTATATCTATTCCGCAGCGACAAAAAAATCATCTTTTACAGACAAACTGGTCAACGCATACCGCGAGAACCGCGTCAGCATCATCTGCGGACTGCTTGCAATGAACGGTACATCCAACGTGTATCCGGTCTATAAGGCGCTCAGCGAGTAAAGCAGGTGCCAGGGATGGATGAAATCAGCTGCATAAGAAAACGAGCCGGCTAAGGTCACATTCGTGATACCTGGCCGGCTCTTATTTTTATTCCCTTTTCTATTGACAAATTGTGGAAAGCGCTCTAAATTATAATTAGAATAATTCTAATTCTATTTTGCAGCTCCCGAAAGGAGACCGGACATGACCAAAAATGCCAGAGCTATTTTAGAAATTATCCGCCATTCCAGCGCTCATCTGACAGCAGAGCAGATTTACCTGCTCTTAAAAGAGCAGAATCGGGCAATGGCGCAGGCGACCGTTTATAACAATCTGTCTTATCTGTACAGCCAGGGACTGATCCGTAAGCTATCCGTCGAGGGATATCCGGACCGCTACGACAATATTGTCCGGCATGACCATCTGGTCTGCAGGAAATGCGGGCGTTTATCGGACATTCTGCTGGAAGATCTGACAGAAAAGCTACAGCATCAGATCGGAGTGCCAATGCTCTCCTATGATCTGAAGATCAGTTACATATGCGATGAATGTTTAAAGAACGGGGCTGTACCAGCAGAAAGGAAAGAGCATCATGAGAATACGTAAGAGAACTTCCAACGCTGTCATAGACTCTATCTCCATGCTTGTTGACATGAAATATGAGCCTGCCAACGAGACGCTGAATCAAATACATCAGCGTCTGATGAACGGCCGGAAAAAATTCGAGCAGATGATCACCAGAACCATGGACGCCGTCATCCGCATGAGTTCCATGGATCTGACTCTTCAGGCAAATGCAGAGAGGGCTGACCAGATCAGTACTTCCGTATCCGCCGCCGTGAAATCGATCAGGGAATCCTCCGCGTCAACGGCGGGGATCGCCACAGAAGTATCAAAGGCGCACGAAAATCTGACCGCGACAATTATTGAGGTATCCGACGAATCCGGAAAAATATCAGAGGGAATCCGCAACTGTGAAAATGAGCTTACCTCCATCACAGAACTGTCCTCCGCCGCGCTCTCCACAGCGGAGGAAATGAAGACGGATATCTGCGGACTGCTGGACATCATACGGGAGATGAACGATGCAATTACGGCAATCAGCTCTATTTCTGACCAGACCAATCTTCTGGCACTGAACGCGTCCATAGAAGCGGCCCACGCCGGAGAATCCGGCCGGGGATTTGCCGTCGTTGCAGAGGAAATCCGCGAGCTTGCGGACAAAACCAAATCGCTCACCGGACGTATGGGTGCTTTTGTGAGCAGCATTCAGGATGCTTCCCAAAAAAGCACGGACAGCGTAAACACGACCATATCCGAGCTGGAACATATGAATCAGAATATCCGGAATGTATGGGAAATTACAGGCGCCAGCCGCACCGAGACAGACCGCATTACAGATTCTGTCTCCTCCCTTGCCGCGGCCAGCGAAGAAATCAGCAGCTCTATGAATGAATTAGACCACCAGCTGCAGCATGTCAGCGGTCAGTGTCAGGCTCTAAGTAGCAGCGTTGATTCCCTGGAAGCTTCCCGCCATTCCATGGAGGCGCTCGTGGAGCCGGCAGAAATCATCGAAAAACAGCTGGACGAATCCGTTAAAATTATGGGAAGCATGGCAGCGGACACCTTCTACATGCCGGACAACCAGATACTCCTCAACTGCCTGAAAAATGCGATTACCGCTCATCAGAACTGGCTCAATACCTTAAAAGTTATGGCGGAGACCGGGAAAGCCGGCGTGCTCCAGACCAACCCCGCCAAATGTGGTTTCGGTCACTTTTATTACACCTTTCATCCAGTCAACCAGAAGGTCACCGAAATCTGGAAACGCCTTGGCAGCAAACACAAAACGCTGCACTCCTTCGGGACAGAAATGATTTCCGCCATCCGCGCCGGACGCACCGGAGAGCTCAGACAGATATACGAAAAAGCCTGTGCCTGCTCTGCGAACCTGCTTTCCGATTTCCGGGAACTCATTCAGGTCATCGAATCGCTGACGGAAAATAATATCCGTATTTTTGAATAAGCAATCCATATATCCCCGGAAATCTTCAGACCCCGTCGCCCGTCTGCGGAAAGCTGCAACAGACGGGGGGCTGTCCCGGGGTCTGTCTGATATATTCAGAATCCGGTATTGGCTCAGATATGCAGATCTTTTCTTTCAAACACCATAATTCCCAGCACATACAGCACCGCGGCCCCTGCAAAAAGCACAATCGCACCGGCTGCCGCACTGCTTTCACCCGCGAGAATGCCATCCGGATTAAATAAGGTAAAAAAGGTAAAATACTTTGCTTTTTCCGCACTTCCCCCGGCATTCGCGAGCATCTGCAGTACATACATAAACGCCGGAATCCCCGCTCCGGACGCGACACTGTATTTTACATCAGAAAAAAGGCAGGAAGCGAGAAAACAGATTCCTCCAATAAATAAATGCAGACACAAAAGTCCGCCGTTTAATTTAAAAAGTTCTGTCACTTCAAGCTCTCCCGGAAAACCACTTTCAGCACAGATCAGCTCCAGGATTGTCGCATAAAGAATGAGCAGTACGATTCCGCTCACAAGTACCTCCATCTGCGTAACTGCAATGGTGCGCCGTTTTACAGGCGCGGCAACCAGCGAAACAACAGAGCCTTTGTCCACATACTTTGCAATCAGGGCATTTCCGCGCAATATGCAGAATAACATCGGAAAAACCAGCAGTATAAAGCCATAGAGATAAGATACCATAAATCCCAAAAGATCCGCGGCATCTGCCTTCATGCCGACGGAAGCCATCAGTTCCGGCATCGCTTCCGCAAAACTGTCCAGCATTTTCATCATTTCAGGATCATACATACTGATGATAATAGAAACATACATCGTGATTATTGCCCCGAATATTATCAGCAGCTTTACACTTCCTTTCATCTCATGCCGGTACAGTGCCATGTTCGTCATGTTTCTCACCTCCGTAATAATTCATAAATATTTCTTCCAGACTTTGTCTGGCTGCAACCGTAACGTGTACCCCATTGCATATACCCCCAAAGTCCGCGGCAAATGCCCTGGCGGCCGCCTCATTTTCAAGCGTTACCGTGTAACTGCGTGTATGCCGTTCATGCAGTGCCCCGGCAGAGTCAATGGCTACCATTCTTCCTTTTCGTATAATTCCTATCCGGTCGCAGGTCCGCTCAACCTCCTCAAACATATGACTTGACATCAGAACCGTTTTGCCACGTTTTTTTTCCTCCGCTACCAGCTCCACAAACCTGCTTTGCATTAATGGATCAAGTCCGCTGGTTGGCTCGTCAAGAATCAGAATATCGGGGTCATGCATAAATGCGGCAACAATTCCAAGCTTTTGTTTCATTCCCTTGCTCATTTTTTTTATTCTGCTTCCGGGATCTAATTCAAAGCGCTCAAGCAGCTCTTCTTTGCGTGTCTTTGCGCCGTTTTTACGGTATTCTCCGATGAATTTCAGATATTCCCCGCCCGACATATCATCAAAAAAGCTGATTTCGCCGGGGAGATAACCAAGCACTGCCTGCACTTTGTCTCTTTCCTTCCAGCAGTCCAGACCGCAAATGGTACATTTTCCCGATTCCGGTTTTAAAAACCCCATCAAATGACGTATAGTTGTAGTTTTTCCGGCTCCGTTCGGTCCCAGAAAGCCAAACGCTTCCCCCTGATTCACCTGGAAAGATACATCATACACTCCTTTTCCCCCGCCATAATCACGGACAAGGTTTTCGATTTTAATGACCCCCATAAATACTCCTCCTTCTATGCGATCTGTTTCAACATCTCAGCCCGGCTTTAAAGCGCGCTGCCAATCAGACGCAACGCGTCTTTCCCTCAAAGTATTATCCTGAATATACACCAGTCCGACCAGGATTTACAAGTCTTTCTACTTAAAAATATATTTATCTGAACCAGAATATTTCGCGGGCCGCCCATTTTTTTAATCAAAGATCCGGACATCAGAAAAGCCCGCACAAACCTGAAGTCTGTGCGGGCCAGGGAAGTATATTCAGTTGTCAGTTCACTTAAACTGTCTGCCTATTTTAATATAATCGTAATGATGGTAATGGCAGCCCAGACAAAAAACAGTATACCGTCCAGTCGCGCCAGGATATTTAATGCTTTGTTTTCAATTTTTTCAACTCCGCACATCGCATTAAAATTCACCAAGGAAAATGCAACAATCAGCATTGAATAACCGGATATTTTGCTGTCATTTCCTCTGCAGAGTGCGAAAGCATACCCGGCCCAGATAAATAACAGGGCTGTCAGAGTAAATGTCTGCAAAAATTTTTTATCCTTTTTTTGCCCGGCATAGCAGGCTGCTTCTTCTTTTCGACTTTCCATTGAATGTCCTTCTTTCATAATCAAAACTCCTTCCTAAGTTGATCCTGAATCTATCTCCCAGGTAAATTATAAATCTTTTTAGTCAAAATGCAAAGTATTTATTACTATATATATTAAAAAATTATATTAGCGAAGACGTTCCGCTTACTGTGTCATTCACCCGCATCCACCACCTTCTATTTTCCTGTGCGAAACATTTCAGGAATCAGGCTCTTAAAATCTTCTTTTTCTTTCGCCTGCCCGTTTTTTCTTTATAGGAGAAGAAATTTCCGGAAAGCTGTGCCCGACAGTTAAAATTAACGCGAAAAGCCCGGCACACCGGAGTTTGCGGCAGTTAAAGGCGCGTATCTCCGGACTGCAAAACTGGTTAAAGGAATATGACGGGCCTGATGAAAAATTCAAGACTATGACAGGGGAACAACCGGATATTCAAGGGAAACTGAAATACGTTGAACGGCGGCCTGCCACTCTGAAAAAGCACTTAGAGCAGGCCGGCATTTATTTCAGGTACAAGGGGAAGAAGCCGCTGACCGAAAGTAAGCCAATCCTGCTTACGGCGGCGAAAGATTATCTCAAAGGCGTGATGAACGGCAGGGCCACAATCCCCACAAAGACATGGAAAGAAAAATACGCCGGGCTGACAGCCGGGAGGAAAGCACTCAATCTTATCAGACCGGTAAACCGGAATTATTGCTTTGGAAAAACAAGCATACAGTTCTCTAAATCATCGGTGTCGTTTTCTGAAATGTATATCTGAGCCGACAGCGATAAATCATTCCCCATGAATTTTTCACTCTGAAACAATTCGCTCACAATATGCCAGGTTTCACCCGCATTTTCCGATGCTAACCAAATTCCCATTAACGGTCCGGGCTGTCCGTCCTCTGTATCTATAAAATCATATCCGTTCCCTTGTATCAAAGAATCCGATACTTCCTCAATACGGTCTGATACAGAATACCTCAGATCCATATCAGCATTTTCAAGTTTGCCCGGATTTAATGTCACAATGATTGAACAACTCAGAAAAGTACCTGACAAAACGCTTCATGACAGGCCGCAAAGGAAACAAAATTGTGTACCCATGTAAAGCAAACCTATAAATATGCATTGTAAGCAGCAGATAATTATTTTATAACCGGGTATATAAACCAGAATAATTCGCAGAAAAGAAAATCCGAAAGATAATTTAAGAAATAATTAAGATTGAAGTAAATAAAACCTGCTATTATAAGTACTAAAGGAGGGATTTAAGTGAAATCGAAAAGGTTTACTCTGGGATTATTGATCTTTTACCTGTTTGCCCTGACATGGATTATTATTTTTAAGCTGCAGTTTTCCTTTGAGAATTTACCGCACATAAGAAACATCAATTTAATTCCGTTTGGTCAGTCAGTGATAGTTAATGGAAAAATGGATTTTGATGAGATTATTCAAAATGCATTAGCCTTTATACCTTATGGCTTATTTATTCACGTTTTATGGGAAGAAAAACCGCTGGCAAAACAATTGATACCTGTTATCTGCACAAGCCTTATATATGAAATAATACAGTTTATTTTCTCTATCGGGGCAAGTGATATTACAGACATTATTTCCAACTCGTCAGGCGGGATTGCAGGTATTGCCATCGCTGTTTTTATTTCAAAAGTGTCAGGAAATGGCTGGATAAAATTTATCAATATTATAAGTTTTACCGGTGCAATTATTTTAACATTATTTATTGCAATTTTACTTTTGGCTAATATGTAAATTTGCAGAGAGAAACAGAATATTTCATTGTAGAATAGTGGCAGAAGAGCTGAAGACCGATAAACCGTTTACCATAAACAGCCAGCAGGAATCATTTATGTTGCCGGTGCAGGGAGATATCATGAAATATAATAAAAAAATACGATTAAAAAATGGTGTGGAATGTTATTTGAGAAACGCAACCGAAAGTGATGGACAGCCTGTGTTAGATAACTTTAATTTAACTCATGCCGAAACCGACTATTTACTTACATACCCGGATGAAAACCAGTTTGATGCCGCTCGGGAAAGTCAGTTTCTGAAAAAAAAGGCTGACAGTGACAACGAAATTGAGATTATTGCTATGGTTGATGGTGTAATTGCCGGAACTGCCGGAATTGAGGCGGCAGGCATGAAATATAAGATACGGCACCGCGCTGAATTTGGCGTAAGTGTCCTGAAAAAGTTCTGGGGACTTGGAATCGGGCAGGCACTCATGACTTCATGCATCGAATGTGCAAAAACCGCCGGATACAGTCAGCTTGAGCTGAGCGTAGCTGCTGAAAACATCAGGGCGTTGTCCATGTATAAAAAAGCGGGTTTTGTTGAATATGGCCGAAACCCGAAAGGCTTTAATTCCCGTATTACAGGATTTCAGGAAGTTGTATACATGAGGCTGGAATTGTAATCGTCAGGATTATGCCGTGCAAAGCAGTTTTCAATTTTTCTGCAAATAATATTAAAGGGCTTCTATGATAAATTAAATTATCATAAGGAGGCCCTCTGTTATGGCGTGAGAAAAAACCGTGCACAGAATACAGGCATCCAGCCGGCTGAAGGCATCCGCGACCGCGATGCCCTCACAGGCCTTCCTGGCGGAGCCATCAGGGAATAGGAGGCTGAGATGGATGAACATCCCGGCTACGGGAAATCAGTGCGCTCCGGTAACGAAGGTTACCTTATCAGGTACAAACACAAACAGGTCAACAGCCGTTACGTGTCCATGGAAATCGAGATCTCACAGACCGTAAATCCACTTTTGAGCCAAAGGTAGTCAAAAAATGCCGGAAGGATATCCCTGTGATCCGGAAACCGGCGTGTGTAATTCCCAGCATCAGGACGGAAATATCCGAACTCCTTGAAACGCTGGAAAGACAGTCGGAATGCATTTCTCCAGTCTTTAAGTTTTCTGCTACTGTCCAGAGGCACATTTACACAACAAATGCCATGAAATCGCCGAATTCCTCCTGCCAACGGAAGCTGAGCCTCCAGAGAAGCGTCTTTCCAGGCGATACTGCCCTTTTGAAGTCCGGTATCCGGCAGCCTTTCAGGATTACCCGGTAATAACAGCCACAGCCGGAAGCTACTGTACGTCTACCCTCACGGTTGTTACGACGCGTTAGTCTGTAGCACAACTCATGATAAAATGGAGATTTTTTTATATTGTCCTCCATATCAGCTTATTTTCTGGTTACCGAGACTTTTAGAAGCACGCGCCTGAATGAATCCTGAGTAATCTTGTTTAAATCTTATTTAATCTGGAACAAATTTATTCAAGCCAGTCCAAAACACAACCCGCTCAAAATACCTGCCCGTCTGTTCATATGCGATATATCCATCTCAAATAACTCTTGAATAAACCTTGAATAAATTTGCTCAGGATTATTCAAGCTATTGTTTCAATATCCAGTATGAACGCTGCTGATTAGGCGAATCCGTATCAATAATACTATTTTTCTTTAGTGCCGCCAATAAATTACTTACTTTATGTTCTTTTTGGGCATCTGATAACACATCCGGCAACTTATCCCATAACAGCTCCCGAATATCTTTCTTTTTGGCTTTTTTATACTGCTTCAGATATTCAACAATCAAATCCTTATAATATTTATCGTCAAATCCTTTATTTTTAATATAATTCGTACTCTCGTCAATGCTCTTAGCTGCTGATGCCGACAAATATAAGCTTGTTATCCTCCCCTCTACCAGCTTCAATGCACGCAGTCTGTCCACATCTTCTTTTTCTATTGCCAGGCCTTTCTGAACCCTGTCAAGCAAAAACACCGTCTGCAAATCTAAATCCTGATGATCATACAATATGTGCATATAATTATCATTCAAGGTTTTACCATATACCGTCACTTCAACCTGTACCCCCGTAGATACATTGTAATCCGGCAGTGGAAAATACTTCGCCTTTTGAATGTTATATGCCCGACGGATTCCCAGTGTCGCAGTATCAATCATATGAAAAGCCATCATTGAATCCGCTAAAAGTTTATTCCTATAAAATGGCGGACTGTAACTTACTTCCAACACATTCTCTATTTTCTGCGGAATAAAGTCCCCCGGATTCGTAAATTTAATTTTGTCTTCAAATTCATTCACATAAATCCTTCCACCTAACTGATAATTCGTATGGGCAATACAATTATTAAGCAACTCTCGAATCAGCCAGCTATTATATTGCTCTGTTTCCATCGGAAACAGCGTCAACTGATTTGGCATATAACGATAAGTCAGATTTCGAACTTTCGCAAACACCTTGTCCACTACATTTATAAATGGAATTTTAAAAATCGCATAATCTTTATCCGTTTCATCCGCTCCATACAACCTCCACATAATGCTCGGCGCAGTCTGAAACATATAATCAAAATCAGAATTCCCTAACAAAAGCATTCCTGCCTGTGTAATTTTGCCATCTATCATGAGCTTAATCTTTGTCAGAAACTGCTCATCACTCATAGCATCTACTTCTGCCGAAACATGCTCCTGATTCATTTTTTCTTTATATTTTTCCCTTGCCAAATCTATTGCTGTCTTATCCAAATGCTCAATTGCTGCCTTTTCTAATATCTGTTTTGACCAGTCCTTACGTTCCTGTGAACGAATCGCATCTATCTTATACTGTTTCAATGCAACAAGGCTTTCTCCTGCCCGCTCATAGTAATTCGTTTTCCAGTCTGTCGGTATTCCCGTTACTGCTGCCGGAATTTTAAACATAAGCACCCGGTATTCTTTGCCATTCACAATCGGAAATATTTCGATAATATCATAGAATGTCATTCCGTTCGCAGTATCTCTGGAAACCTCATATTTAAATCGCTCAAGCAGGCTGTTATCTCCCTTTTTAAATGCAGTTCCGACTATCTGCTTTATCTTATTCTGCTCTCCAACACCAAAAATAAGCCAGCCGTATTGCTGCTGACGTAAGTTTGCCTCGTTGCTGATTGCTGAAAAATATCTTCCAATTTTATCTGTATCATAGCTGCCTCTGGCTTCTTTAAACTCAACAATTTCAAATTCCCAACGCTCCATGAGCATCTCTAAAATTTCATAATATTCAATGTTCTTTAAACATTTATTATATTCAAAATATGGCATTACACTACCACCTTATATAATATTTTGAGCTTTTACTAACAAATTCAAATAAATTCCCCGGTAAATAAATTAAAAAATTTTTCCAGCTTAATTTCTGAATGAAAGTCAGTTCCATACTCACCTACCCTTGTCTGATCATCCGTTTTAAAGGAAATATTATATAATTTCCCCATTTTGTTTTCCTTATCAAATCATTTGATTTTATAATTGGCTTTGCTGTTGCCAGTTGTGCATCTGTCAAACCTTTAAAACTATTCCTCCATTCATCTGTCAAGCCAGTACCTTCAAAGTAAAAACGATATATTATCATAGCTTCTGGCATATAAAGCAATTTCATAAACTCATTTTCATCACTTCCAAATGCTTTACAAAATAAAGAATATCCTTTCCCCACTTTACCTTTTGTCGAATTAAGTACCGCCTGAATTGTACAAATATACTTTCTATTTCGTTTGTCGTCAACAGAAAGTTATGTTGAGTATTACAGTAATAAACGGTTACAAAGGCATCCCGAAGTTTTAACTCCGGTGGAAAAACACGGACAGTATATACTGACAGCATAAAAACTGCCGCCAGAAAAACTGATATAAGACAGGTTAGTGGTTACTTAAGGGGCGGAATCCAGATTTCGCTCTGCCCCTTATCCTGTATTATACAGGCTGTATTCATGCTGTCAATAAAGGCTGACAGTATTGTTACAGATTCCTGCTGGAAAGCCGCTCCTCAAAACAGATCTCTAACCGGAAATGGATCTGCCCCCGGTCCTATCCATGCCCTGTCCATTTCTTCGTGATGTCCACCATTGCCAGATGCAGCATTTTTAACAGGCTGTCATCCGTCTTTATCTTACATCAGTCCGGAGGTTTATACAAACTATGGGATGCTCCCGCCGAACGGGCTGAAAAACCATAATAACTGATTATTCAGAAACTGTCAGCTTTCCATGATCCATCCTATACACTTCATCGCACAGCACTTCTATATCCTCTTTATTATGACTTGCCAAAATAATACATTTCCCTTCATCTTTTAAATTTAAAAGAATTTCCCTGACATCTTCCACGCCCTGATTATCCAGACCATTCATCGGTTCATCCAGAATCAGAATATCCGGATTTTCCATAATAGCCTGGGCAATCCCAAGTCTCTGGCGCATCCCCAATGAATATTTACCAACTTTCTTTTTACTATCCGGATCAAGTCCGACCCGCTCCATGCTCTCCTTTATTTCTTTTTTCCCAATTATATTTTTAATACCTGCAAGATACTCCAGATTTTTATACCCACTATAAGAACTGAGAAAACCGGGAGTTTCAATGACAATTCCTATATTATCGGCAAAATCGGTATCCCTGCCAATTTCTTTACCGTCTACGATGACCCTTCCGCTGGAAGGTTTTAAAAATCCTACCATCGTCTTAAACAAAACGGTTTTTCCAGAACCGTTTCTTCCAACGATCCCGTAAATTTTTCCTCTCTCAAATTCCATGGAAACATTGGAAAGAGCAATATCTGAACCAAATTTTTTTATTACTTTATCAACTTTTATAATGCTTTCCATAATCTTAAACTCCTTCTATTTCTCTGCCTTTCAGTAAATAACCACCCAGCCAGTAACAGACCATAATGATTATGAGCTGAACAATCATTACGCTTATAACAGAGAATCCATGCATACTTTCATGTAAATTACTTTGTACATACATTCCCCATACTCCAAACATATACTTTGCTCTCTTTCTAAATTGAAAACCACTCAGAAACGTCAGTCCTTCCAATAATAATATAACTGCCGGAATTAATTTTTTAATTCTCAGGGTTTCCAGCAGAAGAAATAATGCTGATAAAGTCACTGCGTGAATTGTCCATAAAACAAAAATCGCTGATATTTCTTTTAGATTTCCTGTAAGCATCTGCAATGCGGACAAATCAGTCACCCCGGACAGCGTCAGCAGGCTAACTGCTGCCAGTGCCCCGTTCAGCAGGTTTCTCAGGAAATAATATTTCCACCACTTGTGTATCCACCCGCATCGGACAATAGCAAATCGTCTATTCTGCTTATCCATACCAGGCCGGAAACCAATTATCAATAAATAAATTCCTATCGGAAATAGCCAGCATCCCAAAGGACGTAACGGAAACTTATACATTTCATCCATGGGAACACCTGCAAATAACTGAAAAAACAAAGACATTCCCTCCTATTCCTGCTCCATTGCATCCTTAAAGTCTGCCTGTCCAATCAGCCACAAAGAAATCAGTGCCAAAATGCATATGATAGCACAAAACAAAACTACGACTTCCCATTGCCCGCCATTTCCATCTATGGCGTATCCGGGAATTGCTTTTGCCATAAGAGATAAGTGTGCAGCTCCCTCTTGTTGTAATAAATATCCTGAAATCTGTATACCGAATACAATCAATATTCCATAAATTTCTTTTAACAAAAGATTGCACACATATAGCAAAAATCCAGTCAATACCAAATACAGGAATAGAAAGACAAAAACAATCACAAATGCCTGCGGCACTGTCATTGCCTGCATAACATTCACCCACGGAAATGAAATATTATATTTCACTCCCAAATGATTCCCGGTATCCATCGCCAGATTATAAACCGGACTGCTCCACATATTTCCCCAAAAGCCACACAAAAAACTGACAGCTACCGATATAACAGCTATGCCGGCAACATATAGAAATGCCTGAATCATAATATATTGAAGCATAGCTGCATTCCACGTTTTCCGGCTGCTCCTGCATAATGACAAATATGTATTTCTTTTTATAAAGGGAGCATCTGATATAATTAATAACCAGCCGGCAATAAGAAACAAAATACTTTTGTGATGATGCACCACAACAATGAAGGCTTCCAGGATATTAACGGGTTCCCCGATATCTAATGCATACTGTAAAAAATAATTCAGCCAGTATCCAGACAACGCCATTCCCAAAAGAAAGCCCATGATTACCCGTTTATTATGCCGTTCCTCCAGAAAAGTAGTTTTTGTCATGCAGCAGATTTGTTTTATCTTATCCATTCCGATACCTCCTTTTCAATCCCCACATGACCACAAATGATGCCACCAGAATATAAATACATTCCATAAACCCGGACAATGGATAATTGTTCAAATCATCCCCGCGCATAAGATAAATCGGATTCAGTACCGGAATTTTCCCTAACGCCAGCCACATAGCCTCATACAGTACAAACGGCGCAATTAATGCCACATATTTATTTGGAATCCATACTGCAAATGCAAGGCCTGCCAATGCCCATATACATCCAGACAAAAAACCTAAGATTACTTTCCAAAAAAAGATATACCACTCCCCATAGTTTTCTATATAAAAAAGCAATGCTGTTCCTGCCATAAGTCCCTCATCACTTCCCGTTGGTATTCCGGGAATACCGAAGC
>CAMSQM010000025.1 GCA_947062675.1 uncultured Roseburia sp.
AGAAGCGGCGTCTTCTGATCCAGCGCCTCCCCCGTATAGGAACAGAACGCCGTTGGAATACACAATGTCGCGCCCGCAGCGTCCTGCCGCACAAATGCCGGTGAAGTACAGTCCCAGGCCGTATATCCTCTCGCCTCAAAAGTCGCCCGCAGCCCGCCGGACGGGAAAGAAGACGCATCCGGCTCCCCCTTGATCAGCTCTTTTCCGGAAAAACTCATCAGTACTTTTCCGTTCGCCATCGGCGCCGTGATAAACGAATCATGCTTTTCAGCCGTCACACCGGTCATCGGCTGAAACCAGTGCGTGTAATGCGTCGCCCCTTTCTCAATCGCCCACTCCTTCATCTCATGCGCAACGACGTCTGCAGTCTCGAGATCCAGTTCCTTCCCCAGATTGACAACTTCTTTTAATTTCTTATAAACTTTTTTTGGCAGACGCGCCTGCATCACGGAATCGTTAAAGACGTTTCCGCCAAAAATCTCTGCCACATTGACATATCCAGTCCCGCTCATTCTGCTTCCTCTCTTTCTCACAATCTTATCCTGCAATCAGCTGCCGCAGGGAAAATCCTCCCCTGCATCAATGTATGCGGTATTTTCGGAAATTCAACCGAAAAAGGGCATTCCACACCTCCTGGAACACCCTCACTTATCACACATCACACACATCACTTTGCTGTTTTTTAAGATAATACTTTTTTCGCCGGAATGCAAGCAAAAAGTTACTATTTTTTCTATTTTTCCATTCTCCACAAGAAATAAACGGGATATGTAAAATTTTTGTCAATTTTTCCGGCAGTGTCATAAACCCGTCCCGGACCTCATAAGATATGTCAGCCGGGATCCTGTACAAATAATCCGGCGGCCACAGGCCTGACTGCACACGCGCAGCTCCGCATCCTGAAAAACGTGTGCGCATATTTATCCGGAGTATGTGTCTGCACTGCCCTCACAGACTCCGCTCCCGTATATGGATCCTTCCATATATGGTTTTACAAAAAGCAGTGCAGAAATGAGGTAAAACATGGCAGAAAATTTACAGAACACAGAGCCGGTGCGCGGGAAGAACGTCCTTGAGGACGAGCAGCAGGAATCGGCGCTCTCCTGCTTTCTCGCGCAGCTCAACGACCCCCTGATTTTCATCCTGTTCGTGGCGGCGGCGATCTCCTTTCTGCTGAGAGAAATCGGCGATATGGTGATCATTCTCGCGGTCGTCATGCTCAATGCGGTGATCGGAGTCATTCAGGAAGGGCGCGCAAAGCGCGCGCTCGACGCCTTAAAAGAACTGACAAGCCCCCACGCCCTGATACGGGAGGGCACACATAAAAAAGAAATCCCGGCGGCCGACCTGATTCCGGGAGACATTGTAATCCTCGAGGCCGGACGTCAGGTTCCCGCCGATCTGCTCCTGACGGAAACCGTCAGCTTAAAGATCGAAGAGTCGGCGCTGACCGGCGAATCCGTTCCGGTATCCAAAAATACCACGGACCGGAATCAGGCTTTTATGTCCACCAGCGTGACCTACGGGCGCGGGGAAGGCATAGTGACGGCAATCGGCATGGACACGGAAATCGGAAAAATCGCGCGGATGATTCAGAACGCAAAGACAGAGCTCACCCCCCTTCAGAAACGCCTCGCCGATCTGGGAAAAATTTTAAGCACTGTCTCCGTATTTTTATGCATTCTCCTCTTCGTACTGGCCGTGCTTCAGAAACGTGACGTCGGGGAAATGCTGATCACCGCGATCTCCCTGGCCGTTGCCGCCGTTCCGGAAGGCCTTCCGGCCATCGTCACCATGGTCCTGGCCTTAAGTGTCTCCCGCATGGTGAAAGTCAGCACCATTGTAAAGCGTCTGCCCAGCGTGGAGACCCTCGGCTGTGTCGGCATCGTCTGCTCAGACAAGACGGGAACCCTGACGCAGAACCGCATGACGGTTGTCTGCTGCTATACCGACGGAAAAGTAACCATCCCGTCCGAACTTATCCCGGGACGGGACCACCATTTTATTCACGGCTTTGTGCTCTGCAACGATGCCTCTCTCTCGGACGGAAAAAGGCGCGGGGACCCGACGGAACTTGCACTTTTAGATATGGCATCTCCCCACGGTATCACACGGGAAGCCCTGGAAACACAGCTGCCGCGAACGGCTGAGATCGCATTTGACTCGGACCGCAAAATGATGACAACCTTACATACCCCGGCCGCGCAGTCATCCGAAAGATACTCCGCCGTCTCTTACACCAAAGGTTCACCGGACGAGATTCTCGAGCGCTGCCAGTACATCCGCCTGAACGGAAAAATCATACCGATGACCGCCGCGCACAAAAAGAAAATTTATGCCGTCATCGCAAAGTTCACCGGAAAAGGTCTCCGTGTCCTGGCACTCGGCATGCGGGAGAATACAGCTGTCCCCGAAGAAAATGACCTGACTTTTCTGGGCATTGCCGGAATGGCGGACCCTGTGCGGCCCGAGGCAGCAGACGCCGTGGCGGAATTCCGCCGTGCGGGCGTAAAGACCATTATGATCACCGGTGACCGGATGGACACGGCATTCGCCATCGCAAAGGAACTGGGCATCGCCGAAAATGAGAACGAGTGCCTCTCCGGTGAAGCTCTCTCAGGTATCAGCGATGAGGAACTCACCCGGCGCATCGACGGCGTCTCTGTCTTTGCCCATGTCTCACCGGAGCACAAGGTGCGCATCGTCTCGGCGTGCAAAAACAGCGGACAGATCACCGCGATGACCGGCGACGGCGTCAACGACGCTCCCTCGTTGAAATCAGCGGACGTCGGCATCGCCATGGGGCTGGCCGGAACCGACGTCGCCAGAAATGCCGCCGATATCGTGCTCACCGATGACAACTTTGCCACCATCGCAAAAGCCATCGCGCAGGGGCGCTGCATCTACGAAAATATCCGCAAATCGGTCCTGTTTCTTCTCTCCTCCAACTTCGGAGAGATTATCACGATGCTGGCCGCCGTGGCGTGCGGGCTTCCCGCCCCGTTAAAATCCAGCCATATTCTCTGGATTAACCTGATCACTGATTCCCTGCCCGCCCTGGCGCTGGGAATTGATGTGGAAGAAAACAAAAGTTTTATGGATCGCCCTCCGCGCCGGAAAAACGAAAGCCTTTTTGCGGCCGGCGGCTGGAGCTGCACCGGATTTTACGGCATACTGATCGCCGCAGTCAGTCTCGTGGCCTATTTACAGCTCCCCGTCGGACTTCTGATTACCGCCGGTGAGCCGGTCACCCTCGCCGGCATCCGCGGGCTTTTGCTTGCGCCCGAAATCTTAAACCGCTGCCAGACTTATGCGTTCACAGTGCTCGGAATGGCGCAGCTCTTCCACGCAATCGGAATGCGGGATGTGGAAATGTCTCTTTTTAAAATGAACCATCTGGAAAACCGCCTGATGCTGATCGCTTTTGCCGTGGGAATCGGGCTGCAGCTGATGGTAACGGAACTTCCATATTTTATCGCACTTTTCGGAACATGCCGCCTTGATTTCCTCGACTGGGTGAGACTCCTTGTACTGGCCTCCATGCCGCTGCTGGCCCATGAACTTCTGCTCCTGTTCTCTTATACGGAGCAGGCGGCAGCCGATGACGCCGGCGGACTGCCCGGACAGGCGGCAGAAACAAAAAAACTCAATGGCTGGCACTGACCGCCCTCAGTATTCTATTTTCATCAGTGTAAGCCCCTGCGGCGGCGCCGTCGGCCCCGCCGCACTACGGTCACACGCTGACAGAATCTCCGGCATCCTCTCAGGTGCAAGCTCTCCCGTCCCCGCGCGAATCAGCGTCCCCGCAATAATCCTTACCATATTGTACAGAAAACCGTTCCCTGTCACGCGGATGGTGATCACATCCCTCTCGCGCTCCACCTCGCAGTCATAGATTGTGCGCACCGATGTCTGCGCCTGGGCATGTATGGAACTAAAACTCTTAAAGTCATGTTCCCCTTTAAGCCAGGCCGCCGCCTCCCGCATTCTGCCCTCATCCAGGGGATAATGGAAAAAATATGTGTCCAGCCGCCTTGAAGGCAGACGGAATGTCCTGTTTAAAATCCGGTATTCATATGTCTTTTTGCTTTTCCGGTAACGCGGATGCCAGTCAGACGGCACTTCACAGGAATCCTGCACTACAATATCTTCCGGCAGCCTCTGATTCAGGGCAAAAGAAATCTTCTCCGCGGGAATCCTCGTTGCGGTATCAAATACCGCCACATTCCCCAGCGCATGTACGCCCGCATCCGTCCGGCTGGCCCCCGTCACCGTGACCGCCTCCCCCAGAAGCCCGGAAAGTGCGCCGTTTAGCACTTCCTCAATCGTAACCCCGTTCGGCTGTACCTGCCAGCCATGATAATTTGTACCGTCGTACGCCACAATCAGCTTTACCCGTTTCAATGCCACCTCTCCTATCCATCAGCCGGCGCACAAACTCTCTCATCAGCCCCGGATCGCAGGCGCCGTCACATGGGCCGGCGCAGACACCTTCTGCACAACAGTATCAGCTCCGATACGCTGTCACTGTCACATGGGCCAGCGCAGATATCTTCTGCACAGCAGTATCAGCGCCAGATACACAATCACCGTCACGTAGGCCAGCGCGTCCCGCTTTCCATAGCGCAATGGCTTCATCTTCGTCCGCCCGGCCCCGCCATTGTAGCATCTCGCTTCCATGGCCATTGCAAGGTCATCGGCCCGCCGGAACGCGGAGACAAAAAGCGGCACCAGCAGCGGAATCATGCTTTTCACCTTTCTGAGCAGATTTCCGCTCTCAAAATCCGCTCCGCGCGCCATCTGCGCTTTCATGATTTTATCCGTCTCCTCAATCAGAATCGGAATAAACCGGAGCGCAATCGACATCATCATCGCAATCGCGTGAACCGGAATACCGATCTTTGAAAACGGCATCAGAGCCTTTTCCAGGCCGTCCGTCAGCTGGTTCGGCGTTGTCGTCAGCGTCATAATCGACGTACCCAGAATCAGGTACGTCAGCCGGACCAGCATCAGCCCGGCATTCCGGATACCCTCCGCCGTCAGCCGGAATACCCCGAAAGTGAACAGAGGCTCGCCCGGCGTCAGAAACAGATTAAACACAGCTGTGATCAGCATCAGCACCAGAATCGCCCTGAGTCCTTTTACCATATACCGGAACGGTACATTCGAGACCCTGATCACGCCGGCAAGAAACGCCGTCACTATCAGAAGCGCCGCGACTCCCCTGAAACAGAACAGGGAAATAATATAAATCATTGTACTGAACAATTTTACCCTTGGGTCCAGTTTGTGAATGACAGAATCTGCCGGATAATACTGGCCCAGTGTGATATCTCTTAACATACCGTTCTCCCATACCGGCTCCGCGCTCTCCGGATTCTTACCGGATATCCCGCCTCCCGGAATCAATCCCCGTCAGTGCCCCGATCAGACTCTCTCTTGCCTCCTCCACTGTTATGGCCTCCGTGTTCACCGACAGCCCACGGCTTTTGAGTTCGTGCATCAGATAAGTCACCTGCGGAGCCGCAAGCCCGACAGCCTCCAGCTCTCTGTAATGTGCGAACACATTTGAGGGCGTGTCGTCGAACATCACTTCTCCGTGGTTCATCACAATAATGCGCTGTACGTATTTTGCGATATCCTCCATGCTGTGCGAGACGAGAATTACCGTGATTCCCCGCTCCCTGTGCATCCTGGCAACCAGGTCAAGAATCTCGTCGCGCCCCGCCGGGTCAAGCCCTGCGGTCGGCTCGTCCAGAATCAGCACTTCCGGCTTCATCGCCAGCACCCCGGCAATCGCCACACGGCGCTTCTGCCCTCCGGACAGATCAAACGGAGACTGATAATAAAGCTCCTCAGGGAGACCGACACTGCGCAGCGCCTCAAACGCCCGCAGTCCGGCCTCCTCCTCTTTAAGTCCCTGATTTTTCGGACCGAAACACACATCATCAAAGATCGTCGTCTCGAACAGCTGATGTTCCGGATACTGAAATACCAGGCCCACACGGTTTCTCAGCTCCCGCAGGTCAAAATCATCATCGTAAATGTCCTGGCCGTGAAAGTAAATCGATCCTGTGGTCGCTTTCATCAGCCCGTTTAAATGCTGGATCAGCGTGGATTTGCCGGAACCGGTGTGCCCGATAATACCGATAAACTGTCCCTCTGCAATCTTAAAACTCACATCTTTCAGCGCCTGAATCTGATACGCGGTGTCCTCACTGTACACGTAATTCACTTTGTCCAGAATCATCAGCATTTTATCAGTCATCTGTGGATTCCTTTCTCTCTGTCACTGCATATCCTCCACCTGCGCCACGCGCAGAACCGCTTCCACCAGCTCCTCCCGCCGCAGCACGCCGCGCGGAATATCAAGCCCGGACTGGCGCAGAAGATCTGCAAGAATCGTCACCTGCGGCACATCCAGCCGATACTCTTTCAGCTTCCCGACCTGTGAAAAAATCTCCCGCGGTGTTCCCTGCATAACGACTTTTCCCTGATCCATGACAAGCACCCGGTCCGCATCCACAACCTCTTCCATATAATGAGTGATCAGAAGAATCGTGACGCCGGATGCGCGGTTGAGCTCATGCGCCGTGCGGATCACTTCCCGCCGCCCGTTCGGGTCGAGCATTGCAGTCGGCTCATCGAGCACAATACATCTGGGCTGCATCGCAACGACTCCGGCGATCGCGACGCGCTGTTTCTGCCCGCCTGAAAGCTTATTCGGGGAATGATGACGGTATTTCAGCATTCCGACGGCCGCAAGGCTCTCCTCGACGCGGCGCCAGATCTCTTCCGTGGGCACACCCGTATTTTCCGGACCGAATCCCACATCCTCCTCCACAACGCTGGCAATAATCTGATTATCCGGGTTCTGAAACACCATTCCTGCGCTCTGCCGGACCGGAAGGATATTTTCCTCCCGCGAGACGTCCATTCCGTTCACCAGAAGCGTCCCCTCCGATGCCACGAGGAGCGCATTGATATGTTTCGCCAGCGTGGACTTTCCGGAACCGTTGTGCCCCAGAATCGCGATAAACTCTCCAGGCTTTACATTCAGATCCACATGGTCCAGGGCCGTCGTGACAGACTCGACATTTCCCTCCTCGTCTCTCCGGATATATTCATGCACCAGCTGTTTCGCCTTAATCATCTCTGTTCCCCCTTTTTCCTTTCAGGGCTCCCGCCTCACATATCTGTCTCCCAGCTTAAGCGGTGCAGGGCTCCCGCCGTCTTCATGCCGGCAAAACCATTCTGACGCAACGCCTCATACAGCACAATCGCCACGGAATTGGACAGATTCAGGGAACGCGTATCGCCCGCCATCGGGATCCTCACACAGGTATCGGGACTGGATATTAAAAGCTCCTCCGGAAGACCCGCGCTCTCCTTTCCGAACAGCAGGTAAGCCCCCGGCTCATAGGAGACGTCCGTGTAGGCCTTCCTGCTCTTGGTCGTGGCCATATAAATCTTCACACCGGAACCCGCCGGACAGTTGCGCGCGCAAAAATCTTCCCAGTTCACATATGTCGTAACGTCAAGATCCTTCCAGTAATCCATACCGGCGCGGCGGAGAGATTTCTCGTCGAGACGAAACCCCAGCGGTTCGATCAGGTGGAGCCTCGTCCCCGTCGCCACGCAGGTTCTCCCGATATTGCCGGTATTGGCCGGTATCTCCGGCTCGAAGAGCACAATATTAAATCCCGGCATTCTGCACGCCCCGCTCTCTCAGCTCCCCGACAAATTCTGCGATCCGGTCCATCGCCTTTTTGAGTACATCGAGCGAATACGCGTAAGAAATCCGCAGATACCCTTCCCCGCACTCTCCGAATGCCGTCCCCGGAACCACCGCAACCTTTTTCGAGTCAAGAAGCTTTTCCACAAATTCCCCTGATGTCATGCCAAACTCCCTGATGCACGGGAAAACATAAAATGCCCCGAACGGTTCAAAGCAGGAAAGCCCCATCTCCTGAAACCGGGAGAGCAGATATCTCCTTCTGCCGTTATACTCCTCCCGCATCTTCGCCACATCCTCGTCACCGTTCTTCAGCGCATCCACCGCCGCATACTGGCTGGTGGTCGGCGCGCACATGATGGCATACTGATGGATTTTTAACATCTGACTGATAATCAGTTCCGGCCCGCATGCATAGCCAAGCCTCCAGCCCGTCATTGAATGCGACTTGGAAAAACCGTTGATGACAATTGTGCGTTCCCTCATTCCCGGAATCGACGCGATGGAAACATGGCGGTCCAGGTATGTAAGCTCGGAATATATCTCGTCGCTGATCACATACAGATCATGCTCTTTTATCACCTCTGCGATGGCCTCAAGATCAGACTGCTCCATCACCGCCCCCGTCGGATTGTTCGGGAACGGCAGAACCAGAATCTTTGTCTTAGGCGTCACTGCATCCTTAAGCTGCTCCGCCGTCAGCCTGAAGTCGTTCTCCGCCGTCAGCTCAATGGCGACCGGGGTCCCGTTTGCCAGAACAGCACACGGCATATAGGAAACATAGCTCGGCTGCGGCACTAAAACCTCGTCTCCCGGATCCAGCATAGCGCGCATTGCCAGATCTATCGCCTCGCTTCCGCCAACCGTCACGAAAATCTCATGATCCGGGTTATAGGATATCCCGTAACGTCTGGTCAGATACCGGTCTATCTCTATCTTTAATTCCTTTAACCCTGCGTTGGAAGTGTAGCAGGTCCTGCCCTTTTCCAGCGAATAGATCGCCTCATCACGGATATGCCACGGTGTGTCAAAATCCGGCTCGCCGACGCCCAGTGAAATCCCGTCTTTCATCTCACCGACAACATCAAAATATTTGCGGATCCCCGAGGGCTGAATCGTGACGATTGTCTTCGATAATGGATTTCTCATGGTATCATCTGTATCCTTTCGTCTTTTTTCGGCTCTGTGATTACGGTCCCGTGGTCTTTGTATTTTTTCAGGATAAAATTCGTTTTTGTGCTAAGGACAGAATCCAGCACCGAAAGCTTTTCAGAGACAAACTGTGACACCTCGCGCAGCGTCTTTCCCTCGATCGTCACCATAAAATCAAATCCGCCGGAAATCAGATACACGGAATTGACTTCCGGATAGTTATAGATGCGCTCCGCCACCTTGTCAAATCCCATACCGCGCTGCGGCGTCACGCGCACCTCGATCATCGCCGTCACCTTCTCGATGCCCACTTTATCCCAGTCAATGATCGTGTGATATCCGCAGATAATATGCTCCTCCTCCATCTTTTCCATCTCATTGAGCACCGCCGCCTCGTCCACGCCGAGCACGACCGCGAGCTGCCGCAGATCGATCCGGCTGTTTTTCTCTATAAATGCCAGTAACTTTTCCCGCATAATCCTGTCTCCTTTATCATCTCACCGATTGTTTCGCTCTATACTTATCTATGTTCCTTCTCATACCATCATGATTATTTTCCAAGGGCCCTGTAGAGCTCATCCGTCCTGGGAGGCTCCAGATACCGCTTTTCCTCCTCGTTCCACAGGATCCTGTCATTCCCCGCAGTCGCCTTTCCGATGACTGTGGCAGGTATCCCCTGCTTTTCAAGCTCGCGCGCCAGCCGTCCTCCGTCCGGCAGCGCCATCAGCATACTCCCGCTTGATATCAGCTGATAAGGGCTGATACCGAAAAACTCACAGATCTCAACGGTCTCCTGACGGACCGGAATCTTTCTCAGATCGATCCAGAGTCCGACGCCGGACGCTTCCGCCATCTCCCAGAGCGCGCCGAAAATACCGCCCTCCGTGACATCGTGCATCGCCCCGACGCCGGACCTGACGGCGGCGGCAGCCTCCGGAAGCACCGGAATATACCGGTCAAACGACTTTGCCTCCTCCACAAACGCGGCAGAAAAACGTGTCAGCAGCTGTTCTTCCCTCTCTTTTGCAAGGATGGAGGTCCCCTCCAGGCCAATCCATTTTGTGACCAGAATATCCATACCGGGTCTTGCGCCCGCCGTCGTAACCATCTGCCCTTCCTTCACTTTCCCGACGCCGCAGACCGTGATTACCGGCTGATTCACGACGGCAGTCACCTCCGTGTGACCGCCCATCACCTGCACATTCGCTTCCCTGCAGGCCTGTTCCACCTGTGCCATCATCACTTTCAGCTCCGGCTCTTCCGTTTCCTCCGGAAGCAGAACAGTCAGAAGAATGCCCACCGGCTCCGCCCCGGCGCTGGCCAGATCGTTGACGGTAATCCTGACTGCCAGTGTGCCGATATCCTTTGCTGTTCCGGTAATCGGATCCGCGGATATGACAAATATCTCTCCCGGTTCCAGCTTCATGGCCGCGCAGTCCTCCCCGACGCCGGCACCCAGGATCACTTCCGCCCGCCTGGTATGAATCTGTCCGAAGACTGCTCTCTTAAGCACATTTTCAGGCACTTTTCCTGTTTTCATTGTTTCTTCTCCCCATTCTGTATACCTGCGTGCGCATAACAGATCTGTGGATGACGCACGTCCATAGATCTGTTATGCGCACAGGGCTGCCCCGCAATGAGGCAGCCCTGATCACTTTTTGTCCTCTATAGCCCGGAACTTATTCTCCTGTCCCGATCACCGCCTGTTCTTCCGGCGGCGGTGACTGAGGCTGCTCCGGCGGCGGCACTGCCTGATCCTGCGGCACCTGTTCACCCTCCGGGTTTGCCCCGGGCACAACTCCCGCTGCGCAGGAAGCCGCCGTCGCACGGATGGTGGCCTCATCCCCGCTCGCAATCGCCGCTCCCATTGCTGCCGAAATATTCGGGTCCGCAGATGCCGTTCCCACACGCACAATCCGCGGCGAAGCGCGGTATGTGCTCTTGTTAAAGATCTCACGGCTCTCCTCCGCGCCATCCACTGTCACAATCTTCCAGAGTCTCGCGACATACCCGGTATGCGCTCCCTGCGACACGCCGACATACCCGGCCGGGTCGCCGGTCGCCACAAACTGCGTGCCCGGATGCTGTTCGGAAACCACCTCGCTCTCGTAAGCCACTTTGCGGTTTGAGGGTCTCGTCTCCTCCCCGAATATACTGAAACTGACGCTCTTTCCCTCGATAGACGCCTCGATATAAACCGGAATATCCTTGTTATTGACAAACTTAAGATCTTTATAATCTCCCGCAATCGCCGCGTCCATCGACGGCTTAACATAATTGACGATCATCGAATGATTGGAGCGCTCCGTGATTTCCAGCTCAGCCAGAATTACCGCGTTGTAAAGAGTCGTGGAAATCTGGCAGACGCCGCCCCCGTAAGATTCCACCGTCTGCCCGTTCTCATAGGCGCCGGCAAGCTCATATCCGTTGGACGCAACCAGCGGCCCGATCGTCTCATACACAGAAAACTCTTCTCCCGGATACAGCAGCGTCCCGTTAATCTTTCCAGCAGCCACCTCAATGTTCGTACAGCGGTTTCTTCCCGAATCGCCGTAAGTCGTCCGGTACGTCCCCAGAACATCCTCTATCTTTGAGAGCTCTTCCTTTGCGCCGCGCGGCTCCACAATCTCCGCAGCCAGTTCCACAGACGCCGGCGTCCCGTCCCAGCCGTCACTGATAAAATCACGAACAACCTCGACGGACGTCGCCGTGTTTACCTCAATTCCCTGTTCCCCCTCAATAAAGCGGAACGAACCATTCTCACGGACAAGACCGTTGTCGACTGCCTCCTGATTCAGCTCTTCCGCTTTTTCCCTCAGAAGGGATGCGACTGCCTGCCTGTCCACCTCCAGCACCATCCGCAGGACCTTGTCGCCGTGCTCCAGGTCTTTTTTATCCTTGTAGCGCTTGATCAGATTACCGCTCCTGCCCACATCCAGCGCCTGCCGGATAACATTCCGGTTTGTAAAATGCACACCAAGCTCAGACGCCTGCACATCAATGCTTTTGTCTCCCACCGAAAGTGAGATCACAGCGTCGCCTGCCTTTTTCACATAGTCATCGACGGCGGCGGATGCCTCTTCCTCCGTCATACCTCCGACATCGATCGTGCCGATATACACCCGTTCGGCTATCCGCTCTGCTCCCTCCGCCTTCAGCACGGCAGGACTCGCAAACCACAGGCACGTAGCCGCCGCAAATCCCGCGAGAGCAGGAATCATTCTGTATTTTTTCATGCAATACCTCCATAATGACACTCGTGCCATTATTTTATCATAACCGCTTTCATTTACAAGATGCATAAACACGAATTATATTTGACTCTGGAAGCGATTTTTAGTATATTTTTTACATAAACGCCGCCAGCACGGTTGTGAGGAGCATGGCTCCGATGAGAACAATGACAATTCCTGCCAGCAGCTTTTTGTTTTTCTTTTTACTGAAATCGTACATACCATACCTCCATATTTACAGAAAGGAATCTTACTTATGATCGCATTTGGAATCTTTATATTTGTGGTTTTTCTGTTCAGCTATCTGCGCAAAAGAAGTACCCGTGAGCAGCGCGAGGCGCAGGAACAGTTCTGGCAGCGCGAAAACGAGGCAAACCACACGCGCCGTCAGGATATCAGCGGCCTTCCTTATATTAACATACCTCTGGAACAGTTTCCAGTAGGTATCTTTGAAGATGACGCCTTAAAAGAAGATGAAAAAAAGCTGCTCGCCCTCTCAGGAAAAAAGATTCTCAATCTGGGCGGTATCACCAACACGGAGCTCAAACTCCTCTACGGCGCCGCCAACCTGCCCGCGCTCTCTGAATATGATCAGAACTTTACCCTGCTCTGCCGCACCCTCGTCACCTACGCCGGAACCCTCCTCTCTCTCGGGAGAGAGGCGGAAGCGCAGACCGTCCTGGAATTCGGCATCTCCTGCGGCTCCGACGCAAGCCGCAACTACCGGATGCTGGCAGAGCTCTACCGGAAACAGGGAATGACAAAGTCGCTCGACCGCCTGCGCGACGCCGCAGAACAGTTAAATTCCCCGATGAAAGCTTCCATACTGAGACATCTTGAATCCACCGCGGCAGACGCCGGAACGCCGTTCTGAATCCGGAGCTTTCTTTTCACGGATTCCCGTATCCGGTGTCCGCTCCGTCTGGCGCGGTATCAGTGCGCGACTGCCGCCTTTTTTGCGCAGCCGGTAATCTGCCATAGCGCAGAATCCACTGGTCCGTCAGCCGGGACGCTTCACTTCTGGTCAGTCTGTCAAACCCCTCCGGCAGTGCAAGCCCGAAATGCGCCGCATACCGGCGCATATTCTCTTTCTGATGTTCCGTGGCCGGTGTCTGCCTTCTGACAGCACAGCGGAGCGGTCCGGGTGTAAACGCTTCCTCACGCTCCCCGAACTGCTCCTGCAGCTTCCGGAACACCAGGAAAGTCTCCCACGCATCATCGGCCGCCCGGTGTGCGTTCCGGCGCGCAATCCCATAATATTTACACAGACTCTCCAGATCCTTTTTTTGTTCTTTCGGGAGAAATTCACGCGCCAGCTTTAAGGTATCCACCGCAGACCGCTCAAAGGAAAACTGATGGTTTACCGCCCACTGCTTTAAAAACCAATAGTCGTATATGACATTGTGCCCCACCAGAATGTCATCGCCCAGAAACGCAAAAAATTCTGCCATGGCCTCCTCCGGCTCCCGCCCTCCCGCGGCCATCTCATCCGTAATATTCGTCAGCGCCGTGATCTCCTCCGGCAGCGGTATGCCGGGGCACAGGAGGGCCCCGTACGTCTCCGCCGCTCTGCCGTTTCGCACACGCACCGCACCGGTTTCCAGAATCCGGTCCTGTTTCACCTTAAGCCCTGTCATTTCCAGATCAATAACCACATAGTCCCTGAGCATTGAATTCTCCCACCTCACACACCGCCGCCTGACGGCTCTGCGGATTTTTCACAGTATAATCAAACAGCATATAGACGGGCTCCGCCTCCCGCGCCGGCACTCCGCCGGACTTTATCCGCGCAAAGCGGTAAAAAAAACGCTCCACATGAGACAGTTTCCCGTTTTTGCAGTACTGCCGGGTCAGATGCTTCCACTCCGCCGGATCTGCCGCCCACGAGGGCCGGCTCTTTATATTCTCACGCGCATACAGATCGTAAAGCAGGCTCTCCCTCAGGATGTCCCCCGCGGACGGCGCGCACTCCGACGCAAATTCCAGCAGAATCTCCGCCCGCCTCAGCCTGGAATGGCTGACCAGGGAATATCCCTTCTCCCAGTAAAACTCCCCCAGCTCCCGGTACAGCCGGAACGGACTGTCATACTGCGCCGCCAGCACCTCCATCGAAACCTCGTACTGACCGCTGTTATAGTAATCCTCCACCGCCTCCTCCACCCGCTTCAGCTGCAGAATCTCTTCATAAGTAATCCATCCCGTCTGCATCACCTCATAGGGCGGACTGCCCCGGAACAGCATTCCGTATTCCTCCGCGTGCGCGTGCATGTAAGAACCTTTCAGTACTTTCAGAAAACCGAGCTGAAGCTGGTCCGGACGCAGCGCGTACACCTCGTCAAACGAACGGGCGAACGACCTGTAATCCTCATGCGGAAGACCCGCGATCAGGTCGAGATGCACATGAATATTTCCGCCCTCCTTTATGCGCCGCACCGCCTTCTTTACGCGTGCGAGATCCATCGTTCTGTGAATTTCCGCGATTGTGGCATCGTTCGCGGACTGCACCCCGATCTCCAGCTGCACCTGGCCCAGCCGCAGGCGGCCAAGCAGCTCAAGCTCCTCCTCCGTCAGAAGGTCCGCCGCGATCTCAAAGTGGAAATTTGTCACTCCGTTATCATGATCTGCCAGAAAGCGCCAGATTTCCATGGCATGGGTATGATTGCAGTTAAATGTGCGGTCCACAAATTTCACCTGCGAAACCCTGTGCTCCAGAAAAAACAGTAGTTCCCGTTTTACCAGGGAGAGACTCCGGAAACGCACACATTTATCCAGCGAGGACAGACAGTAACTGCATGAAAACGGGCAGCCGCGGCCCGACTCGTAATAGAGGATTCTGTTTTCAAATCCCGAAAGGCTGTCATAGCAGAACGGAATATCATCCAGCGGGGACGGCGGCCTCTCTTCCGTGGTCACAATGCTCTCATTTCTGCGGAATACAATTCCCCTGATCCGTTCAGGTTCCGGCGCCCCGTCCGCGTAATAGCTGCACAGTTCCGGAAATGTCTGCTCCCCCTCTCCTGTCATAACGCCCGTCACCGCCTCATTTGCCGCAAGAAATGCCCCTGCGTCATAAGACACCTCCGGTCCCCCCACCCAGACCGGCACCTCAGGCCGCAGCCTGTGGAACTCTCTGGCGACCTCTGTCACACAGCTGACATTCCAGATATAACAGGAAAAACACAGAACATCCGGTTTTTCAAGGTATACCGCCGCCAGAATATCCTCTGCGCGCTGATTGATGGTATATTCCGCGATGACAACCTTCACAGACGTTTCCGCCCCCAGGTATTTCTCCGCGCTGGCGCGCAGACTGTAAACCGCGGGATTGGAATGAATATACTTTGCATTGACCGCTGTCAGTAAAATTTTCATCTTAATCTCCATTCCGGATTGATTTTCAATCCATTTCCCCCATTCCTGAACGATCCCCCGGATTATACAGGGAAATCCCCCCTGTGATTCATGCAACAGTTGTTTTTCCTGCCGGAATCTGGTATACTGACCAGATAAAGGAGGATATACCAAATGTACCGTTTTACAGACGACTGCCTCACCGGTATCGAACAGATCGACGACGATCACAGGCAGTTATTCGCACTGATCAACCAGACACAGGACCTGCTGGAGAGCCAGCGCATTCCGGATAAATATTCCCTGATCAAAAGCACGCTGGCCGAACTCCTGGACTATGCAGACCGCCACTTTGAGCGGGAGGAAGCCTATATGGCCGCCATAAGCGATCCCGAACTTGACTTTCAGAAAAAACAGCATGTGTCATTCCGGGACAGGATAAATTCCTTTGACCGCGCCAGCATCAGCGAGTCCTCTGAGCAGGAACAGCTCTTAAAAGACCTGATGATTTTTCTGACAAAATGGCTTTACAGCCATATTTTAAGCAGCGATATTCTGATTGGCAAAATGCCGCCTCTGAAAGACTGGCTGGGGAAGGATAATCCCTGCGTATTTTCGGACATCTACATAACCGGCATCCCACTGGTAGACCGGGAACACGAGAAGCTTTTTGCGATCATCGGGGAAGCAAACGCTCTCGTGCAGGATGAGATGGCCTTTGACAAATACGACGAGATCGTGGCGATTATACAGAAGCTGCGGAATTATACAAAAGAGCATTTCCGCGACGAGGAAGAATATATGGAGAGCATCGGCTACGAAGGGCTTGAGGCTCAGAAAATGGCACACGCTGTCTTTATTCAGAAATTAAGCGAGATCAGCTTTGAACACATCGACGACAACCAGCAGATATATCTGGAGGAACTGATGGCATTCCTGTTCAACTGGCTGGCCAACCACATTTTAAAATCCGATAAGCGGATACAGCCCGGCAGCCATTGAGCGGCTGCATGTACAGCTCCGGCGGCAGCCTGAAGCAGGGAGGCGGAACCATAACCGGTTTCCGCCTCCCTGTCAGTTTCACGACATCGCCCGATTCTCACTTTCCTCACGCGCCTCTGCCGCAACCGTCTCGCGGTACCGCCCGAGAATCAGTGTCTGAATGCGCTCCCTTGTATCCGAATTAATCGGGTGCGCGATATCGCGGTATTCTCCATCTGCCGCCTTCCTGCTGGGCATTGCGATGAACAGCCCTTTTTCACCCTCAATAATCTTGATGTCATGCACGACAAATTCCTCGTCAATCGTAATTGACACCACTGCTTTCATTTTTCCTTCTTTTTCCACTTTTCTGATTCTGACATCAGTAATCTGCATGCGTTGTCCCCCTTTGTGAAACTGTAATTTTCATTCTTACAGCACGTATCGTTCGTTCTTTTCAGACACAATCCGTATCCCGTCATCGCCGCAGTAATAGGTATTTGCCTTTAACGTGTTGCGGCTCTCCACAATGCAGTTTTCAATATGTGTATTGTCTCCGATATAAACATCATTTAAAATAACAGAATTCTTAATCACGCAGTTTCTGCCCACAAACACCTTCCGGAACAGAACAGAATCGAGAATCCTGCTGTTGATAATACAGCCGCTGGAGACCAGACTGTTGCGCACGTCGGACCCGGCGTTATATTTTGCAGGCGGAAGATCGTCCACCTTCGAACAGATCTTCGGCTCGTCCCGGAAGAAATAGCTGCGCACTTCCGGTTTCAGAAAGTCAAGGTTCGTCTGGAAATAAGAATCCACCGTCGCGATATTGCTCCAGTATTCCTTCATCTTATATCCGTATATCTGCTTCATATTCTTGTAGCGGATCAGAATATCCGTCACAAAGTCCCAGCGGTCCTCCGCCGCACTGCGTTCCAGCATCTCAATCAGCTGTCTCCTGCGCACAATATAAATCCCGGTGGAAATTGTCCCGGAACTGGAAACCATGGGTTTCTCCTCAAACCCGGTAATCCTCGCATCCTCGTTCATCTGCACCACGCCAAAACGGCTGACGTCCGTCCCAGGCGGCATATCCCTGCACACGATGGTGATATCCGCCTTTTTCTGAATGTGATAATCGAGAACCAGGTTGTAATCCAGCTTATAGACGCAGTCTCCGCTTGTGATGATCACATACGGCTCATGCCGCTTCTTCAGGAAACCGATATTCTGATACATGGCATCCGCCGTGCCGCGGTACCACCAGCTGTTGTCCGCCGTCACCGTCGGGTTAAAGACAAACAGACCTCCCTGTTTCCTGCCGAAATCCCACCATTTAGAGGAGCTTAAATGTTCATTCAGCGACCGCGCACTGTACTGTGTCAGCACCGCAACCGTCTGGATATGGGAATTGCTCATATTGCTGAGCGCAAAGTCAATACTGCGGTAACTCCCGCCCACCGGCATCGCCGCAATCGCCCTTTTGCCGGATAACTCCTGCATACGGCTGCTGTTCCCGCCGGCCAGGATAATGCCTATCGCCTTCATACCGCGTCACCTGCCTTAATCATTACTTCGCCTCCGGAGAGCACTCCCTGCGGATAATCCTCCCGCACCGTCACCCCCGAAATCACTGTATTCTTCCCCACCGTGATCCCGTCCGGAATCACGGAATCCTCGCCGACTGTCACCAGTCCGAACGAATAGATATCCGCGTTGAGGCGGTTTGGCGCCTCCTCCCCCGCGCCGAGCGTCACATGATTTCCGATCACACATCCCTCCGCGATCACCGCCTTGTCAGCCGTTGTGTTATCACCGATACAGGTCCCCTTCATAACAATGGAATCCCGCACCACACTTCCTCTGCCGATGCTGACTCCCGCGCCGATGACTGAATTGTACACCTGCCCGTAGATTTCCGTGCCCTCCCCGATAATACTTTTTTCCACCACGGCATCCGCCGAGAGATACTGCGGCTCAATGACATCGCTCCTGGTATAAATCTTCCAGTACTCCTCATAGAGGTTGAACTCCGGAATGAGATCAACAAGCTCCATATTCGCCTCCCAGTAAGACCGCAGCGTACCGACATCCTTCCAGTATCCGTTATACTCATAGGCATACATGCTTTTTCCCTTCTCATGGCAATAGGGAATGATATGTCTGCCAAAATCGCAGCCGCTCTGGTCCTTCAGCGCATACAGTGCCTCCTTTAAGACTTCCCAGGTAAAAATATAGATTCCCATCGAGGCCAGATTGCTCCGCGGCTCCGCGGGCTTCTCCTCAAAGGCTTCTATCCGTCTGTGCTCATCTGTCACAACAATGCCAAAGCGTCCCGCCTCCCCGATCGGAACCGGCATCGTCGCGATCGTCACGCCGGCTCCCTGCTTTTTGTGATACTCAAGCATAACCTCATAATCCATCTTATAAATGTGATCCCCGGACAGGATCAGCACATATTCCGGATGATAACTCTCCATATAAGTCATATTCTGGAAGACTGCGTTCGCTGTTCCCGTGTACCATTCGCTGCTGCCGCTCTTCTCATAAGGCGGCAGAATCGTCACACCACCGTTGTTCCGGTCCAGATCCCAGGGGATACCGATACCGATATGGGAATTCAGCCGGAGCGGCTGATACTGTGTCAGCACTCCGACCGTATCGATGCCCGAATTGATACAGTTGCTGAGTGGAAAATCTATTATACGGTATTTTCCACCAAATGCAACCGCAGGCTTGGCGACTTTTGCCGTCAGAATTCCAAGGCGGCTGCCCTGCCCTCCTGCCAGCAGCATCGCTATCATCTCTTTTCGTATCATGTCTCTCACCTCTTGTCTTCCTACTGGTCTGGTACTTCTTTTATTAAGAAAAATTATATCACAAACGCCATTTTATGTACATCATTTTTCCCAATATTTTCTGCCTGAATACCGCATTTTTGACATATTTCCCAATATTTTACGTCTGCTTCCGGGCACTTTTTCGGGTTTGTCGAAAAAAATATCCCTAAAACAATTTGCAAATACTTTGCATAGCGTTATAATGGGCAGTATCAAAACAGAAACGGCAGGTAATCGACGATGTATAAAATTGATTTTAAAACACCGGTACATATCCACTTTACCGGTATCGGCGGCATCAGCATGAGCGGGCTCGCAGAAATTCTGGCAAAAAAGCATTTCACGGTTTCCGGCTCCGACGTGCATGAAACCGCTCTGACAAAACATCTTGCACAGATGGGCATTCCTGTTTCCTGCACACAGAAGGCAGAAAATATCAGGGAGGATACCAGCCTTTTAGTTTATACGGCTGCCGTCCGCGACGACAATCCTGAGCTTGTACGCGCGCGGGAACTTGGGATTCCCACAATGTCACGCGCCAGACTGCTCGGCCAGATTATGGATAATTACCCGGATTCCATCGCTGTCGCGGGCACACACGGAAAGACTACCACCACATCCATGATCAGTCAGCTCCTTCTTGCTGCAGACGCGGACCCCACCATAACCGTCGGCGGCATCTTAAAAGCACTGGACGGGAATCTGCGCGTCGGACATTCCGGTGTCTTCCTCTCAGAAGCCTGTGAATATACAAACAGCTTTCTGCATTTTTATCCGAAATACAGTATTATTCTGAATGTGGAAGCAGAGCACCTGGACTTCTTTAAGGATATTCAGGACATCCGCAATTCATTCCGCCATTTTGCAGAAAATACCAGGGAGGACGGCACACTGATCATAAATGGTGAAATCGAACAGTACACCGCAATCACCGGACAGACAAAAGCACGGCTGATCACTTTCGGCGCCACGGACGCCTGCGACTTCTACCCCGCAGACATCACGTTCAGCGACAGTGCCTGCGCTTCCTTCACTGTAATGCACCATGGACGCGCGCTTATGAAAATCTCCTTAAACGTCCCCGGTATGCACAATGTCACAAACGCGCTCTCCGCCATCGCCCTTGCCCTGGAACTGGGTATTCCGGAGCAGGCCATTGTGGAAGGACTTGCGTCTTTTCACGGTGCCGACCGCAGGTTCCAGTATAAAGGCTGCATAAACGGCGTGACCGTCATCGACGATTATGCCCACCATCCGACCGAAATCCGCGCCACACTTACCGCCGCAGCCAGCTATCCGCACAGGCGGCTGGTGCTCGCCTTTCAGCCGCACACCTACTCAAGGACAAAAGCATTTCTGGATGATTTTGCGGACGTCCTCTCCATGGCAGACGTCGTCGTGCTCGCGGATATCTATGCCGCCAGGGAGAAAAACACATACGGCATCAGTTCCTCCGATCTTCTCGACAGGCTTAAGAAAAAAGGAACCGAATGCTTTTATTTTCCCTCCTTTCAGGAAATCGAATCATTTCTTTCAGAAAAATGTGTGAACGGCGATCTGTTGATAACTATGGGCGCCGGAGATATCGTAACTGTCGGGGAATCCCTTCTCAGGCAATAAGTTATCCACACTATCCACATCGGGACCGGGGAAAACTCCGGTTCCGGATGTGGATTCCTCCGGTTTACATAAAATCTTCCCGGCGCCTTCCTTTCACGCGGATTCCCGCACATCCATGCCGCAGACCGCGCCGCGCATTTACCTCATCCACGCCTTATATCCGCAGCATGAACGCCTGTATCCCCACCGGTTTCCATAACACTTTGCGCTTCACGGCTCCCCGTTTTATCCACACTTTCCACAATCACGGCGGAATCTGCTGCCGCGGTGCGCGGACATGAAAATATACTTCTCTTTTACCATTTCCTGTGCTATAATCGGGACGGACCGGGGATATTTCCGGGCTGACGCGGCATACCATAATCTGAAAAGAAAGAGGGGGACAGCTGTTATGGCCAGCATCACGCTCCACTGTGAAAATCATCACTCCACAACCAGCATCTCAAATATTTTTATTGATGAGTATATGCCCGCCGCAAACGGGGAATTTGTGAAAATATATCTTTATCTGCTCCGCCTGATGAGCAGCCCGGATGCGGGCTGCTCCATCTCCTCCATTGCGGACAAATTCGAACACACGGAAAAAGATGTCCGGCGCGCACTTGGATATCTTGAGCGTATCCACCTGCTGCGTCCGGAATATGACAGCGCCGGGAATCTCTCCGGCATCTGCCTTCTCACGCCGGTTTCCGGAGAAGCGGAGGTTTCCGGAGAAGCGGAGGCTCTGCAGCAGGCAGATATCGCGACGGCCTCCGGACAGGCACCGGGTCCGGCATCCCTGCAGCGGCAGACGGACGCCGTGACAGCCTCCGGACAGACGCCGGATCCGGCATCCCTGCAGCAGCAGACGGACGCCTCCGGCGCGGGATATCCCGCGGATTGCAGGACGACTGCATGCGCCGATGTCATCCCCCTGATCCCCGCATCCGCCGGAACACTCCCCTGCACAAAAGACGCCCCCGCGGACGGACATCCCGCGAAGCGCGAATATTCTGCCGACGACATCCGGCAGTTTCGCCAGAACGAATCCATCGCGGAACTGTTCTTTATCGCGGAACGCTACCTTGGCCGCACCTTAAACGCCACGGATATCAACACCCTGCTCTATCTCTACGATAGTCTGCGTTTTTCCACCGATCTGATCGAATACCTGGTGGAATCCTGTGTCAGCAACGGGCACACCAGTATCCGCTACATAGAAAAAACCGCGCTTGGCTGGGCAGACGACGGGATTATGACGGTAGACGAAGCAAAACAGCGGACGGCATTTTACAATCAGACCTGCTTTATGGTCCTGAAAGCGTTCGGCATTTCCGGCAGGAACCCCGTTCCCTCCGAAACGGCGCTCGTCCGTAAATGGTCCGTCGAATACGGCTTTTCCGACGAGCTGATCGCGGAAGCCTGCCAGCGCACAATGCAAAGCGTGCACCAGCCAAGCTTTCAGTACGCGGACTCCATCTTAAGCGGCTGGCATAAAAATCATGTCCGCACCGGGGCCGATATCGCACAGCTTGACGCCGCATTCCGCAGCAGAAAAAAGAATAATCCCGCCACAGCCGCTCCGGCCGGCGCGAATGCCCAGAAAAACAGGTTTAACAACTTCCGGCAGCGCACGTACGACTACGATCAGCTCGAAAAAATGCTCCTGACGACAAACGCCCGGTAAGATGTCCCGGAAACAGCCGGGACGCCTGACAGGAGGATAAGGACATGCCTTTGACTAACACGCAGTACGACCAGATTACCAGAGAATATGACGCGAGACAGCTTAAGAATGTAAGAGACGCGGAGTCACGCACAAAATCCGCCTATGAACAGATTCCGCGGCTGAAGGAAATTGACGATGCAATCGCCTCCTGTTCCGTCGCGCAGGCAAGGCGCCTTCTGGACGGGGACTCCCATGCCCTCGCGGAACTCCGCAGCCGCCTCGCCGCATACCGCAGTGAAAAGGATCGTCTGCTCCTGCAGCACGGGCTCTCCGCGGATGATTTCAAGCCTTCTTATACCTGCCCCGACTGCCGGGATACCGGATACGCCGGCGGAAAACGCTGCCACTGTTTTGATCAGGCAGCCATTGATCTTGTCTACACGCAGTCCGGCTTAAAAGAGATTCTGAAAAAGGAGAATTTTGACCATTTTTCCTTTGCCTATTATTCCGACAGCGATGTTCATCCGGTCACCGGTCTCTCCTCCCTCGCCGCCGCACAGAACGCCGTCGCCAGCTGCCGTCTTTTTATCGATACCTTCGCCCTGGAATTCCGGAATCTCTACTTTTACGGCGACACCGGCACCGGCAAGACCTTCCTGTCCAACTGTGTGGCAAAAGAACTGATGGACCTTGGATATTCCGTCATCTACTTTACGTCTTTCCAGTTATTTGATATATTAAGCAGAGGGGTATTCCGCAGAGACCGGGACGCTGTCGACGCGCACCGGAATCTTTTCAGCTGCGATCTTCTCATTATCGACGACCTGGGCACCGAGCTAACCAATACCTTTACCGCCTCCCAGCTGTTTTTGTGCATCAACGAGCGGATTCTTCGCCGGAAGTCCACGATTATTTCCACCAATCTTGGAATGGACCGGCTGGCGGAGCTCTATTCCGAGCGGGTTCTGTCCCGGATTTCGAGCAGCTACACGCTGCTGAAGCTCTTCGGCGCCGACATCCGGATCCTGAAGAGACACCGTATTCAGCCAGAGTAATCTGTTGAAATAAATGTAGCACACCAACTATTTTTTATGGAGGAGCATTCATGCCAAACGATGAAAGAAACTTAGAAACCATTCCCGACGGAATTCTTGGTCTGATCCCCCTGGAAAGCTGCAGGGAACTGGGTATCAGAGTGGATCAGTACCTGGTTGGATGGAGGGAGAAAAGACAGCACCAGCATCAGGATGACCCCGCCTTCAAAGATTACCGACGTGAATCTTACATTATCTCCACGGCCGTTCCCCGCTTCGGGACCGGTGAGGCAAAAGGTGTCATTCAGGAATCCGTGCGCGGACATGATCTGTACGTGATGGTGGACGTGACCAATTACAGTCTGACATACCGTGTCTGCGGGCACGAAAATCACATGTCACCGGATGATCATTATTCGGACTTAAAGAGGATTATCGCAGCTGTCGGCGGAAAGGCCAAACGGATTACTGCCATTATCCCGTTTCTCTATGAAAGCCGTCAGCACAAGCGCACCGCACGCGAGTCGCTGGACTGTGCGATCGCGCTCCAGGAACTGATCGCCATGGGCGTTGACAATATTATCACTTTTGACGCACACGATCCACGTGTCCAGAACGCTATCCCTCTCAACGGTTTCGAGACGGTGCAGCCGGCCTACCAGTTCATAAAAGGAATCTGTAAATATGTATCCGATTTAAAAATCGACGCGGATCATATGATGATTATCAGTCCTGACGAGGGAGGAACCAACCGCGCTGTGTATCTCGCCAATGTTCTCGGGCTGGACATGGGAATGTTTTATAAGCGGCGCGACTACAGCCGCATTGTGGACGGACGCAATCCGATCGTCGCGCATGAATTTCTGGGCTCCTCCGTGGAAGGTAAGGATGTGATTATCATCGACGACATGATTTCTTCCGGCGAGAGTATGATTGACGTCGCCACGGAGCTGAAAAAACGGAAAGCCGCACGCATTTTCGCAGTAGCCACGTTCGGCCTTTTCACAAGCGGTCTTGAAAAATTTGACCAGGCCGTGGAGGACGGAATTATATACAGGGTTGTCACGACCAACCTCGCCTACCAGACTCCTGAACTGCTCGCAAGACCTTACTACATCAACTGCGATATGAGTAAATATATCGCGCACATCATTGACACCTTAAACCACGATACCTCGATCAGCGACCTGCTCAACCCCTATGACCGGATCCGGCGTCTTATCTCCAGATACCGGAAGGAGCAGAAAAAAAGCGCCGAAAAGAAATCATAAGACGGCAAAGATCAGTTCCGCCGCAGTCCGGTCCCTGCGGAGCGCGTTTTGTATCACAGGACACAGGCTCCTGTGATACAAAAAAGGGGCTGTCACAGATATCCTTCCGTGACGCCCCTCTCTTTATCTTCTCTTCTGTCTCCGGCTGCCGGATCAGAACAGTTCCAGTCTTCCCTTAAACTTCTGGTTGATTACGTAATACGCGGCATACTCTTCCGGTTTCAGGTAAATCTGAAGGCTTTTGATGGTGGACACTCTGTGCCCCTCCGCGACAAACTGCGCCTTCGCCCTTCCGACAACCTCCTCGATCACCGCTTCCTTATCCATAAACTGAACGAATATCTCAGGTTTTAACTCTTCTTTTTCGGCCTTCTTCCCCGGCTTCGGCCCTCTCTTCGCTTTTGTCGTCTCTTTCTCCGTCTTCGCCGTTGTCTTCTTTCCCGCTGTCGTCGTTTCTGCGTCTGATACAGCCGGCTTCGCCTCCGCGATCCCGGTTACTGCTGTGTTCTTTCCTGCGGCCTCTGCTGCTGTTATATCTGTCTCATTTACTTCTTCTGCACTGACTGCATCCATGTTACCGGCAGATACAGCCGTCCCCTTTACCTCTTTCATAATGAGTCCTCCTCACTTTAACACTACCCTTTACTACTCACATACCAAAAACTTTTCCATCGCCACCAGCGCTTCTTCCTCATCGCTCCCGTCTGCAACAATATTCACAGTCATGCCCATCGACGGATTGAATGCCATGATACCCATAATACTCTTTGCGTTGATTCTGCGATTGTCACTCTCCAGAGTGATCTCACTGTCAAACCGGCAGGCCACCTGAACCAGTTCAGCGATCGGATTACTGTGTTCCCTGGAAACATTCGATACGATAACTTCTTTCCTACTCATACTCCTCCACTTCCTCTTTCAGCGCAGTTGTTTCGACGTACTCTACAAAATATAAACCATAACTTCACAATTTGCAATACACCAGTTGGAAATCTGTTAAAAACCCACAAAATATTGATCAGGCACTCATAATTTTAATGCTTTTTTTCAGGGTTTTTACGCTTTCAGATAAGTAAAAAAGATATTACCCGCGTTCGTAAAAATCTCATTCAGATCGGCGATAGTTTCCTTTCTGGTCGTCTGATCCGCGGGGTCAAATATATACACTCCGCCCGCGTCATATCCGACGATCAGAACCGCCTGGCTGCCTCCCGTCATCGCAAAAACCGTACTTCCGCAGCTCACATAATAAAGAGTTTCTTCCAGTCCGCAACCGGTCAGATCCAGCACCTGCATATCCTTCATCATATTGTTGAGAATACTTTTAGGCGTCTCTCCCCCGTCGATCAGCGCGCCGACGCTGATATTGATTCCCTCTTTTTCCAGCATCGCATTAATGCACCGGGCAATGCTTCCCGCAGAGGCGTCCTCCGCTCCGACCGCAATATCCCGGAACGGTCCCTGTGCCGCTTTTCTGGCACGTTTCCACACATACTTCATATCATCGCCGATAACGACCCCCATCTTTGCATTGGCCTCCATAACCGCCTCTGTCACATGGTCCGTCGTAAATACGACATCTCCTTTCACATAGACGTAATAGCGCGCCAGGGAGCTCTCATCGTGCAGTGAAAGCGTGCGGTCCGCCTCCGGGATTGTCTCCCGGGGCGTCAGCACTTTCGGGGCCCGCTCGCTGGTCAGATCGGGCAGCATCAGCCGCACCTGGGTCTCTTTTTCCCCCGAACCGGCCATGCTGACGGTGACCGGCCTCCCGGCCTCCCCCTCGCGGTTCATAATCATATCCCGGTCTGCCTCCACATAGGCGGTGCCGTTATACCGGATACGGTTTAAATACATAGTGTCTCCGTCAATCTCGATATCCGACACATAATATCCGCTTTTCTCATAGGTCTTGAGAATCTCCTGCCCTCCGGACGAGACATCGGAAATGCGGATCCGGTACATCGGAAACAGCGTATTCCCCGCGGCGTCCGGATGCACATCCCCGGCTTTCGCAATCCCGTAAATAAAGTCCTCCTCCATAAATCCGAGCGGCTTCATATACTCACCGCTTCCCTCTGTGATATCCGTCTGTTTCTGGTCCGACAGATTCAGTATGTGAATGCTGCCGCTCGCGCTGATCTGCTCCGTCTCAACCCACGCTACCAGACGGTTGGAAGACGAGACCGCAAACGCCTCATCCGAGAGGCCTTTTACAATCTCGCGCGTCTTTAAGCTGTTCAGACCGATGCCGTAGACCGTCCCGTCCATCATCAGGAAAAGTTCTCCCCCCTCGTTTACGTACATCAGCTGTCCCAGCTCTGATTTCAGCACCTCGTAACTCTTATCAGAGGGAATAAATGCCAGCTCCTCATTCGTGTTGGATATGCTGTCATAATGGTAGACGGCCATTCCGACCTGCCCTTCATGAACTCCCCGGTTCATATAGCCGTATACGATATAATCCGCGCTCCCGGCCTCGTCAATCCGGACAATCCTTATATCATGCTCCCCGTAATTTTCACGGTTATCAATCCCCTCATGCCCGCGGAAACTGAACACTTTTGCCATCGTATTTTCACTGCTGTTATAGCTCCAGAGTTCCCCCTCCTGCACAAACGCCACGCTCGTTCCCGCCTCGTTCGCCTTAAATTCCACTTCTCTTTTGCGGATTCCAAGCCGGATATGCTGATCGCCGACGGTGCTGTTCTGACCGCGGAAAATCTCATTCATCCTCCGCTCAAAATTCAGCAGATAGATGCGGCTGCTGGTGTAGCGCACCCGGTAATATTCCTCAATATTATAATAATCTGTCTCTCCGTTCTCCCCGTCTGCCATCACGACATATGAGAGCACAATCACATTGTAAGTGCTGGTGATCTCCTTGACAGAAGGCACAGGGTCTGTCAGCCGCTCCACATTCATATCCCCCCAGCCCACCTGTTTTAAAGAGGAATTCAGAGAAACAAAGTGGAGCGTACTATTATCCCCCGTCGTCCGCTCCATATAGGTCGCCAGCGTTGCCACCGTTTCATCCTGAAATGTTTTGTCATTGAAATCCTTTACAAACGCAAGACACTCTTCCACATAGCAGTCCACAGGCTCCACAATGCGCGTATAATAGGAAATTGTGTTCTCCCCGCTTTTGAGCCGTATTATCAGAAGATACTCCTCGCCCGCCTCAAGCAGATTCTGGATCGTCAGATTCGCCGTAATCTTTCCTTTTTTCTCATGGTAAGATGTGACGTCGGCATTTGCTATCAGACGCTGCGCGTCAAGACTACGTATTTCATAAGAGATCGCATCCACTTTTGTCTGGTAAGTCTGTATCGTCACCGGAAGTATTCTCTCCGCTGAAACCGGAGTGATCGTATCCCTCATATAAGCCGCGTTCATCTCCGCCGCGTAGCCGTGCAGTTCATTGATCTGCATGTTTCCCGCATGCAGGTCAATCACTGGCAGAACAGCCTCCTGCATCTCTGTCGTCTGGTCTTCGTTGGTATGATTCATCATTCCTCCGAATACCAGTAAGGACACTATAAATACCAGCGCCAGGGCCAGCGCTTTTATCCATCCCTTCTGCACACTTCATCCTCCCCTGTCTATGTATCTCTCTTCACACTTGTGTAAATCATCCGGCACAGCTCCTCTGATATCAGAAATCAGTTCTGCCGCAGCGCAATCCCAGGAGCATTTTGCATCATGGAACCCGTTTCCCATGATACAAAAATATAGCTACCGCAGGCGCGATAGCTATATTGTATGCATTTTTGCCCGAATCTGCAATCGTTTCCTCAGAAACTTTGCTTTTTCTTAATAATTGCCGGCCTACCACCAGCGCCTGCATCTCCTGTGCCTGCAGCGTCTGCGATACATTTCGTTGTTCAGAATCACACCGATCAGATTGCGCAGATGATCTCCATGCGGGGGCGGCGGAGGCGGCGGACGGTGGCCCCACGGAGGCGGATTGCCCGGCGGCGGAGGCGGCGGGGGCGGCTGCATACCTCCCCAGTACTGCTCTGCCTCCACGTCCGCCCCGCCGTCCGCGACTCTCTGATATATCCGGTCCGTCACCATCTCAAGCATGATCCGGTCCGGATATTCGTCGAACATCAGGCTGCCCTCGTACTCCATTTTATCACATTCATCTTCCACATATTCCAGAATCCGCCCCACATCTTTGGGATACAGTTCCTTCATGCGGTCCATGTCTTTTTCATATTCCATCTCGGTCAGATAAAGATTCTGCATCGGATAGCTCATATAAAAAGGCATTTTGGGCACGTCAAACTGTGTGCGGAAAAATTGCTCCTGATTGTAGTCCACTCTGTGCTCCCTGTAAACAGCTTCCGTATATCATATGCGGGGAAATGCCGGACGGTTCATGGCAGCGGGCCCCGCCGCACCGGTCACTCTGCCAGCCGGCAGAAAAGGCACCCCAAAGCCGTGGAAAGCAGGAAAAAATATTGACATTCCAGGCCCCGGATGTTATCCTGGCATCAGAAACGCGCAGAGGAACGATAACACGCGGAGCATGCCGTGTGAAACACAGATTCCGATGCACACCGGGCAGACGCGGAAAGGAGGAACCGTGTAATGGAGAATCTGATGAAAACCAGCCGGAAAACAGACAACGCGCTATATATCACAGGATGGGTTCTGATCATCGCTGCGCTTTCCATCGCTCTGGCCGGACACCCCGGCCTCCGCTTTCTCCTCCGCCTCCCTCCGTGCCTGCTGCACGTGGTGACCGGATTGTACTGCCCGGGCTGCGGAGGAACGCGGGCCGTTCTTGCGCTGGCACAGGGAAATCTGCTCCTCTCTCTCCGGTATCACCCTCTGGTTCTTCCGTCCGCCGCAGCCGCAGCCTGGTTTATGATCAGCCAGACCATTGCACGCCTTTCCCGCGGCAGACTGAATGTGGGAATGCACTTCAGGGAAATATATCTGTGGATCGCCCTCTGCATTGTGATCGTAAATTTTCTGATAAAAAATCTTGCGCTTCTGATCCGGAACATCGATCTGATGCCCGGACAGATATGATTTCCGCGCTTATTTTTCCTTCCACTCTTCCCCGTTTTCTGCCGACCACATTACCCTGTTTCTGCCGCTGCGCTTCGCTTCATACAGCATGGCATCCGCCCTTTTAAGGCATTCGTCGTAAGAGTCCTCTTTTTCCGGCCGCATGGTAGCTCCTCCGATACTCACCGTAACCCACTCGCTGACGGACGGATCGTGCGGAAGATGAAGGTCCTCGACCGCCTGACGCACGCTCCTGACAAATTCAAATGCTTTCTGCCCCTCATCCCCCAGCAGGATCAGCGCAAACTCTTCTCCTCCGTATCTCGCAAAAAAATCCGTACTGCGGTGAACGCAGGACGCCACGGCTTTTGCCACGGAAGCGAGTACTCTGTCGCCGGCCGGATGTCCGAAAGTATCGTTATATACCTTAAACTTGTCGACATCCATCATACAGACAGAGAACGGAATATGCAGCCGGAGCGCCTCCCTCCATTTTTCGACACTGTTCTGCCGGTAACTTCTTCTGTTGGCGACCCCTGTCAGCTCGTCCACCAGGGCCTGCTTCTCAAACTGTATCCGGTAGCGGTGCAGCTTGACATGAGTGTTGACCCGGGCCCTCACAACCGTCGCATTGAACGGCTTGGTGATGTAATCCACCGCTCCCATGATAAGCCCCTTCTGTTCATTGTGTACCCCTTCCAGGCTTGTAATCAGAATTACAGGCGTATACCTCGTGGCTGCATTTTCCTGCAGATCTTTAAGCAGCGTAAAACCATCCATTCCGGGCAGAACGACATCCAGAAGTATCAGTGAAAAATCCCCGGATACCGCAGTGGAAAAACCATCTTCTGCGGTATTGCATATACTGATATCATAATCATCCTGTATAATGGATTTCAAAAACTCAGCCTGCAGACGGCTGTCGTCAATAATTAAAACCTTCTCCATAACTTTAGTTCTATCCTTTCCCGCAGATGCGCATTTTCTGGTACTTCTCTCTATTATACCTCCTGCACCGAAACAATCGCAACCATTTTCGCACAAATCATCCCGTTTTTACACAATCTTATTTCTACACGGTAATGCCGGCCTTTTTGTGCGGGTAATCCCCGGAAAAGAAAGAGCGGAACCCGTCCGGATTCCGCTCCTGTTCTGTTTCCTACCCCACAATATAACTATTCAGATATTTCTCCTGCTCCGGCGTCAGGACATCAATCGCCTTTCCAAGAAAAGCGAGCTTGCGCCGGGCGACATCCAGATCCACCGGGCGCGGCACATCAATCAGCTTCTCCGTGAGCTCACTGCCGTGTTCCACCAGATATTTCGCGGAAAGCGCCTGAATCGCAAAGCTCATATCCATAATCTCCGCGGGATGACCGTCGCCTGCGGCAAGGTTGACCAGCCGCCCCTCCGCCAGGACAAAAATCCACTGCCCCGTCGGCAGTTTATAACCCATGATATTCTTCCGCTGCTCCCGGGTCTCCACCGCGATCTCACGCAGTCCTGCCATGTCAATCTCACAGTCAAAATGTCCCGCGTTGCAGAGAACCGCCCCGTCCTTCATCACGGCAAAATCCTCCGCATCAATCACTTTGTCACAGCCCGTGACCGTCACAAAGAAATCGCCCAGCTTCGCCGCCTCGTTCATCGGCATCACGTCGAATCCGTCCATTACCGCCTCGATCGCTTTGATCGGGTCAATCTCCGTCACAATCACACGGGCGCCAAGTCCCTTCGCCCGCATCGCGGTTCCCTTTCCGCACCAGCCGTAACCGGCGACCACAACGATCTTGCCTGCGACAATCAGATTGGTCGTCCGGTTGATGCCGTCCCAGACAGACTGACCGGTCCCATAACGGTTGTCAAACAGGTGCTTGCAGTCTGCATTGTTCACGCGGACCATCGGAAACTTCAACTTCCCCGCCTTATTCATCGCCTCCAGGCGGATAATACCGGTCGTGGTCTCCTCACAGCCGCCGATGATCCCCGGTATCAGCTCCTGCATATTGCTGTGCACCATATTTACCAGATCCCCGCCATCATCAATAATAAGATTCGGCCCCGCTGCAAGCGTGTGGCGGATATGGGCATCGTATTCTTCGGGCGTGCTTCCATACCAGGCGTGCACTTCCATCCCGTCCGCCGCAAGCGCGGCTGCCACATCATCCTGCGTCGAAAGAGGATTCGATCCCGTCACATACATCTGTGCGCCGCCCGCCTTCAGTACCTTGCACAGGTACGCGGTCTTCGCCTCCAGATGCACGGAAAGTGCGATTTTCTTCCCCTCAAAGGGTCTGCTCTCCGCAAATTCCTCCTCCAGCGTGCGAAGCAGATCGCAATTGCGCTTCACCCACTCAATCTTCCGTTCGCCGGATTCGGCCAGATGAATGTCCCTGATTTCACTGCTCATTTCATGTCCTCCAGTTATTTTCAAATAGATTCAGCCGAATTTTTATTATAGTGATGGTCGTCTGTCCTGTCATCACTCAGATTCTTTTTTACTTTAGCATAAAATGAATGTGAAAACAATCTGTGAAAGAAAAAAACTGCATATACGTCCGGACAGACTGCGTATTTTCCCGAGGACGGATATACAGGTGCATCCCGCGCCGGATTGTGTTAAAATAAAAAGCACGATCACAGATTCGCCGTTACCGTCCGGGTCCGGATCTGCGGATATCATATGAAAACAGGCCTGACCGCTTCTTTTTCACAATGGAGGATTCACATGAAAACAGCAAAGAAACATCCGTCACCGGAAAGCATTTACGCCCGTATTTTAAGACTGATTCAGGAAAACGGTTCCCTGCCGGATGATTTCCGGTGTGAGGAAAATGATCCCGACGACCGGGAGCTGAAATTTGTTCCCGGAGGCCTGGAAGGTATTCTGACCCGTCACTTCAGCGAAAACGGCGAAAACGCCGGAAAAATCGCCCGTTTCTTCCTGGATCACTCCGCCGGCAGGCCGGAAGAAGTCCTTCGTCTCTACGAAGCTACTTATGCGCACCTGAAAACCGCAACGCTGCGGGACGGGCTCCTGCGCACCATCGCGCAGCAGAAAGATTCTTTTGACGCAGGCCGCCTGGCAGAACTGGCCTGTGTCATGATGACGGAAGGGGTAAAGACGGAAGCCGTCAAAATGGGTCTGACGCTCATGGCTCTCTTTTGCACGTCTGAAAACGAGCGTGTAAAAAATATCCTTCTTACCCTGGGATGCTGCGAGGATTTTACGGACTACGTTTTCGTAAATATTTCAGACTGGCCGGAAGCGGAACAGAATCAGATATACTTTTCTCTCGCAAAACAGCTTCACGGCTGGGGAAAGATTGACGCGGTGGAGCACCTCCTGGCAGACACGGACGAAATCCGGGAATGGCTGTTGTGCGAGGGCTGCAAAAACAGCATCCTGTATGGCTATCTCGGCCTGGAATGCGCGGTAAAATGCGACTATTTAAGCCGCCTGCGCCAGGGCGGGCTGAACGAAAAGGAGCTTCAGGGAGCCCGTGATATCATGGAAGGGCTTCTCGACGAGGGACCGTGTCCGGGCCTCTCTGGTCTGGATGCGCCGGAAGAAACCATCTATTTTTATCTGTGCGCAGCTGCCGGCACGCCGACAGACACAGAGTCGCTGCGCCTGCTGCTCCTGCTCCGCGACTACCTCGAAGGCCGGTCCCGCGCGGCGGCTCCAGAGAGCGCAGACCATCCCGCGCAGCCAGAGATCCCCGCGGAGACGTCACGCCTGTATTATCTGAAAAAAGCCCGTGAAAAACTCACACAGCTTCTCGGCGCACCGGACATAAGACAGATCATTCTTCAGGAACTCGGAACCAGGCCCTTCAGCGCCATTTTCTGCGCCAGAGCCCTTGGTATTCCCGTGGGAGAGGAGCTGCTGGCACTGATGGAAAAACAATTTGACGCCCTGTACGGTTACGGGCACTATTTTCTGGATCCTCCGCAGGACGGACCGGATATGCGCAAAATGGCTGCCAGGTACCTCGCGCTCTGCGTGCGCCGCCTGGACTATACAAAGCTGCCGGTCGGAATGGGGCGCCTGCACGGGCTGGGAAAGAGCGTACACTGGAGCGTCGATATGGCCGTGCAGTACCTTGGCCGCTTTCCCGGACAGGGAACAGAGCTGATCCGCGTCTCCCTCCGCGCGCCGATCGTCCGCTGGCGCCATATGGCCGTGCGGTCCCTTCTGGAATGGAAAGAACACTACGGCAGCAGCCTTATGGAATTTGCACCGGAACTTTACGGAGACGTCCTCGACGTATCCCGCGACGAGTGCGATGATGACCTGAAAAAACGCTTTGCCATCCTGCTCGGCCGGGACAGCGTCACACCCACTGTCCCGGGCGATTCAGATGAACCGGAAACGGGAACAATCTGAGAGGAGGGCACCGATGAGAATAAAAAGAATAAAGAAAATAAAAAAAATTAAAAAGCTGAAAATCCGGAAGATCAGGCCGGTGAAGAAAATCAGAATGATCCCGGAGCGCAGGGCTTTAAAAGCGCTCCGGCCTGCAAAAATGATCCGGCCAGCGGCAAAACGCAGGAATCCGCGCGTAAAACACGGCGCCGGAATTTCCGCCGTCTTCGCGCAGCGCCGTGGGACAAAAAACAGGCCGGAATTTCCTATTGCAAAAAGCACAAAGTTATTATAAAATCAGTTTGTTATATGACTGACGGAACAAGTGGAATCACCACATGGAGTATAACCGCAGAAAGCCGGCCGTCTGGGCGAACGCACCCGGACTGCCGTTTTTTTTATGCCGGAGTCCGGAGCGGAAAGAGACATCTGACTGTGAAATGAAGGAGGAACACACGATGCAGGAAAAAAGCAATCACACGAAACAGGATACAGCGCAGCATACAGCACTCACCGGTCCGTGGAGAAATTTTACCGCAGGCGCGTGGCAGCGGGAAATTAATGTCCGCGATTTTATCCAGAAAAATTACACCCCCTACGACGGCAATGAAGACTTTCTTGCAGGTCCGACGGAAGACACCACCGCACTCTGGAAACAGGTGCTCGAACTCTCGAAGCAGGAGCGCGAGGCAGGCGGTGTACTCTCAATGGATACAAAAATCATTTCCACGATCACTTCCCATGGTCCGGGATATCTGGACCGGGAAAGGGAAAAAATCGTCGGATTTCAGACAGACAGGCCGTTTAAACGCTCCCTGCAGCCCTGCGGCGGAATACGCATGGCGATGAAAGCCTGCGAGGATAACGGTTACGAAGTCGATCCGGAGGTAGTGGAATATTTCACAACACACCGGAAAACCCACAACGCCGGTGTATTTGACGCCTATACGCCTGAAATGCGGGCCTGCCGCAGCTCCCACATTATCACGGGGCTCCCGGACGCTTACGGGCGCGGACGCATCATCGGCGATTACAGGCGGCCCGCGCTCTATGGCGTCAACCGGCTGATCGCGGACAAGGAAGAACAGCTGAATTCCACCCGGACCATCATGTACTCTGACGTGATCCGTGAGCGCGAAGAGCTGTCCGAGCAGATCCGGGCGCTGAAAATGCTCAGAAAGCTTGCGGAAATATACGGCTGCGATATCTCAGAGCCCGCATCAAATATCCGGGAAGCCGTGCAGGCGGTTTATTTTGCATACCTCGCCGCGGTCAAAGAACAAAACGGCGCCGCGATGAGTCTGGGGCGCACGTCCACCTTTCTGGACATTTACGCGGAGCGCGACCTCCGCGAGGGCACATTTACCGAGTCCGAAATTCAGGAAATAATCGATCAGTTTGTGATGAAACTGCGCTGTGTCAAATTTGCGCGCACGCCGGATTACAATCAGATATTCGCAGGCGATCCGACCTGGGTCACCGAATCCATCGCCGGAATCGGCGTGGACGGACGGCACATGGTGACAAAAATGTCCTACCGCTACCTGCACACGCTCAACAATATAGGCGCCGCGCCGGAACCGAACATGACGGTTCTCTGGTCGGAAAAGCTTCCCGGACATTTCAGGCAGTTCTGCGCTGCCACCTCCATCCGCCATTCCGCAATCCAGTACGAAAATGACGACATTATGCGCGTCGTGCACGGGGATGATTACGGAATCGCATGCTGTGTCTCTTCCATGCGCATCGGAAAAGAAATGCAGTTTTTCGGCGCGCGGGCAAACCTCGCAAAATGCCTGCTCTACGCGATCAACGGCGGCGTGGACGAGATCACGGGGGCGCAGGTCGGCCCGAAATACCGCCCCATCACCGCCGCATATCTGGACTATGAAGAAGTGTGGGAAAAATATAAGGACATGATGAAATGGCTGGCATCCGTCTACGTCAATGCCTTAAACATTATCCATTACATGCATGATAAATACTGCTACGAGAAAATTCAGATGGCACTCCACGACAAACAGGTAAAACGCTGGTTCGCGACAGGCATCGCGGGCATGTCCGTCGTCGCGGACTCCCTGTCCGCCATCCGGTACGCGAAGGTAAAGCCCATACGCGATGAAAACGGGATTGCCGTAGATTTTGAGGTGGAGGGAGACTTCCCGAAATTCGGAAACGACGACGACCGCGTGGACGAAATCGCAAAAGAGGTACTTCACACATTTATCAGCTACATCAAAGGAAATCACACCTACCGCGGCGGTGTTCAGACCACATCGATCCTGACCATCACCTCCAATGTATCTTACGGAAAGAACACCGGCGCAACACCGGACGGACGGAAACGCGGGGAGGCATTTGCGCCGGGCGCAAATCCGATGCACGGGCGGGATTCCCATGGAGCCATCGCCTCGCTGGCCTCGGTGGCAAAGCTCCCGTTTATGGACGCCCAGGACGGAATCTCCAACACCTTCACCATCGTTCCCGAGGCCCTGGGCAAAGACCGGGCGGAACGGGAAAGGAATCTCGCATCCCTGCTGGACGGCTACATCCTTGCGGGCGGTCACCACTTAAATGTCAATGTGTTAAACACAGACACGCTGCTCGACGCCCAGAAGCACCCGGAGCAGTACCCCCAGCTGACCATCCGCGTGTCCGGCTATGCGGTAAACTTTATCAAACTGACAAAAGAACAGCAGGATGAAGTCATCGCCCGGACATTCCACACTCACATCCGGAAAGGAGCGGCAGAGCATGACGGGAAGCATCCATTCGATTGAAACATTCGGCACCGTGGACGGCCCTGGCGTGCGCTTCGTCGTATTTTTCCAGGGCTGCCCCCTCCGCTGCCTCTACTGTCACAATCCGGACACCTGGTCTTCTGCAGCAGGACACCCTGTAACTGCAATGGAAATCATCGCCCGTCTCACGCGGAATCAGGCATTTTACCGCAGCGGGGGCCTCACGGCATCCGGCGGGGAGCCCATGCTCCAGCTCCCCTTCCTGACAGAGCTGTTCACACTGGCAAAGCAGCGCGGCATCCACACCTGCCTCGACACATCGGGGATCCTCTTTGACGACAGGCCGGAGCAGCTGGCGCAGACAGACCGGCTTCTCGCCGTGACAGATCTCGTGATGCTGGATATCAAACACACCGGCGAAGAGGCCCACCGGAAGCTGACCGGTTCCGGCAACCGGAATATCCTGGCATTTGCCAGATACCTCGACACGCAAAAAATACCGGTCTGGATACGCCATGTCGTCGTCCCCGGGATCACGTACGACAAATCGCCCCTGACCGCACTCGGAACATTCCTTGGCACGCTTTCCAACGTGGAAAAGCTTGAGGTTCTGCCGTATCATACGCTCGGGAAAGCCAAATATGATAATCTGAACCTGAAATATGCGCTGCAGGATACGCCGCAGCTCACGGACCGGGAAGCTGCGGATGCGGAGCAGATCATACTGAAGGCGTGGAAAGAAAATGCCTGAGCGGCATCCATGGCAAAACAGGAATCACATACAGAAAAAGGTATCTGTAACACAGATACCTTTTCTTAACCCGGTCTTAAGGAGCCGGCCCCGCTTCTCTTTTATAACTTATAACCTGCAGGTTATCGCCGCGCTGACAGCACCGCCGACCTGCACTTTTTTATCGGACGATCTTTTGAAAGCCGCCACTTTGTAATAATAAGTCTTCCCGGTTTTCAGCTTCCTGTCCGTGTAGCTGGTCTTTGAAGCCCCTGATACCGTACCGCACACCGAATATACGCCGTCTTTCGATGTGGAGCGGTAAACAATATACCCGGCCGCCCCGGAAACTTTCTGCCAGCTGACGCGCGCAGCGTTCTTCCCCGACTTCGCCGCTTTTACATTCTTCGGCTTCAGAAGACTCTTATACTGCTGAAATCCGACTGCAACTGAGTTTGTCTTATTTTTCTTAAATACATTTCCGCCAGTCACCGCCTTCACACCAGTATTTATAAGCACCGGAATTTTGGTGGAACTGACCGTATTCTCCGTGATATCCGCCCTGCCGCTGTTCACAAAAATACCATAAATGCCGGTATTTCCTGTAAGAGTATTTTTTGCAAGATTTACCGTATATTTCTGTGTGTCTGCATTCACATAAACCAGATTTTCCTTACACTTCGAAATCTTATTGGCTGAAATCTCAAGATTCTGCTTCAGGCTGGCGATCACAATCCCGCTCTGTTTTCCAGAGGTAATCACATTTTCCCCGATGACTCCGGCTGTGCCCTTCTGATAGACGATAATGCCGTGATATGCGGGAGATGTTATTTTATTCCCGCTCACGGTATCCGCGGAAGCATTATCGACGCTGATGCCAAACCCTTTCGGCGAAACGATCCGGTTCCGGCTGACCGACGTCGCGGAAGATCCTTCGCTGAGCAGAATACCGCTGCCATTTGATCCGGTTTTCGTAATAACATTCCCGTCAATCCGGTTGCCTGTGCTCTCCGCAAACAGATGAATACCGTGAAGCATATCCTTGCTGTAACTGCTCTTCACAAAACGGATCTGATTGTTCTCCACCGTGGAATTTTTCGTGTCCATAAGGCGGATGCCAAACCCGTCCGTGCTGATCTTATTTCCGGACACCACTGCCCCGCTGACAAAATAATTTCCAGCCGGAATCGTTCCGCTGCCGTCGCCCTGCTTTGTCGCTTTTTTAAAGTGGATTCCCATAACGGAAATACCGGAATTGCCATAATCCAGATACGGATCCTTTCCGCTGCACGTGATGGTATTATCCCGGATTACAATATTCTGATCCCCGGCCGGCTCCACATAAGAATTCTTCGTGCCGGAGGGGAGCCCCCCTTCCTTCGCAATTTCCGATGCCAGAAACGTGCCGCCGTCGCGGATAGAATAAATCGCAATACCGCGCGGTCCATCCTTGATCACATTTCCGGAAATCTCACAGTTTTTCCAGTTCATGCTCTGGATTGCGGCGCTTTTTATTTTAGAAAACGTGCACCCTGTGATCTTCACATTGTCCACCTGGCTGTTTAACACCGCCGTGTGGCTCCCGATTCCACGCGGAACATTCGTAAAAGTGCATCCCTCAAATACAATATTGCGGATCGGAAGCTCCTCAATGCGGTAGCCCGTAAAATGTTCCTTCTGCAGAATATCAATCTGTACCGCCTCAAATGTCTGGCTTTTTGCGCCGCTCTTAAGCGTCTGATCCTTAAACGTACAGCCTTTTATGGTGACATTTTCTGCACCGGCAAGCTCCACAAGATGTCCGTCCTTTACATTCATCAGCGTCTGATTCAGCATCGCAAACCCTGAGACATGAGCCGCCTTAAGACAGGTATTGCCGTTGCCGTTCTCATTCCACACGCCGCCCTCCAGCGTGATATTCTTATAATAATATCCCTTCTGCGTATCCTCAATATCGCCTACTTTGAGCATATTCGCACTGGATCCCTTACTCAGATGAAATGTTACGCCCTGCATATACAGATGTGTATTGCTGTATATGTGGAGACCGTATTCCAGCGTGTAGGAACCCGGCTCGACTTCAACTCTGTACGGCACAGCCTCCGTCGCATTCGCACGCGCAAGGTCCAGGGCCTCCTGCAGCGCATGATAAGCTCCCCTCTCAGCGATATCTTTGCCCGTCACCTTCACAACCACCTGATTTGTCCCGGCCGCTTCCATTCTGAGGGATGTTTCCTCCGGTATCATCTCCGGGCTGCTCTGCTCCTCCGGGCAGAATGATGCGCTCTCCCGCATCTGCACCGGTGGTTTGTCTGCCTCTGCGTCCCCCATGGTGATTACCGGAAGTTCCTCCATATTCTGCGCTGCAGCCAGCGGAACACTGCCTGAAATCAGCAGTCCCCCACATAAAAATAAAGCCGCTGCCAGTATACGGTATTGCCTGAATTTCATACTCTTTTCCTCCCGTAATTCAATTTCCCCTGTCATACCACACAGATTCATGTTCAAAAAGAGTGCGGCCTGCCGCACTCACGCTGATTCGCCCCTGTGATACAAAAAACCGGCTGCGGTGGCAGCCGGTTTTTATATGCGTCACGCTTATCTCCTGCTTATTTTACTTTTACAGTCTTTGTCTTTCCAAAATCGCTGTATACATTTACGCTGCCGCACTTCTGGTAACTTCTGACTCTCACATAATACGTCTTACCTGATGTCAGCTTCGTGACCGTTCCGGAACCAGTATTCTTTTTCACTGTCGCCGACTTGATGCCGGAGGAGAAATTCTTCTTTGTGGAACACTGAATCTCATATCCGGTCACACCCCATACTTTTGTCCATGACACTGTCGCTTTCTTCTTCGCGGAAGACTTTGCGCTCTTGACATTGACAGGCTTCATGGCAGGATCGCCGACTTTCTCCACCCTGACTTTTACTTTTACTTTGCTGCCGTAATCGTTCGTGTAGATGGAGCCTTTTACGCCCTTGCTGGCGAAAACAGCGACATTTACTTTGGAAATCTTATTATCGGCAATCGACACGTTTCCGTTGATAATACGTATGCCTGACGTCTTGTTGTTGCCTGCAATCGTATTTTTGTTCACCGTCGCCACATATTTTGTGGTGCCCGGCTGGATAATAATTCCGATATCAGAACCGCTGGAAATCTTATTACCTGAAATGGTAATCTTATTCTTCATGCTCGCAAGATTGATTCCCTGGCTCTTCGCCTTTTTAATCGTATTCTTCTGAATATTTTTCACTGTGGACTTGTTGTACACATAAATACCTTTCCCGCCCACGGAAGTGATTGTATTGGAAGAAACGCTTCCTTTTACTTTGACGTCTCCCGTCAGGTAAATCCCGCTCTCCTTCGCGTTGCTGATCGTATTATTTTTGATATCTCCGCCTACGCTGCTGGACTTGTACACAAAGATTGCGCTCTTCGCCGTATCGGTAATCTTATTGCCGCTGATCTCCCCTCCCACCTTTGAATTCGTGGAAACAGAGAGCGCTATATCCGCCGTCTTCCCGATGGTATTCCCCGTAATGGAGCCACTGGCTGCGGAGCCGCTGAACAGAAGAATTCCGTTTGCCGCTGCGTACGCGCCGGTATTTTTCAGAATCCGGTTGTCGGAAATCGAACCGCAGGCCGCGTCCGTTGTCAGTTTGATTCCGTGGCAGTACTTATTCCCGCCATCTTCTTTTCCCATATCCGTAATTGTGTTATTGCTGATGCTGCCCGTGGTACTCTTCTTAAATACTGTAATTCCAGCTTCTCCGCTGACGGAAGTGATTGTGTTACCGCTGATATCGCCGGTGGTACTGTCCGTGCTGATCATCACACCGCCGTGCTTAGTGCCTGTAATGGTATTAGAGGTGATTCCCCCCGCCACACTGCTCTTATCAAAGACATTGACGCCTGCCCATGTACAGTCTGTGATCGTATTGCCGGATACCGCCGTCGCACCGGCCTCCTCCATCACAAAGATTCCGTTTCGCGGCATACTGCTGATAGTATTGTTTGTCACCTCTCCGCCGACAGACCCGTTTGCAATCATAATACCGTCATATTTATCGGCATTGGGATCTTTTGCGTCCGTGCCTTTTCCCGTGATGCTGTTCCCGCTTACAGGACAGTTTCTCGCATTGGTCAGGTGAATTCCGTGTCCCGCTGTCGTGATCGTATTTCCGGTCACGGTGACATTGCTTATGTAATAATCTCCCTTCGGAAGCGTCTTTCCATCTCCGCCTTTGGAACTCTTTGTCAGATTCACGCCGTATACCCAGATACCCTGGATCTCGTCACAGGTCGGAGCATACTTCGTCGAAATTTTATTGCCGCTGATCACAGTATTCGCGTCATGGCGCACTGTGCCGCTGTACGGTGTCTGTCCGTCAAAAACAGTCGTGTAGACAGACGGTGTATTCCCCGTCGTCTTATCGGCAGACTTAAAGAACTGAAAAAGAATACCTGCGCCGCAGTCCGTGATCTTATTATCCTTAATCTCGCAGTTGTAGTAATTCAGGCCTACGATCGCCTCCTCCGTCACATTGGTGAACGTATTTCCGTTAATCTTAATGTTCTCATGATATGCGCCGTGGAGCATCGTATGTGTACCGACACCGCGCGGTACGTTTGCAAAAATACATCCCGTGATCTCCACATTTTTCATCACGGAACCGTCCTCATAAATATCCTTAAACACGTCAGAACTGCAGGCAATATCAAGCTGCAGCGCCTCCTGCTTGTCCGGATCGTCCGCTCTGGAAACACCAAAATCCCTGAATGTACAGTTTTTCACATAAAAACCGTCGATCGCTGCGACCTCGATCTGATGCGCGCAGCCGCCGCCCACAAGTGATACGCCTTCAAGCGTTACATTTGTCGCGTGCGCCAGACGGATCAGTGTGCCGGTATTGCTCTTATTGCCTTCCCACACGCCGCCCCTGACTGTGATATTCTCAAAACCGCCGTACCCTTTGCAGGCCTCGCTCATATTATAGTTATCCTGCCCTTTATAGCTTCCGTTGGTCCCCAGCATCAGCATATTTCCGGTCGCCCCGGTATATTTAAACGTAACACCGGTACAATCCAGTATTGTATTGCTGTAAATCCGTGATCTGGAACTGAGCGTGTAGGATCCTGCCGGCACTCTGACAGTCACCGGCGCTTCCGCTGTCGCAGTGTCCCTCGCCTGCTCAAGAGCATCGTCCAGCGCCTGCGCTATATCCGCGCCGTTTGCCGCCTGAACCGTGATCACGGACTGTCCTTCCATAAGTACTCTGGCTTCCTCTTCAAAAACAGGCAGCTCTTCCTCTGTCTCCGCCGTGACAGCTTCCTGCTCCGGCAGCACGGGAGCCATATTCTGATTCGTTCCCTCCGGTTCCTCACTGTCCGCCGCTTCCGTGCTTCCGGACGGTGTCCCCGCTGTCTCCGTGCTCTCCGTATT